>NZ_JAGDWX010000023.1:257374-261352 GCF_023256195.1 Acidithiobacillus sp.
AAGGCGTCGACGGAATCGAAGCCCAGGCGGCGGAGATGCCTTTGCAGGGCGAGGCTCACCACGGGCGCGGCGTCCTCGTTGCGCGGCAGGAGTGCCCACTCCCCCGCCTCGGCGTATTCGTAACAGTCGTACCACAGGCCACCGGGCCGGTAGTCCTCTTGCAGCCCGCGATCCGTGAGGAGTTGCCTATCCCAGGCGACCCAGGCGAACTCCATGTCGTAACAATAAATGAAGATTTCATAGATGTATTTGAGATGTTCCAGCGGGGGCCAGCCCAGGCGATAGCAGTCCACCATGACCGCGGGTGGGGCGTTCCACATGGGCATGGGGCGGACGGGGGAGTCGCGTACTTCGTTCATGGTACTGCCGGGTTTAGGGTGGACCATGCGGCCCTCTTCCAGCAGACGGTAGAGAATGTTCAGAAAAACCTCTCGGGTTTCGTCCCGCTCATAAACGGAGCTCAGAATGCTTTCGAGGTGCTGAAGACCGCACGGAAAGAAATCCGCGCAAAAAGCGTCCCAGTCTTTAACCTCTACCAAAGAAAAAATCTTTTCCCAGTCCATAATAGTTACCCTTTGAATTTGATTTCTTCTAATCCGTTTTTCCCTAGCCCCTTGATACCCACTGTCCAAACCGGGCCGGAAGCTTCGGTGGTGCTGGCAAAGTTTCGCAGAGATACCTTTCGACCACGGGGACCCGCTACATATATTGTCGGCTTGTCCCCCACGATGTAACCTGGTTTGTCAGCCTGCACCATCGGCGTCGGCAACTCCTCGACGCCTGCGATCTCCTTGAACACATCCTCAGCGACCGAAAAGGGCACCGGGCCACCATCTGCACGTTCCACGACGAGCTGAGAATTCTTTTCCCCCTTTAGATTCTTCGGCACCACCCGCAGCAGGTGGCTTTGACCATCCCGGGTCGTATAGGAAATGTAGCTCACCACATTGGCTTTTTTGTGTAGATTAAACGCCTCTTGAAAAGCGGCCAGGGTACTCCCGCGGATGGCAACGATGTGCCGTGCGCCCTCAGGGATCTTCGGGAGCGCCTTGGCGGCCCGTTCCAAGGATTCGAGCGTTTTACCGCCTTTTCCTATTTTTCCGCCAATGCCGACAAAAGACCCGAAGACCATTAACGCGAGGTCGCCGTCTGTCTTCCCCACGAGTTTTCCAAGCGCCCGAGCATTGGCGTCGCTGGGCTCGCAAATGTAGGCCACGACGGTTTCGGCGGACTTCAGCAGGGCTTTTTTCAGAATGGCGAGCATCTGCTCCGGATGGTCTTTCAACCCCTGTAAAAGCCGAGGAATCTCTGTGATGAGCTTGGGCAGTTCGAGGATGGACCGGAAGAGGTCGCCGGCGGAGGCGCCGAGACCTTCGCCGAACCCCTCCCAAAAGCCCGACTTTTTCGTCGCCGACAGCAGACGCTCCATCTGTGCCAGGGAAGGCTGTCCGTTTCGCTGAATTTCCTCCAAGGTTTGGCGCACGCAGTCCAGGTCATTCTCGGCGCCGAGCGCCTGCCGGTTGGCGGGGGCAACGCAGACCCCGCCCTTGGGGTTGAACTGCAAGGTAGAGAGGTCGTCAGACGGCACCCAGAAAAGGGTCTGTTGCGCCGGTGCGCGGTTGACCTGGGACACGTACCACTCAGCCCGGGCGACGCTCGCCTGCAGGGCAAAAATCCAAATCAGGAAAAACGTCAGAACGCGGCGGCGAGCGGTGAGGAAACAGAGCATGGTCCGGCTCTCCTAGGGGCTGGCGTGGCGAGGCTGGAAATCGGGTAGAACCGGGGCGGTAGCTGGACCCTGGCGGCGGTCATTCGCCAGGCGCAGGATCGTGGCCAGGATCTGGGGCTCCGCAACGCCTACGAAGGCGTGCGGCCCCTGACGGTGGGGATAAAGCAGCACCGGCAGTACGCCGAGGCGTTCCCGCCAGAAGCGGGTGTTGCCGCGGACCGGCACGCGGTCGCGCTCCGGGATCGGCGGGGCCGCGGCCAGGAGTGAGGATTGCGTCCCAACGGCGAGGGCGGCTTTTTCCAAGGCCGTCACGGGATGCGGGCTGGCCAGAATGTGCGCTGCTACGCCAAGGCTCTCGGGACGGACGAAGGCTACAGGAATCCAGTGGACGCATAGTCGGTCCCGGTGTGGCCACAGTGCCCACCACTGGCGGGAGAACAAGGGACAGAGCGGATCGATGAACTGCATCATCCGCAAGCCCGTCGGCGGGCCCGTGCGGACGGAGGCCAAGCCCGAACTTTCTTGCCAGTAGCGCCGCAGAAGGGCGGCCCGTGCCGCGCCTCTCCTGCGGAAGATCTCACTGGGTGCTTCCCCGGTGCCGAGCGCTACCGCCGGAGAGGTGGCCGCCGCGCAAAACGCTGCCCCCGAGAGCCAGCGCAAAAACTGCCGACGACCCGACAAGCCGCGGTCCTGCGCTGGTGCGACGACGCTCATCTGGGCGCTCCCTTCCCCTGCTGTCGTTTCGTGCTTAATATAAAAAATATTTGGGTTATGGGCAAGTACCGTGGATTTTTATTATAAATATTCCAGTCGCTTATCGGCTTGCGATGGCGGCTGGCGAGTCATCGAGGAGGGGCATATGTCGGCTTATCTGTGGGGTAATCTTCTCGGACGTCTGGTCTTTTCCTGGTTGGTGGTCTGGCTCTTTGCCCTGGTGTTCAAAAAGGGGCGGATCCGCGCTGCCCTGCGGGCCAGCGTCTGGCCCTGGGGCTGGCTATTTGTGCTGCTCCTCTTCGTACTCAGCATCGCGGGCGCCGTGCTGCGTAGCCAAGGCGCGGGTTGATACGAGTCCTTGCCGCAACCGCTCCCCGGCGCAGCGCTCGACCACCGTCTGCCGTGCCCCCTTGCCAAGGGGTTTCGACCTCGGTATAGTGCGCTTCCTCGACGCGGCAAAGGTTCGCCGCGACGCAGGGTCGCTCTGGAAGGCTTGACGAGCGACCATAGTGAAGCTAGATTGTAAGACCCGGTGCGGGGTGGAGCAGCCAGGCAGCTCGTCGGGCTCATAACCCGAAGGTCGTAGGTTCAAATCCTACCCCCGCTACCAATTTTTGCAGTATCGTTCTTTCCCAACCGAGTGGAGATGTGTGGGGTTTAGGCCCAGAGGGCGATCTGGAGGTGTTGAGCCTTCGGGTTGTCTGGAAGAGATGAAGTAGTAGAGGATTGAACGCGAGAGTTTGATCCTGGCTCAGATTGAACGCTGGCGGCATGCCTAACACATGCAAGTCGAACGGCAGCATGGGCTTCGGCCTGATGGCGAGTGGCGGACGGGTGAGTAATGCGTAGGAACCTATCCTTTTGTGGGGGACAACCCAGGGAAACTTGGGCTAATACCGCATAAGCCCTGAGGGGGAAAGCGGGGGATCTTCGGACCTCGCGCTGAAGGAGGGGCCTACGTCCGATTAGCTAGTTGGTGGGGTAAAGGCCTACCAAGGCGACGATCGGTAGCTGGTCTGAGAGGACGACCAGCCACACTGGGACTGAGACACGGCCCAGACTCCTACGGGAGGCAGCAGTGGGGAATTTTTCGCAATGGGGGCAACCCTGACGAAGCAATGCCGCGTGGATGAAGAAGGCCTTCGGGTTGTAAAGTCCTTTCGTGGGGGACGAAAAGGCGGGCCCTAATACGGTCTGTTATTGACGTGAACCCAAGAAGAAGCACCGGCTAACTCCGTGCCAGCAGCCGCGGTAATACGGAGGGTGCGAGCGTTAATCGGAATTACTGGGCGTAAAGGGCGCGTAGGCGGTGGGTTACGTCTGCCGTGAAATCCCCGGGCTCAACCTGGGAATGGCGGTGGAAACGGGCTGACTGGAGTATGGGAGAGGGTGATGGAATTCCAGGTGTAGCGGTGAAATGCGTAGAGATCTGGAGGAACACCAGTGGCGAAGGCGGTCACCTGGCCCAATACTGACGCTGAGGCGCGAAAGCGTGGGGAGCAAACAGGATTAGATACCCTGGTAGTCCACGCCCT
>NZ_JAGDWX010000034.1 GCF_023256195.1 Acidithiobacillus sp.
CAACGGCAGGTGTTTTTTGTTTCCGACCGTACCGGTCTTACGGCCTCGTCCTACGGTAAAAGCCTGCTGGCACAATTTCGAGACATCGCTTTCAGCACCCGCACCATCCCCTTTGTCGATGGCCTGGAACGGGCCGAGGCGGCGGCGCGGGAGATCGATGCATGTCAGCGGCGCACAGGCCAGCGCGCCATCGTCTTCAGCACCTTGGTGGACGCGGCGGCGCAACGTCGGATCGTGGGTACGGGCGCCTTTGTCCTCAATCTCTTCGAGGCTTTCATAACCCCTCTGGAGAAAGAATTGGCGCGGCCCTCCGTACACACCCTGGGGCGTGCCTTTCGGCCGCAGGGGGAGGTGTTTCATCAGCGCTGGCTGGACGCCATGGAGTTTGCCCTGGCGCACGACGATGGCATTCACCCGGAGCACTACTCCGAGGCGGATCTCATCCTGGTGGGGGTATCGCGCAGCGGCAAGACGCCCACCGCGCTGTTCCTCGCCATGAACTTTTCCCTGAAAGTGGGGAATTATCCTCTGACCGACGGGGATCTCGAGCACGATGCGTTACCAGCGCCCCTGGCCCCCTGGAGGAATAAACTGGTGGCCCTGACCATCGAGCCCGAAACCTTGCACACCATTCGCGAGAAACGACGGGCGTCGCCACAGTATGCGGCGCTGTCGGTCTGTCGGCGGGAGGTGCGGGCGGCCGAGCGGATCTTCCGCAAGGCCCACTTGCCGGTCTTTGACAGCACCGGGACCTCGGTGGAGGAGCTGGCGAGCGGTATTCTGAAGTGCTACCAGGAACTTGCGGTGCTGCGCCCAAGGGGCTAGACTGCTAAGCATGCATACCCCTTCTGAATTCTCGCACGGTTCCTTCGTCGCATCCCTGCGACTACGGCTGCTGCTGCCCCTCTGGGGCTAAACTCTCTTTTTGACCTTCGGGTCCGGTATTCTCCAAGTTGTGAATTGCGTTTTCATTGCCCATGAGGGAAGGGACAGTCATGCAGCAAAAAGAGCATTTGATCATTTTCGACACCACCTTGCGCGATGGCGAACAGTCGCCGGGGGCTTCCATGACCCGCGACGAGAAGCTGCGCATCGCCAAAGCCTTGGAGCGCTTGCGCGTGGATGTCATCGAGGCGGGCTTCCCGGCGGCCAGTCCCGGTGATTTTGCGGCGGTCCAAGCCATTGCCGAGGCGGTTCGGGATAGTCGCGTCTGTGGTCTGGCGCGGGCGCGGGAAGAGGATATCCGCCGTGCCGGCGAAGCCCTGCGCCCGGCGGTGGCGGGTCGCATCCACACTTTCATCGCCACGAGTCCGGTGCACATGCAGGCCAAACTGCGGATGACGCCGGAAGAGGTTCTGGAAAGGGCCGTGGCGGCGGTCACGCTGGCACGCAATCTCTGCGATGACGTGGAGTTTTCGCCCGAGGATGCCGGACGCTCGGAAGAGGATTTCCTCTGCCGGGTCATCGAGGCGGCCATCGCCGCGGGCGCCCGTACCATCAATATTCCCGACACGGTGGGTTATAACCTGCCGGATCGTTTCGGTCGTCTCATCGCGACCCTGCGCGAGCGTATTCCCAACAGCGACCAGGCGGTATTTTCGGTGCATTGCCACAACGATCTTGGGCTGGCCGTGGCCAACTCGCTGGCCGCCGTGCAGAATGGGGCCCGGCAGGTGGAGTGCACTATCAACGGTCTGGGGGAGCGGGCGGGTAACGCTGCTCTGGAGGAGATCGTCATGGCCGTGCGCACCCGCGCCGACATCTTTCCTTGCAGCACGCGCATCGATACCACCCAGATCCTGGCCACGAGTAAGCTGGTGTCGACCATCACCGGTTTCCCGGTACAGCCCAACAAGGCCATCGTCGGTGCCAATGCCTTCGCCCACGAATCCGGGATTCACCAGGACGGTGTCCTCAAGCATCGCGAGACCTACGAGATCATGCGTGCCGAGGACGTGGGCTGGTCCACCAACCGTATCACCCTCGGCAAGCTCTCGGGACGGGCGGCGGTGCGCGCGCGCCTGGAGGCATTGGGCATCCACCTGGAAGGAGAGGCCCTCAATCAGGTCTTTGCGCGTTTCAAGGATCTTGCGGACCGTAAGGCGGAGATCTTCGATGAAGACCTGCAGTCCCTGGTGAGCGATGAGCTCCAGGAAGAGGCGGTGGATCGCTATCGCCTGGGCTATCTGCGGGTATGCTCGGAGATGGGGGCCCACCCGGAGGCGACGGTGGAGCTTTGGGTGGACGGGGTGGCCAAGACCGAGAGCGTCGTGGGTGGAGGACCGGTGGATGCGACCTTCCAGGCCATCGAGAAGATCGTCCGCAGCGAGGCCAGACTCTTGCTCTTTTCGGTCAACGCCATAACCACCGGCACGGATGCCCAGGGCGAGGTGACGGTACGTCTGCAAGCCAAGGACGGGCGCGCGGTGAATGGACAGGGAGCGGATACGGATATCGTCGTGGCCAGTGCCAAGGCCTACGTTTCCGCCTTGAATCGCCTGCAGGCGCCGACAGAGCGCCAGCATCCCCAGCTCTGAAGTGGGTCTGGGCCGGTATCCCGAGGGACTATCCCGTCGACGGACGGCGAAAAAATAAAAACCGCGGGGCCCACATCGGGCCCCGCGGTCCGGTTCCGGCAGTTTCGGTGCGTTACAGATCCTTCTTGCAGAAGTACCAGTCGGTGCACTCATAGCCCTCTTGCAGACGGGCGTTGGCGGCATCGACGGTAGCCGGGGGCGGTACGATGACCTTGTCGCCCGGCTGCCAGCCCTCGGGGGTCGCGACGCCGTGGGCATCGCTGGTCTGCAGGGCCTTCACGAGCCGCAGGATCTCATCGATGGAGCGACCATTCTTCATGGGGTAGTAGATCATGGCGCGGAGGATGCCCTTGTCATCGATGACGAAGGTTGCTCGCACCGCCGAGGTGTCGCTGGCCCCCGGATGGATCATGCCGTAGGCGTGCGCTACGGTCATGGAGATATCGTCGATGATGGGGAAGGGGATCTCGATGCCGAACTTCTCCTGGATATTGCGCATCCAGGCGATATGGGAGTGAACACTGTCTATGGAGAGCCCGAGCAGCTCGCATTGGACCGCCTGAAAGTCCGGGTAGCGCTTGGCGAAGGCCATGAATTCCGTGCTGCACACCGGCGTGAAGTCCGCCGGGTGGGAGAAGAGGACCAGCCACTTGCCGCGGTAATCCTTGAGCTGGCGCTGGCCGTGGGTGGTACGGGCTGTGAACTCCGGTGCCGGCTCGTCGATGCGAGGGGCGCGGATGGGGCTTACTTCCATAGGGTTATCCATGAGAGACTCCTGACGAGAGCGCGAACCCAATCGGTTCGAGAGACATATTAGACATTATCTAAATTATTATCAAGTCTGTTGATATCCGAGGAGCCACATGGTGCAAAAAGTATCCGAGCTGGGTTTCTGGCAAAGGATGGCCGAAAGCCGCGGCTGGTTGATCCTCTTCTTCAGTTCCGCCGGCTGCGCCTCCTGCAAACACTGGCGGCGACTCTTGTCACAATACGAACAGCAGCGGTCCGATCTGGTCGTCTGGGAGGTGGATGCCGGTATCGACATGGGTCTCACTCGCGAGTTCGAGGTCTATCATCTGCCCGCTCTGTTTCTTTTTCGCGATGGCCGCTACCAGCGTCCCGTCGAGGTAGAGGCCCGGCTCCCCGCCCTCGACGCTTGGCTGCGCGCCCGGGAACAATGGCCCGCAGAGGAGCTGCCTTGAGCGGGTTGGGCTGGGCGGAGGGTTGGTGGGATCTGGCGGCGCGGGCGCCGTCGCCGCACTGGGATGACCGTCCGGTGGGGGCGCAGGTGGAACTCGTCGTCCTGCACGCCATCAGCCTGCCGCCGGATCGCTTCGGTACCGGCGAGGTGCAGCGCTTCTTCCAGGGGCTTTTGGACTGGGATGCTCACCCCTACTATGCGCAATTGCGCGAGCTGCGCGTGTCCGCCCATTTTTTCATAGAGCGGGATGGCAAAATCTGGCAGCATGTTCCCGTGCAGGGGCGGGCTTGGCATGCCGGGGTTTCGGCGTGGCGCGGTCGCCCTGCCTGCAACGATTTCAGCATCGGCATAGAGCTGGAGGGAAATGCCATGGAGTCTTTTGCGGACCGCCAGTACGACCGTCTCAATATCCTGCTGGCCGCCTTGCGCCAGTATTATCCGGCGCTTGCGGAAGACGCCATCGCTGGGCATTCGGAGATCGCCCCGGGCCGTAAGTGGGATCCAGGCCCGCAATTCGACTGGCAGCGACTGGAGCATTTTCGCCATGACTGATGCGCCGCGAGTGCGTCCCAAGCGGGACTGGCGGCGGGGCTGGGGTGGTCCTTTACTCGCTTTCGTGGCTCTGCTGATCTTCAGTCTCTGGTGGCTGGGGGTTTTCCACTCGGCATCGGTGCGGACTGAGACCAGTCCTGCCTTGAGCTATATCTATCGACCTTATACGGGCAGCTTCCACGCCATGGAAAAGGCGCGGCAGGAGGACATCAAAAGCCTGCCACCGGACATGCGCGGGGCGACGGTGCTCACCCGCATCGACGCCGAACGGCGCGGCGCCGACGGCAGCACGCAGGTGGTGGCCCAACTGGGCGTTCTGACGACGGCGACGCAGACGACACCCCCAGGCTGGCAGCGCGGCAGCTGGCCGGCGCAACGGGTCGTCGCCGTGAGCGTGCGCGCCAATCCGGCAGTGGCCAGCTGGAAAGCCTACGGTGCTCTGGAGCGCTGGGGCAAGGCCAGCGGCATCGCCATCCACTATCCCACGCTGGAGCTGCTGGGGCCTGGCGACCGGTATCGCCTGTGGATGCCTCTGGGCACGGATTCCACGGGATCCCGTGCGGCTCAGGACTCGCGGCCGTAGAATTTCACCCCGCGCACGATCTTGCCGCGGCCCTGCGCCAGGCGATGGCGGTTGCTGTCCCGTAGGGAGTAGACACAGCCGCAGTACTCCTGCTGATAGAACTGTTCCTTCTTGGCAATCTCGATCATCCGCTGGCTGCCGCCCTGCTTGCGCCAGTTGTAGTCCCAGTAGTGTAGGTTGGGATAACGCTGCGCGGCACGCTGACCGCAGGCGTTGATCTGTTGCATGTCCTTCCATCGGGAGATGCCCAGAGTGCTGGTAAAGACCGTAAAGCCATGCTCCACCGCGTACAGGGCCGAGCGCTCGAAACGCATGTCGAAACAGGCGGTGCAGCGGGCGCCGCGCTCCGGTTCCCACTCCAGGCCGCGGACCCGCGCAAACCAGTGGTCCTTGTCGTAGTCGAGGTCGATGAAGTCGACCCCGAGCTTCTGCGCGTAGCGGATATTTTCTTCCTTGCGCAGCAGGTACTCGGCCTCGGGATGGATATTCGGATTGTAGAAAAGCACCGTGAAACGGATGCCGGCGGCCAGGATGTCGTCCATGATGGGTCCGGCGCAGGGCGCGCAGCACGAGTGCAGCAGAACGTGGTCGCTGCCATCGGGAGTGGCAAGAACCTGAGGGCTTTTGCGTGCCATGACACCTCCAAAAACTTTTGGTCTTCCATGGGAAACGGTTTAGGATAACACGGGTGCACAGACGGGGGAGACTGAGCGATGGAGCGAAAAGAGAGCGATCTGCGTCCGGGACGTTGCAAGGCCTGCGAGGGGGGAGTGGCCGCCCTGTCGTCCGAGGCCCTGACCGAGGCCCTTGCGGCCCTGCCCCAGTGGCAACACGCGGAGGCGGGCATCCAGCGTCGTTTCCATTTTCGCAACTTCTATGAAAGCATGGCCTTCGCCAACGCCATTGCCTGGATTGCCGCGCGTGAGGATCATCACCCCGATCTGCAGGTGGGCTATGACTATGTGCTGGTGCGTTTTCAGACGCACTCGGTGGGTGGTGTCACGGAAAACGACATCCTCTGTGCGCAGGCTGTCGATGCATTGGTCGCATGAGCCAGAGTCCATCGCTGCGCGGCGGTCGCGCGGGTGTCGCCCTCAGTGGGCTGGTGCTGGTGGCCCTGCTGGGGCTGGCGACTTGGCTTTGGTGGCCGCAGGACTCCGGCGGGGTGCTGCGTATGAACATGCCCAGTCTGACTTTGTCCGATTTGAGCGGACAGGAGCTGGATCTGGATCGTTATCGTGGCCGTGTGCTGCTGGTGAATTTTTGGGCCAGTGACTGTCCGGGCTGTATCGCCGAATTACCCGAACTGATTCGTTTGCAGCAGATCTATGGCGAGCGTGGTCTCCAAGTCATCGGCATCGGTCTGCCCAGCGACAGTGTCGAGGGGGAGCAGGCGGTGGCCTCTTACTACCATATCCCCTATCCGCTCCTCTTCGATGCTCGGGGAGAGGCCGCTCGGGCCTTCGGTGAAGTACAGCTGACTCCCACCACTTTTCTGGTGAATCGGGAGGGAAAAATCGTCTACCGGCAGGTGGGCGAGGCGAGGCTGGCGTCTTGGGAACGACGCATTCAGCCGCTTCTGGCGGCGCCGCTGCGATCGGCTGCAGGCGCCGCTCCCGCGGCTCAGTGAGCGGGGCGCAGCAGGGGCCGCATACCTTCGCGTACCTGGCGCTGGATGAAGGCGGCGCGGCCTGGCTCTTTCTTGTCCAGTTCGGCGGCACACTGTGACTCGGTCAGCGCGGCGGTGGCCAGCATGACCTCCAGCTCACAGGGGTCGACCTTGGGCTGAGTCAGATCCTCGGGCGTGGGGTTCATGCGGTCCCCGATCCGCCAGAACATGCGGGCATCCCACATACGCAGGCGAACGTTGGGATTCTGGAAGAGCTCCACACAGCGCTTGTTGAGTTCCTGATGATCCACGGTACTTCTCCTTCTGGTCACGGAATGGACATGAACGATATCGGGAGGAGCATACCTGAAAAAGCCCGGTCTCGGGGAGCCTTTCGGTCATTGAAGCTTTCCATGGTGCAATAAGGCGGTTTGCGCCCAAGAAAAAAGCCCCGACAAAGCGGGGCTTTTCGCCGATCGCCGAAAGCGGAGCTTAAGCGCCCGTTTTCATATTGATCTGCTGATTGGTGGCCAGTTCGGGGTTGTAGAGGTACTCCACGTTGCCCGCTTCCACCTGCTTCAGATACTCCTGGAAGTCGGCCTTGGCCTTGTCCCAGCTGATGCCCATCTTCTCCACCAGATCCTCACAGGGGGAGGCGTGCCACTGCAGCTGCACGATCTTGAAGGGATCGGCGCCGCAGGCCAGGGCCGCCAGCTGCACGTCGGCAATGATGGGCACGGAGTAGTTCATGTCGTGCGCCTTGCCGATCCACTGGTTCTTGTCCATGGTGGTGATGCAGCCGGTGTCGATGCCGATCATCACGTCCGCCTTGGCCTCCTCCCGCGCCACCTTGATCTTGCGGTTCATGGTGAAACTGCGGGTGAATTCGCGCTCCGAGATGATGTGGCGGAAACCAAAACCACAGCAGTCGTACCAGGTGGAGTAGTCGATGACCTGCGCCCCCAGGGCCTGGGCGACCGAGGTCCCCACCGCAGTGCGGTTACCGCCGAGCACCGTGTTGTCGTACACGGCGTCCTCGTGCACCATCTTGTAGTAGTGGCAGGCCGCGTGCACCGTCACCCGGATGTTGCTCATGTCGATGGTCTGCAGCTCACTGGCAATGCGGTTGCGCATCACGTGCAGCCACTCGCTGTAGTGCACCACCTCCTCGGGAATGACGATCTTGCCGTCCACCAGCCGCCCGAGCTTGCCCAGGATCTTCTTGACCTTCTCCCGCAGCTCGGCGGACTCCACCAGATACTTGCGGATCTCCTTGTAGTTGCCAAAGGACGTGCCGCAATGCACCAGCGGATAGAAATGGCCGTTCTCGAAACCGTGCTGCTTGCCGGAGACATAGGCCTGATGGAAATTGCGCAGGAACACCGCCGCCAAGGACTCGACATTGCCGATACCGGAACCGTGGTAGTTCCAGGCGGTGCAAGAGGTCTGGTCGGTCTCGTCCAGATAGTCGATGCCGAACTTGTTCATGAACCACATGAGGCTCGTGGGATAGCCCGGGATGTTACCGCACTGACCACAGCTCTTGTGGTGCCAGAGCTGGTTGGTGGGGATGCGCTTCTTCCAGCCGAACAAGGTCTCCACCTCGATGGGCTTGTGGTCGTCGGTGATGCGGTGGACGATGATCTCACCCTCCTTCTCCAGCTCCCACATGTGCTCACGGATGTCGTCCATGCGCTCGCCCAGATCCACCGTGCGCCGGTCCACGTGACTGCGCACCCAGGCCGTGGCTGCCTCAGCCTCCTCAGCCTTCAGGTTGGTGTCCTGGAAAAAAGCACCGTGCCCAGCCACCCCTTGCTGCGTCGTGTTCTCACTCATATCCGTCACTCCTT
>NZ_JAGDWX010000018.1 GCF_023256195.1 Acidithiobacillus sp.
CTGGATCAGTTCCCGGCCAACGATCGCCCCGATGTTTGGGTACCGTTCTATGCCTTCCGGGCCATGGTCGCCATCGGCTTCTTCCTGTTCTTCGTAGCGCTGTGGGGCAATTGGCTGCGCCTGCGGGGCAAGCTCTCTGCGCGTGAACTGCAGAAGCGTCCCTGGTTCCTGCGTGCCCTGGTACTCTCCAGCCTTCTGCCCTTCCTGGCCATCTGGACCGGCTGGTGGGTGCGGGAGATCGGCCGGCAGCCCTGGCTGGTCTACGGCATGATGCGCACCTATGAGGGGGTCAGCCACATGAGTGTCGCTCAGGAGATCGTCTGGTTTGCTGGCTACATCGTCTTCGAACTCGTGGTCTGGGCGGGCGCCTGGTACTTCTTCACCCGGGTCATCGCCAAGGGTGTGGATGACATCGCGCCTTCCGAGACGCTCTTCCACCACTCGGAAGAGGACGAGAGCCAAGCCGGCGGTGGCCATGCCCGGCCGAGCTTCGCCAAGCCGGTCATGGAACGCAATCGCTGAGGCCGTAACGGAGACCGTACTGCAGGGTCGGCACGGTGCCGACCCTGTAGCCAATAAAGAGGATTGCCATCATGGAATTGACTCACGATATACTGCGCATCAGCTCCGCACTGTCCACCTGGTGGTGGCTGCTGCTGGCGCTGATGTTTCTGTTTTACATCGCTCTGGATGGGGCGGATCTGGGGGCAGGCATCTTTGCCCTCTTCTCCAAGGACGAGGACGAACGCGGCGCCATCATGGCGTCCATGGCCGGCTTCTGGGACGGCAACGAGACCTGGCTGGTCGTCGCCGGCGGCGTACTCTTCGGAGCTTTCCCCGTCGTTTATGGTTCGGCCTTCAACTATCTCATGATTCCGCTGATGCTGGCGCTCTGGGCCATCATCATGCGCGCGGTAGCCTTCGAGTTTCACATTCACGCCCGCAGCAGCCGCAAGATCTGGGGCTGGTTCTTCGCGCTGGGCAGCCTCATTGCCACCTTCTTCGCCGGCGTCGCTCTGGGCGCCACACTGCAGGGCTTCCCCATGAGTTCCGGCTTGGCCATTGCCGGGGTCGAGAGCGGCGGCTACACCAGCCCAGTCCTGCACTTCTCCGGCTCGGCCATGCACTGGCTCAGTCCCTTCTCCCTGTGGACGGGTGTGGGCGCGGTCATTGCCGCCGGTCTCGCGGGCGGTCTCTATCTCTGTGCCCGTTTCGTCCCCGGGGACGTCATCCACGAGCGGGCCAAGACCTGGACCAACATCTTCTCGCTGCTGGCCTTGGCGGCCATCGTCGTCACCATCGTCTGGTCCTACGCCATCTTCCCTTGGGCCGCGGCCAAATGGACCGGTCCCTACTGGTACATCTGGGCTGGCTGGCTCTTGCTGACCCTCTTCTTCGCCTACCAGTCCATGACCAGTCACAGCAGCGGCCGCAACTTCACCGCCCTGCTCTGGGGTGAGGCAGTGGTGGTCTCCCTCTGGGTCGCCATGTGGGCAACCATGTATCCCTACATCGTGCCCGGAACCTGGACCATCGAGGCGGCGGCCAATCCGGCCAACTCCCTGGCGGTCTTCACCCTGTTCATGACCGGATTCGTACCGGTGATGATCATGTACAACTGGTACCAGATCTGGGTCTTCCGCGGCCGCTTCACCAAAAAGAGCGTCTACGGCGGACACTGAGCCAGCCTGGCAAGGAAAGGAACGGGGCCCGATGGGCCCCTTTTTCATGGCTGTGGACGCAACTTTATGCCTCGTCTTTGGTCTACTCACCCACAGGGATATTGCCGCAAAACCTTCGCAAAAAAGGATTCACCGTGAGTGCCATACACCTACTCAGCCGACTGAGCCGCTGCCGCAGCTCCCACAATCAGAATCCGCCGGACCTCACCGAGGTCCTCGCCGCCGTCTCCGAGCGCCAGTGGGTGCTGGAGCGGCAATGGCAGAGCATCATCCAGTCCTTGCCCGAGGCCTCACCAGCAGAGATCACCAGCCGTCTCCTGGCGCTGGATGAGGAGAGAGTACGCTATCGGCGATTCTGGACGCTCTGGCGCGCCAATCTGCGCGCCGCCCGTGGAGAGCAGGCGGCGCAAGCAGACTACGGCGATACCCCAACGCAGCATGCCCGCGACGACGGGAGCGCTGTCAGCGATTGCCTTGACAGCAGGCCCAGCGCTCGGTAGTCTTTGCACCCTTGGCAAAGAACCCCTAACCGGAGTTTCCCGATGAAAACCTATTCCGCCAAGTCCCACGAGGTGCAGGGGGACTGGTTCGTTGTTGACGCAACCGACAAGGTGCTGGGGCGCCTGTCGGCGGAGCTTGCCCGTCGTCTGCGCGGCAAGCACAAGCCCGAATTCACGCCGCACGCGGACATCGGGGACTACATCGTCGTCGTCAACGCGGCCAAGGTCGCCGTCACCGGCAATAAGGCGAAGGACAAGATGTACTATCGCCACACCGGCTACGTCGGCAACCTCAAGAGCGCATCCTTCGAGAAGATGATGGAGACGCACCCGGAACGGGTCATCGAGATCGCGGTCAAGGGCATGCTGCCCAAGAATCCTCTGGGGCGGGCCATGTATCGCAAGCTTCGGGTCTATGCCGGCGCCGAGCATCCGCACTCGGCACAACAGCCCCGCCCTCTCGATATTTAAGGCGAAAGAATCCATGGAACAGTATTACGGTACCGGACGTCGAAAGAGCGCTACGGCACGCGTCTATCTGCGGCGCGGTTCGGGTAAGATCATCATCAACAAGCGTAGCCTGGAAGAGTACTTTGGCCGTGAGACCTCACGCATGGTGGTCCTCCAGCCGCTGGAACTGACGGGTCATGGCAGCCAGTTCGATATCCTCGTCAATGTCAGCGGCGGCGGCGCCAGTGGCCAGGCCGGCGCCATTCGTCATGGCATCACCCGCGCCCTCATGCGCTACGACGAAACCTTGCGGCGCCCGCTGCGCAGTGCCGGATTCGTCACCCGGGATGCTCGCGAGGTAGAACGCAAGAAAGTGGGCAAGCACAAGGCGCGGCGCAGTCATCAGTTCTCCAAGCGCTGATTTCTGCTGCACTTCCAGCCGAAAGCCGCCTCAGGGCGGCTTTTTCGTTGCAGCCCATGACCCTTTATCAGACTCTAGGTGGCGGCCATGATTCGTGTGGGGATTGTCGGTGGTACCGGGTATACCGGCGTTGAACTGGTGCGCTTGCTGGCGGGGCACCCCGAGCTACAGCTGGAGGTCGTTACCTCCCGCACGGAGGCGGGACAATCGCTGGTGGATTTTTTCCCTAATCTGCGCGGCCACACGACCTTGCGCTACGAGGCACCGGATCTGGCGCGCCTGCGAGAGCTCGACCTCGTTTTTTTTGCCACACCGCACGGCGTTGCCATGGATATGGCACCAGGTCTGGTCGCCGCGGGGGTTCGGGTCATCGACCTTGGCGCCGACTTTCGTCTGAAAGATCCAGCCAGCTATGAACACTGGTACGGTCTCGCCCACAGTGCCACGGATTTGCTGGCCGAGGCCAGCTACGGCCTACCGGAACTCTTTCGGGAGGAAATCCGCGGCAGTCGCCTGGTGGCCAATCCCGGCTGTTATCCCACGGCGGTGATCCTTGGCCTGCAGCCGCTCTTACAGGCGGGCCTCTTGCACCTGGACAGCCTCATCGCCGACTGTAAATCCGGGGTAAGTGGCGCGGGGCGGACGGCGCGCCTGGGCCTCATCCTCGCGGAGACCTCGGACAACGTCCAGGCCTATGGCGTCAGCGGCCACCGCCATCGCCCCGAGATCGAGGCGGTGCTCGGCCGCAGCTGCGGACGGGATCTGGAGCTGCAGTTCAGCCCACACCTCATGCCCATGATCCGCGGCATCCACGCTACCCTCTACGGGCGCCTCAATCGCTCGCTGAGCGACGCGCAGCTGCAGGAGATCTACGCGCAGCGCTATGCCCATGAGCCTTTTGTGGACGTACTGCCATGGGGCAGCCATCCGGCCACCCGGTCCGTACGCGGTGCCAATGTCTGTCGGATCGCCGTGCATCAGCCGCGGCCGGGACAGGTCGTCGTGCTCTCGGTGATCGACAATCTGGTCAAAGGCGCTGCCGGCCAGGCCTTGCAGAATCTGAATCTACTCTTCGGCTTTCCAGAGACCCTGGGTCTGGAGCAGATTGCCCTCTTACCCTGAAGCCATGGGCCTTGCCGAATAAAGCGGGCGATAGACTTGATGCCAGTCAGGCGCGGTGCCGCCGGTCCGCGCCCCAAGAAAAGAGCTGGTGCGACAGGATTCTTCAACAGAGTCAGCTTGTTAGACGGTCCTTTCAAGAATTGTCGACGTTTTGCTACAACAGCTGCCCGAACGGCTGCCGCAAACCCAGCAAAACCAGACTCAGAGAATATGGCACGATATGTGCTTCCAAAAGCTTTCGAGAACTCTGTCGGAGCATGACCTATGAAAGCACACAGACGATATCGGACGGCCGCCTTCGGCCTGATGCTGGGGGGCGCTCTGCTCGCAGGCGCGTGCAGTCAGACTGTGCAAGCGGACGATTTTTCTTTGGGTGTCGCGATCCCCGGGGCAAGCCTGTACCTGGGTCAGGCTCCACGGTATTACTACGCCCCGCCGGTGGTTGTCGCGCCTCCGCCACAGCCCGTGTACTACGTGGCCCCGCCGGCGCCCGGGTACTATGTCGTGCCGGAAGGACGACGCTGGAAAAGGCACGGTCCGCCACCCTGGGCACGTGGCCATCACGATAGACACTGGGAACACTGGGACGACGATTGAGAGTAACTCAGATGGTCGCAATGGAATCTTTCCCAGGACCCTGGGTCCATAACTCTACACGGATAAAGAGAGGAACCTTATGACGACTCAAAACCTTGGAACGGTAGCGCGGGCCGGTGTCCTGGCCCTGGCAGTGATCGGCCTTGCCGGCTGCGCGAACATGAGCCCAACGGGCCAGCGCGCCCTCAGTGGCGGCGCCATCGGTGCCACGGGTGGTGCGGTACTGGGCGCTGTGGCTGGTGGCAATCCGGCCCTTGGCGCCGCAGTGGGTGGTGCGGTGGGCGCCGGCGTCGGCGCCGCCCTGCCCAGCATCGAAAGAACCCTCAACGGCGGCTGAGCGGAGCGCGCACTCCTACGGCCTATTTTCGATAGAAGCGCCTGGACGTCCACGGAACCGGACGTCCAGGCGTTTTGCCGTTGGACGCCTCGCCAGTACGCCCGGCGGGCACCCCGGCCCATTTTCCAGTATCCTGAAGGCCCATCGACCCCGTCGGTTGAGGCCTCAGGATGAATCCCGAAACCCTTCTGATCCTTTTCGTCTGCGCATCGCTCCTGGCGGTGGTCGCCAATCGGGTGCGCATTCCCTATGTGGTGGCGCTGGTCCTGGGCGGCCTGCTCCTCGGCTCATTGAAGCTTTTTCAGGCGCCCGTCCTCAGTCAGGACCTGCTTTTCAACGTGGTTCTGCCGGGCCTGATCTTCGAGTCCGCCTATCATCTGCCAGCGCCCGCCCTCTGGCGTGACCGCCTCGCCATCTTTGGTCTTGCAGTGCCGGGGGTTCTGCTGTCCATCGTTCTGACCGCCGCGGTCTTCGTCTGGAGCAGTCATTTTCTCGGCGATCTGGAGGGCGTGGTCATGCCCTTCGGCATCGCTCTGGTATTTGGCGCCATGGTGGCCGCCACCGATCCCATCTCGGTCGTCGCCATCTTCCGTCAGTTGCAGGCCCCCGCTCGCCTCACCCTGCTTGTGGAAAGCGAGAGCTTGCTCAACGATGGTACTGCCATCGTCTTCTTCACGCTCTTTCTCGGTATCGCCACGGGCGCTTCGGCTCACTGGACGACCTTGGCCACGAGCTTTTTTGAGATCGTCGGCGGCGGCATTCTGGTGGGGGGCTTCATCGGCTGGCTGGCGGCGGAGTGGATCAAGCGGGTGGACGACGCCATGGTGGAGATCACCCTCACCATCCTGGCCGCCTATGGGAGCTTTCTTGCCGCCGATCAGCTGGGCTACTCCGGCGTCATCAGTACCGTGGTGGCGGGTCTTGTCTGTGGCGCGACGGGTATCCGCCAAGGTATGGCGCCCAGTGTCAGCCTGGCAGTGAATACCTTCTGGGAGTATCTGGGCTTCGTCCTGAACTCCCTGGTATTCCTCCTGGTGGGCTTTACCATCCACCTGCCGGAGCTGTTCCGGGTCTGGCCCCTGATTCTGGCCGCCTACGTTGCCATCACCGTCGCCCGTGCCAGCGTGGTCTACGGCGTCGGCGCCCTGCTCAGCAAGACCCGCTCGCACATTCCCTGGATCTGGCACTTCATCCTGCTCTGGGGCGGCGTACGCGGGGCTCTGTCCATGGTGCTGGTGCTCAGTTTGCCGCCGCATTTTCCCTATCGCGAGATCCTGGTCAACCTGGTGTTCGGGGTCGTCCTGCTGACTATCCTCATCCAGGGTCTGACCATGACTCCCATCGCCAGGAGCCTCGGCATCATCGATCCCAGTGATCGCTGGAGCATCCTGGAGGCCCGCCGCATGCGTCTGCGCCTGGCTCAGAGTACCCTGGACGATCTGGAACGCCTGAGCCGCGAGGAGTTCTATTCCGAGGAGGCCATCGAGCTCATCCGCAAGCACTTTACCATGATTCGGGAGGAATCCCGGGCGAGCCTGGGCAGCCTCGACTTTGATCCCGCCAAACGCCTTCAGGGGGATTTCACGCGACTGTACCAGCGCCTTCTGGCGCGCCAAAAAAAGCGGCTTCTGGACGCCCAGCAGGCGGGCCTCATCAGCCAGCGCACCTTCGATGAACTGCGAGCCGACCTGGACGCCGAGACCCTGGATCTGGAGTCGCAGCCGCGAAACCTGAGGGAGCGTTGGCTGGAAGAGATCCGTGAGCGCGAGGGAGGTGGCGAGTCGTCCTCTCACCCGGCCGCGATCGACAAAGATTCGGCGAGGGAATAAACCGGTCGCACAGACTCAAGGGTCGGCGTGGCGACCGGCAGGGACGCCGCCACGGCATCCCTTGCGCCGACAGGCGTCGCTGCAATACTGGATCTCATCCCAGCAGCGCGCCCAGGCCTTGCGCCAGGTCATGGGCCGCCCACAGGCTGCACAGATCTTGCTGGGCAGAAAACTTTTATTGCCTTTGAAAGGCCGCGATTTCCTCACGAAAGGCGCTCCTGACATCCATCCCTTGCTGCGACGATGCGTGTAGGCTCGTGTCTGTCCGCGGACTTGGCTCCGTCCCGAGGACAAGGCACCGGGGTCCCCGACCAAGACTCTATGGGGACCTGACCTCTACAGCCTGCATCCGCGTGCCGCAGCCGCTCAGGAGCCCAGGGAGGGGTCATCACCGGCATCACCCTCGGCATAGTAGCGCAGCTCGATCTGATTGCCATCCGGGTCCCGCAAATAGACCGAGATCCCCGTGCCGCGGGCACCATAGCGCCGCACGGGTCCGGACTCTACGGGCACATCATGGGTTCTGAGTCGTTCTACTAGGTGATCCCATGCCGTCTTCGTCGTGGAAAGGCAAAAATGATTGAGGTTGCCGGGATCCACCCTGTGTTGCCCAGGCTTCGCCCAAAAGTCTCTTGGAAAGAGGTCGATGATGGTCTGCTCGTTGATGCGCACCGAAGGAAAGGGCGCCTTGCCGGAACGATAAGCATCCAGTCGCTCCGGCTGAAGCTCGAGAACCTCCCGGTAGAAGGCGATCATCTCCTCCATGTTTTCAACATTGAGAACGATGTGATCCATCTGCATAGGCACGCGCTTGCTCCTGGGGCCCGAAAGGCCCTGTTCCTGCATCACCGGGCTCGAACTTCAAAGCTGTACCGCAAGGCGCCATCCACTCCCACGGGTGCTCGTGGTAACGCTTGCTTCAGCACCGGCATCCTCAGTATAAATCACCCGGCCTGGCCCCTCGGCTTCTGCCGGAAAGAGAACGGGCCGTGGCTCCTTGGGGACCAAAAAAAGGAAAGGCCCCGGATGATTATCCAAGGCCTTGCTAGATATGGTGCGCGATACTGGATTCGAACCAGTGACCTTTGGCTTCGGAGGCCAACGCTCTATCCAGCTGAGCTAACCGCGCGCAAAGCGCATTATAGGGCGGAGTATTCGCAGCTGTCCACGGATAGGGGGACAAGACGTCAGCGCGCCTGGGGTCGAAGCCCCCATCGGCGTCTCAGGGGCGCGGTCGATAATCCAGAGCCAGCCAGTACTGCTCTGCGGAGCGGGCGCGCGAGGCCTCGGGCTTGCGCACGACGATGCGGCGAAAGGAACTTTGCAGTTCTCGGCGCAGCTCCTGCGCTCCGGCCCCCATGAATACCTTCATGAGCAGCTTGCCGCCCGGGACGAGCCATTCTCGCGCCAGATCCAGCGCCAGTTCGCACAGGGCCATGGCACGCGCCTGGTCGGCGCTGGCGATACCCGAGAGATTTGGCGCCATGTCGCTCAAGATGAGGTCGACGCCCTCCGGAAAGGCGGCACGGCATTGGGCGATGACGGACTCATCGTAGATATCTCCCTGGATCACCAGGGCTCCCGCCACGGGATCCATGGCCAGGCGGTCCACGGCGACGAGTCGTCCCTCGGGCCCGACGATGGCGGCGGCTACCTGGGTCCAGCCGCCCGGTGCCGCCCCCAGATCCAGGACCCGCAGCCCTCGCCGCAGGAGCCCGTCCTTGTCCTGGATCTCCAGCAATTTGTAGCTGGCCCGAGAGCGATAGCCCTCACGTGCCGCCCGCTGTACGTAGGGATCCTGAAAATGTTCGCGTAACCACTGCTTACTGGATTTGCTGCGCGCCACCTGCACTCCCCAGGACACGACATCGGGGCCCGCGGCTTTGACCACCCGCAGGCTGGGCCGTACACTCTTCACTCTTAGTCATCGGGAAAGCATAGCATGTTGAGCAGCAAAGAAAGACAGGCCCTGAAGGCGCGCGCCCACCCGCTGCAGCCGGTCCTCATGGTGGGTAGCGCGGGCCTCGGTCCCGCCCTCATGGAAGAGCTGGACAGGGTCCTGCTCCACCATGAACTCATCAAGCTGCGCCTGCCCGCTCTGGAACACGAGGCCCGGGATGCCATGGTCGCCGAAATCCTGGCCGGCAGCGGTGCCGAGGCTGTCGCCCGAATCGGCCGGATTCTGATTCTGTATCGTCCGCGCCCGCCCGAGCCGGTGCGCGTACCGGCCAGCAAGCCGGCCCCCACCAAGGCCGCTGCCGCTCCCCGGCGCCTGCGGCATTGAGTCGTGCTGTCGCCCGGCGTCCGCTTTTCTTCACAACGCTCACCTGCACTGCAGGCAGTCCACCCTGTCCCCGACGGAAGTCCAGTACACCATGAGTGACATCCTGAACGAACGATCCTACCAGCCCCAGACCCTCGAGGCAGAAATCCAGAAGTTCTGGGAAGCGCGCGAAGACCACCGCGCCCCCGCCGAGCCCGACGGTGAAAAATTCTACGTCCTCGCCATGTTCCCCTATCCCTCGGGTCAGCTGCACATGGGGCACGTGCGCAACTACAGCATCGTCGACGCCATTGCCCGCTACCAGCGCATGCGCGGCAAGAGCGTGCTGCACCCCATGGGCTGGGACGCCTTCGGGTTGCCCGCCGAAAATGCGGCGCTGAAACATGGCGTGGCACCGGCGCAGTGGACCTTCGAGAACATCGCCCACATGCGCGGTCAGCTCAAGCGCCTGGGTCTGTCCTACGACTGGTCCCGGGAGTTTGCCACCTGCACCCCGGAATATTATCGCTGGGAGCAGTGGCTGTTCCTGAAGCTCTGGGAAAAGGGACTGGTCTATCAAAAGGAAAGCACGGTCAACTGGGATCCCGTGGATCAGACCGTACTGGCCAACGAACAAGTGGTGGATGGCCGCGGCTGGCGTTCGGGAGCGCTGGTGGAGCGCCGGGAGATTCGTCAGTGGTTCCTGCGCATCACCGCCTACGCCGAGGAACTGCTACAGGGCCTCGAGCAGCTGCAAGGACACTGGCCGGAGCAGGTGCTGACCATGCAGCGCAACTGGATCGGTCGCTCCGAGGGAGCCGAGATCCACTTCCCCCTGGTGGGCGAGGACGCGGTCATCAAGGTCTTCAGTACCCGTCCCGATACCCTGATGGGGGCCACCTACGTGGCCCTGGCGCCGGAGCACCCTCTGGTGCTGGCCAGGGCCAGTGCGGATCCGACCCTCGCGGCCTTCGTCGAGCGCTGCAAGCACGTCGCCGTATCCGAGGCCACGGTGGAGACTCAGGAGAAAGAGGGCCATCCCCTGGGCATCACGGTGCGGCACCCTCTGACCGGCGAAAGCCTGCCGGTGTGGACGGCCAATTTCGTGCTCATGGGCTACGGCGAGGGTGCGGTGATGGCCGTACCGGCGCACGATCAGCGCGACTTTGAATTTGCCCGGAAGTACGGTCTGCCCATTCGCCCGGTGATCCAACAGCCCGGGGCGGCGACCGATGAGCAGCCAGAGGCCGCGTATACGGGTCCTGGACGCCTCTTCCACTCCGGACCCTTCGATGGCCTCGACTCGGAGGAAGCCAAGACCCGCATCACCGAGACCTTGGCCGCCCAGGGACTCGGCCGCAAGACCGTAAACTGGCGTCTGCGCGACTGGGGTATCTCGCGCCAACGCTATTGGGGCACGCCCATACCCATGATCCACTGCCCCCACTGCGGCGTCGTACCGGTGCCGGAGGCAGATCTACCGGTGATCCTGCCCACCCACTATCAGCTGCAGGACCCCCGCTCACCACTGCTGGAAGATCCGGCCTTCCGCGATGTAGCTTGCCCCCAGTGCGGCGGACCGGCACAGCGCGAGACGGACACCATGGATACCTTTGTGGAGAGTTCCTGGTACTTTGCCCGTTTCACATGTCCCGATGCCCAAACCATGCTGGACGGGCGTGCCCAGGCCTGGATGCCTGTGGATCAGTACGTGGGTGGGGTCGAACACGCGGTGCTGCACCTCCTCTACGCCCGCTTTTTCAATCGGCTCCTGCGCGACTTCGGGCTCCTGCCCGCGGACGGTCGTTTCGATGAGCCCTTCCGCCGCCTTCTCACTCAGGGCATGGTCCTCAAGGACGGTGCCAAGATGAGCAAATCCAAGGGCAATACCGTCGACCCCCAGGAGCTGCTGGATCGTTATGGGGCCGATACCGCGCGGCTCTTCATCCTCTTCGCCGCCCCCCCGGAGCAGTCGCTGGAGTGGTCCGACAGCGCCGTGGAGGGGGCCTATCGCTTCCTGCAAAGGGTCTGGCGCCTGGTACAGGACTACGGTGAGCGGCCCAGCCCTTTGCCTACGGAACTCTCACCGGCCGCCCGAGATCTGCGTCGTGCCATTCATCAATGCATAGAGCGGGTGACCTTCAACCTGGAGGAACGTCAGCATTTCAACGTCGCCATCGCCGCGTGCATGGAACTGACCAACCACCTGGCGCGGGTGGATGGCGATGATGCCGAGCTCCGCGCCGTTCTGGGCGAGGGCCTGCGCGCCCTGGTACGGATGCTGGCACCCTTCACGCCACACCTGGCCGAGGCCTGCTGGATGACGCTGGGTGGGGAGACGGCCCTGGCCCACACTCCCTGGCCCGAGGTGGATCCCGAGGCGCTGCTGACCGAAACTTTGACCCTGGTCGTCCAGGTCAACGGCAAGCTGCGGGAACGTCTGGATTTTCCAGCGAGCGCCGACGAGGCGGAAATCCGCGCCCTGACCCTGGCCCACCCCCGTGTGCAGAAACACGTGGAAGGCAGAGAATTGCAACGGGTCATCGTCGTGCCGGGCCGACTCGTCAATCTGGTGCTCTCCTGATGCGACGCCAGTTTTCGGGTCCTGCGCTACGGCTGACGGTACTGCTGTTGGGGGCGAGCCTCAGTGCCTGTGGCTTTCACCTGCCCACGGGCAGCACCATCCCACCGCGCCTGCAGGGCCTGCAGGTGGTTGCCTCGGGGCCGGCGGGGGGGTCGCTGGCCACTGCCGTGGAGCGGGAACTTGCCCGCGACGGAAATCACAGCTCTGCCACCGCACCGGTGCTGCACATCAGCAATGCCTATGTCAGCCAGCGTATCATCAGCATCAGTCCCAGTACCGGCGTTGCGCTGGAGTTTCTCAATACCTTGCACGCCGAGATCAGTCTGCGCCAGGGGGATCGGGTCCTGCTGCCACCGCAACCCTTGTTGGTGGAGCACAGCTTTACCTATAACAGCTCCAACCCCCTCGCCACCAACGTACAGCAGGAGGAAGACCAGCGCCTGCTGTTCCAAGAAGGGGCCCGCGATATCCTGCGTCGAGTCCTCTATAACCAGGGTCTGCGCGACGGACACTGATGCGCGTCAAGGGCGAGCGGTGGTCGGCGCATGTGCAGCAGGCTCTGCCCGCCGTTGCCGCCATCTTCAGCGACGAGATCCTGCTGCGCCAAGAGGCGCTGGCGCATTATCTGGAGGCGGCCCGAGTGCAGGGTTACACCGCACGCCAGCGGCTCTACCAGCAGGATGAACCCTGGGAAGCACTGCGGGACGAGCGCGACGCCCTCTCCCTCTTCACCGAGAATCGCTGCCTGATCCTGCAGCTGGATCATCTGAAGTTGCCCAAGGCCGCTACCACGGCCCTGGCACACTGGCTCGCCGCCCCCGCGGAAACGACCCGCCTTTGTCTGGTCGGCCCCCGCCCCGATCCCGGGCAGCAGAAGCAGGAGTGGTTCCGCACGCTGGAAAAATCGGCGGCAGTGCTCATCCTGTACCCACCCAACGCCCAGGAATGGCCGCAATGGGTGGCAGCGCGACTGCGCCAGGCCGGCCTCGCGGCCGATGACGCGGGCCTGCAGCTGCTCTGCGAACTGACCGCCGGCAATCTTGCGGCCTGTCAGCAGGCCATCCTGCGACTGGGCGAGTCTGCCCAGGGCCGCATCGATGCCGTTACCATCCGGGAACAGCTGGCCGATGATAGCCGCTTCACGGTCTTTGAACTGGCCGATGCCGCGCTGCGCGGCGAGATGGAACGGGTAGACCACATCTTGGGCCGGCTGCGAGGCGGTGACGCCGAGCCCGTGCTGCTGCTATGGGCACTGCACCGCGATCTGCGGCTCTTGCTACGCCTGCAGAGCGAAGACGCCACCACCCTGTGTCGCGAGGAGCGACTCTTCCCTCCCCGGAGTCTGTGGCTGCGCCAGGCAGCGGCGCGCATCCCGGCCAAGACGCTGTGGGACGGCCTGGCCAGCTGCCGCGCCATCGACGCGCGCATCAAAGGTCAGGATCCGAGTCCTTTGTGGCCGGCCATCGGCAGCCTTGCCCTGCGCATTGCCGCTGCCCGCCCCTGAAGGCACAATGCGGCTTTACGCCATGGGCATTGCGGCAAGAAAGGCCGCCCTGCTCTGGCCTGCCACTAGCGAGGAGACCGTATGACTCAGAAAATCGAGGCGGAAGTCCGCACCCTCGGCCAACGCGCGCGCCGGGCCCAGGGGCAGCTGCTGGGCAGCGACAGCGGTGCCAAGAATCGCGCACTGCTGGGAATGGCGGAATTCCTGCGCCGCGACGCCGAGGATATCCAGCGCGCCAACCGCAAGGATCTACGCGCCGCCGAGGCGGCCGGTCGGGATCCGGCCTTCATGGATCGCCTGCGCCTGGACGAGGGCCGCATCGAGGCCATGGCCACGGGCCTCGAGCAGATCGCCGCCCTCCCCGATCCCGTGGGGGAGATCACCGATCTGGCCTATCGCCCCAGCGGTATCCAGGTGGGGCGCATGCGCATGCCCCTGGGCGTCATCGCCATGATCTACGAGTCCCGCCCCAATGTAACGGCCGATGCCGCGGGTCTCTGCCTGAAATCCGGCAATGCCGTGATCCTGCGCGGTGGCTCCGAATCCCTGCACAGCAATCTGGCCATCGCCGAGCGTCTGCGTGCCGCGCTGGGCCGGGCGCAGTTGCCCCTGGACGTGGTGCAGTACCTACAGATTCCCGATCGGGAGGCTGTGGGAGCCCTCATCCGTATGGACGATCTGGTGGACGTGATCATTCCCCGGGGCGGCAAGGGTCTCTTGAGCCGGATCCGCGCGGAGGCCACGGTGCCGGTCATCATGCATCTGGACGGCAACTGCCACGTCTACGTGGATCGCGACGCCGACGCCACCAAGGCTCTGAAGATCGTGGTCAATGCCAAGACCCAGCGGCTCGGCACCTGCAACACCGCCGAGAGTCTGCTCATCCATCGCGACCGGGTGGACGACCTGCTGGAGCCCCTGACGACGGCTCTGCGCGAGAAAGGCGTGGAGATCCGTGCCTGTAGCGAGAGTCTGCCCCGCATTCCTGGGGCGGTGGCGGCGACGGAAGAGGACTTCGCCACGGAATATCTGGCGGCCATCCTCTCCCTCAAGATCGTCGACGACCTCGATGCCGCCATCGCCCACATCGCCCGCTATGGCTCCGGGCACACGGAGTCCATTGTCACCGAAAACATCACGACGGCTCGCCGCTTCCTGCGGGAGGTAGATTCCAGCTCGGTGATGGTCAATGCCTCCACCCGCTTTGCCGACGGCTTCGAGTATGGTCTGGGGGCAGAGATCGGTATTTCCACCAACCGTCTGCACGTACGCGGGCCGGTAGGCCTGGAGGGCCTGACCCTGCAGAAGTGGATCGTGCTGGGGGACGGTCATATCCGCTCCTGAACCCTCGGCCTTGCTGCGCCAGGTGATGACTGCTGCCGCCGGTAACGGGGCAAGGGCGGCGGCAGAGAGCGCGGCGGCAAGGCTGGATGCCTCGACCCAAGCGGTAGTCCTCGCCGAGGCGAGGCACTGGGGTTTGCCGCTGCGCTTCGACCGCGATAGACCGGTTCTGGACTATCCCGCCGAGCGCCTGGATGCCGCGCGCATCGCCAAGCTGGCTGGCCCGGGTCTACCGCCCGCCGAGATTCTGCCCTTCTGCGACTCCACCAATACCCGCATACTGGAACAGGCCGAGCTCCAGCTCTGTCTGAGCGAAGCACAATGGGCAGGGCGTGGTCGGCGTGGCCGGAGCTGGTACTCGCCCTTTGGCCGCCACCTCTATCTCAGTCTGCGCCTGTCTGCCCCGGCCAAACCGCCGGCGAGCCTGCCCCTGGTAGCGGCACTGAGCGCATACCAGGTGCTGGCTGCCCAACTCCCGGGACTGTGGGTCAAGTGGCCCAACGATCTCTGGCTGGACGGACGCAAGCTGGGCGGCTTTCTCGCCGAAGGTCGGCGGCGGGGCGGGCAGCAGGATTGGGTGCTGGGCATGGGTCTCAACTGCCACCTGGACCCGGGTCTGGATGCCAGCGGCACCTGCCTTGCCGAGCATGGCCAGCGGGTCGACCGCAACGCCCTGGCCGCCGCGATCCTGCGGCAGTGGCAGGTAGACTTCCCGCTGCTGGCCAGCGCGGGTTTCACCGCCTTTGCCGAGCGCTGGGCGGCGGCCGACCGCCTCTGCGGCCAGACAGTGGAAGTCCAGCGTGATGGCCAGTGCCGGCTGGGACAGGCCCGTGGCGTCGACCACGCTGGCCGTCTGCGCGTCCAGATCGCTGGTGAGGAACGGTATCTCGATGCCGCGGATGTCCGTATTCGACCGGCCCCATGATCCTCATCGCCATCGGCAACACCCACACGCAGATCGCCCACACCGAAGACGGACGGAACTTTCGTGTCGAGCGCCGTCCCAGCGGCGCCGCCATTGCCGAGATACTTGCCGGATTACCATCGCCCTGGTCCTCCTGGCTGGCGGAAGAACCCATCTACCTTGGCGGTGTCGTCCCGGAGCGGGAAGCGCTCTGGCGAGCATGCCTCGCCTCGGGGCAGATACGCGACTGGGATGCGGAGCGTTTTCACGCACTGCTGCCCAACGCCTATGAGCCGCCCCAGAGTCTTGGCTTCGATCGCCGCTGCTGCCTGCTCGCCGCCGCCCGGGACTGGCCGGATCGAAACCTTTTGGTGGTGGATGCGGGTACCGCCATCACCTTGGATCTGCTGGCCGATGGGCGCTTTCACGGTGGCCGTATCCTACCAGGGTTGGGCCTCTCCTTGCGCGCGCTGGCCCAGCACACGGCCCAGCTTCCGACGCTGTCCCCCCAATCCTGCGCCGTGGATTTTGGTAACTCCACCGAGGAGTGTCTACTGCTGGGGGTGACGGCGGGGGCAGCAGCGGCCGTGGATGCCGCCCTGCGGGACGGGCGCCGTCGCTATCCGGACCTGGGCCTCCTCCTGACGGGCGGTGACGCCCCTTTACTGCAGGCCCGGCTCGGGCAGGGCGAGTTGGTCCCGAATCTCCTGCTGCGTGGTTTTTTTCTACTGACTTCAGTAACTTGATCTCATCTCATTGATTAGCAAGGCGTATAAGCAGGCTATTGATTTAGGCAGGTTTTTTTGAGATAGTTTGCGACCCAAAAACCATTGCTGGTGGATAAAAGCGCTTTATAAAGCGCAGAGATCTCGGCGAAGATCGCACTAGGCAAAAGGAGTTGAAGATTGTTCAAAGGTATCTTCGTGGGTGCCGGTGTCGCCCTGTTGGCGTTCGCGCTCCCCAATACCCTCTCTCTGGCGCGGCCAGAACTTTCCTGGGCCTGGGCCCAGCCTTTGGACGCCCCGGCAGCAGCGTCGGCGTCCCTGAACCTCACCCCGACCGTTGCGACGGCTACGAGCACGACGCTCCAGGACCAGGACCATGGTACCCTGCTCCTGGACCATCGCGTCTTTTATCTGCACCGGGTGACCGCCTACAACGCCGTGCCCTGGCAGACCAGCAGCGATCCCGAGATTTCGGCCTGTGGCCCCACCCGACCGGATCAGATCGCCCTGTCGCAGGATCTCTTTTTTCGCAAGGACGGTGGCAATCGCTGCGGTGAGCGGGTGGAGATCGTTCTATCCTCGGGAAAGGTGGTCCGGGGCGTGGTCTGGGACACCATGAATGCCCGCTACAAGATGGCCGCGGACATCCTCATGGACTCGGTGCACGAGGCCGTGCAGTTTGGCGTCAAGGAAGCGGAACTGCGCATCCTGCCCGCCAAGCTGCCATCCAGCACGGATTCCTGAGCGGGCGGGCGACGGATCACGCCGGTTAACTGCCCAGGGCCATGAGGGACTCGATCTCTTCGATCTCCTTGGGTGCCGCCGCCGAGAGAATCTCCACGCCCGTCTCGGTAATCAGGCAGTCGTCCTCGATGCGGATACCAATGCCGCGGTAGCGCTCCGGGCAGGCGGGGTGTTGTGGAGCGAAGTAGAGTCCGGGCTCCGCCGTCACCACCATGCCCGCCTCCAGCGGTCGCCAGCTGCCGTCGCGTTGGCGATAGGAACCGGCGTCGTGTACGTCCAGACCGAGCCAGTGGCCGGTGCGGTGCATATAGAAACTGCGGTAGAGCCCCTGCTCGAGAATGGCTTCGCGGCTTTCCGACAGGATCTTGAGATCGCGCAGACCATCCACCAGCACAGCCACCGCCGCCTCGTGGTAGTCAGCGACGGAGCGGCCGGGGACGAGGGCGGCGATGGCCGCCTTCTGGCTGGCGAGTACCAGCTCGTAGATTTCTCGTTGTGCCGGGCTGAAGACGCCGTTGACGGGATAGGTGCGGGTGATGTCGCCGGCATAATTGCCGTATTCCGCGCCGGCGTCGATGAGGACGAGGTCGCCGTCCACGAGTTCGTCGCTGTTTTCGGTGTAATGCAGGATGCAGCCATTGACCCCGCCGCCGACGATACTGGGATAGGCGACGCTGCGCGCGCCCAGGCGCTGGAAGACGAACTCGATCTCTGCCTGCAGTTGGTATTCGGTCATCCCAGGACGGCAGACCCGCATGCCATGGCGATGACCAGCAGCACTGATCCCCACGGCCGCACGCAGGTGTTCCTGCTCGATCGGATCCTTGATGACCCGCATCTCGTGCAACAGAAAACCGAGATCCACCAGCTCCTGGGGGTAGCGTATGCCCGCCCGGGAGCGGCTGCGGGCCTGATTACGCCAGAGCATCAGGCGGGCGTCGAAGTCGGCAGAACGTCCCAGGGGTGCGCAGAGCAACTCCCGGTTCTGCAAAAGCTCGGGTAGCAGGCTGTCCAGCTCGGCGATGGAGCGAGTCTGGTCGACACCACAGAGCTCCTTGGCGCCCTCCAGACCTGCACGACGACCGTCCCAGGTCTCCCGTTCCGGGTCGCGTGGCCGACAGAACAGCCACTGCTCGCCCTCGGGATGACCCGGTACCAGCACCAGCACCGCCTCGGGCTCGGCAAAGCCGGTCAGGTACCAGAAATCGGAATCGGGGCGAAAGGGATAGTGGACATCGGCATTACGGAATTTTTCAGCGGCCGTCGGGACGATGGCCACCCCACCGGGGAGCCGCTCCATGAGGCGACGGCGGCGGCCAGCGTAATCGGGCCGGGGCAAGGCATGGCTGGACATGGCAACTCCTGAACCACAAAGCCCCAGTATGCCACAAAGGCAACGAATCTGCCGCGCCAGATCGTCCGCCGCCCATTGCTCCGCGCCGGCAAGGCAGGTAATTTAGCGGACTATGAAACGCAAGATCCTCGTCACCAGTGCTCTCCCCTACGCCAACGGGCCTCTGCACCTTGGCCACCTCGTGGAGTACACCCAGACGGACATCTGGGTGCGCTACCACAAGCTGCGGGGCCACGACTGCACCTACGTCTGCGCCGACGATGCCCACGGTACGCCCATCATGCTGCGAGCCCAGAGTGAGGGCATAACGCCGGAGACCTTGGTCGCCCGCATGCAGACGGAGCATCTGCGCGATTTCACCGCCTTTGGCATCGGCTTCGACTGCTATCACAGCACCCACTCGCCGGAAAACTTTGCCATCTCTCAGGAAATCTATCGCCGTCTACGCGCCGGAGAGCATATCGTCGTGCGCGAGATCGAGCAGGCCTACGACCCCGTAGCCGGAATCTTCCTGCCGGACCGTTTCATCCGGGGCACCTGCCCCAAGTGCGGAGCTGCCGATCAGTATGGGGACAGTTGCGAAGTCTGCGGTGCCACCTACAGCCCCACCGACCTGCTGGATGCCGTCTCCGCCATCTCCGGCGCCACCCCCGAGCGGCGCCCTACGGAGCACTATTTCTTCGCCCTGGGGGACTTTTCCGACTTTCTGCGGCAGTGGATTCACAGCGGTACCCTGCAGGAGGAGATGGCCAACAAACTGGACGAGTGGTTTGCGACGGGCCTCGCGGACTGGGACATCAGTCGCGATGCGCCCTATTTCGGCATCCCCATCCCCGATACTCAGGACAAGTTCTTCTACGTCTGGCTCGACGCCCTGCCCGGTTACATGGCCGCCACCCGCCGCTGGTGCGAGGAGCACGGCCGGGACTTCGACACCTACTGGGGCGCTGATGCCGAGAGTGAGGTCTACCACTTCATCGGCAAGGACATCATCTACTTTCACGCCCTGTTCTGGCCGGCCATGCTCAAGGGCGCCGGCTATCGCCTGCCGACGGCCGTGTTCACCCACGGTTTCATGACCGTCAACGGCGCCAAGATGAGCAAGTCCCGCGGTACCTCTATCACCGCTGCCCAATATCTGGAGCGCCTGGAGCCGGAGTTCCTGCGCTACTACTTCGCCAGCAAGCTCCATCCGCGTGCGGAGGACATCGACCTCAACCTCGAAGATTTCCTGCTCAAGGGCAATGGCGACCTGGTGGGCAAGGTCGTCAATCTCGCGGCTCGCAGCGCTGGTTTCATCCATCGGTACGGTGGCGGTCGATTGGCCCCGAGCCTGGGCGAGGACACCGACTTCTACCGCGAACTGGCGGCGCAACGGGAAGGGATCGGTGCGGCCTACGCCGAACGGGACTATGCCCGCGCCATCCGTGACATCATGGCTCTGGCAGATCGCGTCAATGCCTACGTGGACCGCGCCGCCCCCTGGCTTCTGGCGAAAGACCCCAGTCAACACGAAGCCTTGCTGCGCGTCGCCAGCACGACCCTCAACGCCTTCCGTCTGCTGGTCACCCTGCTGAGCCCCGTGGTGCCACAACTGGCGCGCCGATCCCTGGATTTCCTGCACTGCCCCCTGGACTGGGACGCCACGGCCGAACCGCTGCTCGATCACGACATCGCGCCCTACCAGCACCTGCTGCAAAGAATGGAGAAGACCATCGTGGACAGTCTCATCGCCAGTCCCTCAAGCCCGGCCAGCGAGGCTCCGAAGACCAAGCCCACCGACCAGACTCCCAAGACTCAGGCGCCGGGCGGGAGCGCGGAAGGGGCAGAAGCCACGCCCACCATCAGCATCGACGACTTTACCCGGGTGGAGCTGCGGGTGGCCCGTATCGTCGCTGCCGAGGCAGTGGAAGGAGCGGAAAAGCTCCTGCGCCTCAGTCTCGACATCGGCGAAGACAAGCCGCGCCAAGTCTTTGCCGGCATCAAAGCCGCCTATCGTCCGGAGGATCTGCAGGGTCGGCTGACGGTGATGGTCGCCAACCTCGCCCCACGCAAGATGCGCTTCGGCCTTTCCGAGGGCATGGTCCTGGCCGCGAGCGGCCCCGAGGGAGGTCCTTTCCTTCTCTCCCCCGACAGCGGCGCCGTCCCCGGCATGCGTATCAAGTAGCCGGTCCGCGGCCTCCACCCCGGACGGCGCTATCCCCTTCCTTATTGCCTTTTCAATAACTTAGTCCTTATACTGAGCATCGCGCGATGCGCGCGGCGCAGACTGCGCCCGCTTGCGTCCAAACCGCGGGCCGCTCGTGCAGCCAAACTAAACACCACAGCAAGTGGGGGGAGCGTACGGGCGGCTTCGGTGCATCCACACTACCCGTGCGCCCCACCTTGGCCGGCAGGCCGCATGGTGCGTCCTGCCTATGACCGGTACGAAAGGAGGGAGTGCATGGGATTGTTGGACATCTACAAGTACGAAATTTATCGGAATTACGCGAATTTTCAAGGGCGTACGAAGCGTGCTGCCTTTTGGTGGTTCACTTTGAGCTTCTACCTGCTGCTTTTGGGATCAGTCGCTTTGCTCATGGTTCTTTTTCCCCAAGATCAAGGGGGACTGGGGATCTTCGGGACGGTTCTTGTCTTGGGGTTCTTCGTACTCTTACTCGGCATGATGATCCCCCTGTACGCCATCACCATCCGACGCCTGCACGACGCTGGATTGTCTGGTTGGTGGGTCCTGCTGAATTTCGTCCCGATCCTCGGTCTTGCCCTTATCTTCTTGCTCCTCTTGCCGAGCCGTCCCGGCGGCGAGCGCTACGGCACCTATGTACGCTATGGGGAAGACGGGGTGGCGCAGGAATATTCAAGGGCAACAACTAATTGACGAATCCTTGGGGCCTTTGCGGCGCAACGCGGCTCGTTGGGTGAGTTGCGGGCGTCCGGACGATTGGCTTCACCTGTGTCTAGCTTTTGGCCCAACCTTGATCGAGACAAGACTTGTAGCTACCCATTAGACGGTTTCTGTTGACCTGAGCAGGGCGGGCACGGTGCCCGCCCTCTTTTGTCAACGGCTTCGGCTTGGACAAGACGCTGTGAGGCGCCTTGTTGGGCTGCCTAGCTGAAGACGTTGGTTACATCCGTTACGTCCTGGCAGGCTCTGCCGCCGATACGGTCGCACGCTACGACCGAGAACACCACGAAAACCCCTTTGCCTACGCAGACGATCTCCTGCGGCCGCCCGCTGTCCTCCCGCATCTGCACCAAGGGCTACAAAATCCGCCGATCCTGTATATTGGCCACCCCGTCGGCGCCATGATCGGCATCATCGCCGCCATTGACCGGCCCCAGCGGTTTCAAGCCCTTTTTCTCATCGGCGCCTCGTTCTGCTATCTGCGCGTGCCCGATCGTACCGAGGGACGGACGCCAGCGGACCGCATCCTCTGTGGAGCCAAAAGGAAAGGACGCAATCGCCTGGTCTGGCTCTAGCTGCGGGCGAAGTGCTGCGCCTCCGCCAACAGCCGACGCTCCTCATAGGCCTCCCGCGCCAGACGCACGTCCTCCAGGAACCAAGGCAACTCTTCCAAACGCAGGGCCTGCGGTCCATCTACCAGAGCGGTAGCAGGATCGGGATGAAAATCCACCAGGATCATGTTGGCGCCGGCGATCACGCCCTGCGCCGTCACCTGAAACACCTCCGGGATACCGTCCGGTCCCACCTCCCGACTACCGACGGAGTGGGAGGGATCGATGCAGACGGGCATACGGGTCAGCCGCTTCACCACCGGCACCTGGGCAAAATCCACGAAATTGCGATGTGGGTCTCCCAGGTTGGTCTTCATGCCACGCAGCCCGAAGACCACGCGATCGTTGCCCTCGGAAGCCAGGTATTCGGCGGCATTGAGGGATTCTTCCAGGGTAATGCCGAAACCGCGCTTGAGCAGCACCGGAAAATCCCGCTGCCGTCCCACCGCCTTGAGGAGTTCGAAGTTCTGGGTATTGCGGGTGCCGATCTGCAGCATGACGCCGGTAGGCTGCCCGGTCTGCTCCAGGGCCTTGCGGATTTCATCCATGTGCGCCTCGTGGAGGATCTCCATGGCGATGACCTGGATGCCGTACTTACCGGCCAGCTCAAAGACATAAGGCAGACAGGCGGCACCGTGGCCCTGGAAGGCATAGGGACTGGTGCGGGGCTTGTAGGCCCCCATGCGCGTGCACACCTGACCGTTGTCCTTAAGGGCGCGCATCATGGCCTCCACATGCTCGCGGGTGTCCACGGCACACAGTCCGGCGAAAACGTTGAGGTTATCCTGGCCAAAGTGGACGCCGCGGTAATCGAAGCCCGTGGGCCGCTCGTCCCCCGCGTGTCGCCCCAGCACCCGGTATTCCCGCGACACCCGGATCGCTCTGGCAACCCCTGGTAAAGCCTCCATATCCTCGATGCGCAGGGCCTTGGTGTTGCCAATGAGATAGATCTCGCGCAGGGTCTGTTCGGCTCCCTGCACCCGATGCACCCGATGCTCGATCCCCTCCAGGCCGCGCAGATGCTGCAAGAGCGCCTGAAAGGTCGGCGATTCTTCGGTGAGGTCGGTATCCAGAATCAAGATCATGAACGCTTCCTTTTCGTGGCCAGAAGAGTGGGAATGGCGACTATCTCTATGGCGCGGTCTGTGGCGCAGCCGGCCCCAGCATCTGCTCGGGCTGCAGCAGCCGCTCCGCCTCCTCGCGCTCCAGGTAGCCCAGGGCAAGCACCGCGCTCAGCAGATCGAGGTCGTGCCGGTGGGCGTACTGCGCGACCATCGCCGCTTTCTCGTAACCGAGGCGCGGCGCCAGAGCCGTGACCAGCATGAGGGAACGGTGCAGGTGCCGGCCCAGGACCTCGCGCCGCGGCTGCAGGCCATCCAGACAGTGACGGCCGAAGGAATCGAGAGCGTCACCCAGAAGCCGCAGGGAGTCGAGCACGTTCTTGGCTATGACCGGCTTGAAGACATTCAGTTCGAACTGCCCCTGGGAGGCGGCAAAGGCCACCGCCGCATCGTTGCCGAAGACCTGCACGCAGACCATGGTCAGTGCTTCGGCCTGGGTGGGGTTCACCTTGCCCGGCATGATGGAAGAGCCCGGCTCGTTTTCCGGTAGCGCCAGCTCGCCCAGACCAGCCCGCGGTCCCGAGCCCATCCAGCGGATGTCGTTGGCTATCTTCATGGCCGACATGGCGAGAGTACGCAGGGCAGCGCTCAAGGTCGTCAGCGCCTCATGCCCCGCCAGCGCCGCAAAGGGATTTTCCGCCGGATGCAGGGGCATACCGGTGGCATCGGCGAGCCGAGCGCAGACCCGTCGGGCAAAGTCCGGGTGGGTATTGAGCCCCGTACCCACCGCCGTCCCCCCCAGGGCCACCGCGCCGAGCCCCGAAAGGCTTGCCCGCAGGGCGTCCTCGCCCTGACGCAGTTGATCGGCATAGCCGGAAAACTCCTGCCCCAGGCTCAAAGGTACAGCGTCCATGAGGTGGGTGCGGCCGATCTTGAGGATCTCGGCAAAATCGCGCGCGCGTGGCGGCGAGGCGCGGCAGGAAGTGTTCGTGCACCTGCTGCAGCACCGCCAGGTGCATGGCCGTCGGAAAGACATCGTTGGAGGACTGCCCCAGGTTGACGTGGTCGTTGGGGTGCACCGGACACTTGCTGCCCCGTGTCGATCCCAGGCGCTCGTTGACGAGATTGGCAATGACCTCATTGACGTTCATGTTGCTCTGGGTGCCGCTGCCCGTCTGCCAGACGCGCAGGGGGAAATGGGCATCCCAGCGCCCCGCCGCCACCTCCGCTGCCGCCTCGGCAATGGCGGCGGCCAGCTCGGCGGGGAGCAGACCAAGCTCAGCATTGACCAGGGCCGCTGCCCCCTTGATCTGCGCCAGGGCGTGGATCAGCTCCAGCGGCATGGTCTCGGTGCCAATGGCAAAATGCTCCAGCGAACGCTGGGTCTGCGCGCCCCAGAGGGCGTCCGCCGCCACCCGTACCACCCCCAGGCTGTCCCGCTCGTCGCGCCAGGCCTCAGACATCGCCGCACTCCTGCGCCAGGGACTCGGCCTGCACCACCAGACTTTCCAGGTAATCCAGGGCGCTGGACCAGATGTTCGGATCCGTGAGATCGACACCCGTCACCCCAACCACCTCCACCGGACTGCGGGAACCGCCCAGCCGCAGCATCTCGATGTAGCGCGGGACGAAGGCCTTACCCTCGGCGCGATAACGCTGGATGAGCGCCAGGGTCAGGAGTTCGCCGAAGGCGTAGGCATACACGTAGCCCGGCGAGCCGATGAAGTGCGGTATGTAGCTCCACCACCAGCGGTAGCCGGGGCTGAAGTGGACCGAATCACCGAACTGCTCGGTCTGGGTGGCAAGCCAGAGCTGCGCCAGCCGCTCGCGACTCAGTTCGCCCTCCCGCCGGCGCGCCTCGTGCATTTGCCCCTCGAAGCGATGCATCGCCATCTGCCGAAAGACCGTGGCGAAGGTATCTTCGATCTTGCCGCAAAGGAGCGCCAGGCGCCCGCGTGGATCGCTCTCTTCCCGCAGAAGCTGCTCGAAAGTGAGCATCTCCCCGAAGACCGATGCGGTCTCTGCCGTGGTCAGGGGGGTGTCGGCGTTGAGGAAACCCTGCTCCCGCGCCAGATACTGATGGATACCGTGTCCGAGCTCGTGGGCCACGGTCATCACGTCGCGGGTCTGGCCCGTATAGTTGACCATGAGATAGGGGTGCACGTCGGGCGTGACGGGGTGGGCGAAGGCGCCGCCCCGCTTGCCCGGGGCCAGGGCCGCGTCGATCCACTCCTCGTCAAAGAAGCGTTGACCGATGGCGGCCATTTCCGGCGAGAAGTCCGCGACCGCCGCCAGCACGATGCGGCGGCAGTCCTGCCAGTCGTGGGTGCGGGACTTGCCCGGCAGGGGGGCGTAGCGATCGTAGTCCATGAGTCGGTCGATACCGAGTAGCTGCGCCTTGAGCCGATAGTAACGGGCGACCAGGGGGTAGCGCGCCACCACGGCAGTCTCGAGACTCGCCACCGTAGCGTCGTCGATCTCGTTGGCGAGATTGCGCTCTGCCAGCCAGTGGGGATAGCGGCGCAGACGATCGTCCAGGGCCTTGTCCGCGAGAATGGCATTGAAGCAGGTGGTGAGCGTGTGCAGTCGCCCCTCCAGCCCGCGACTGAGAGCCTCCGCCGCATCGTGGCGCAAGGCCCGGTCCGGATCCGAGAGCTTGCTCAGGATCTCCTGCTCACTCAGGCTCTTGCCGCGCAGGGAAAAGCGCATCTCCGTCAGGGTCTCATCGAAGAGGCGCGCCCATAGGCCAGCCCCGGTCACCCGTTTCTCCGCCAAGAGCCGCTCCTCGGGCTCGCTGAGAAGATGCTCGCCATAGGCGCGCCAGTGATGGAGCAGGTGACGCCAGGACGCCAGCTCCGTCGCCGCCATGAGTTCATGGGCTCGGGTCTCATCCAGGCGTGCCCAAGCGATATCGAAAAAGATCAGGGCATTGCCGATCTGCGTGGCGCGCTCCTCATAGGCCTGCAGGGCGGCACCGTAGCTCGCCTCGTCGGCGTGCGTGACATAGCTCAGGTAGCGATAGCTGCCGACCCGGGCCAGGCGCTGGCGGATCTCCTGCAGGCGGTCAAGGGCCTCGGCCAGTTGCGCGGCACCGAGGCTGGGTAAGGCTTCCCGATAGGTCTCGGCGAAAGCCATCGCGGCCTCCTCGGCCCAGGCCATGTCCTCCTCCAGGCGCGGGTCGGCCGGTCCGGAGTAGAGATCTTCCAGCCGCCAATGCACCTGTTCGGCACCTGTCTGCCCTGCCCGCTTATGCATCGTCTACCTCCTCAAAGTCCGTCGTCGGGGTCCCTCCCGAAGCGGCGTTTTCCGGTTCCATCATCCGGGTGCAGGCGCCGCACACAGGGGAGCAGTTCCTGAAGATCCGGTTCGCGGCCTACCCGCTGGCCCTGCCAGATCAACTCCCCCAGACACTCGACGAAGGCATGCTCCGCGGCATGCCGGTCCAAGCGTGCGGTGAGTCTGGCGAAAGCCTCGACGATACCTGCCGGCTGCCCGTTTGCCAACAACTCCAGGAGGGCTACGTGCAGACCCATGTGGGCAAAGGGATTGGTTTCGCCCTGGACCGGTGAGAAATCGGCGGCGAGGGCCTGGTCCGGGTGCTCCAGGAGCCCATGGTATTCCGGATGCTCGAGGATCACCGCAACGATGCGCTGACCGATGCCATCCGGCGGCAGCCCCTGACGATAGCGCTGCCATTGATCGATGAACACCTGTCGATAAGTCTCTCGTTTGCTGCCATAAAGCATGTTTGCAAGACCTCCGGCCAAGGTTGCGCGATGATACGGCCCATGCACCCGCCCGCCCACCTGGCGTACCGTGCCACAGCGAGGCCAGAGCGGTGTCGGACTGGGAACGCCGTGTTTTTTGTGGTAAATAAGGAAAACTTTGAGTAGAGCTCCATTCCACCAGAACTAGCCTGGTACAGCCATATTTTAGCGGGAGAATAGCACGTCATGGCCAACGCAAATGCAGTCGCATCCTCGGACAACACCGTTACTCCTCTGACGCCCAAACAGTGGGAGGGTTTGGGCAAGGTCGGAGATGCTGCTCTGCAAATACAGAGTCTCCTGCAGATGCTTCGCGACGTGCTCGCCGAGTTGCCCAACGCCATCGACACCGAAAAGCTCCTCGCCAAATACCAGCCGCAGCTGGACGCCCTGCGCGAAACGGTGGAAAGCCTGCAGGGCATGCTCACCGTCGAGGGCGGCACGGAACGTCTCAAGGCCCTGCTCTCCGAGGTCAAGGAAGCACAGTTGGACAAGACCCTCGGCGAGCTCATCACCATCCTCAACAACCTCCAGAAATCCGGCTTCTTCGCGTCCCTGGCGGCCCTGAGTGGCGAACTGCGTTGCCCGCTCATCGGCGACTCCCCGGAGGACATGGTGCAGAAGTTGCGCGCCGCGGCGGCCAATCTGCAGTACTGGGCCAATAGCGCCAGAGAAGGCGTCGGCGTGATCGGCAACGTCGTCAGCCAGCTGGACCTCCCCGACCGTCTCGACGAGATTCAGGAAATGGCGGATCAGTGGCTGCAGCTGGCCAAGCGTGCGCAGCGCCTCATCCAGGGCGATGCCCCCAGCCTGCACGACCGTCTGGACGGTATTCTCAACATGGGCGAGATTCTCGCCGGACAGATGAGCGTGGCTATCGGTACCCTGACGGATACGGCTCCGGAGCTGCTGAAGTCGGCAGATATGAGTGGCGCTCTGGCCACCATCGGCAGCGGCGGGCGGCGCTGGCTGGGCATCGCTCTGCGGGTCAAGGCCCTCGCCCAGGGCGATGCCCCGGATCTGGCCGCCCGCGTGGAAGGCTTGCTGGACCAGATCGAGCACCTCGCCGGCTATGGGGAAAACCTGCGCTTCTTCCTGCAGGCGGGCAAGGATGGCCTGAATGTGGTGAAGGACATGGTCAGCGAGATGCAGCTACCCGATAAACTGGATGAGCTGGCCAGTGAAGCCGAGAAGTGGCTGAAGATCGCGCAGCGCGCCAAGGCCCTGGCACAGGGCAATTCCGAGAGCCTCGCCGATCGGGTGGACGGTCTTTTGGTCATGGCCGAGACGCTCAGCCAGTCCATGGCGGCGGCCGCCCAGTCCCTGGAGGCCCAGGGTATCCACCTCAAAAACATCTTCTCGACGGAGGGTGATCTCAATATCGCCTTCGGCACCGCGGCCGACTTCCTGGGGGAGATGTGGCGGGACGGTACCATCCAGCGCATCGGCGGGAACATCGCTCAGGGTGCGACCATCTGGCTCGAGATCGCGCAGTTGGGTGGCAAGGCTCTCAAAGGCGACGCCGAATCCATCGCCAGCCGCGTGCGGGAAATCGTGCAGGGCCTGCACGACGCCAAGCTGCTGGATATGTTGCCCGAGCTCTTCGCCCTGCTCGGCAACCTGCAGAAGGCCGGCCTCCTACACAAGGTCAATCTCGTCATGGCACAGGTCGTACCCCTCATGCCCTCGGATCAGGCCTTTGCCAGCGGCGTCGACAAGGCCGCCAAGGCCCTGGCTCAGACGCAGCAGGAGATGAAGGACGAAAGCAATCGCGGCGGCGGTATCTTTGGTCTGATCAAGATCTTTTTCGCCAAGGATACCCAGTACGTGCTGCGCTACGTGGTGCGCTTTGCCAGTATCTTCCTGAAATCCATGAAGTCGCCCGCCTGAGCCGGTGGTTCGACGGCCCCGTGCGGGTCGTCTTGCGTGAGGCCACACACCCCGCTTTCCTAGCGGGGTGTCTTTTTTTCGGGACCGCCGTGGCCGGACCGAATCGATATCCTGGCCGCTGGGCTGCGTCCAGAAAAAAGGCCCGGAACCAATGGGATCCAGGCCTTCGGCGCAGCCCCCAGAGGGGGCTGACGATGCGGTAACTTACTCCGCAGGAGCGGCTTCCTTGGCCTCTTCCTTCTTCTCCATCGCCTTCTTGTGATGGGTGTTCTTGTGGTGATGGTAGGCCTTGTGCTCCATCTTCTTCTCCGGAGCCTTGTGGGGGGCAGCCATCTCAGAACCCTGCTCAGCGGCGGGGGCGGCAGCCTCGGCAGCGAAAGCGCTGCTGGCGGTGAGGAAAGACAGGGCGACGCTCAACGCAATGATCTTCTTCATAAAAAAGCTCTCCAGATAGGTGATGATCCACCGCAGATGCGGGCCGCATGGGCGGCGCAGGTACCAATGCACAAGCCATGCCAGCACGCTTTATCGCTTTTTATTCAGAGTGTTGCGGGATTTCTGTGGCCCCAGGAACGGCGGCGGCGTCGGTTTTTTGTACTGGGTTCTGCGTCGAAGCCTTTGGACGCGCTCCCGCAGCCTCACCAGACGCGCTTGGAGTTCGCTCCCCCATCCATCAAAATAGTAATGACAGTCATATAGATGCATTTATTGATAGACTTTTCACCCGGAGCTGCTGCGATCCAGCACCGAGCTGTGCATGCGTCACCTTCCGGCGACGCGCACCGCGGCGATCCGTGCAAATCCGCGTCGTTGCTGCATCGCCTTTGTCGGGAAAGAGGAACAGTTCATTCCTTGGGCGGAACGTAGCCCTCAGGGGCCTGGGCGCCTTCTCCAAAAAAGTAGGCCTCCATCTGCTTCTCCAGAAAACTGCGAGACTTGGGATCGATGGGAGAGAGCCGATACTCGTTGATGAGCATGGTCTGATGCTTGAGCCAGTCGGCCCAGGCCTCCTTGGAAACTTCCTGATAGATGCGCGCCCCCAGGGGGCCAGGATAGGGGGGACGATCGAGACCTTCTGCCTCACGCCCCAGTTTCACACAATGCACCATACGGGTCATGCCAGCACTCCTGTCGTTCACGAAAGCAGAATACGGTTGCGCAGTGTAGCTCAATCCAGCTGCTCTAGCAGCCGTCGGATGGGACTTGGCAGACCGAGCTGGAGGGCGGCGGCAAGATCCCAGCAGAGCAGCGGAGAACCCTTGTCGGCCACCGCCTGGACGCGCAAGCTTGCGTGGAGCACGGCGTATTCCAGCGAAAAATGGCTGAAGGTGTGGCGCTGCACCGGACCCAGGGACTGCTCGTGCAAGACGAGGCCCACGGCAGCGGCGTAGCGCTCCAGAACCTGCGCGCGCAGACTACTATCCACGAGAATCTGCTCATCGTCCAAGCTGGGTAGGGACCATAGCCCACCCCAGATGCCGCGCTCGGGCCGTCGCTGCAGCAGTACGCGCCCGCCGTCGTCCCGCGCGAGCAGCAGGGTGGCGTAGCGCCGCGGACGCGCACTGCGGTCACCCTCCCTGGGCAGTTCCCGGCGCTTGGGCAGGGCGGCAGCACGACATCGGCTTTGCACCGGGCAGTTTGGACAATCGGGCCGGGCGGCACGGCAGAGGACGGCACCCAGATCCTGAATCGCCTGGTTGTAGTCGTGGGCGGCGCCGGCGGGCGTCTCCGCCTCGGCGATACGCCACAGCTTCCGGTCGTTGGTACTACTGCGGGGTTCGCCGACGAGCCCCGCGGCACGGAACAGCACTCTCCGGGCATTGGCATCGAGAATGGCCTGATCCTGGCCATAGGCACTCGCCAGGACCGCTGCCGCGGTGCTGCGCCCGACACCAGGCAGCGCCATGGCAGCGGCCATGGTCGGCGGAAATCGGCCACCGTGCTCCTGCACCACCATCTGCGCCGCGCGGTGCGCGTTGCGTGCCCGAGCGTAGTATCCGAGCCCACTCCACTGGGCCAGGACGGCATCCAGCGGCGCACTGGCCAGATCCTGCCAGCTCGGAAAGGCGCTGAGGAAACGCCCATAATAAGGCAAGGCAGTGCGCACCTGGGTCTGCTGCAGGAGGACCTCGGCCAGCCACAGGGCATAGTCGTCCCGGGTCTGTCGCCACGGCAGCTCGTGCCGGCCATGGTCGCGATACCAGGGCAGCAGCAGCTGCGCGAGCCCGAGCCGCTCCTCTGCCAACGCCAAGGTGCCGGCCTCTGGAGATTGCTGTCGGCGCCTCAGGGCCGGATCTCCATCACCACGCCCCGCGCCGTGTAGCCTTGCCAGTGCAGCCGCCCGATGGTGACCCGACCCTGCACCGGCCACTGCGTAGGCAATACTGGCAAAGGGCTGGGGGTGGTGCGGGGCGACGACCGGGGGAGGTAAGGGTCAAGGTCGAGGGAGGGGATGCTCAGAGCGAGGTCGAGCCGCAGGGGATGCAGCCGCAGCTGCAGCCGGCCGCGAAAATGGGTTGTCCCCAGGCGCCCCTCCACAGCGCTCATGGACCAGTCGGCTGGCCAACGCCCGCTCAACTCGCCCTCCAGTTGCAGGGGATCCAGGGCAGTGCGCGCCGCCGCCGCAAAGTGTGGAGTGTGGATACCGAACTCCTGAGCGATCGCCTGCGGCTTTGCTATGTGCATCTGCAAGCGAGTCTCGAAGGACTGGGATGGCCGCAAATCGAAGCGAAAGTCGCGCAGTCCAAGGGCGGCACCGCTGGTCTGTACCTGTGCGCGCACACAGGAAAATCGGGCGCTCTGCGCCTGCCAGGTGAGCCCATCCATATTCAGAAAAAAGTCCCGACGGCGCCAGTGGCCTTCGCCCTCGAGCCGTGCAAGAGCAAGATTGGCGCCGTCGCGCTGCAGCCCCTGCAGTCTGAGGTGGAGGCGATCATTGCCGCGGCTGCTGCGGATCGCCAGTTGCAGCTCGCCCATCTGTGGGCCGGCCGATGTCGGCAGACGCCCTTGTAGAGTCAAATCGCCCGCCGCGCCGGGCATGGACCAGCGCCCGCGCGCATCCAGCCGACCCTGCTGCCAGCGTAGATCCAGATGCCTCAGGTGCAGCGTTCGCCCTGCCTGCGTCCACTGGAGAGTCGCACCACGCAGCAGCAGCTCCCGCGGCAGTGGCGGCAGGCTGGCGCCGGCGCCACTGCCCGGCCAGGGACCCCGGATCCTGGGGGCATCGGCGGACACCCGACGCAGACGCAGATGTCCCCGCAGGAGCTCGGCCAGGGAAAGCTCCGTCTGCAATCGGGGCACCCGTAGCAAGGGGTCCGGCGAGGGTCCGATGACCAGACCGCGCAGCACGATGCCGAGGTCGCCCTGGTCCAGAAAAAAGCCGGGGTTGGCAGCCAGGCGAACCCTCTGACCTACACCGGCACTCAGGGCCTGGGCGACGAGGTAGCGAGGCCCCTGCGCCAGCCAGAAAAGCAGTAGCGCCAGCAAGAGACCAAGGGCGAGGATCGGCAGCAGCCCCCGGCCTTCAAAGATCCTCGGATTGCCCCGGGCTCGCGCCAAGATCTTCTCCTGCCAGAATACGCAGCGCGAGCACGCGCGCCTCAGCGGCGGAGGTCTGGCGGATCTGCGCCTTCACCTCGGGAACCGCCCCCGGGAACATGCTGAATTCGCGCAGACCCAGACCAATGAGCAGCGGGGTGAGGGCCGGATTGGCAGCCATCTCGCCGCACATAGCCACGGGTATCCCGGCGGTCTGCCCAGCCGCGATGGTATGCTGGATCATGGCCAGCACCCCGACGTGCAGCGGGTCGAAGAGGACGTTGACGTCGTCGTCGCCCCGGTCTACCGCCAAGGCATACTGGATGAGGTCGTTGGTGCCGATGGAGAAGAAATCGGCATCGCGGGTAAAGCTGTGGGCTGCCATGGCTACCGCCGGTACTTCCACCATGATGCCCACGGGCAGATGCGGATCGAAGGGGTGTCCCTCCCGCCGCAATTCCTCCTGAATCTGGGCGAGCAGGGCCCGCGTCTGCCGCAGTTCCACGAGGGAGCTGACCATGGGCAACATCAGCCGCACGCGCCCCAGAGCCGAGGCTCGCAGGATGGCCCGCAGGTGCGGTCGAAACCACTCTGGGCGACGCAGACAGAGCCGCAGACCACGCAGGCCGAGAGCCGGATTGAGCACGCCGTGGGCCGCCCGGAACTCGTCATCGCGCAGACCTTTGTCGGCGCCGATATCCACGGAACGGATGGTCACGGGGGCCCCGCCGAGAGCCTTCAGAACCTGACTGAAGGCCTGGAACTGCTCCTCCTCGCTGGGGCTGTCGGCGCGGTTCATGAAGAGGAATTCGCTGCGGAAGAGGCCCACACCCTCGGCGTTGCTGCGCAACACCCAGTCGACATCCTCGGGCAGCTCGATATTGGCGTAGAGGTGCAGCGACAGACCATCGCGGGTCACGGGAGGCAGATCACGCTGCTCTTCCAGCAGTTGCAGGCGACGCAGACGCTGCGCCTGCAGCTCACGATACTGTTCCAGCAACAGCGGGTCTGGGTTCACCAGGACCGTCCCCTGCTCGCCGTCGACGACGACGGTGTCCCCGGTACGCAGCAGCCGGCTGGCGATGTGGGTGCCGACGACGGCTGGCAGCCCGAGACTGCGTGCGAGGATGGCCGAGTGCGAGGTGGCCGCGCCAAAGTCCGTGACCCAGGCCAGAACCTTGCCCTGCTTGAGGAGCACCGTATCGGCGGGGCTCATTTCCGCCGCCACGATGATGCGCTCATCCCCCACCGGCAGCTCTGGCGCGTGCACACCCACGAGGTGGCGCAGCACCCTGTCCGTCACCTGCAGGATATCTTCACGCTTGGCACGTAGGTAGGCGTCTTCCATGCGTTCGAAGATCTCGAGCAGACGCTCCCGCTCATGATGCAGCGCCCAGGCGGCGTTGCGGTGCTCGTCCAGCACCAGACGCAGGGGCCGATCGCGCAGGGCCGGATCATCCAGCATCAGCAGGTGGGCGTCGATGAAGAGTCGGGTATCCTGTGGCGCGTCGCCGGGAATGGCCTCTCGCACACGGAGCAACTCCTCCCGAGCCAAGCCCAGTGCCCGGCGCAGCCTTTGGGCCTCGCCCTCGGCCGCCTCTGGCTCCACGAGATACTCCGGAATATCCAGGGCGGCGGCCTCCAATACCACCGCCGTACCGATGGCGATGCCAGCGGCCGCAGGAATACCGCTGATCTCGAAGCTCACTCCCCCTCTCCGAATCGATCCATGGTCAGCGCCAGCAGGGCATCGGCGCACTCCTGCTCGGCCTCGCCGGAGGTTTCCAGCTGCAGCGTGCTGCCCTGGGCCGCTGCCAAAGTCATCAGACCCATGATGCTCTTGCCGTTGACTCGCTGACCGTCGCGCTCCACCCAGACCTGGCAGGGAAAACGCGCGGCAATGCTGACGAAGCGCGCCGACGCGCGCGCGTGGAGACCCAGACGATTGAGGATCGGAAAATCGATTCGGACGGTCACAGGCTTTCCTCACCAGGTAAAGATCGTGGTTGAGGATAGCGCGCCGCGGCCTTCGCCTCCAAGGCCCGCGACGCTCGGGTCGGCACGGTGGGGCGCCCCGTCGCGGCGACAGCCGCCCCTTGGCGCCGGCCATGGCCCAAGGTACGCTAACAGCATGGCACCCATCTTTCCGCGCGTCCTGCTCATCGGCAAGTATCGAGACTCGGGTTCGGGACCAGGTCTCGCGCGCCTGGCAACCCTGCTGCACAGCCTGGGTGCCGAGGTTTTTCTAGAAAGCCAGTGCGCGCCGGCACTGCAGCACGATCTGCGCCTGCCCTTGCTGAACCTGGACGACCCCGACCCTGACCTCGATCTCGTGATTTCCTTGGGTGGCGACGGCACCTTGCTGAGCTCGGCCCGACGTCTCGCCGGCAGCGGGGTTGCCGTCCTGGGCGTCAACCAGGGGCGACTCGGCTTTCTCGCGGACATTCCCCTGGATACCATCGACGAGACCTTACCAGCCATCTTCCGTGGCGCCTATCGGGAGGATCGTCGCAGCATGTTGGTGGCCGAACTCTGGCGCGATGAGCTCCGCGTCGTCAGCGGCCTTGCCCTGAACGAGGTCTTCGTCCACAAAGGCTGTGGTGAGAGCATGGTGGAGCTGCGCGTGCAGCTCGGCGATCGCCCCCTCTACACCGAGCGTGCCGATGGTCTGATCATCGCCACACCGACGGGCTCCACCGCCTATGCCCTGTCGGCGGGAGGACCGATCCTGAGCCCCGGACTGCCGGCCTTGCTGCTGGTGCCCATCTGCCCGCACACCCTGAGCGCACGGCCCATCGCCATCGACGACCGACTGGAACTGCGCCTGTCCCTGCTGGCTGCCCGCCACCCCGCCGCCTTGAGCCTGGACAGCCACCATTCCTATCCCATGCAGGCAGGCGATGAGGTGCGGGTCCGCCGCTCTCCCTGTGAGGCGCGCTTCATCCACCCGCTGGACCACGATTTTTACGGTATTCTGCGGCGCAAGCTGCACTGGGGCGAGCTGCCGGGTGAGGAGCGATGCTGACCCGCCTGGAGATCCGTAATTTTGCCCTGATCGAGTCCCTGGAGTTGGAACTTGCTGCAGGCATGACGGTGCTGACGGGAGAGACGGGCGCGGGCAAGTCCATCGTCGTCGATGCCATCTCCCAGATCCTGGGCGACAAAGCCAGCGCCGATCTGGTGCGTTTTGGCGCCGAGCAGGCGGAGATCGCCGCGGGCTTCAGCCTGGCGGAGGCTTCGCCGGCCCGCCAATGGCTGCGCGATCAGGGTCTGGACGACGATACCGAGGACTGCATCGTCCGTCGACTCATCCCCCGGCAGGGGCGCAGTCGGGCCTTCGTCAACGGTCGTCAGGTAGCGGGCAGCCAGCTTCGTGAACTAGGGGAGTATCTGGTGGAACTGCTCGGCCAGAACGCGCAGCAGGGTCTGCTGCGACCGGAGCGCCAGCGCGCCCTGCTGGATCGCTTCGCGCGCCTGGACAAGGAGTTGGACGAGCTGGCGCGTCGGCAACGCGCCTGGCGTGCTGCTCAGGATGCCCTCGAGCAGTACCGCAGCGAGCGCGAGCGCAGCGGGGCAGAGCGGGAGTGGCGCCGCTTCGTGCTGGAGGAACTGGAGCGGGTCGGTCTGCGCGCCGGTGAATGGGAAGCACTGAGCGATGAGGCGCGTCGCCTGGGGGCCGTGGAACAGCTTCGGGAAGCCGTGGCGACGGCCCTGGCGGCGCTGGAGGACGACGGCGGTGCCCTGGGTCTGCTGGGGGAGGCGCAGCACGCTCTGTTGGCAGCCTGCCAGAAGGATGCTCAGCTCGGCGACAGCGCCGCGCTCATCGACAGTGCGGAAATCCAGGTGCAGGAAGCCTGCCGCTTCCTACGCAGCTACCACGAGGATCTGGAGGCGGATCCCGCGCGTCTGGAACAGATCGGCCAGCGTCTGCAAGTACTGCAGGATCTGCAACGCAAGCACCAGAAGGATATGCCCGGACTGCTGGCATTGCTGCAAGAGCTGCGCGCGGAAATAGGCGACGGGGAGCAGGATGAGGAGCGTCTGCGGCGTCTGCAGGCAGCGGCGCACCAGAGCGAGGCTTCCTACCGCGAGCAAGCGCAGCGGGTCAGCAGCGCGCGCCACGCCGCGGCACCGCAACTGGCGGCGGCCATTGCCGCCGAAATCCAGGGGCTCGGCATGCCCCACGCCACGGTGAAGGTCGAGATTGAGAGCTACCCTGAGGATTCCAGCCTTTGGCAAGGCAAAGGCTGGGACCGGGTGGAACTGCACTTCAGCGCCAATCCGGGACATCCCCTGCAAGCACTGGCCCGGGTCGCCTCTGGCGGTGAACTCGCCCGCATCGGCCTCGCCCTGCAGGTGATTCTGGCGGAGCCGGAGCAGGTCGACACTTTGATCTTCGACGAAGTGGATGTGGGTGTGGGTGGCGCCGTGGCCGAGCGTATCGGTCGTCTGCTCCGCCGCCTGGGTAAGGCGCAGCAGGTGCTGTGCGTGACGCACCTGCCGCAGGTGGCGGCCCAGGCACACCACCAGCTCCTGGTAGAGAAAGTGGTGGAGGATGGGGCAACCCGCAGTCGCCTGCGGGTACTCGATGCTCAGGGACGACGAGACGAGGTCGCCCGTATGCTCGGTGGGATCGAACTGGACGACAGCATCCACATGGCCGCCCAGCGGCTTCTGGATGAGGCCAACAAAGCCTGAGACGCGCTCAGGCGGCGCGGTGCTTCCGTTGCTGCGCCAGCGTCAGCACCTGTCCACGCGCGGCGTGCCAGCTTGCCACCGCGAGCCCGCTGTCGGGCAGTCCGGCGCTGTACAGGCGCGTACTGGCTGGCAGATGCCGGACTCGCTGATAGCCCACTTCGTCTCCGCGCCAGCGACCGTGGCGGTCCCAGACGGCGGTACACAGGCAGTGTCCCGGAGCGTGGACGCCCCAATGGCCATTGCCCAGACGAATGAGCTGCAGTGGTTGCCGACCCAGGAACAGAGGCCCTATGGCGCTTTGGTCCCAGTTTCCCTCACTGGGCAAGAGCAGGCGGGCATCGGGCAGGAGCAGAGCCAGGCGTTCCGCGGCCTCGTTGAGATCGGGGTCGCTATGACTGACCAGGATATAGCGCGGCCGCATGTCCGGGTCCTGTTCCAGCAGCTGGTCCAGATCCGCCTCCAAAGCAGCGCTGGTGAAATCCAGAAGCAGCGCCTCGTGGCTCGCCCCATCCCACAGGGCCTGACGGTACTGGTGGCGCGGTCGCTCTGAGGAAAAAGCTAGTATCTGCATCGTGACTCCTTCACCGTCGGTTCATTAGAACATGGTATTTTTCTGATTTTATGCAGTTTGCCTAAGCAGAGTCCGTGCCAGCCGAGAAAAAACCTGCTCCAGCGCGGTAAGTAGTGGCCGCGGCGCGAGCCATCGGTCCCCCGGGAGCGGTCTTTCTGTAGACGAATACCGACGCCCACGGCCACGCCATCGTCATGGACCGGCCAGACGCTCCCGGACACAGGACTTCCGCTGCCGTAGCGAGATGACTACAGTGGGCGAAAGACTGTCGCTCCCGTACACTGGTGCCTTGCTTGCCAGAATCGAGGGGGCCCCAAAGCACTGCGGGGGTTTCAGTCATGAGCGTAGTCAAAGGATTGGAGACGGAACGGAGCTGGTTTTCCGGCAAACCCGAGGACCGAAGTCGAGCCGGGTCCATCCCACGGCGGGTACGAGCCGCTGCCATACTCATATTCCTCATGGTGGCATTGCTCGTTGCCCTCGCCCTGCAGGCCATCCACAGCCTCAGCAGCAGCAGCGATGTATTGCTGGATACGGCACTGCCGGTGCAACGGCAGCTTCTGGAGATCCGTGACACTCAGGGACAGGCCGAATTCTACCGGCGCCTGGCGGGAGTGCTGCCGCACAGCGGCTATGAGCACACCTTTCACGCCCTGGTGCAGAGGGAACAGCAGGAATTGCAAGCATTGCTGCCCATCGTCCAGAAAAAGCATCCCGAGCTTGGCAGTCGGGTCCTCGCCCTCAGTCGCGCCCTCACCGAATACGGTCGCGCGGCTATCCAGGCAAACGGTGCGGATGTTGGCCAGAGAGGCGTGGACGCTGCTCTGGCAGAGCTCCACGGCAGTCTGCAGAAACTCTTTCTCAAGGAGTCACAACAGGCCGCCGAAGCACGGACCCGAGCGGTCTGGCTGCTCTACCTGCTGGTGGCGGTGACGGCGGCCCTCGCCCTGTGGATTCCCTGGCGGGTCGCGGTGGCGCTGACGCGTCCTCTGGGGGAGATCCGCCGCGCTCTGGAAGATCTCGGCGCAGGGCGGGCAACGCGGTTGATACGGGAGGGTCCCCAGGAGATCCGCGATCTGGCGGCGAGCATCGAGACCATGCAGAGCCGCCTGCGTGAGGAGGAGCGCCTGCGCCACGTCTTTCTGAGCCAGGTGTCGCACGAACTGAAAACCCCACTGGCCTCGGCCCGCTCTGGCGCCGAGCTGATGCTCAGCGAGCGCCTGGGCAAGCTCTCGCAGGCCCAGCGCGAGGTGTTGGAGATCATCTCCCGCCAGGTCCAGGAGCTCTACGTCGCCATCCAGGAGATGCTGGACATGCACGCGCTGCAGGCGCAGAGTCTGGAGTATTCGCTGACGGACCTGCCCCTGTCGGCGCAGTTGCAGGAGTTGCGTGGCCGGATGCAGCCCCTGCTGGACCGTCGCCAGCAGACCTTGGAGATCGCGGTGGACGAGGGACTCCAGGTGCGCGCCGATCCCAAGCGTCTGCTCCAGATCCTCAGTAATCTGGTGAGCAATGCCCACAAATATAGCGTCGCCGGCGATACCATCCGCGTCGCCGCACAGGCGGAGGGCGGCGGAGTGCGGATTCAGGTTCGCGACCACGGGCCGGGCATACCCGAGGCACTCCTGGGCCGCGTTTTCGAACGCTTCTTTCAGGTCTCTGCCAGCAGCAACCTGCCACGCGGAACGGGTCTCGGTCTGGCCATCGCCCGCGAACTCGTACTGGCCCAGCACGGCGAGATCCGCGTGCGCAATCATCCACAAGGGGGTCTCAGCGCCGAGGTCTGGCTCCCCTGTCCACCCCCCAGAGAGTCGCGCCCATGAACCTTCGCACACCCTTTCTGCTCATGGCCCTGCCGACCCTCGCTGCCTGCGCCCAGATACTGCCGTCGGCACAACCTGCCCCCAACTCCAGTCGGGCGCAGCTGTTGGCAGACCTTGGCCACTGCGGCGCAGCCGACGGCGTCGACTGCGCCCGCATCCATCTCGCTCTCGCCCGCAGCTATCTGCAGCAGACGCCACTGAACCGTACCAGTGTCGACAATGCCGGTCGGGAACTGCAGCTGGCCGCCCAGAACCCCAGCGTCGCCGCAGAGATTCGGCCATGGCAGAACCTGGTGGCCTACAGCCGCTCGCAGCAGCACGGCCTTTCCTGTCCACCGGCGGAGGCGACCAGAAGCCCGCGTGCCGCTGCTCCCGCTACCACCCCCGCCCGATCCGCGGCGGAAGAATCGGCGGCGCAGCGCCTGCAGCGCCTGGAGCAGCTCCTACATCAACAGGCGCAGGAAAGTCTTAGCAGCAAGGCCCCGCAATGACTCAGAAATCCCTCGGCATAGACCCCGCGCACATCTGCATCATCGACGACGACCCCGACTTCCTGCGGCTTCTGGGCCTATGGCTCGAGAGCGAGGGACACCAGGTGCAGGCCTTCAGCGCGCCGATGCAGGCCGTAAAGGCCCTGGAGCGGGAGACCCCGGATCTGGTCATCACCGATCTGCGTATGCCCGAGATGGACGGCATGGAAGTTCTCGAAGCGGTGCAGGAGCTGGATCCCGATTTGCCGGTGATCATCCTCACCGCCCACGGCAGCATCCCCAATGCCGTGGCTGCCATGCGCGCACAGGCCTTCGGCTATCTGGGCAAGCCCTTCAGCAGTGAGGAGCTGGAATCCCTGGTCGCCGCCGCCTTGCGGCAACGCCAGGCGAGCCGCGAGACTGGCCGACTGCGGGCCACGCTGAAGGATCTGGCCGGGCAGATGATCCTGCACCGCAGCCCGGTCATGGCCAAGCTCGTGGACGAACTGACCCGCGTCGCCCACTCGCAGGCCAGCGTCTTCCTCACCGGCGAGAGCGGTTCGGGCAAGGAGCGGGTAGCACGCGCCATCCACGCCGCCAGTCCCCGCGCCCAGGGGCCCTTCATTGCCGTCAATTGTGGCGCCATCGTCGCCGACCTCGCCGAAAGCGAACTCTTCGGTCACGTCAAGGGGGCCTTCACCGGCGCCAGCCAGGACCATCTCGGCCTCATTCGCGCCGCCGATGGTGGCACGCTCTTTCTCGACGAGATTGCTGATCTTCCCCTCAATCTGCAGGTCAAGCTCCTGCGCGTCCTGCAGGAGGGTACCCTGCGGCCTGTGGGTTCCCGGGAGGAGTATCGCGTGGATATCCGCGTCATCAGCGCTACCCACCAAGACATCTACGCACTGACGGCCAGCGGCGCCTTTCGTGAGGATCTTTATTATCGTCTGCACGTCATCCCGCTGCGGGTACCGAGCCTGGCCGAGCGACCCGAGGACATCCTCCTGCTGGCCCAGCATTTTCTCGACCGGGAGATTGCCCGCCTGGGCCGCCCCATCCAAGGCTTCAGCCCTGAGGCCCTGGACAAGCTGATCTGTCGGCCCTGGCCAGGCAACGTCCGCGAGCTGGAGAACGTGGTCACCCTGGCAGCTGCCTTGACAGAAAAAGGCTGGGTCGCGGCCGAGGCCATCCCCGACGCCAGTCGTACCGGCGGCCGCAGCGCCTTCCCACCGCTGCAGGACGCCAAGGCAGCCTTCGAGCGCAGCTACCTGGAGAACCTGCTGCGGGCGACGGACGGCAACATCTCCCGCGCTGCGCGGATTGCCGGCCGCCACCGTACGGATCTCTATAAACTGATGCGCAAGCACGAACTCACGCCTCAAGAGTTCAAGAGCCAGGGCGACGAAGACGATCTGTGACGGATGCGCTGCCGCTTTGCCCCGGGAGGTGGCCTTGCTATGCTTCCCTGGCCACTACTGAATTTCGCTGAGGCACCATGCTACCGGTATCCAGTCCTCCGAAAGCCCCTTCCTCGCGGCGCTGGCACCTGCGCCGCTGGTTCGTTCAAGGCCTGCTCATCTCCCTCCCCATCGGACTGACCATCTATTTCGTCCTGATGGTGGGTCGCTGGGTGGATGGGATCTTCAACGGCCCGATCCACGCGCTCTTCGGCGTCGACATTCCGGGCCTCGGTATCCTGCTGACCCTGGTCACCATCCTCGGCGTCGGCTTTCTCGCCTCGCACACCCTGTCGGCCTGGATCTTCGAACGAATCAATGCCGTGCTCGAGCGTATCCCAGTGTTCCACAGCATCTACAGCACCATCCAGGAAACCGTGGAACTGCTGCTGGGCGGCAAGGACCGTGGCTTTCGCAGCGCCGTGCTGGTGCCGCAGAACGGCGCCGGCGCCTACGTCATCGGCCTCGTCACTCGCGACGAATTGAGCGAGATACCGGGCCTGGGCGAGGACTGTCTGGCCGTCTACGTCCCCATGGCCTACAACATCGGCGGCTTTACCTACGTGGTGCCACGCGACCAGCTCATTCCTCTGCCGGAGCTCTCGCCGCAGCAGGCACTGCGCTTTGCCATGGCAGGCGGTGTGGGCAGTGGCCGGCATCTGCGTGAAAAACTACAGGCGGTCAAGGCCGCCGCGGAAGCCACGGATAAAACCGAAGCGGGGGAGGCCCCGCACTGAGCTCGACTTTTGCCGCGCTCGACGCGGCTCACTATACTGGCGCCAACGATACAGTGAGGAGACGACATGGAGCTCGTGCGTAAAGCCGTATTCCCCGTAGCCGGTCTGGGTACCCGCTTTCTTCCCGCCACCAAGGCCAGTCCCAAGGAGATGATGCCGGTGGTGGACAAGCCGCTCATCCAGTACGCGGTGGAGGAAGCCATCGCCGCCGGTATCGATCAGCTCATCTTCGTCACCGGCCGCGGCAAGCGCGCCATCGCTGATCACTTCGATGTCTCCTACGAGCTGGAAATGGAACTGGAAAAAAAGCAGAAGACCGCCCTGCTGGAACAGGTGCGGGCCATTCTGCCGAGCCATGTGAGCACCATTTTCCTGCGTCAGCCCTACCCCCTGGGCCTTGGCCATGCTGTGCTCATGGCGCGCCCGGTGGTGGGCAATGAACCCTTTGCGGTGCTGCTGGCGGACGATCTCATGCTGGCGACGGAGCCGGTGCTCGGGCAGATGGTGGAGCAGTATCGGCGCTACCAGGCCGGCATACTGGGTGTGGAAGAGATTCCGCGGGAGCACAGTTCCCGCTACGGTATCGTCGATGCCCGTCCCTGGGACGACAACATCTATCAGGTGAGCCGCATCGTCGAAAAACCCAAGCCGGAAGAGGCCCCCTCCAATCTCGGTGTGGTGGGGCGCTATATTCTGCCGGCCCGCATCTTCCATTTTCTCGAGAATCTCGGCAGCGGCGCCGGTGGGGAAATCCAGTTGACAGACGCCATAGCGAATCTCTTGGGCGAGCGTCAGGTTCTCGCCTACCGCTTCCAAGGACAGCGTTTCGACTGCGGCGACAAACTTGGCTACCTGCAGGCCACCATCGCCTTTGCCCAGCTTCATCCGGAGGTCGGTCCGGCTTTCGTGCGCTACCTCGACGGACTCTGCCAGGCGCGTGCCGGCGAGCAGCCGCATGCGTAAGGGCATCATTCTCGCGGGCGGCTCAGGCACCCGTCTCTATCCGCTGACGCAGGTTCTGAGCAAACAGCTCATGCCCGTCTACGATAAACCGCTGATCTACTATCCGCTGTCCACCCTGATGCTCGCTGGCATCCGCGAGATCCTGATCATCTCCACCCCCACCGATCTGCCTCGCTTTCGGCAACTGCTGGGCGATGGTCGCCAGTGGGGGCTGGAGTTTCACTATGCGGAACAGGCCCAACCCGAAGGGCTGGCCCAGGCCCTCATCATCGCCGAGGACTTTCTGGCCGGCGCGCCCTCGGCTCTGGTACTGGGCGACAACGTCTTCTACGGGCACGAGCTCAGCGACAAGCTACAGGCAATCGCGGCACAGGCGGATGGGGCCACCATCTTTGCCTACCACGTAGCCAATCCCCGGGCCTACGGCGTGGTGGAATTCGATGCCACGGGCCGGGCGCTCAGCCTGGCCGAAAAACCGGCCCAGCCACGCTCCTCCTTCGCCGTCACCGGTCTGTACTTCTACGACGGGGATGGCAGTCGGCTGGCACGGCAGCTGCGCCCCTCGGCCCGCGGTGAGCTGGAGATCACCGACCTCAACAACCTCTATCTCAGCCACGGCCGATTGCGGGTGGAAATTCTCGGCCGCGGTACCGCCTGGCTCGACACTGGGACGCACGCCGATCTCCTCAACGCCGCCCAATTCATCCGCACCTTGGAGGAACGTCAGGGTCTCAAGGTGGCCTGTCCCGAGGAAATCGCCTGGCGCCTGGGCTACATCGGCGATGACACGCTGTGCCGGCTGGCCGAGCCCCTGCGCAAGAGTGGCTATGGCGAATATCTGCTGCGCCTGCTCGAGGAGGAGCCACGCCAGCCATGAAGATCGAAGCCCTGAGCATCCCCGATGTACTGCTCATCACGCCTCGGGTCTTTGGTGATGCCCGTGGTTTCTTCCTGGAGAGCTGGAATCGCCGCAGCTTTGCCGCCGCCGGGCTGGATCTGGATTTCGTCCAGGACAACCACAGCCGCTCCCAGCGCGGGGTCCTGCGCGGCCTGCACTATCAGATCCGCCAGCCGCAGGGCAAACTGGTGCGCGTCGTGGCGGGCGAGGTATTCGACGTGGCCGTGGACCTGCGTCGCAGTTCGCCACATTTCGGCCGCTGGGCCGGCGCCACCCTGAGTGCCGGCAATGCGCAGATGCTCTGGGTGCCGCCGGGCTTTGCCCACGGTTTTCTGGTGCTGTCGGAGCAAGCGGACTTTCTCTACAAGGCAACGGACTACTACCTGCCCGAGGCGGAGCGCTGCCTGCGCTGGGACGATCCTACGGTGGGCGTCCGCTGGCCCTTGTCGCCCGGAACCCTGCCTACGCTGGCCGCCAAGGACGCCGCCGGCAGCCTGCTTGCGGACCTGGAGTGTTTCCCCTGACTTTTCCTGACCGCCCTGCTTTGCGGTATGCTATGGCGCCGGTTCACGGAGGGGCGCTGCATGATCATCATTGAAGGAATCACGGCCAGCGGGCGCAAGTTCCGACCCTCGGCCTGGGCGGAGATGCTCATCGAGGGCGTGGGCCTCGCCCACTTTGGAAGCGACCACAAGATCCACTACCTGCCGTACATCGAGCCTGCCACCATCAACGGCAACGCCGCCATCCTCATGGACGAGGAGCTCGAAAAGATCCGCCCCGAGGCCTACAAGGAGATTCTCCACTTTGCCAAGGAGAACCACCTGGTGATGCACTACGAGCCAGGCAGCGTAGCGCAGAAGCGGGCCAGCCTGCTCGGTGAGATTCCGCGGCGCGACTCGCGCCGCAGCAACGTCTGATGACCGCCCCCTCGCCCAGCGCACGCCGCCTTTTTGCCTGGCTTCTACTGGGCATCATCGGCGCTTATGGTATTGGCGCCATCGCCTTGAGTGTGCACATCATCCATCGCCAGGCCGCCGTCCGGACGGAACTCACCCTGGCCCTGGAAAACCTGGATCGCCTGCACCAGCTCGTGGCCATCAGTGCGCCACAGGACCGTGCGGCCGTCGATGCCGCCTGGACCGATCGGCGGGCCCTGCTGTTGCCCTCGGCCAAGGTCGCTGCCAAGCTCGAGGACAGTCTTCTGCGGGAATGGCGCGACGCTGCCCCGCGTGCCGCCTGCGGCGCCGCCGACTCGCCCTTCCAGACGGAGCTGCCCAGTGCCCGCGGTCTTCGCGCCTGCCACATATGGGTAGAGCGCCAGGGTGCGGAGATTCGCGTCCAAGCCTACGATACCCAGGGCCTGCCCATGGACAACTTCTACGAATTTCTCTATCCCTACCCACCCACTGCCACCGCGGGACGCGAATCGTCCTCCACCATCCTCTATCCTGCCCTGCACGACCTGCTCGACCGCTATGGACGCTGATAAGCGCAAAACCTCCAAGCGGGTTCTCATCACGGGTGCGGGGGGCCAGGTGGGGCGTGCCCTGGCGCAGAGTGTGCCAGCAGGGGTCCAGGCCATCTTCGTCGATCGCCAGCAACTGGACATCAGCGATGCGGCAGCGGTCACCGCCTGCGTCTGCGCCCACCGACCGCAGATCATCATCAACGCAGCCGCCTACACCGCCGTGGATCGGGCCGAATCGGAACCGGACCGGGCCCAGGCCATCAATGCCGTGGGCCCTGGCCACCTTGCCCGCGCCGCTTCGACCCTGGGTGCGGAACTGCTCCACATCTCCACCGATTTTGTGTTCTCGGGGAGTCAGGGAGAGCCCTATCGACCTCGGGATGCCGTGGCACCCGTCAACGTCTACGGTGCCAGCAAGGCAGCGGGTGAGCAGGCCATCCGCGAAACCCTGGGCGAAGACGCCCTCATTCTGCGCACCAGCTGGGTCTATGCTCCTTGGGGCCAGAACTTTCTGCAGACCATGCTGCGACTCATGGAAACCCGGCCACGGTTGCGCGTCGTCTGCGATCAGGTGGGCAGCCCCACCTCCGCCCTGAGTCTCGCCGACGCCCTCTGGCAGGCCACCGCACAGCGGGATTTCCGGGGTACCCAGCACTGGACCGACGCCGGCGTCGCCTCCTGGTACGATTTTGCCGTGGCCATCCAGGAAGAGGCCCTGGCCTTGGGTCTGCTCTCCCGCAGCATCCCCATCGAGGCGATTCCTGCGAGTGCCTATCCGACTCCGGCCCGGCGTCCAGCCAACAGTCAGCTGGACAAGACCGAGGCCTACGCCGCCCTGGGCGCGGCGCCGCACTGGCGCGTTGCCCTGCGCCGGGTGCTCAGCGCCCAGGCGACTTCATCCACCGCTTGATTCCAAGAGAGCCACCATGCCGAACAACGACATCTTCCCGGAGAGACGCCTGCTGGTGACGGGCGGTGCCGGCTTCATCGGTGCCAACTTCTGCCACTACTGGCTGCATCAGCATCCCCACGCCACCTTGGTCGTACTGGATGCCCTGACCTACGCCGGCAACCGGCACAGTCTGGCCGGTCTGGAAAAGCGGCCGGGCTTTCGCTTCGTCCAGGGCGACATCAACGATCAGAATCTCGTGGAGCGGCTGTTGCGGGATCATCGCCTCAATGTGTTGGTGCACTTCGCCGCGGAAAGCCACGTCGACCGCTCCATCCACGAACCCGACGCCTTCATCCGCAGCAACATCCTGGGTACCCACAGCCTGCTGCGGGCAGCCAAGGCGGTTTGGCTGGACGGACCCCAGGGGTCCGTGCCCCATCGCTTCCACCACATTTCGACGGACGAGGTCTACGGCAGCCTGGGTCCCGAAGACCCTCCCTTCCGCGAGGATACACCCTACGCACCCAACTCACCCTATGCCGCCAGCAAGGCCGGCGCCGATCATCTGGTACGGGCCTACCACCACACCTATGGACTGCAGACGACCACCAGCAACTGCTCCAACAACTATGGGCCCTACCATTTCCCGGAAAAACTCATCCCCCTGGTCATCGTCAACATCCTCCACAGCAAGCCTCTGCCCATCTACGGCGATGGCCGACAGATTCGCGACTGGCTGTACGTCGAGGATCACTGCCGCGGGATTGCCGAGATCCTCGAACGCGGCGAGGTGGGGCAGAGCTACAACATCGGCGGCTGCAATGAGTGGAGCAACCTGGATATCGTCCAGCTCATCTGCGCTGAAGTGGATGCGATCTTTGCCGAGGACGATGCTTGGCTGCAACGCTACCCCCTGGCGGCTCCGAGCCGTGGACGGCCATCGGCCGAACTCATTCAGCACGTGCGCGATCGTCCCGGCCACGATCGCCGTTACGCCATCGATGCCCAGAAAATTCGCGGCGCGCTAGGCTTCGCGCCGCAATTCTCCTTCGCCGAGGGGATCCGTCAGACCATCCGCTGGTACCTGGAACACCCCGATTGGTGGCGGCCCATTCTGGACGGCAGTTACCGCGACTGGATCGAGCGCCACTACGCCTGAGGCATAGCCCCCGCTACCCGAGCAGAGAGATGGTCTGTCCGCTCAGCGGGTCTGCCACCAGGCGCGGGCCTTTCCAGCCGCCTCCCGGGCCGCTTCCGGTTCCGTAAGCCAGGCCTTGGCAAGTTCCGGGATAGCGGCGATGCTGTCGGCCTGCACGGCGCCGCCTGCGGCCACCAGGGCCCGGCTCGCGGCATCGCTGGCCTTGGGTCCCAGAACGATGGGGCAGCCCGCTTGGATGGGGCTCGCCAGATCCACGGAACCCCCGACCAGACTCCCCCCGGGAACACAGAAATCGGCACAGCCGTAGAAGTCGTCCCGCACCGCTGCCGTCTCGACGAAATAGACGCGGGTCTTGATGGGCACGAAGCTCGTGAACAGGCGACTGTGGCGGATGGTCTGCAGGTGGTACTTGATGGCGTCCCGGTAGACGGGTTCGTAGCGTTCCGGGAGGTCCGGCGCGAGAATCATGACGCCCATGCGCAGTCGCATCAGCGCCAGAAACACGGCGTAGGCCTCGGGCTCCTCATCCTGATGGGTGTTGGGGAAGTACACCACCAGTCGCCCGCGATCCCGAAACTCCTTGAAACGTTCACAGATATCCATGTCCCGTCTTCCTTGGCCAAAGCCCCCTGCGGCGAGGGGTCGCAATCCTTGAGGAATATACGGGAGACACCGGGAATATTCAAAAAAGGCGATGAAGCCCACGGGCTTTCGTGCTAGGGTATGGTCCCTTTGGCAAAACGGGAGCAGCCCTTGCGGATCCTCTTCGTGACCTCGGAAATGGCCCCTTTTTCCAAGACCGGCGGCCTCGGGGATGTCAGCGGCGCCTTGCCCCGCCAGCTCTTGGCGGCAGGGGAAGATGTACGCGTGCTGGTCCCCTGGTATGGTCGGCCGGATTCCGCGCAGCTGCGCCATCGCGCCGATCTCTGGCTGCCGTTCAGTGGCGAGCGGGTGGAAATCCTGAGCCCGATGGATCATCCGCAGTGGCTTTTCCTGCGACACCCGGACTATGAGCGCCCGGGGTCCCCGTACCAGAATCCCGCGGGTGAGGACTGGCCCGACAACGCCGAGCGATTCGCCCGTCTGTGCCGGGCTGCCGCAGAAATTGCCCAGGGACGGGTACCGGAACTCTCCTGGCAGGCGGAGCTCGTTCACGCCAACGACTGGCAGACGGGGCTTGTGCCCTATCTGCTGGAGCTGGAGGCGCGCATCGGCGCAGCGCGACCGCGCACGCTCCTGACCATCCACAATCTGGCCTATCAAGGTCGATTCGACCCCGCGGTTCTGGAGCGCCTGCATCTGCCAGTCACGGACTTTCATCCGCAGGGGACCGAGCTCTACGGCAGTTTTTCCTTCCTCAAGGCGGGCCTCGTCTACGCCGATCACCTGAGCACGGTGAGCCCCACGTACGCCCGGGAGATCCAGCGCCCGGAATTCGGTATGGGGCTCGATGGTCTGTTACGGGCCCGCAGCGGCGCGCTCAGTGGAATTCTCAACGGCATCGACAGCGAGCAATGGAATCCAGCCGCCGATCCCTACCTACCGGCCCACTACAGCGCCGACGATCTGCAGGGCAAAGCCACCTGCAAGGCGCGCCTGCAGCAGGAGCTGGGGCTGTTTCCGGATCCGCACGTGCCGCTGCTGGGCATGATCAGTCGCCTGGTAGAACAGAAGGGCTCGGACCTCGTCCTCGCCCTCGCCCCGGAACTCCTCAAGCGCGGTCTGCAGCTGGTGGTTCTGGGCAGTGGCGAACGGTCGCTGGAGCAGCGTCTGCGCGAACTCGGTGCTACACACCGTGGCCAGATGGCAGCGCGGATCGGCTTCGATGAGGCCCTGTCCCACCGCATCGAGGCCGGTGCCGACATGTTCCTGATGCCCTCCCGCTTCGAGCCCTGCGGCCTCAATCAGATGTACAGTCTGCGCTACGGTACCGTCCCCATCGTCCAGGAAACGGGTGGTCTTGCCGATACCGTCCACGATGTCGACGGACCCATGGCCCAGCTCGGCAACGGTTTTGTCTTCCACCCGGCGCAGGTCGATACCCTGCGTGCCGCCATCCTGCGCGCCGAGCGCTACTTCCGGCGGACCGCACTCTGGCACGAGTTGCAACGGCGCGGCATGAGCGAAGACCATAGCTGGCGAAGTGCCGCCCTTGCCTATCGGGACCTCTATCGCAGCCTCCTCTAAGGTCCCGTGCCGCACAGCGAAGGGCGGCGCGCAAAACGCGGCGGCAGCGTTTTTACGAACCTCCTGGACGAGGCTCGTCTTGCCGCGAGGTCGCTTGGGTGGCCGGCCGCGCTACCCCATAACCCGGCAACGGGTCTATAATGGCTCGCGATAATTCATGAACGATCCCAAGGAGTACAGCATGGCAGGACACTTTCCTTTTTCCGGCAAGGCCAACAGGGTTTCCGTTTTTGCCTTCTTCGAGGCCCATAACTGGGGCCTGGAAGCACAGGAAAAGTACTTCGAGCACTGGTATACCTGGACCAAGAATTTCGTCATGAACGACCCGGATCTGCTGGCAGCCAAGGGTGTGCTCTTTCAGGGCGAGCATTTCCACTTCGGGACCCACGCGGATCATGAGTTCCACCTGCACGGTTATGCCATCGCTACCCGCCTGCTGGACCTTGGCGAGTTCATCAAGGGCAGCATCTTGCCCAAGCTGGATCCCGATGCCCTGCACCGGCTGGAAGAAGAGCACCACCACTGGATAGAGGACGCCAACGCCGTAGCGGCCAAGCATCCCCGCCCCGAAGCTCCGGAGATCGGACGCTATCGCCACGTCTGAGTTGCCCGGCACTCCCTCCCGACCTTGAAGCAGGCCCGCAGGAAGCGCGCGGCGCAATGTTTTGCAGCGCTGCGCGCAAGCATCCCGGACCCGCGCACGGAACTTCACTACGCCAGTCCTTTTCAGTTACTGGTGGCGGTGGTGCTCTCGGCGCAGAGCACCGACAAGGCCGTCAACCTCTGCAGCGCCGGCCTGTTCGCGGCAGCACCCACACCCGAAGCGATGTGGGAACTGGGCGAGGACGGTATCCGCGCCCACATCCGTAGTCTGGGTCTCTTCAACGCCAAGGCACGGCACGTCCACGCCTTGGCGGGGGTCTTGGTAGAGCGTTATGCCGGACAGGTCCCCAACACGCGCGAAGCGCTGGAATCCTTGCCTGGAGTGGGACGCAAGACCGCCAACGTGGTCCTCAACACCCTCTTTGGTGAACCCACCATCGCCGTGGATACGCACATTTTTCGTGTCGCCAATCGCTTGGGGATCGCCCCCGGCAAGACCCCGCTCGCGGTAGAGAAAGGCCTCATGGAGGTGGTCCCGGAGGAAATGCGCAAAGATGCCCACCACCTGCTGATCCTGCACGGTCGCTACACCTGCACGGCGCGTAAACCACATTGCGGCAGCTGTGCCCTCTTCTCCTGCTGTGCTTGGCCCGACAAGACTCTTTGGCAGCGGAGCCCCAGCTAAGCACCGGTTTCGCCTCGGGTGCGCGGGCGCCGGCGGCCCTCCTGACCGAAGCCATCACCATGGCGCGCGCGGCCATAGGGCAGGCCGAGATCACCGCCGCCATCGTGCTGTTCAGCCCGCCGCACCTCCTGCTGCCGCGTGAGGCCTTGCGTCGCGCGCGGACCGAACTCGGTTGTCTTCAGTTCGTGGTCGGTACCTTTCCCGGCGTCTTCACCCAGGACGGCAGTGCCCTGGGCAGTTCCGCCTGTGCGGTACAGCTTTTCGCTGCGCCCCTCGGTCTTGCCTGGGCCCAGTCGGCGCGTTCTTTGGCGGGCACTCCCTTCCTGTTGTGGGACCGGCCCAGGGTCGGACCGCCCCACTATGGTGAAACTTGCCCCGGCGGCGCCTTCGGTGCCGTTGGCAGTCACATCAGCCAGTGGCAAGGGGCCAACGGTCGACCGCTTCCGGGTGGTCTGTGCCTGCAACTGGTGGGACCATTGCAGGCGCGGAGTCAGGCCTCGCGGGGCCTGCGGGCGCTCACCGAGCTACTGCCCGTGCGCCGTCAGCAAGGTGCCTTGCTCCTGGCCTTGGAGCGCTACTCAGCACTACCCCTGCTGGCCCGCAATATTCCCTACGCCCTGCGCCAATCCCGTAAACTGCCCCTGGATCGTTTCGTGGTGGTGGAAGTGGCGGAAGACGAGGACATGGAGCCGGAACTCCTGTCCATCACCGCTACCGATATCGGTCAGAGCGGTCTGTGGCTGGAGCGACCCCTGCGCCACGGTGCCAGGGCCTATCTGGCGGTCCGCGATCCCGAGCTTGCACGGCGCGATACCCGCTTGGCCCTGGACGCCCTCGCGGCCAGCGATGTGGTGGCAGAGACGGCGTGGATCAGCAGCTCCGTCGGGCGGGGGGCGCAGTTCTTTGGCCAGCAGGACGACGATCTCGTCCTATGGAAGGAGCGTTTTGGTGCCTTGCCGGTGCTCGGGGTCTACGCCCTGGGAGAGTTCCATCCCAGCAGCGCGGGCCACACCCGATTGCTAAGGTTCAGCAAGGTCTTTACCATGATGGGAGCACTGCGGCGGCCAAGCGCCATGGGCTGAGCGCGGCAGGCACACAGATCGGGTCGACCCGACCGTGAGTCCAGAACCCAAGAGGGAGCTTACTTGAACATCGTCACTCGTATTGCGTTGTCGCTCGCCTGTCTGTGTAGTGCGGCTTCCGTCACCGCAGCGGAATTCCCTTTGCCACCGCCGCCGGACAATGTGATCGGCAGCCTCGCGTATACCGAGGCCCGCTACGAAGATACCCTCATCGACATCGCTCGCCGCCACGACATCGGCTACGACCAGATGCGTCTCGCCAATCCGAAAGTCGATCCCTGGCTCCCCGGTGCCGGGACGCAGGTACTCATCCCGGGCGAGACCGTACTGCCCGACGCGCCACGCCAGGGCATCGTCATCAATCTCGCCGCCATGCGTCTTTTCTATTACCCGCAGGGCGGGAAGGGTGCGACGGTGGTGAGCTACCCGCTCGGGATCGGCCGCGAGGGCTGGCGCACGCCTCTAGGGCAGACGCGGGTGACGAGCAAGGTCAAGGATCCCACCTGGACGCCGCCGGCCAGCATCCGTGCTGAGCATGCGCAAAATGGCGACATGCTTCCGGACGTGGTCCCCGCTGGGCCCGACAACCCGCTGGGCCAGTACGCGCTGCGCCTGGGTTGGCCGGGCTATCTTATCCACGGTACCGACAAACCTTGGGGGGTAGGCATGCGCGTCAGCCACGGCTGCATCCGTCTCTACCCCGAAGACATTGCCAAACTCTATGCCGCCGTGCCGGCGGGCACCACCGTCACCGTCGTGAACCAGCCCTGGCTGTGGGGGCGGCGAGGAGATCATCTGTACCTGCAGGTCAATCCCGTACTGGACGATGACTCCAGTCCCGCCGAAATCGAGGCCCGTTTCATGATCTGGCTGAAGGAAAGCGCGCCCAAAGGTGTGCAGATCGCGCCGGCGCGCGCTCTGGAGATTCTGCACCGAGCCGAAGGAGTGCCGGTACTCGTTGCCATCCTGCCTCCGGCGGAATAGTCGTTGCTCTTGCAAAAAAAACCCCGCCGTCGGCGGGGCTTTTCCCGAAAACTTTCGGTGGTCTTACTTCATCATCGCCTTCTTGAACATGCGCTCCACCTTCTCATTGGCTTCTTCAGCCTTCTGATTGGCGGAATTGGCAGTGCTCATGGCCTGATCGGCGGTGCTCTGTGCGGCATTGGCCTTGCTCAGGGCCTCAGTGGCGGTGTTCTGAGCAGCATTAGCCTTCGCAAGCGCCTCGTTGGCCGTGGACTGCGCGGCGTCGGCCTTGGCAGCAACCTTGTTCAGGTCGGAGGTGGTGGCGCAACCGGCCAGACCCAAGGGCAGAATCAGCGCAGTAACCTTCAAAGCGGTGGTGAACTTGCTCATGACAGTCTCCTTTGTTGAGTTGGATAACGAGCAGTTAAAGCATAGTCAAAAAAAGTCCGGCGCACCAGCACGCACGGAGCCATTGGCTGCGCCCCGCTGTCGAGCATTCCGAGGCCGCCATTGTAGCAGTTCCGTACCCGCACTCAATATGCCGAACAGAGCAAAGAACGAAAAAAACGGCTAGGGCAGCGAAACTCCATCCTTATGGGGAAAAACACGAATTCCCTCGTGAGCGCCAGAGAGCACCGCATCCAACCACAGCTCCAGGGGCATCTCGCGGCGGGACAGGGCGCGCAAAAGCATGGGCAGATTGATACCCGTCACCAGTCGGGCACGCGCTCCGAGCATTTCCACAGGGACGATATTGGTGGGTGTTGCGCCAAAAAGATCCGTGAGAATCAGCAGGGCATCCGCCGGCGCCAGGCCCCGAATGCAATTTTGCAGCCACACCTTTTCCCATTCCAGGTCGCTGTCTGCGCCAATTTCCCGCAGCTCCACGGCATCGGGGACCGTGCCGAAGATATGCTCCAATACGGCCAAAAAACCCCGGCCAAGACCGCGGTGAGTCAGCAACAGGATGCGATTCACGGACGCATCTCGGTAATCTGCAGTTCGCGATGGTGGATGAGCACCCGCCGACCTTCCTGCGCCAGGAGATCGGCAAGCACCTCCGTCAGATACACGCTGCGATGCCTGCCACCCGTGCAACCCAGGGAAACGGTGACGTAGTTGCGATGATCGCGGGCGAAAGGCGCCAGCCACTGCTGCAGAAAATCGTTGAGGCTGTCGCGGGCGCGTACCAGCTCCGGACGCGCCGCCAGAAAATCCCGAACCCCGGGATCGCGACCGGTGAGCTCTCGAAGTTCCGGGTGATAATGGGGATTGGGTAGGGCCCGCAAGTCGAAGACGAAATCGGAATCCAGAGGCAGGCCGTTGCGAAAGGCGAAGGATTGCAGGAGCAGCACCAGCCCTCGATAGTGCTGCGAAGCCAGACTCCAGGCCTGCACCCGCAGGCGCAGTTCGTGGGCATTGATGCGCGAGGTGTCGAGGCGCTTGTCGGCCTCGCCGGCGAGGCTCTGCAGCATTTCCCGCTCCCGCCTGAGGACGGTCCGCAGTCCCGCTGCCGGGCTCCGGTCGGTGGCATCCGTCAGAGGATGACGGCGGCGGGTTTCGCTGTAGCGGCGGATCAGGGTGTCCTCATCCGCCTCCAGAAACAGGATACGGGGCTGCGCCTCCTGGCGCAGTTGCGCCAGTGCTGCGGGCAGGTCGTCGAGAAACTCGCGGTTGCGCACATCCACACTCACTGCCGCCAGAGCCTGCTCCGGCGCGCGCGCCCGCAGGGTGCGACTGAACTGTATCAGGAGTGTGGCGGGAAGATTGTCGACGCAGTAATAGCCTTGATCCTCCAGCGCCTGCAGGACCGTGGACTTGCCCGAACCCGACAGACCGCTGACGACGATGAAATCGCGCGCGACGGTCACGGCAACCCTGCGGCGGCCAGGCGCGTCTGGGCATCGAACTCGGCGAGCATGTCGATACCGGACTCCTTGACGTACTGACTGCGTGCGGCGGCCTCCACGAGTACGGCCAGATTGCGGGCGGGGCTCACGGGCAGACGCAGGCGCGTGAACTCTACGCCGAGGATCTGGAGTCGATCCACCTTGCCCTGCAGACGATCGATATCCGCCATCTCCATATCGGCCATTTCCTTGATCTCTATCACCAGACGCAGACGCTTGGAGCGCACGATGGCGGCCGCGCCGAAGAGCTCGCGGATATTGATGATCCCGAGTCCGCGTACCTCGAGAAAGTCCCGCAGGGCGGGCGGACAATGTCCGGTGATGACCTCGGGCGCCTCACGCACGCAGAGCACACTGTCGTCGGCCACCAGACGATGGTTGCGGCTGACCAGCTCCAACGCCAGCTCGCTCTTGCCGATGCCGGCCTCACCCTGAATCAGCACGCCCACACCGAAGACGTCCACCAGCACGCCATGCAGGAATTCCCGCGGCGCCAACTCCTGATGCAGAAAGTGCTGTAGCCGCGACAGCACCGCCCGCGCCCGCTGGGGCGCCGCAAAGACCGCTATCTGCTGCGCCCGTAGACGTTCCAGCAACACGGCATCGATATCTTCTACCTCACACAGCACCAAAAGACGCAAGCGCTCGTTGAGGAACTGAGGGATCTGCTCCGGCAGTCGGCGCAGGTAATCCAGCTCGAGTCTGCCCGCCACCTGCACCGGATGGGGCCGGATGAAATTGAGAAAACCCACGAGCGCGGCACCGCTGGCCAGGTCCTGTGCATCGACGCTGTGGTCGGCCGCGAGCACGCAAAAAGGGTCGGGAAGATGCAGACAGCGCCAGGAAAGCCCCTCTTCCAGCGCGTGAAAGAGTGCGGCACACTGAATCTGTCGTTCCAGGGCCATGCCGAGCCCGCGTCCGCCTCAGCCGCGGGCGTCGACCAGAAGTCGGTGAAAGCTCGCCGCTTCCGGTACCGTGCGCACTGCCTCTCGCAGGTCCTCACGCATGAGACGGCTGGCAAGGTCCGAAAGGATCTCGAGGTGCCCCGTCGTGGCATCTGCCGGCACCAGCAGGGCGATGAAGATCTGCACTGCCTCGCCGTCCGGCGCAGCAAAGGCGACGGGATGGCGGCTCCGCAGCGCCGCTGCTACCGGCTCCCGCACCTCGGTGGAACGGGCATGGGGCACGGCAACGCCATGCCCGATGGCTGTGGATCCCTGCTGCTCCCGTTCCTGCAGAGCCTGCCGCACCGCATCCGCCGGCGCCCCCGACTGCTGCGACAAAAGGCGGGCGAGCTCCGCCAGCACTGCCTCGGCACTATCGACATCGAGATCCAGAACGACGGCATCCAGTGCCAGGGGCAGAGAATTCATGGTGTCAGTCCGTCTGCATGGCAACACTGACGACGCCCGAGGGCTCGGCCCGATGGTCACGGAGCCGCTCCTTGTACTGCCGGATCTGTCCTTCGAGCTTGGCCGCCACGAGATCGATGGCCGCGTACATGTCGGCATCGTGGCAATCGGCGTGGAAATCGTGACCCGGAGAGTGCACGGTGATCTCTACGACATTGGGCAACTTCTCGTGGCTGAGGTGCTTCATCACCACGCGCGCATCCAACACGTGATCAAAATAGCGGTCGAGACGAGCGATCTTTTCTGAGACGTAGCTCTTGAGGGCCTCGGTGAGATCCAAGTGTTGTCCCGTTATGCTGATCTGCATGGCATTCTCCTTTAGACTTTAATGATATGGCCGCTCTGGATACCTACACGGGCTGGAAACAGTGTAGCGCCATCCCGGAGACGAACCAATCCCGACTCAGAGACGCCGTCTCTGGCTGGCCGGTGGGATATTGGCGCCTTCGCGGTATTTGGCGACGGTGCGGCGTGCGATCTGCACGCCCTGTTCGGCCAGGATCTTGGCAATATCGGCGTCGCTCAGCGGGTGCTGCGGGTCCTCGGCCTGCACGAATTTGGCGATGAGGGCGCGGATGGCGGTGGCGGACGCGGCCCCGCCACTGTCGGTGTTCACGTGACTGGAGAAGAAGTACTTGAACTCGAAGAGGCCCCTGGGCGTGATCATGTACTTCTGATTGGTGACCCGCGATACCGTGGATTCGTGCATCTCCACGGCCTCGGCAATGTCCCGCAGGACCATGGGCCGCATGGATTCGGGACCGTGACGGAAGAAGTCCTGCTGGCGCTCGACGATGGCGCTGGCCACCTTGAGTACCGTCTCCTGTCGACTCTGCAGGCTCTTGATGAACCAGCGCGCTTCACTGAGCTGATCCTGGATGTAGCGGTGCGCCGCATCGCGGGCGCCGGCCATTTCGGCGTAGTGCCGGTTGATGCGCAGGCGCGGCATGGCCTCGGGGTTGAGTTCGACGCGCAACCGTCGACCGCTCCAGCGCACGATGACATCGGGGATGACGTATTCGGCGGATTCTTCCCCCACCGTATTGCCCGGTTTGGGGTTGAGACTGGCGATGAGGGCCACCGCCTGGCGCAAGCTTTCGGGGTCGGCGCCAAGGAGCTGACCCAGACGACCATAGTCGTGCTTGCCGAGCAGGCCCAGTTGCTCCTCGACGATACGCCGCGCCAACCGCACCACCGGCTGCTCGGGTTCCGGTAGCTGCCGCAGTTGCAGTGACAGACATTCGCCCAGATCACGCGCCGCGACCCCGGGAGGGTCGAAGTCCTGGATCCTGCGCAGCACCGGCAGCACCTCGGCCGGCGGCAGCTCCAGAGTCGCTGCCAACTCCTCGATGCTGGCCACCAGGTAGCCGCTATCGTCCACGGCATCGATGATCACTTCGGCGATATTTCGTTCCGCCACACTGAAGTGGCTGAGGTCGGCCTGCCAACGGAGATAGTCCTGGAGGGACTGGGAGCGACTGTTGCGCGCCTCGAAATCCGGCAGATCGTCGTCCGCTGGCGGGCCTGCGGATGGTGTGTTGCCGAGGTCGTAGATATCGTCCCACTGACTATCCACGGGCAGATCGTTGGGCAGTGCATCGTCCGCATCCAGATCCAGCTGGCGCTCCTCGGCAGCGGTCTCATTGCGCGGCTCTGGCGCCTCCGCCGACTCGCTCCCCTCCTCGACATCCTCGTCCAGCAGTGGGTTGCTCTCCAGCATGCTCTGCACTTCCTGGCGCAGGTCGAGGGTGGAGAGCTGCAAGAGACGAATGGCCTGCTGCAGCTGAGGAGTCATGGTCAAATGCTGACCGAGCTTGAGTTCGAGTCCTGGCTTCATGGCGGTTCAGATCTTGAACTGATCTCCCAAGTACACTTCCCGCACCAGCGGGTTGCTCACCACCGCTTCGGGATCTCCCGAGGTGAGCACCGCACCATCGTGCAGTATATAGGCGCGTTCACAGATTCCGAGGGTCTCGCGGACATTGTGGTCGGTGATGAGGATGCCGATGCCCCGCTCCCGCAGACCTCGAATGAGGTGCTGCAGATCCAGTACCGAGATGGGATCGATACCGGCGAAGGGCTCGTCCAGAAGGATGAAGCGCGGGTTCATGGCCAGCGCCCGGGCGATCTCCACCCGTCGGCGTTCGCCGCCAGAGAGGCTGTGGCCCTTGGTGTCACGCAGCGCGTGTAGATGCAGCTCGCCCATGAGCCGCTCCAGCTGCTCTTCGCGTTCCAGCGGCGTGAGGGGAAGCTGCTCCAGCACGGCGAGGATATTGTCGGCAGCGGTCATGTTGCGAAATACCGAAGGCTCCTGCGGCAGATAGCCGAGGCCCAGACGCGCCCGCTCGTGCATGGGCAGATCGGTGATATCCTTGCCGAGCAGGGAGATATGGCCGCCGTCTGGACGCACCAAGCCCACCATCATATAGAAGGTCGTGGTCTTGCCGGCGCCGTTGGGTCCCAGAAGACCGACTACCTCGCCCGCCGCCACTTCCACCGAGACTTCCCGCACCACGGTCCGGCGCCGATACCGTTTGCAAAGGCCCTCGGCGTGCAGGGACTCGCTCATGGTTTCCCGCCGGGGCTGGCAGCGGTCTTGGCCGTACCGGGATAAAAGACCGACTGGACTCGCTGACCCGGTGCCGCACTGACGGTGGTGTGCTGGTCCTGCAGATGGTAGACCACCTGCTGACCGCTGACCTCGTTGGGACCCTGCCAGAGGTGGGCATTGCCCGTGAGGACGATCTCGCCGCTGCCCGGCCGATAGACCAGGGTATCGCCATAGCCATGACGCTGGGCGCTGGACATGGTGAAGGTGACCGGTGAACCCACGGCGGTCGCCACCTCCACCTTGCCTTGGCGGGCGTCGATGGTGAGTTTTTGTGCATGGATGACGATATCCCCCTGGGTCATCACCACCTTGCCGGTGTAGACCGCCTGCTGCTGCGGTTTATTCTGCGCGGTGAGGCTGTCGGCGCTGATGTGGATGGGACCCTTGCCGAGGGCCGCGTTCGTGGGCCCGACGGCAGCCCGAGCCGTCGGCAGGAGTGCCAGGCTGGACAGGGCGAGGATAACGATCAGTCGCGGTCGATCAGGGCACATAGCTTCCTTCCACATCATGCAGGAGACGGATTTCCTGGGTTTTCACCGAGGCCCAGAGGCCCACACCCTGCAGCGTGCTGCGACCGTGGGTAAGGAAAACGGGGTCGCGGCTGCGGATGATGCCGCTGCTGGGATCGTAGCGCAGCTTCTGAGTACGCAGGGTCGAGTCGGGTTGCAGCAGTCCACGCACGTCGCCCCACAGCGTCACGTCGCGATCCCGATCGTGGACCAGGGCATGCCGGCCACTCAGGAGCAGATCCCCCTCGGCGCGAAAGCGACGGATGTGTACATCGTTCAGGAAGGTTTCATCCTGCTTGGGCTCATGATAGGCAGAGGCAGCCGTGGCCAAAAGCTCCAGGTGACCGGCGGCGTCGTACTGCCGCAGGATCACCTGGGTGACGGATTGATCGCCACGGTGGATCTGCCCGTGCCAGTCGATGCCCGGCAGCTCCATCGCCTGCTTCGGCCAGGTCCACCAGACCAGGGCGGCAAGCAGGAGCAGGAAAAAGGGCATCAGTGCCTGGGACCAATGCCGCCTCACCCCTGGCCCTCCTGCAGATAGGGTTCCAGCAAACGGGTCCAATGCCCTTGGGCTTTGAGGATGGCCTCGCAGAATTCGCGCACGGCGCCGCCACCCCCGGGAGCCTGGGCGCGCCAATGCACCCGAGCCAGCACCTCGGGATGGGCGTCACCGGGACAAGCGGCGAGGCCAACACTGGTGAGAATGGGCAGATCGATGAGGTCGTCCCCCATATAGGCGATGGCCGTATTCTCCAGGTTCAGCTCCAGCTTCAGCTCTCGATAGGCCAGACGCTTGTCGAGGCTGCCCTGATAGACCCGGCGGATGCCGAGATCCTGGGCGCGATAGGCAAGGGCCGGAGAGTAGCGGGCCGTGATGAACGCAATCTCGATGCCGGCCTTCTGCAGCATCTTCAGGCCATGACCATCGCGTACGTGAAAGGCCTTGCTCTCCCGCCCTTCGGCATCGAAAAGCAGACGACCATCCGTAAGCACCCCGTCGACATCGAAAATGGCCAGGCGAATACCCAACCATCGTGCTTCGGGCACGCTGCGCTCGCTCATACGATACCCGCCCGCAGCAGATCGTGCATCGCCAGAATCCCCTCCAGTTGGCCGTCATCGCCCAGGATGAGAAGGGCATTGATGCGCTCGGCCTCCATCTGTGCCAGAGCTTCCGCCGCCAGCGCGGTGGCGGCGATGTGGCGAGGTCGTGGGTGGCAGAGCTCAGCCATGGGCAGGTCCCAGATTTCCTGTCCCCGGGTCAGCGCCCGCCGAAGATCACCGTCGGTAAAGATCCCCAGAACCCGATCCGCCTCATCCACCACCGTCGTCATCCCCAGACCCTTGCCGCTCATCTCGAGGATGGCCTCGCGCAGCGGGGTCTGCGGACACACCCGCGGGAGATCGGCACCTCTGCGCATGAGGTCCTGCACCCGCAGCAGCAGACGCCGACCCAGGGCACCGCCCGGGTGGGACAGGGCAAAATCGTCCGCCGTGAAACCGCGCGCACGCAACAGCGCCATGGCCAGGGCGTCACCCATGGCCAGGGTCGCGGTGGTGGAGGCCGTCGGCGCCAGGTTGAGGGGGCAGGCTTCACGCTCCACCCGACAGTCCAGGTGCACTTCCGCCAGCCGCGCCAGGGTCGACTGCGGGCGCCCGGTCATGGCGATGAGGGGCACACCGAGGCGCTTGACCACGGGCAGGATGGCCAGGAGCTCGGCCGTCTCTCCCGAGTAGGACAGAGCCAGCAGGACGTCGTCCCGAGTGAGCATGCCCAGGTCGCCGTGACTACCCTCGGCGGGATGGAGGAAAAGCGCCGGACTGCCGGTGCTGGCCAGGGTCGCGGCGATTTTCTTGCCGATGATGCCGGATTTGCCCATGCCGGTGACGACGATGCGCCCTCGGCAGTCCAGCAAGCGCTGACAGGCGGCGACGAAGCTTTCGTCCAAACGCTCCACCAGGGCCGCCAGGGCCGCGGTCTCCAGGCGCAGGGTCTCGGCGGCGGTGGCCAGGAGTTCTGCCGCCGCCACCGCAGGCGCCGCCGGGCGCCGGGCCGGTGGCGAGAGACCCAGGTCCTCAGTCTTGCGCATCGGACTCCGAATCCTGCTGATCGTCGGGCTCGTCGTTGTCGTCGGTTGCCTTGTCCTTGCCATAGAGGGCATGGTAGACCTCCTGACAGCGCGGGTGCTTGGCCATCACCTGGTCGACATCGGCGAAGGAGGCGGAACGCAGCAGCTGCCAGCATTTCACATTTTCACTGGCAAGGGCCTCGGGATGGCTGCGGTACCAGCCCGCCTGTCCCGTCTCGGAAGACGACAGGATCTCGGGCCGCTCGGACCAGAGCAGCAAGGCGATGAGGCCGATGGCCCCGATGACTACCAAGGTGTAGATGATTTTCATAGATCCAGTCGCTTGCAACACCCGTGAACCCACGTTCCGTGAACCCATGTGGGATGATTTCTAGACATCCTCTCCGTACTGCTGGTTGAGCAAGACCACCAGCGCCTCTTCGCGAGGACCGAGGTCGGCATAGAGAGAGGACGAAAAAGTATCCCACATTGTGTGCAGTTGGGCGAGGTCTGCCCCGCCATCCAGCTGCTCCAGACTTTCCGCTACCTTCCCCAAGGCATCACGCAGCTGCAGACCCGAGCTCAGGCAGTTCTTGATGCGCTCGCGCGGATGAGGAATCCACTGGCGGTCGCCGACGTAGGAGCGCAGCTTTTCGCCCAGGTCCAGGACGCGCTTGCGCAGGCGGCTGGAAGTGCCGATCTGGCTACTCTTGAGCTCTCCCCACAAACAGAGGTCCATGAGTACCAGCCAATCCCGACGCCATTGCTGCCGCTGGGCCTCCTCGGGGCGGGTCCAGCGTGCCACCTCTGCATCATCAAAGGCCATGCCTTCCTCCACAGGCGCGACGGGCGAGACGCCAGCGCGCCACCGTACCGACATCAAACCACAGTCCCTGGTGCAGACAGGCCGCCAGGCGCCCGGCTGCAGCCCACTCCCGCAACCAGGGGCCCAAGGGTGCCGGCGCCGCCGGCCGTCCGGCAAACCACGCCCCCGACAGGCGCGCCATGCCCGAGTAGGTATAGGCCGCCTGCCCAGCCTGTGGGCGCTCGACGCGCCCTCCGGCCACGGCAAAGTCGCCTTGGGGATGATGTTCCGGATTGGGCACCAGCACCAAGGTCTCGGTGGCATCGGCCGCCGTCAACGCTGTCCAGTCAAAGTCGCTGCAGATATCGCCGTTGGCCAGCAGGAAGGGGGCATCGCCAAGCAGGTCGCGGGCACGGACGATGGCTCCACCCGTTTCCAGGCGACCGTCCCGCTCATCGCTGTACAGAATATCCAGGCCCATGCAACGGCGGCCGATGTGGGCGCGGATCTGCCCGCCCAGGTGGCCGATATTGATGACCACCCGCTCCAGGCCCAGGCCGGCAAAGCGCTCCAGGTGGTGGTACAGAAGCGGCCGGCCTGCCACCTCCAGCAGGGGTTTGGGCACATAGTCGCTGAGCGGGCGCAGACGCTCGCCGCGACCGGCCGCAAGGATCATGGCCTGACGGACGACGGTGCCCACGGTGCGAACCACTCTCGATAGGGTGCCAGTTCCGGATCGCGTCCCAGACCCTGCCAGACGTAAGACCAGAAGCGCGGCAGAAACTCCAGGTAGTGCTCCTTGCCATCCCGTCGGGCGAGGCGGCAGAAGATCCCCAGGATCTTGAGATTGCGCTGCAGGGCCATGCTCTGCACCTGCTCGGCGAAGCGTTCCGGAGGCGGTGGCGCAAATCCGCAATCGGCGAGGCGCTGGCGGTAGCTCTCGATCCAGGCGGCGCGCTGCTGCGGGCCCCAGTCCCAGTATCGATCCCAGAGCAGCGAGGCGAGATCGTAGGTCCAAGGACCTTCCACCGCGTCCTGAAAATCGATGAGGGTCAGCTCCCCCGTGCGCGGATGCATGAGGATATTGCGGGCGTGGAAGTCGCGGTGCACCCACACCCTTGGCTGCGCCAGGGCCCGCGCCACCAGGGTGGCAAAGAGATCGTCCAGCGCCTTTGCCGCTGCGGATGATAAGGGACGTTCCTGCTGGCAGGGGAGGTACCAATCGCGAAAGAGCTGCAATTCGCCGTCCAGGCGAGCGCGGTCGTAGACAGGCAGAGCCGGCCGCCCCCACTGGCCACGGCCCGCCGCGGCCAGGCGCAGGACGAGATCCAGGGCCGCCTCCATATTGGCGGCCACCGGCGCGCCACGATCCAGCCGCGCCTTGAGATCCTCGTCGCCAAGATCCTCCTGCAGGATGAGTCCAAGGCGCGGCTGCACGGCAAGGATACGGGGCACGGGCAGACCCGCCCTCTGCCAGCGGTACTGGACCCGGAGAAAAGGCAGGAGCTCGTCCCCAGGTGGAAACTCGGCCAGTATGGCGCCACGCAGCCGCCAGTAGCGACGGGCGCTGGCATCGCCGCGCAGCGCCTCAATATGCGCATCCAACCGCTCCTGGGCAAGCCAGGACCGCACCTGGGCAGAGAGTGCAGGGGGTTCGACGACGGCAGTAGCGGGCGATTGCGACATGCGCGCATTCTGTGCGATTTTAGGCGCCTATGAAAGCGCCCAACGCTAGCTCAGGCGGTGCCACACGGGTTTGCGGTCGACGCGCGCGTCGCCTGGGCCAGGCTCGTCGGCGCGGCGCGCGCAGTGGCCGTGTTGCAGCTTCCTGGCGACTCTATCTGCTCGCCCTGCTCGGTCTTGCTCCGAGCGTCTGGGGGGCGACGACCGGGCCCATCACCCTGTATGCCGATCACGTCCAGGGGGTCGCCAGCGGCCAATGGACCGCCAGTGGCGATGTCGAGGTGCTTTACGGCGACCGCCGCCTCTACGCCGACGAGGTGCACTACCGCCAGGATGAAGACGAGATCGTCGCCACTGGCCACGTGCGCATGGTCAGCCCTGGACTCGTCACCGCCGCGCCCAAGGCCATCGTCCACGTCCAGGCCAACCAAGGCATCGTCCTGCAACCCCGCTACCTGCTGGAGGCTCAACACGGTCACGGCCACGCGCGCCAGGGCGAGGAACTGGGAAAAGGCCGCTATCGCCTCAACGAGGCCTGTTACACCACCTGCGACGGCAAGGTTCCGGCCTGGCAACTCTGGTCCAGCCAACTGGACCTGAACCAGAACGACGACTACGTCACCACCCGGGATACTACCCTCAACGTCTTCGGCCTGCCGGTATTCTGGCTGCCTTACCTGAGCTTTCCGCTGAAGCGCCACTCCGGCTTCCTGGCACCGACCTTCGGCAGCTCCACCGTCAACGGACTGACCCTGGGGATACCCTACTATTTCAACATCGCCCCCAACCTGGACGATACCTTGACAGTGCTGGGCTTCACCAAGCGGGGCGTCATGCTGCAGAACCAGTTCCGCTATCTTGAACCCAGCTATTCCGGACGACTCAACCTGGATCTGCTGCCTGCCGATCGTCTGACCCATAACACCATCTGGGCCGTGTCCTGGCAGCACCAGCAGGATCTGGGCGATGGGTTCAGCCTATCCGCCAACATCAATCGCGTAAGCTATCGTAATTTTCTCTCGGATTTCGGCGGCACGACGGGCTTCGGCAGCAGTTTCCTGGGCGGCATCGGCAATGCCCCCTACCTGACCTCGGCGGCGGGCGTGTACTACGGCAACGCACACCTCCATGCCGGCGCCGTACTCCAGAGTTATCAGGAACTGGCACCGGGTGGCGTTGCCCCCTACTCCCAGCTGCCCTACCTCTACGCCAATGGCTACTGGCGTCTCGGGAATCGGGGCTACTTCGATTGGCGCAGCAATTTCAACTACTTCTATGCTTCGGCGGGGCCCATCGGCGAGCGCCTGGACCTGACCCCCACCATCGGCTGGCGCTTCAGCCGCGCCTGGGGATTCCTGGACCCCAAGGCGCGGCTCTACTACAGCTACTATCAGATCCAGCGCAATCCACCCTACAGTCGCGCCATCAGTCGCACCCTGCCAGCCCTGAGCCTCAAGGGCGGCCTCAATTTCATCCGCTACGACGGGGACGATGGCGTCACACTCCTGCAGCCGATCTTCAAGTACCTCTATATCCCGCTGCGGGCGCAGAACGATATCCCGCTCTTCGACACCAGTCTGCCCTTTCCCAACTACGACACCATTTTTACGGACAACAGCCTGTTCAGCGGCAGCGACCGCATCAATGCTGCCAACCAGATCGTCTATGGCCTGCAGGGCAGCCACCAGAGCGCGACCGGACGTCAGATCTGGCAGGCGGCCATCGGCCAGATCCGCTACTTCAATCGCCAGCAGATCGACCTGGCCGGCAATATCGTCCCGCAGAATCCGCAGTCCGATTATTTTCTGCAGGGGGAATACTCCCCCATGCCGGATCTCTACCTCTTGGGCAGCGGTCAGGCGCGCTCGGGCTGGCAGCGGCTGGAGCGCGCCGATTTTCGCGCCCAGTGGCTGCCGGGGGCGGGCAAGGTGCTCAATCTCGATTATCGCTACACCCGGCACTATGTGAATCAGGCAGGAGTATCCGCCGCCTGGCCGCTCTTCCGCCAATGGCGGGTGCTCGGCAGCTATCAGTACGATGTCAGCAATCACAAGCCCTTGGAGGAACTGGTGGGGATCGGCTATGATGGCGGCTGCTGGGCAGCCCAACTCATGGTCTATCATCAGATACTTTTGGGTGGGCAGACCAACAATGCCGTTTATCTCGAGATTGTGTTGCGCGGCCTGACCAGTGTGGGCAATGCCTCCAACGGCTTGCTCAACCAGTATGTGCCGGGCGCCAGCATGGAGTTCTGATGTCACACCCTCGTCTTGTCTTTGCTCTTGCGGTGGTCCTGTGCAGCGTCTCGGCGGCGAGTCTGGCCGATACGCCTTTCGTCAATCGCGATTCCTTGCTGGCCCCCAGTGTCCTGGCAAAGCAGACGCCCGAGTCGGGCGGCGATCGAGTCTATTCCGAGAGTTCCGATCTGGCCCCCAGCGTCGCGCCTCTACCCAGCAACGCCGAGGATCTGGACAAGGTGGTCGCCGTCGTCAACGACAAGATCATCACTTCCCTGCAACTGGCGCAGCGGGTAGCGGCCATTCGCGCCCGACTGCAGCAACAGGATCCCAATGCGCTGCCGCCAGAAGACGTCCTGCGGCGACAGGTTCTGCAGCAGATGATTCTGCAGGATATCGAACTGCAGATGGCCAAGCGGGCTGGAATCAAGGTGGACCAGGCGACGCTGGAGCAGGCCATCGGCAATATCGCCCGCGCCAACAACCTCACGCCCGATCAGCTGCGCCAGGCCCTGGAGCAGCAGGGTCAGTCCTGGACGCAGTTCGAGGACGATCTGCGCGATCGCATCCTGGTCGATCGCCTCACCCAGGAAGAGGTAGAGAGTCGCATCCACATCGGTCCCGACGAGGTCAAGACCTTCGCCCGTCAGCTCAAGGAGCTGGGCGGGGTGAGTTTCGACCTGCAGCAGATTTTCATTCCTCTGCCGGATAACCCGACCCCCGATGCCATCAGTGCTGCCCGCCGCCAGGCCCAGGAAGTGCGCGATCGTCTCATCGCTGGCGCGAGTTTCAGCCGCCTTGCCGCAGAAGTCAGCGGCAGCCGCGACGCACTCCAGGGAGGACGGCTGGGCTGGGTCAAGGCGGCAGAGCTTCCGCCCGCCATCAGCCAAACCCTCATGAGCCTCAAGCCCGGCGAGATCAGTCCAGTGATCCCCGGTCCCACGGGTTTCCACATCTTCAAGGTGCTGGACACCAAGCACGAGGAGCCGACGGTCACCGAGGTAAAGGCGGCCGCCATTGTCCTGCGCGCGGGCAACGGCCTGCAGCTGCAGGAGGCCGAGGCGCGCGCCCAGGATATCGAGACGGCGCTGCAGGGGGGTACCCGCTTCGCGGAATTGGCACGTCGCTACAGTCAGGACCCGAGTACCGCTGCCAGCGGTGGCGAGCTGGGCTGGGTAGCACCGGGCAAGCTCCCGGATGAGCTGGAGCGTACCCTCCTCGCCCTGCAGCCGGGTGCGGTGAGTAGCCCCGTGCGGGTAGGCGACGCCATCTACATCCTGCAAGCCCAGGCGCAGCGTCAGGTGCCCGTGGGGGATGAGCAGATCCTCGCGGCGGCACGCATGCAGCTTTACAACCGCATCGCCCGTCAGCGTCTGGAAGAATGGCAGCGCCGCATCCGCGACGGCGCCTACGTGGAGATCCTCGATCCGAGTCTGCGGAGCCAGGATGCCTGAACTACCATCGGTCAAGACCGGAACAGCGCGTCCCGACCGAGGCGATACCGCAGTGCGGTCGGGTTCTCGCGAGCCCATGGCCCGCCTGACCGGCCTCGCCCTCACGCCGGCCCTGACCCTGTTCCGCAAGGAGGTGCTGCGCTTTGCCAAGGTCTGGCTGCAGACCATCGCCGCGCCCCTGGTGACCACGCTTTTGTACCTGCTGGTCTTCGGCCATGCGCTGGGGGGACGGGTCACGGTCTATCCGGGAGTGGACTACACGACTTTCATCGTCCCCGGCCTGATGATGATGTCGGTGCTGCAGAACGCCTTTGCCAACAGCTCCTCCAGCCTCATCCAGTCCAAGGTCACGGGCAATATCGTCTTCCTGCTGCTGTCGCCCCTCAGTCCCACGGAGATCTTTCTGGCCATGACCGCGGCATCCATCGTTCGCGGTGCCGCCGTCGGCCTGGCCATTCTGGCCCTGGCGCTGCTGTATCTGCAGATTCCCATCCTGCATCCCGGGTGGGTCGTGATCTTCACCGTCCTTGGCGCAGGCGGCATGGGGGCGCTCGGCATCATCGCCGGCCTGTGGGCGGAGAAATTCGACCAGATCGCCGGCTTCCAGAATTTTCTCATCATGCCCCTGACCTTTCTGGCCGGCGTCTTCTACTCGGTGCAATCCCTGCCGGGTTTGTGGCGCAGCTTTTCCATGGTCAACCCCTTCTTCTACATCATCGACGGCTTTCGCTACGGTTTTTTCGCCGATGCCGATGTCTCGGTCTGGGCGAGCCTGGCCGTCGCTCTCGCGTTCTTCCTGCTTGCTGCGGGTTGGGCCTGGTGGTTGCTCCATCGCGGCTACAAGCTCCGCCCCTGAGCACACCCCCAGGGATCAACAGCGTGCATTTTTTGAGGTAGAATCCCGGCCATGAACGCAGATACCATTCGCGAGCTTATCCAGTCCGGCCTGCCCGGTGCCCAAGTCCGGGTTCTGGGAGACGACGGGGCACATTTCGAAGCGGTGGTCATTGCCCCACAGTTTGTCGGGCGTTCGCTGGTGCAGCGTCACCAGCAGGTCTATGCCTGCCTGGGCGACCGCATGCGTGCGGAGATACACGCCCTGCAGTTGCGTACGCTCAGTCCGGACGAGGTCGACAAAGCTTCCTGAGAGCGCGTCCTGCGGGCGCGCCCTCCCATTCCCAAACGAGGTGCATATGGCCAGTATTCAAGATCTGATCCAGGAGCAGGTGCAAAAGCACCCCATCGTCCTCTACATGAAGGGCAATCCGCGCATGCCCCAGTGCGGGTTCTCCGCGCGTGCCGTGCAGCTCTTGCAGCAGGCAGGTGCCAAGGAGGTCTTCACCGTAGACGTCCTGGCCGACCCGCAGATCCGCGACGGCATCAAGCAGTATTCCAACTGGCCGACCATTCCGCAGCTCTACATCGGCGGCGAATTCATCGGCGGTTCCGACATCATGGCCGACCTCTACCAGCAGGGCGAACTGCATAAGTTGGTGGCCAACGTCCAGAAGAGCCAGGACGCCTGAGCCCCGGTGGATAAGCTGCTCCTGCGGGGCAACGGGCCCCTGCGCGGTGAGTTGCGCATCTCCGGGGCCAAGAACGCCGCCCTGCCCTGTCTGGCGGCAACCATCCTGGCGCAGGAGCCGGTGCATCTGCACAACATCCCGCACCTGCGGGACATCACCACCACCCTGCAGCTCTTGAGCACGCTGGGCGCGCGGGTCATGGTGGATGGCCGTCTGGGCATCGAAGTGGATCCCCGTCCCATTCATTCCCTGGTGGCGCCCTACGATCTCGTCAAGACCATGCGCGCTTCCATTTTGGTACTGGGGCCGTTGCTCGCCCGGCACGGCGCCGCCGAGGTGAGTCTGCCGGGCGGCTGCGCCATAGGCAGTCGCCCCGTCAACCTGCATCTGAGCGGGCTCGCCGCCTTGGGTGCCGACATCGTTCTCGAAGATGGCTTCGTCAAAGCACGAGCGGAGCGGCTACGGGGCGCTCACATCGTCCTCGAACTCGTGTCGGTGACGGCGACGGAAAACATCCTCATGGCAGCGACCTTGGCCGAAGGCGAGACGATCATCGAGAACGCGGCGCGCGAGCCGGAGGTGGTGGATCTCGCTCGCTGCCTGCGGGCCATGGGTGCTCGCATCGAGGGGGAGGGTACTTCCGTCATCCGTGTGCAGGGTGTCAAAGCCTTGCACGGGGCCGAGCATTCCGTCCTGCCGGATCGGATCGAAACCGGTACCTACCTGGTGGCGGCGGCCATGACCGGTGGCGAGGTCTTTCTGCGCCGCACCGATCCGGGGCTCCTGGAGAGCGTTCTCGTCAAGCTGCGCGAGGCCGGTGCCGAGATCTGGGCCGATGGCGATGGGATCCGTATCCGCATGACGCGGCGACCGCGGGCGGTGGATGTGCGTACGGCGCCCTATCCCGCCTTCCCCACCGACATGCAGGCCCAGTTCATGGCCATGAACGCCATTGCCGAGGGCAGTGGCGTCATTACGGAGACCATCTTCGAGAACCGCTTCATGCACGTGTCGGAATTGCAGCGCCTCGGCGCGGACATCAGCAGCGACGGCAAGACCGCCGTGGTGCGCGGCGTCGACAAGCTGCGCGGCGCCCCGGTCATGGCCACAGACCTGCGCGCCTCGGCCTGTCTGGTACTGGCAGGCCTGGTGGCGGAGGGCGAGACCCTCATCGATCGCATCTACCATCTGGATCGGGGCTACGAGGTCATCGAAGAGAAACTCGGTGTGCTCGGTGCCGACATCCAGCGGGTACGCGCCAGCCGGAGTGTGGCGTGAACCAGACCTTGACCATCGCTCTGTCCAAGGGCCGCATTCTGGAAGAGGCCATGCCTCTTTTCGCCAAGGCCGGGATCGCCTTGGCGGAGGATCCGGAACGTTCGCGCAAACTCATCATCCCCAGCACCGAAGGAAACATCCGCTTTCTCATCATCCGCGCCAGCGATGTCCCCACCTACGTGAGCTGGGGTGCCGCCGATCTGGGCATCGCCGGCAAGGATGTGCTCCTGGAGCAGGAAGGCCTGGATCTCTACGAACCCCTGGACCTGCGTATCGGTATCTGCCGCATGTCCGTGGCAGAGCCCGCGGCCCTCGCCGAGCACGACCGCCCGGCGCGCTGGGAACGGGTGCGCATCGCCACCAAATATCCGCGCATCACCAAGCAGTTCTTTCAGGCGCGCGGCGTCCAGACCGAGATCATCAAGCTCTATGGCAGCATGGAGCTCGCCCCCCTGGTGGGCCTTGCCGACCGCATCGTCGACCTCGTCTCCACCGGTCGCACCCTCAAGGAAAACGGCCTCGTCGAAGTCGAGGAAATCATGCCCATATCGAGCCGCCTGGTGGTCAATCGCGCCGCCATGAAACGCAAACAGCGGATCATCGACCGTCTCATCCTCCAGTTGCAGGAGAGCATCCAGCCATGAAGCGCCTCAGGAGCCGCGACCCCCACTTTGCCGAAGCCTTGCACCGGCTGCACGACTGGGATGCCAATCTGGATCCGGCGGTGGAAGGCCGGGTACGAGAGATCCTCGCCGCCGTGCGCGAGCGGGGCGACGTGGCCCTTCTGGAATACACGGCACGCTTCGATGGCCTCCATCTGACCCAGGCAGCGGAACTGGAAATCCCACGCCACCATTGGGAACACGCGCTGGCCAATCTGAGCGGGGCGGAGCGCGAGGCCCTGGAGCAGGCTGCCCAACGTATCCGCCAATACCACGAACGGCAGAAGCTGGAGTCCTGGCAGTACCGGGAGGCCGACGGCACGGTCCTCGGCCAGCGCGTCCTGCCCCTGGCCCGGGCGGGCATCTACGTGCCGGGCGGCAAGGCCGCCTACCCGAGCTCCGTGCTCATGAACGCCATCCCTGCACGCGTTGCCGGTGTGGAAGAGATCGTCATGACGGTGCCCACCCCACGGGGCGAGGTGAATCCCTGGGTGCTGGCAGCGGCGGCCGTGGCGGGAGTGGATCGCGTCTTCCGCCTGGGTGGCGCCCAGGCGGTGGCGGCCTTGGCCTATGGCACCGAGCTCGTGCCCGCCGTGGACAAGATCGTCGGACCCGGCAACACCTACGTCGCCACGGCCAAGCGCATGGTCTTTGGGCGCGTTGGTATCGACATGATCGCCGGCCCCAGCGAGATCCTGGTCATCAGTGACGGTAGTGCCCCCGCCCAATGGCTGGCCTGGGATCTGCTCTCCCAGGCCGAACACGACGAGCTTGCCCAGAGCATCTTCATCACCTGGGATGCCGAGCACCTGGAGGCAGTGGCCCAGGCGGTGGAAGAGGCCCTGGAAAAGCTGGATCGGGCACCCATCGCCCGGGAAAGCTGGCAGCAGCGGGGTGCTCTGATTCTGGCGGAGGACGCCGCCGACGCCTGCCGCATTGCCGATCAGATCGCGCCGGAACACCTGGAGCTTGCCGTCACCGATCCCGAGGCCCTGCTCGACCAGGTACACAACGCCGGCGCCATCTTCCTCGGCATCCACAGTTGCGAGGCTCTGGGCGATTACGTGGCCGGTCCCAACCACGTCTTGCCCACCGGCGGCAGTGCCCGCTTCTCGTCCCCCCTGGGCGTCTACGATTTCGTCAAGCGCAGCAGCCTCATCGGCGCCAGTGCGGCGGGTGCTGCCCGCCTGGGTGCCCTGGCGGAGCGTCTGGCGACGGCCGAGGGTCTGACGGCCCACGCCCGCTCTGCGGCGGCGCGCATTCCCGGTCGCAGCTGACCCCCCATGGACAGCGCCCTCAACGCCCTGCAGGAAGCCCTGCTCCGTCCCGAACTGCGGACGGGCAAGGCCTACCACGTGGCCGATGCCCGAGGCCTGGTCAAGCTGGATGCCATGGAGAATCCCTACGGCCTGCCAGAGGCTCTGCGCTCGGATTGGCTCGCCCGGCTGCGGGAGGCGCCCCTCAACCGCTACCCCGACCCGCGACCCCAGGCCCTGCTCGCCGCCCTCGCCCGCCATGGCGGCATCCCCGAGAGTCAGGAACTCATGCTCGGCAACGGCTCCGACGAGCTCATCCAGCTTCTGATCCTGGCGGTGGCGCACACGGGACGTCCGGTGCTCGCTCTGGAACCGAGCTTCGTGATGTACCGCATCATCGCCGAGCATTTCGCCCTGCCCTTCGTGAGCGTCCCCCTGGACGACGATTTCCGCTTGGATCTGTCCCGGTTTCTGGAGGAGATGGCGGCCCAGCAGCCGGCCATCGTCTTCATCGATTGGCCCAATAACCCGAGCGGCCAATGTCTGCCGGAGGAGGATCTGGAGGCCATCGTCGCCGCGGCCCCCGGACTCGTGGTGGTGGACGAGGCCTATCACCCCTTCAGTGGTCTGAGCTTTGCGCCACGCCTGGGACGCTATCCCAACCTGCTGCTCCTGCGCACGCTCTCCAAGGAGGGTCTGGCCGGTCTGCGCCTGGGCTATCTCGCCGGACCGAAGGCCTGGATCGAAGTCCTGGATCGCCTGCGTCTACCCTACAACATCAATATCTTGAGCCAGCTCAGTCTGGACTTTTTCCTGACGCACGCCGAGCTTCTGGCGGAGCAGGCCGAGGCCATCTGCCGCGAACGGGAACGCCTTACCGAGGCCCTACGCGAACTGCATGTCCAGGTATGGCCCAGCCGTGCCAATTTTCTGCTCTTTCGCCTCCCCGGACGGGCGGCGGCCATTTATGAGGGTCTACGCGAGCGGGGCGTGCTCATCCGGGCCTTTACAGGACATCCGCGCCTGAGTGACCATCTACGGGTGAGTGTCGGCACCCCGGCCGAAAACGATCGCTTTCTGTCCGCCCTGGAGGGCCTCTTATGACCGTCCGCCGCGCTGCCGTTCAGCGCAATACCCAGGAGACCCAGATCCGGGCCGCCATCGACCTGGACGGTGTCGGCCGGGCGAAACTCGCTTCCGGCATACCTTTCCTCGATCACATGCTCCACCAGATTGCCCGCCACGGTCTTTTCGACCTGGAAATCGAGGCCCACGGAGATCTGGAGATCGACGCCCACCACACCGTCGAGGATATCGGCATCACCCTGGGCCAGGCCTTTGCCCAGGCCGTGGGCGACAAGGCCGGGATCCAGCGCTACGGGCACGCCTATGTACCTCTGGACGAGGCTCTGTCGCGGGTGGTGGTGGATCTCTCGGGACGGCCGGGTCTCGTCCATGCGGTGGATTACCCCCGCGCCTTCATCGGCAGCTTCGACGTCGATTTGCTGCACGAATTCTTTCAAGGCTTCGTCAATCACGCTCAGCTCACCCTGCACATCGACAATCTGCGCGGACGCAACGCCCACCACATCGCCGAGACCATCTTCAAGGCCTGCGGTCGGGCCCTGCGGGTGGCGGTGAGCCCGGATCCGCGCCAAGGCGGCATCCCCAGCACCAAAGGGACCTTGAGCGGATGAGCCTGGGCTTCACCCACGTCGGCATCGTCGACTATGGCATGGGCAATCTGCACTCCGTCGCCAAGGCGGTGGAGCATCTGGGCGCCACGGCCACCATCAGCAGTCGTGTCCCGGAACTGGCGCGCTGCGACCGCATCATCTTCCCTGGCGTCGGCGCCTTCGGCGACTGCATGGCGGCCCTGGAAGATCGCGATCTTCTGGAATTCGTCACGGTGGCCGCCCGCAATCGTCCCTTCCTCGGCATCTGTCTCGGCATGCAGCTGCTCATGGAGTCCAGTAGCGAGCACGGCGAGCACGCCGGACTCGGCATTCTACCCGGCAGGGTCCTGCCCTTCCCGGAAGAAGCGCTCCTGGGCCCGGACGGTCGCCGGCTCAAGGTACCGCACATGGGGTGGAACGAGCTGCACCAGCTCATCGCCCATCCGCTTTTTGCGGGCATTCCCCAGGACGCCCACTACTATTTCGTCCATTCCTTCTATGTGGAACCGGCCCACCCCGATCTCTTGGCGGCCTCCAGCGATTACGGTTTCGCCTTCTGTGCCGCCATCGCCCAAGACAATATCTTTGCGCTGCAGTGCCATCCCGAAAAGAGTGGCGAAGCAGGCCTGCGCCTGCTGGGCAACTTTCTGCAGTGGAGCGGCGATTGCGGCAGCGATTGCGCGCCCATCGGCGGATAGAGGCAGGAAACGGGATTCCATGACCCGATATCGGAAGACGACGAGCACGGAGGAAACATCATGCTGTTGATCCCCGCCATCGACCTCAAAGGCGGCAATTGTGTGCGGCTGCGCCAGGGGCGCATGGACGACGACACGGTCTTCTCCGACGACCCTGTGGCTACCGCCCGGCGCTGGGTGGAGGCGGGTGCCCAGCGTCTGCACGTGGTGGATCTGGACGGAGCGGTCCAGGGTGAGCCCGTCAATGCCGCCGCCATTGCCGCCATTTGCGCTACCTTTCCTGACCTCGAGGTGCAGGTAGGCGGTGGCATCCGCGACGAGGAACAGATCGAGGTCTACATCCAGGCAGGAGTGCGCTATGTGATCATCGGTACCCAGGCGGTCAAGGCCCCGGGCTTCGTCGCCGATGCCGCTGTCAGTTTTCCCGGCCACATTCTCGTAGGCATCGACGCCCGCGACGGCAAGGTGGCCACGGAAGGCTGGTCCAAGCTCTCCCGCCACGATCCCATCGATCTTGCCCAGCGCTTCGCCGCCGACGGCATCGAGGCCATCATCTATACCGACATCAGCCGCGACGGCATGCTCAGCGGCCCCAACATCGAGGCTACCGTAGCCCTGGCGCAGGCCGTGCCGGTACCGGTCATCGCCTCCGGGGGTATCGCCAATCTCGAGCAGGTACTGGCATTGAAGGCCCACGAGGGTGACGGTATCGTCGGCGCCATCACCGGCCGCGCCATCTACGAAGGCAGCCTGGACTACGCCAGCGCCCGGGCATTGGTGGAGGGCTGATGCTCACCAGACGCATCATCCCCTGCCTCGACATCAATGCCGGGCGTGTCGTCAAAGGGGTCCGCTTTGCCGAGATTCGGGACGCCGGCGACCCCGTGGAGACGGCGGCGCGCTACAACGCCGAGGGCGCCGACGAGCTGACCTTCCTGGACATTTCCGCCAGTCACGAAGGGCGCGGCACCATGGCCGAGGTGGTGGCCGCCGTGGCCGCGCAGGTCTTCATCCCCCTCACCGTTGGCGGCGGAGTGGGCAGTGTGGAGGATGTGCGCGCCCTGCTGCGGGCGGGCGCCGACAAGGTCAGCATCAATAGCGCCGCGGTGCGCGAACCGGAGCTGGTACGCCGGGCCGCCCAGCGCTTCGGCAACTCCTGCATCGTGGTGGCTATCGATGCCAAGCGTGTGGGCGAGGGCTGGGAGGTCTTCACCCACGGCGGCCGCCGTCCAACGGGTCTGGACGCCGTCGAGTGGGCGCTGCGCATGGCGGAGTATGGTGCTGGCGAAATCCTTCTCACCAGCATGGATCGGGACGGCACCGGACAGGGCTTCGACATTGAACTCACGCGCGCCGTAAGTCGTGCCGTGCCGGTGCCGGTGATTGCCTCGGGTGGCGTTGGCAGCATTGCCGACTTCGCCGCCGGCCTGCTGGAAGGCGAGGCAGATGCTGTCCTCGCCGCTTCCGTCTTCCACTTTGGCAAATTCCGCATCGCTGAAGTCAAGGCATCCCTCGCAGCCCGTGGCCTGCCGATGCGTCTGGACGCCATCGACGACGCATCTGCATCGTTCCATCCCGCGTAAGGAAAGCATGATGTCCGAGGATACCGAAGCATTGCTTGCGGCCGTTCGCTGGAACGAGCAGGGTCTCGTGCCTGCCATCGCCCAGGAGGCGCGCAGCGGTCAGGTGCTCATGCTCGCCTGGATGAATGCCGATGCCCTGCGCGCTACCCTCGCCGAGGGCCGCGGCGTCTACTGGTCGCGCTCGCGCGGGCAACTCTGGCGCAAGGGCGAGAGCTCCGGCCACACCCAGAAATTGCTGGACCTGCGTCTCGACTGCGACGGCGACACCGTCCTCCTGCGCGTCCTGCAGGAGGGGCCGGCCTGCCATACCGGAGCGCAGACCTGCTTTTTCCGAGCCGCCGGGGAACACTGGACAGAGACGACGCCGCCCCCCGGCAGCTTCCTCGACAGCCTGCAAGAAACCATCCACGCCCGGCGGAGGGCCGATCCTGGCCAGTCTTATGTCGCCAAGCTGCTCCACGGCGGCCAGGATCGCATTCTCAAAAAGGTCGGGGAAGAGGCCACGGAGTTCGTCATCGCCGCCAAGAACGGCGAGCGTGAGGCCATCATCGGCGAGGCGGCGGATCTCCTGTTTCACACCCTCGTCGCCCTGGAGGAACGGAACTTGCACATCCGCGATGTGCTGGATCGCCTGGCCAGCCGGGAAGGCGTCTCGGGCCTTGCGGAAAAAGCGGCACGCGGCGCACAAACTTGACGGCACTTAAAGCCTTGGCATAAGGTCCAAGAGATATCGGCGCAACATCCCTGCGGGGAAGGAGAGTGGTTCATGGGCGCTTTCAGTATCTGGCATTTGATCATCATCCTCTTGATCGTTGTAGCGCTTTTCGGAACGGCCAAGCTGCGCAATGTGGGCAGTGATCTGGGTTCCGCCATCAAGAGCTTCCGCTCTGCTGTGAAGGACGAGGAAGAAAAAAAGGCGCAGGAGCCCGCCAACCTCAGCCACAGCACCATCGACGCCGAAGCCAAGCCCGTCAAGGAATCCGAAAGCGTTCACCACGGGTGAGTCAGGGTGTTTGACTTCAGTTTCGGCGAGCTGGCGTTGCTGGCCGTCATCGCCTTGCTGGTGGTCGGTCCGGAGCGGCTGCCGGAGCTGGCGCGCAAGGCAGGCCGCTGGTACGGTGCCCTGCGACGCACGGTGGACAACGCACGCTCCGAGGTAGAGCAACAGCTGCTTCTGGATGAGTTGCGTCAGGAGGCGCGCAAACTCCGGGAGTATGCCGACACGGAGCTCCTTCCCGCCGATCCGACCCAGGCTGGGACGACCCCATCCGATACCGCTCGCGGAGATACCGTACCGAAGATCGGCGGGGAAACGACACCCGCGGAGGTCGGCGGGGCAGAGCGCAGGGAAACCGCATCCCACTCGGCGCAAGAGCATTCCTGACAGCCGCCGTCCTTTGCGGGCATTCTCGGCCACCATCGTGCTGGGATACACTCCACAGACTCCGTACCGCCACCGAGAAGGGTAGAAGATCACCATGGCCACCATCCCGGATTCCTCCGAGAATACCTTCATCGGCCACCTTCTGGAACTTCGCCGCCGCGTGCTCTATGCCGTCCTGGCCATTTTTGTCGGCTTTCTGCTGTCCTATCCTTTTGCTCAGCAGATCTACACGATCCTGGCGGAACCGCTCATCCGCATCATGCCGGCGGGCAGCCACCTTATCTATACGAGCCTGCCGGAGGTCTTTCTCACCTACGTCCAGTTGTCGCTGATATCCGGTTTTGTCCTCGCCTTGCCAGTGGTTCTCTACCAGTTCTGGGCCTTCGTCGCACCGGGACTTTACGTGCACGAGAGACGCCTCTTTTTCCCCTTGATTTTCGTTTCCGTCACCCTTTTCGTCGTCGGCGTACTCTTTGCCTATTTTGTCGTCTTTCCCAATGCTTTTCGCTTTTTCTTGAGTTTCTCGGGCACCGACATCACGGCCATGCCCAAGGTCGACAACTATCTCTCCCTCATCGTCAAATTCTCGCTGGCCTTTGGCCTTGCCTTCCAGATACCGGTGCTCATCGTCGTACTCGTACGGGTGGGTATCCTGCAGATCGACACCCTGCGTCGCGGCCGTCGCTACGCCTTCCTGATCTGTGCGGTGGCCGCCGCCATCCTGAGCCCTCCCGATGTGATGTCCATGGTGCTCCTGCTGATCCCCATGTATCTGCTGTTCGAGTTGGGACTGCTCTTTGCCGCGCGAGTGGCGCCCAGACCGTGGGCGACCGAGGGGCCCGAGGCCGCCACCGCCACCGAGAGTACGCACGAGGAAGATATCGCCGCCGCCATGGACGCGGCCGAGGCCAGCTTCCGGCGCGACGACGAAGACCGGTCAGACGACCGCAAACCCTAGCCCGCCCTCTGGTATCTGAAGAGGGCAGGATGCCGTTCCGTCGGCGGGGCATCCACGGAACCCCTTTACTTGAATCACAACTCAGCATAGACTTGGATCCAGTCTTAAAAAGGGGCGTAACGTGGCTGGTCCGAGAGCGCGGGCTTTTCAGTCTTTCCGAATCGGTTTGGGGGTATGGCTTTCCCTCCTGCTGGTGTTGGTCCCTTTTCTCCACGAGCACCTTGGAACCACCTCCACGGCCGGCTGGCATTGGCACCTCCACCTTGGTTCGGTGCTGACCGACGGGTCCGATCCCGTCGATCAGCAGATCCATCGCGACCAAGGCCCAAGCGACGGTGCCACCATCGGTATCGACGCCCTCCTGGAGCGTCCTGCCCAAGAGATTCCGGTGAACCCCATCGCCCAGGGGCTACCGCTCTATCTATCCCTGATCCTGGTCCTGAGCTGCGGCACCAGAAAGCCACGCGCAGCGGACTGGTCTCGCCACTCGCCCCCACGGTACCGACATCGTCCGGGCCTTCCACCCCAGGCACTCGCCCCGCCTCGTCACTGAGCAGAAGATCATCGTGCGGCTTTGGTCCGCCGTTTTTTCAAATCTTTTGTAACAGTTATCGAGGGTTACGCCATGCATCGTCCGTGTTTTCATCCCGCCAGGGGTCTGCGTCCTTACGCCCTGGCCCTGCTCCTGTCTACCCTGGGTCTCGGCGCCGAGACCGCCCTGGCTCTGCCATCGGAGATTCCCCTCAGCAGCGATCGTCAGATAGCCCTCGGCGTGCGCCTGGCGCCCGTCCTTGCGGCCGGACCCCGAAGCCTCGTGCTGCCCGCCCAGGCGATGGTTCCGGCGCAGGATCAGTGGGTGGCCAGCAGTGCCGCCTCTGCTTTCGTACAGACCGTGCTGGTCGACAACGGCAGTACCGTGCATCAAGGTCAGCCCGTGCTGCGTCTGCAGGGCAGCGATATCGCCATGCTCCAGCGCGCTGCCGGCGACGCGCAGGGTCGCGCGGAACTGGCCCAGAGCCAACTGCGGCGGGACGAGCTGCTATTCAAGGAAGGCATCATTCCTCTGAGTCGCCTGCAACAGAGTCGCCTGGCTGCCTCCGAAGCCAACCGAGCTCTGGCGGAGCAGCGTCTGGCCCTGCAGTCCGCAGGGGCCACGGGCGGCGTCCGGGGTGAGGCGATCCTACGGGCCGGGCGGGCCGGGCGGGTCACCGACCTGAATGTGGTCCCCGGTCAACGCGTAGATCCCGGCCAGGTCCTTCTGCGCGTCGTCGATACCGGGGCGCTCTATCTGGAGATGGCGGTCCCGGCCAACCAGGGTCGCGATATTCCGGTGGGCGCACGGGTAGAAGTCCCGGACACCCAGACCGTCGGCACCATCCAAAGCAAGAGTCCAAGTCTGGGCGCCGGTCAGGAACTGCGCCTGCGGGTGAAGCTGGGACAGCGGGGCAGCCTCGAGGGCGGACAGACCGTGAGCGCCAAGGTTCTTCTCCCCACCCCCCCGGGCAGCTGGCGCATACCCGCCAGCGCCATCACCCGGATGGATCAGAGCAGTGTGGTCTTCGTTCGCAAGGCCAATGCTTTCCGGGTGGTACCGGTGCAGGTCCTCGGCCGCAGCAACGGCGAGGCCGTGGTGACCGGAGGGCTGCACGCCGGTGAACAGGTAGCGGCTGCGGGGGTCATCGCCATTCAGACGGCCGCCGGCGAGGTAAAGCCATGAACGCGCTCATCGCCCTCACCCGCGCCGCCCTGAGCCAGCGTCTTCTGACCCTACTGCTGCTGGTCGCCCTGCTCGGCGCCGGCATCATGGCCTGGCGTAGCCTCCCCATCGACGCCTTCCCCGATATCTCCGCACCCCAGGTCAAGATCATCCTCAAGACACCGGGCATGACCCCCGAAGAAGTGGAAACCCGAGTGGTCCTGCCGGTAGAGCAGGAGTTGCTGGGCATCGCCCGCAAGTCGCAGGTGCGTTCGCTGTCGAAATATGGCATCGCCGACATCACCGTCGACTTTCAGGAAGGTACGGATATCTACTGGGCCCGCCAGCAGGTGGGTGAGGCTCTGGCCAATGTTCGTGGCGATCTGCCCGCTGGCACTCAGGGAGGATTGGCGCCCATTGCGACTCCCCTGTCCGATGTCTTCATGTTCACCATCGACGGCGACGCCAGCCTCGCCGCCAAACGTGACGCCCTGCAGTGGATCGTCCGCCCGCAGCTACGCACCCTCCCCGGGGTAGCCGACGTCAACATGCTCGGCGGCGACGTGCGCGCCTTTACCGTCGTGCCCGATCCAGCCCGGCTGTCGACCCTGGGGGTCAGTCTGGACACCCTGCGTCAAGCCCTGCAGAGCAACAACAGCAACGACGGGGCGGGACGCGTGGCGGAGGGCGAGTTGAACCGCATCGTGCGGATTCAGGGAGCGTTTCGCAACGCCGAGGACATCGCCAACACGGTGGTCATCCAGCGCCCCGGCCAGACGCTGCGGGTGCGCGACCTGGCCGAGGTCAAGGAAGAGGCCCTGACTCGCTATGGCGTGGTCACGCAGGACGGACGCCGCGAAGCCGTGGAAGGTATCGTGGTTGCCCTCAAGGGCGCCAATGCGGCCCAGGTGATCCATGAGGTCAAGGCACGCCTTGCGGAAATCGCCCCGCGTTTGCCCCAGGGCATGACCATTCACCCTTTCTACGATCGTAGCCAGCTGGTGGAGCGCGCGGTCGGCACCGTCAGCCACGCCCTCCTCGAGGCCATCGTGCTGGTGGTCGTACTCTTGCTCCTCTTTCTGGGCAACTGGCGGGCGGCGCTGGTGGTGGCCGTGACCATACCCCTCAGTGCCCTGGCCACCTTCATCCTCATGAAAGTCACGGGGCTCAGCGCGAATCTCATGAGCCTCGGCGGTCTGGCCATCGCCCTGGGCATGTTGGTGGATGCCGCTGTGGTGGTGGTGGAAAACCTCGTCCATCACCTGAGCCACGACTCCCATGCCGGCTCGGACAGTACGGACGGCGGCGTGAGCCAGCGTCTGGAGCGCATCCTCCACGCAGTACGCGAAGTAGCAGCACCAGTCACGGCCGGCGTACTCATCATCGTCATCGTTTTTTTGCCCTTATTATCGCTGGAAGGTCTGGAAGGAAAACTGTTCCGCCCGGTGGCTCAGACCATCGTCTACGCCTTGGGCGCCTCTCTGCTCATCGCCCTGACCCTGGTACCGGTACTGGCCTCTCTCCTGCTACGCCGGGGCAGTGCCGAGGACCCGTGGCTTGTCCGGCGGCTGAGTCGATCCTACTCGGGTGTGCTCGACTTTGCCTTCGGCCATCGCCGCCTCATTTATGCTCTGGCACTGCTTGCCCTGCTCGCGGCGGGATTTGCCTATACCCGCATCGGCAAGGCCTTCATGCCTACGCTGGATGAGGGCGACGTCATCGTCCAGCTGCAGACCCTTCCCTCCATTTCCCTCGGCAGCGCCGCTGCCCTCGACCTACGGGTGGAACGCGCCCTCCTCGACGGGGTACCGGAGATCCGCTCCGTCATCGCCCGCAGCGGTGCCGACGAGCTGGGCCTGGATCCCATGGGGCTCAACGAGACGGACATGTTCCTGGAGCTGAAACCCAGCAAGGATTGGCGGGGCGACAAGGAGAGTGTGATCGCGGCCATGCGCAAGGTTCTGGGAGGCTTTCCCGGACTCGATTACAGCATCACCCAACCTATCGAGATGCGGGTCTCGGAGATGCTCACCGGCTCCCGTGGCGATCTGGTGGTGAAGATCTACGGGCCGGACATTGCGGAGCTCGGCAGTCTGGCGCAGAAGGTGGCCGCCACCCTGCGTGGCCTGCCCGGCGCCGCCGAGGTGCTGGCCGCCCGTCCCGAAGGCGTGGAATATCTCAACGTGGAACTGGACCGCCTGGCCATGGGCAGAGCGGGTTTCGATGCGAAGATGCTCGAAGGCGATCTGCGCGCACTGTTGGAGGGTCAGCCCCAGGGGACACTGCTGGAGGGGGTCCGCCCGGTACCCGTGCTCCTGCGCGCTGGCGAGACCTTACGCAGCAATCCCGAGGCCTTCGCCTCCCTCAGCGTCAGCAACGCTCAGGGCGTAAGCTACCCCCTGCAGAATCTGGCACGCCTGCGCTTCGTCCAGGGGCCGGTGCAGGTCGCCCACGAAAATGGCAGCCGCTTTGCGGCGGTACAGGCCAACGTCAGCGGTCGCGATCTGGTGGGTTTCGTCCGCGATGCGCAACAGGCTGTGGCCAAGGCTGTGCCCTTGCCGCCAGGGGTTCGCCTGGAATGGGGTGGTCAGTTCGAAAATCAGCAGCGGGCGGCAGCCCGACTTGGGCTCGTCGTGCCCATCGCTCTGCTGCTCATCTTCGTGATCCTGATGACCACCTTCGGCTCCCTGCGCCAGTCGGCGCTGATCTTCGTCAACATTCCCTTTGCCATGGTGGGAGGGGTCATTGCCCTGTGGGCCTCAGGACTCTATCTGTCGGTACCGGCGTCGGTGGGTTTCATCGCCCTGCTGGGTATCGCCGTGCTCAACGGCGTGGTGCTGGTCAGCCACTTCAACGAGCTCCTGGAGCGCGGCCTACCTCTGTTGCAGGCCGTGCGCGAAGGGGCGCAACGCCGATTGCGACCGGTAATGATGACCGCGAGCATCACCGCCCTCGGGCTCATTCCCCTGCTCTTCGCCACGGGCCCGGGCTCCGAGATCCAGAAACCGCTGGCGGTGGTGGTGGTGGGTGGACTGCTGAGCTCCACCGCCCTGACCCTGATCCTTTTGCCCCTGCTCTTCACGCGCTTCGGCCTGCCACCGCAGAAGCCAGACGCCAGCGCGACAGAGCAGTCCCGAGATAGTGAGTGAGGCAAGCCAATGAACATACGACAGACTTTACCAAAACTGATGATACTGGTGGGCGCTGGTCTCTGCAGCAGCGGCCTGTGGGCAGGTCCCGCGGCCACGGCACCGGGCCTGGAAGCCCCGGCTCTGCCCGCGCCCACGGCGCTGACTGCCTCCGGCAGTCTGCAGCTACCGACGACGGCAGCGCTGGAGCCCATCCTCCAGCGTTCCCCGGCCTTCGCCACGGCCGAGGCCCAGGGGCAGGCAGCCCTGGCCCAGGCCGATGCCCTGCGGCGCGGCAGCAACGAGTTCAACCTCTCGAGTCAGGTGCAGAGCCGCCAGATTCGCACTGGCCCGGACCAAGGGCGCTATACCGAATGGCAAGTGGGCGTGCAGCGTCCCGTGCGCTGGCCGGGGCAGGCGCAGGCGGATGCTGCTCTGGGTAAAACCCTGGTGCAGCAGAGCCGTATCGGCCTGGGCGATGCCCGTCACGAAACCCTGCGCGAGATTCTGCGGATGCTGACCGCCGTGCAACGCAATGCCGCTCTGGCGCAGCTCTCCGGCGATGCCGCGGCACTTCTGCAGACTCAGGTCCGCATCTTGGAAAAACGTCAGTCGGCGGGAGACGCCAGTCTCCTGGAACTGGATCGCATCCGCGCCGAGGCAGCGCAGGAAGAGGCCATGGCAACCCAGGATCGAGCCCGGGCCGAGGCATCTCTGGCCGCTTGGCAAAGCCGGTTTCCCGAGCTGTCGCCCCACCCCCAGTCACACACCGAACTCCGGGGACTGAAGGGCAGCTCGACGGAACTCCTGAGCGACTACCTCGCGCACAATCACCAACTGCTCCTCCTGCAGGCACAGTGGAACAAGGCCATGGCACAGGCTCGTCAGGCCCACGCCCAGGAATGGCCACAACCCACCCTGGGTGCCTACCTGAGCTCGGAGCGGGGCGGCAACGAACGTATCGTTGGGGTGCAATTGTCCATGCCCATCCCCAGCGGCAGCCGCAGGGACCAGACCGCCGCCCTGACAGCGGAAGCCACCGCTGCCCGAGCGCGTCTGGCCCAGACTCGGGAACTCCTGCAAAGCGAATTCCTGAGCCGTCTGCGGGAGTCCACTGGGCTCACGGAGAGTGCGACGCAACTGGAACGCGCCTACGCCGACCAATGGCGTGCAGCGCAGCGGGCACAACGTGCCTACACGCTGGGGGAGAGCCCCCTCAGTGACTGGCTACAGCTGCGTCGTCAGAGCCTGCAGACGGCCCGCGCTCTGGTCGAGGCACGCTACAATGCCGCCGCTGCACAGGCCGAGCTTCTGCTGGACAGTCACCAGCTCTGGTCGCTGGCCGAAGCAGACGGGATGCACTCCGCACAGACCGAGGCACCGGGGCTCTGAGACCCTTCCCCACCAGGCTCAGGCGAGATCCTGGGCTTGGTGGGCCTCCAGACTCTTCTCGCTGTCGTCCACTCGGAAGATCCAGGTGGTCAGCAAGCCCAGAACACTCACCAGAATCATCAGCAACAGAACCCCAGACACCCCTACCCGCGCCTGTACGATGGGCAGTACGAACACGCCCAAAGTCGCTCCAGCCTTTGCCACGGCAGCGGCGAAGCCCGAGCCCGTCGCCCGCAATTGAGTCGGGAAGAGCTCGGCAGGCAGGACGTAGGTGGTGCTGTTGGGCCCCATATTCATGAAAAGATTGAAGGCGATGAAGCCGACGAAGACGAGCACCATATGGGCGCCAGGACCACCCGGCAGAAGGCTGGCCACGAGCAGCACGGTCATACCGAAGGCCATACCCGCAAAACCCACCAGCTGCATCCGGATCCGGCCAAAGCGCACCACCGCCCAGATTCCCAGCAGGAAACCCAGGAAAAGGAAAAGATCGATGAAACCACTGCCCAAGGTCAGTGCCCGGGTGCGTGCCGCCAGATCCACCGCTCCACTGCCCAGATGCATGGCCGCCAGAAGCACCGCGGTAAACATGCCCACACCGTAGGTAGCCATATCCATCAGGAACCAGGGTAGGGCACTCAGGATCGTACGCCGCCGGTAGGCCTTGGCGAAAAGGGCGCTGAAGGGCGGGCGCTGGTCGTCCCGAGGAATACGCGCGGCGTGCAGGCGGGTGTCGGCGAGCCGGGTCGCGGTCGCCTCCAGCATCTGCCGGTCTTCCGGCAGAATACGCATGATGGCGTGTACCGCCTCGCGGTTACGGCCCTGACTCATGAGCCAGCGCGGGCTCTCATTGAGGTGCAGGCGGGCGATGAGGAAGAAAGCGGCGAGAACCGCCTCGGCCACGAAAAAAAGACGCCAGACATCCGCGGCAGCGTGCAGGTGCAGGAGACTCAGCACCACGAAGGCTGCCAGGATCATGCCAACGGACTGGCTGGCAATCGTGGCCACCATCATACGGCCACGCGCGCGCTGCGGCATGGTCTCCGCCACATAGCTACTGCTCACCGGGAAATCCATGCCGATGGCCACCCCCACCAGCGCCTGCGCCAGGATCAGCAGTACCGGATTCCAGGCCAGGGCCGCGCCCAAGGCTGCCAGGACGAGCAGAGACATGTCCAGCAGGAACACGGATTTGCGCCCGATGCGGTCGGCCAGCCGTCCGCCGCTGCTGGCCCCCAGCACCGCACCAGCCACGAGGCCGGCGCCGAGGAAAGCCAATTGCCAGGGACTGAAGGCCATCTCCCGCTGTACCAGCGGGACAGCCATACCCAACATGAATACCGACAGACCATCCAACAGGGTACCGCCAGAAGACAGCAGCCAGGCAAGATAGTGGGGCAGACGCAGCGGCGCCAGGTCCAGCAGCTGAATGAGGTTGGCGTGATCCGGATGCAGCACCACGCCGGGCGCAACCTCCGTGTGCGCCACGGCGAGGGAAGGCGTCGCCGTCGTGCTCATCCGCAGATCTTGCAGGGGATGTTGGCATCCTCGTCAAAACGGTAGACCGCGCACAGCCGGTGGTATCCATCGGCGATGATCAGGCGGGTGGAGCGCGGATCGCGCAGCAACAGCAGAGGCGACAGAGCGATCCCCTTGCGGATCTTCTTGACGTCCTTCTGCACGTGCGAGTTGCTCACTCCCAGCAGGGAGGAACCCGAGGCGCGGAAGATATCCTTGGCGTAAAAGTGCGTCATATCGGCGCTGGCGAGGTCGGCAACCCACTGCGCCGCTCGCAACGGCTCAAAGAGCAGGGACAGGTAGGAAAGTGCTGCGGGGTAGTCGTGCCCCTCCGGTTCTTCGAGCCAAATTACGGCGGACGATCTTTTGCTCATGCATTCCTCCCCAAGATGTGTCTTTTATGTCCCGAGGGTAACCACAGGACATTGCCAGGGCAAGTGCGGTACCCGCTGCTTTCTGCCTTCCCAATACAGCCGCTTGTGCTATGCTCATGGCAGTGGAACGCAAGAGAGAGGGAGAGCGATGGCGCGTGCACCGTTGACTGAAGTCATGGACGACAATGCCAGCGCCATTCTTGAGGCTCGTCACGCTGACCCCTTCGCCTGGCTTGGCCAGCACCCACTGAACGGCGGCTATGTGCAGCGGGTCTTTCTGCCCACCGCCAGTCAGGCCGAGATCGTGCTGGCAGATGGGAGCCGGACCCTGGAGTTAGTGGATCCCGCCGGACTCTTCACGGGCCACAGCGATGCGCCCCTGCCCGTCCCCTACCTGCTGCGCTGGCAAGATCTGCGCGGTCGACACGAGCGCCACGATCCCTACACCTTTCTGCCCCAGCTATCGGATCTGGATATCCACCTCTTCAATGAGGGACGTCTCCTCGCTGCCTATGAGCACCTGGGGGCACACCGGCGCCGCATCGATGGTGTCCCGGGGGTGTGCTTCGCGGTGTGGGCGCCCAATGCCGAGCGGGTCAGCGTCGTCGGAGACTTCAACGGCTGGGACGGTCGCGCCCATCCCATGCGCTCGCGGGGGCAGAGTGGGCTCTGGGAGCTTTTCATCCCAGACCTCGACCTCGGCGAGCTCTACAAGTTCGAGCTGCGCCACCGAGAGACGGGGCGGGTTTTCACCAAGACCGATCCCTATGCCCAGGCCTTCGAGCTGCGCCCGAGCAATGCCGCCCGCGTCACCGACTCCACTTTCCAGTGGAAGGATGCGGCCTGGCTCGAAGCCCGCAGCCAAAGCGACTGGCAGCACGCCCCCATGAGTATCTACGAGGTGCATCTGGGCTCCTGGCAACGGGACGAAAACGGTGGCTTTCTCAATTATCGGGACCTGGCCGAGCGTCTGGTGCGCTACTGCCAAGAAATGGGCTACACCCACCTCGAACTGATGCCGGTCATGGAGCACCCTCTGGATGAGTCCTGGGGCTATCAGGTCAGCGGTTATTTCGCTCCCACCAGCCGTTTCGGCAATCCCGACGATTTCCGCTACTTCGTCGACCACTGCCATCGCCACGGCATCGGCGTGCTGCTGGACTGGGTGCCTGGCCATTTTCCCAGGGACGACTGGGGGTTGGCGCGCTTCGACGGCAGCGCCCTATACGAGCACGCCGACCCCCGAGAAGGGGAACAGAAAGACTGGGGAACCTACGTCTTCAATTTTGGCCGCAATGAGGTGCGCAGCTTCCTCCTGAGCAACGCCTGCTTCTGGGCGGATGCCTTTCACGTCGACGGCTTTCGGGTGGATGCCGTCGCCTCCCTGCTCTATCGCGATTATTCGCGCAAGGAGGGAGAGTGGATACCCAATCGCTTCGGTGGCCGCGAAAATCTCGAGGCCATCGATTTCCTTCGGGAACTGCACGTCGTCCTCAACGAGCGGTTTCCCGGCATCCTCAGTATCGCCGAGGAATCCACGGCCTGGCCCATGGTGTCCCGCCCCACCTACGTCGGCGGCCTGGGTTTTTCCATGAAGTGGAACATGGGCTGGATGCACGACACCCTGGCGTACCTGAGCCAGGACCCCATCTACCGACGCTATCACCAGGACAGCCTGACCTTCAGCCAGATCTACGCCTATACCGAAAACTTCGTCCTCCCCCTGTCCCACGACGAGGTGGTACACGGCAAGGGTTCGCTCCTGGACAAGATGCCCGGCGACACCTGGCAGCGCTTTGCCAATCTGCGCCTGCTGCTGTCCTATCAGTTCGCCCACCCTGGCAAGAAGCTCAACTTCATGGGCAACGACTTCGGCCAGGGCCGCGAATGGGACAGCGGCCGTAGCCTCGATTGGAATCTCTTGCAGATCGACTGGCATGCCGGTGTGCACCGCCTCTTTGCCGACCTCAATCGGCTGCACCGGGAAAGGGCTCCCTTGCACGATCAGGACTTCGTTGCTGAAGGCTTTCGTTGGATCGACTGCCACGATGCCGAGCAGTCGGTCCTGAGTTTTCTGCGATGGGATCGCCAGGGGAACTTCGTCATCGCCCTTTTCAACTTTACCCCGGTGGTACGCAGTGCCTACCGCATCGGCGTTCCGGCAGGCGGCCGCTATGCCGAAATCTTCAACAGCGACGCCGCGGTCTACGGCGGCAGCAATGTCGGAAACTGGCCACAAGAGGCAGCGGCAACGCCCTGGATGGGCATGGAGCACAGCCTGCTGCTGACTCTGCCGCCACTGGCCGCTATTTTTCTCAGCCGTCAGGAGGAATGAGGCGATGGCGGCCATCTACCTGCTGATAGCCTTCGTCGCGGGCGTGGCCGAGCTCTTCACCGGTACCTTCTATTTGGCGGCCGTCGCCTTGGCGGCCTTGATCACCTTGGGCGCCAGCGCCATCGTCCCTCCCGCCCTGCTTCACTGGGTCTTTCTCCTCGCCTGCCTGTTCACCATCCCCGCGACCATGGTCCTGCGTCATCGCCTGGCACGCAAGGCCACGGGCATCGACGACATGGACCTCGGCCAGACCGTAGCCGTGCTCGCCGGCCCCGACGCTCAGCAACGCTATCGCGTGCAGTACCGCGGCAGCGAATGGATGGCGGAGCTGGAATCGGGTAGCGCCTGCCCCGGAGATCGCGCGGTCATCGTTGGTAAGGAAGGCAACATCCTCAAGCTCGCCGTGTCTGACCCACCACTCCAGGAGCCTCTATGCCCGCCTCACTGATCGTCATTCTGGTCGTCCTGTTCGCCGCCTTTCTCCTGCTGCGCGCCATCATCAAGGTCGTTCCACAACAGCGGGCCTGGGTGGTGGAGCGTCTCGGCCGCTATCATCGGGTTCTGGGACCCGGCCTGAATCTCATCTTTCCCTTCCTCGACCGCATTGCCTTTCGCTTCGACATGCGCGAAGTCCCCATGGAGGTGCCGCCCCAGGTCTGCATCTCCTTCGACAACACCACCATGACCGTAGACGGTGTCCTCTACATCCAGATCACGGATCCCGTGAAGGCCGCCTACGGTTCCAGCAATCCCTATACGGCGGTGATACAGCTCGCCCAAACCAGCATGCGTTCGGAAATCGGCAAGTTGCACCTGGATCAGGCCCTCTCCTCGCGCCAACTCCTCAATACCGCCGTCGCCAATGCCGTGGATGAGGCCGCCCTGAATTGGGGCGTCAAGGTTTTACGTTACGAAATCAAAGACATCACGCCGCCCGCGGAGATCATCCGCGCGATGGAACTGCAGATTACCGCCGAGCGCGAAAAACGTGCGGTGATCGCCAAGTCCGAAGGTCAGCGGCAGATGCAGATCAATACCTCCGAAGGTCAACGCCAGCAGGAAATCAACATTGCCGACGGACGCAAACAGGCGGAAATCCTGCGCGCCGAGGGCGAGGCCAAGGCCATTCAGCTGGTCGCTCAGGCCACCGCGGAGGCCATTGGCGTCATCGGTGCCTCGGTGGAGCAACCGGGCGGCATAGAGGCCCTGCAGATGCAACTGGCCAAGGACTATATCGAAAAATGGGGCAACCTGGCCAAGGCCGGTACCTCCCTCGTCATCCCCTCGGACATGGGCAATGTGGGCTCTCTGGTGGCCACCGCCCTGTCCATCGTGCAAGCCAAGAATCGCGCCGACAGCGCGGCGACAAAGTCCTGAGGGCGTGCAGCGACTGGACACACAAGAAAGGGCCACCGGAATCCGGTGGCCCCGCCGAGCCTGGAGTCCAAACGCCCGTTTGCAGGCGCCGGCTCGTGCCAGCTCAGATGGCCATGCCCTTCTCCTCCATCATCCGCTCGATGCGCGGCCCGAGAATGAGCTCCATGGCATAACCCATCTTGGTGCCGGGCACGACGATGGTATTGGTACGGGACATGAAACTCCCCGGGATCATCTGCAGAAGATAGGGGAAGTTCTCGTCCCGACGGTTGGCAAAACGGATGACGACCATGCTCTCATCGGGCGTCGGGATGTCCCGGGCAATGAAAGGATTGGAAGTATCCACCATGGGCACCCGCTGGAAATTGATGTGGGTCCGGCTGAACTGCGGCGTGATGTAGTGGATATAGTCGGGCATGCGCCGCAGGATGGTGTCGACGATGGCCTCGGCAGAATAACCACGCTGGGCATTGTCGCGGTGGATCTTCTGAATCCACTCGAGGTTGACGACAGGGACGACGCCCACCAGCAGGTCGACGTAGTTGGCAACGTCGTGCTCCTCGGTCTTCACACCGCCGTGCAGCCCCTCGTAGAAGAGCAGATCGGTTTTTTCCGGAATCGGCTGCCAGGGGGTGAAGGTGCCCGGCGCGCTCCCACGCAACTCCGCTTCTTCCTCATCGTGCACGTAATAACGCATACGACCGGTGCCCGTTTCGCCGTACTCCCGGAAGAGATCCTCCAAAGCGCCGAAATCATTGCCTTCGGGACCGAAATGGCTGATGGTCTTACCCTCCGCCTGAGCCTTGGCAATGGCCTCCCGCATTTCTGCCCGGTTGTAGCGGTGAAAGCTGTCCCCCTCGATGACGACGGGGTTGATCTTCAGACGCCGGAAGATATCGTGAAAGGCATGTTTCACCGTGGTAGTACCGGCTCCCGAGGAACCTGTAACCGCGACGACGGGATGCTTCTTGGACATGGAGGAACTCCTTTGAGGTTAGAAAACCGGGGGCAATGGCGACACCTCCCGCCTGCTCTTTGCAGGGGAGTGTACCATCCGCATGCGGGCCCTCAAAGACCGAGATTTCGGGCAATGGCGAGGGTGGCTTCGGCCTGGTTGAGGGTATAGAAGTGCAAGCCCGGCGCTCCCTGATCCAGCAGCAGGCGACACTGGCGACTGGCCACCTCGATGGCAAGCTCCGCCTGCGCCCGCGGATCATCGGCAAAGCTCTCCATGCGCCGACGCAGGAACTGCGGGATCTCGGCACCGCATTGGGCCGAAAAGTTGGCGATCTGCGCATAGTTGGTCATGGGCATGACGCCGACGGTGATGGGCACCTCGATGCCGCGCCTGGCGAGGTCGTCGCGCAGCTGTAGATAGGCATCCGGATTGTAGAAATACTGGGTGATGAGGCCACTGGCTCCGGCCTCGACCTTCCCTTGCAGGTAATCGAGATCGGCGCGCGCATCGGCTGCTCGGGGATGAAACTCCGGGTAAGCCGCCGCAAAGATCTCAAAGCCGCCGTAATCGCGAATGTAGGCGATGAGATCCAGGGCCTGGCGGAAAAAACCGGGGTCTTCCCGATCGGGCGGCAGATCGCCGCGCAGGGCGACGATACGGCGGATGCCCTCGCTCCGATAATGATCCAGGAGCGTCCGGATGCCCACTTCCGTGGAGCCGATACAGGTGAGGTGCGGTACGGCCTCCAGATCCGTATCCCGGGCGAGCATGGTGACCGTCGCCAGGGTTCGCTCCTGGGTAGAGCCGGCCGCGCCGTAGGTGACCGAGGCGTAGTCGGGGTGCAGCACCCGCAAAGCCCCGATGGTCTCCCGCAGCTTTTCCTCACCCGCCGGATTTTTCGGTGGAAAGAACTCCACCGAAAATTCGCAACGGGCAGCCATCAGTAGCGGTACGCGTCGTTCTTGTAGGGGCCGTCCACGGGCACCCCCAAGTAGCGGGCCTGCGCCTCCGTCATCCGGGTGATGACCCCGGCAAAGCCTTCCACCATATAGCGGGCCACTTCTTCGTCCAGGCTCTTGGGCAGCACCTTCACGGTGATGGCCTTGGCCTTCTCTGCCTCTGGCAGGTGGGCAAAACCGGCGGAGTAGAGGTGCATCTGCGCCAACACCTGGTTGGCGAAGGAGCCGTCCATGATGCGGCTGGGGTGGCCGGTGGCGTTGCCGAGATTCACCAGACGCCCCTCGGAGAGCAGGATCAGATAGTCGTCGTCGGCCAGATCCGGCTTGCTGCCTGCGGGAGTCTGTCGATAGACCTTGTGCACCTGCGGCTTGACCTCTTCCCAGGCCCAGTGCTTGCGCATGAAGGCGGTATCGATCTCGTTGTCGAAGTGACCGATGTTACAGACCACGGCCCCTTTCTTGAGTGCCTTGAGCACCTCGGCATCGCAGACATTGAGATTGCCCGTGGCCGTGACCAGCAGGTCGATCTGTCCCAGCAGGGCACGGTCGATGCACTGGGGGGTACCGTCGTTGATCCCACCGAGGTAAGGCGAGACGACCTCGTAACCATCCATGCAGGCCTGCATGGCGCAGATGGGATCCACCTCCGTCACCCGCACGATCATGCCTTCCTGCCGCAGCGATGCCGCCGAGCCCTTGCCCACGTCACCGTAACCCATGACCAGAGCGCGCTTGCCCGAGAGGAGGTGATCCGTAGCCCGCTTGACGGCATCGTTGAGGGAGTGCCGACAACCGTACTTGTTGTCGTTCTTGCTCTTGGTCACCGAGTCGTTGACGTTGATGGCGGGAATGCGCAGCTTGCCTTCCTTGAGCATCTCCCAGAGTCGGTGGACGCCGGTGGTGGTCTCCTCCGAGACACCGTGGATATCCCGCAGCAGCTCCGGATACTTCTCGTGCAGCAGGCCGGTGAGATCGCCGCCATCGTCCAGAATCATGTTGGGACGCCAGCCGTTCGGCCCCTGGATGGTCTGCTCCACGCACCACCAGTATTCCTCATCGGTCTCGCCTTTCCAGGCGAAGACCGGGATACCGGTGGCCGCGATGGCCGCCGCCGCCTGATCCTGGGTCGAAAAGATGTTGCAGGAGGACCAGCGCACCTCGGCACCCAGCGCAACCAGGGTTTCGATGAGTACGGCGGTCTGGATGGTCATGTGGATGCAACCGGCGATACGAGCGCCCTTGAGGGGCTGCTCCGCTTGATACTTGCGCCGGATGGTCATGAGCGCCGGCATTTCCGTCTCGGCAATGGCGATTTCCTGACGGCCCCAGTGGGCCAGGGAAATGTCGGCAACCTTGTAGTCTTCGTGTGTCTGCAGCACAGCATTCATGGTCGATATCCTCTGGTCATGAAAGCGAGCGCCGTTGGAAGGAAAGACCGGGTCGAGCCTGACTTCACCGAACACCTCCCCGCTACGGAAAGGTGGACGAAGCTGCAGCGCCCCTCGACCACGGTGGCGGGTGGGCCGCGACCCACCACACCTTTTTACCTCAGGCCGGCGGCCTCCCGCAAGCTGGCCGCCCGGTCGGTACGTTCCCAGGTGAACTCCGGCTCCTCCCGACCGAAATGGCCGTAGGCCGCGGTCTTGCTGTAGATGGGGCGGAGCAGGTTGAGCATCTGGATGATGCCCTTGGGCCGCAGATCAAAGTGCTCGCGCACCAGCTTCGCGATCCGATCGTCGTCGATGACCCCCGTGCCGAAGGTGTCTACCATCAGACTGACGGGTTGGGAGATGCCGATGGCGTAGGCGATCTGCACTTCGCAGCGCTTGGCCAGACCCGCAGCAACGATGTTCTTGGCCACGTAGCGACCGGCGTAGGACGACGAACGATCGACCTTGGACGGGTCCTTGCCGGAGAAGGCGCCGCCGCCATGGCTGCCCTGGCCACCGTAGGTATCGACGATGATCTTGCGCCCGGTCAGGCCACAGTCGCCCACCGGCCCACCGATGACGAAGCGACCCGTGGGGTTGATGAAGTACTTGGTGTCCTTGTGCAGCATCTCCGGCGGCAGGACCGGTTTGATGATCTCCTCGCGCACCGCCTCCACCAAGTCGCCGTGGCTGATCTCCGGGCTATGCTGGGTCGAGAGGACCACGGCGTCGATGGCCACCGGGCGCGAGCCCTCGTAGCGCACCGTCACCTGACTCTTGGCATCGGGACGCAGCCAGGGCAGACGTCCGTCTTTACGCACCAGGGCCTGCCGCTCCGTGAGGCGGTGCGCGAAGTAGATGGGCGTGGGCATGAGCACGTCCGTTTCGTCGCAGGCGTAGCCGAACATCAGGCCCTGATCGCCGGCGCCCTGATCCAGATCCAGACCGCGCCCCTCGTCCACACCCTGGGCGATATCCGGCGATTGCTTGCCCAAGGTCTGCACCACCGCGCAGGAAGCCCAGTCGAAACCCATCTCGGAGGAGTCGTAACCGATTCGGCGCACCGTCTGCCGGGCGATGTCGGAATAGTCGAGCTGGGCGGTCGTGGTGATTTCGCCGGCCAGAACGATAAGGCCGGTGGTGATGAGGGTCTCTGCCGCCACCCGTCCGTAGGGATCCTGGGTCAGGATGGCATCGAGGATGGCGTCGGATATCTGGTCCGCGACCTTGTCGGGATGGCCCTCGGAGACGGATTCGGAGGTGAAGAGATAGTTTTTGGACATGCAGAGATCCTCGCGCAGTAGCCTTTCACGGCACAGGTGAACGGACGCGATGATAGCAGAGGATACGGGTACGACGAAGTGAAAGGCGCTCAGGCAGGCGGCAAACGGGCTTCACAGAGGATCGGGCGATCCTGCCGCAAGGTCAGGGTTTGGCCGGGCCAATGATGGGAAAGGCGCGATGGCGACTGGAACCACCCCAGAAGTAGGAAATGCCGCCCGTAACCTGCAGATCGTTCAGTAGACCGTTGTGCGGCACGGGGTTGTCGAAGAGCATCTGATCCTGGACGTCCAGACGTAAACCGAAATGATCTCCCAGCAGGTGCTGATAGCCGACCCCGAAGATGGCCACGGGATTGGTCACACGCCCGGCCTGGGTGCCGAAGACATTGCTGGAGGCGCCGATACCCAGAGAGAGATAGGGGGTATTGGGGCCGTTCAGGGCGTAGAGATTGCCGATGACCGCGCCGCTGTACTGCTTGGCGCTTTGACCGGCAGGCTTTTGCAATTGGGCAAAGGCTGAGGCAATCTGAGCCTCGATGCCGAGGTGGGCATCCACCCTCTGGCCAACGCGCAGACCCACCACCGGAGCGTGGTCGTTACCGCCGAGGCCGCTGCCCGAGTCGAGGAAGGTATTGCCACCGAAAAGATCCACGTACGCCCGATCGGCGGCGCTGGCCAACACCGGCACCGACAGGAAACACAGGGCGGCAACCCCAAGGCGCAAGGACTTCCACACGACCGTCACTCCCGAAACAGCCACGATGACTGAAAACTGGTATCATTCTAACGCCGCTTAGATAAAAATACCACACTCTCACGACCTTTTTGACAGAAATCCAACAAGGAGATTCCATGCCCACAATCGTCTGCGGTTCTCTGGCCTTTGACACCATCATGGTCTTTCCGGACCGCTTCAAGGCGCACATCCTGCCGGACCAGGTGCACATGCTCAATGTGTCCTTCACCGTACCCGAGATGCGCAAGGACTTTGGTGGTTGTGCGGGCAACATCGCCTACAACCTCAAGCTTCTGGGGGGAGAACCTCTCATCGTCGGCACCGCCGGGCAGGATTTCGGACCCTACGCCGAGCACCTGAACGCGCTGGGCATCGACACCACACACATCCGTATTTTGCCCGAGCAGTACACGGCTCAGGCCTTCATCACCACCGACCTGGACGACAACCAGATCACCGCCTTCCACCCCGGTGCCATGTTCTCCTCTCAAGAGAATCGTCTGGCCGGTCGGATTCCTGCCGGCAGCCGCTGGGGTATCGTCGCACCCGACGGTCTGACTGCCATGGTCCAGCATCTGAGCGATCTGGTAGAGGCCGGCGTGCACACCATCTTTGACCCCGGTCAGGGTCTTCCCCTGTTCGATAGCGATACCTTGCGCACCCTTATCGACAAGGCGGACTACCTGACCGTCAACAGCTATGAGTGCCAGATGGTCCTGCAGCGCACCGGCTGGGACATGGACACCCTACGCGGCAAGCTCAAGGCTCTGGTGGTCACCGCCGGCGAGGAAGGCTCTACCATCCACACCCAGGGGCAGAGCCTTGCCATCCCGGCGGCCAAGGTGCAGCAGGTGGTTGACCCCACCGGCTGTGGCGACGCCTATCGGGCCGGGCTGCTCTACGGTCTTGAGCGTGGCTGGGATTGGCCCACCTGTGGCCGGGTGGCTTCTCTCATGGGCGCCTGCAAGATCGAGTGCGCAGGCACCCAAAACCACCACTTCGATCCGAGCGACTTTCGTAGGCGCTACCGCGAAAGTTTCGGCAGCGACCTACCCCTCTGAGGTGGTATCCGGCGGGCCCGAATGGGTGGGAAGGTCCTCTGCCTCCCAGACGTGGTAGCCGCCACTGAGGTTGTAGACCTCCAAAAAGCCCATGTCCCTCAGGGTGCGTGCTGCCAACAGAGAGCGGGTTCCGCTGTCGCAGTAGAGCAGGACGCGCCGGCTGTGGGCGCGGGCGAGCTCCGGATGGCTGCGCAGATAGTTGGGATCGGCCAGCGCCTCCAGGTGGTCGCGCGGCGCGTGGACGGCACCCGGCAGGCGTCCCGCCTCGTAGTCCCGTGCCTGCCGCACGTCGACGATAAGGACGTCGTCGCCCATCTCCAGCCATCCCTGCACGGTCTCGCAGTCTACTTCGGGCACTTCGGCGCGGGCGGCGTGGATAAAATCGGCCAGACTTTTCTTGGCGGTCATGATTCACCTCTTGGGATCTGCGCGGTGGCCGGGCACGCCCTCAACGACGCCAATACGCTGCCAGCAGCAAGGCTTCGGGAACCAGGGTCTTGATGGCGGCCGGAATCTCCAGGGTCAGACCCGGTCGCGGTCGGATACTGACCCAGAGCAGGTTGGTGCGAAAATTGAAGTCGGCAAAGACGACCCAAGCCCCGTAGTGTTGGAGAACGGCATTGACAATACGCAGGGTGTTGCGCTGCTGGCTGCCCGATTTATCCCGCAGTCCGGGAATGATCATACGGAAGTCCGCCAGGCATCGGCCCTCTGCATCGCGGCTGGGCACCCGCCGCCAGAGGGGCTCGTCTGGCAGCATGGGGACCCCGCCGGATCCTTGCAAACCGAAGGAACCACAGCGCTGGGCAATGGACTTGGCGGTCGGCTTCATGGTCTGTACCTCCCTGCGGACCATACCCAGTCTGCCGGCCCACAACGCCCCGTGCAAGCCTCAGCCGGCGCGGCTCGCGTCGGCGCTGATGATGCGGCGGGCCTCGGCGGCATCGGCCCAGTCCTTGAGCTTCACCCACTTGCCAGGCTCGAGATCCTTATAATGCTCAAAGAAGTGCCGGACCCGATCGCGCAGGTCCGCGGGCAGATCCTGCACGTCCCGTATGTGTTCGTAGCCGGCAGCAAGCTTGCCGTGGGGCACCGCGACGATTTTGGCATCGACACCACTCTCGTCCTCCATCAGCAGCACCGCCACCGGGCGGGCCCGCAGGACGACGCCGGGAGCCACGGCCTGCGGCGCCAGCACCAGCACATCCGTAGGGTCACCGTCGTCCGAGAGGGTGTTGGGGATGAAGCCGTAGTTCAAGGGATAGTGCATGGAGGTGAAGAGAAAACGGTCGACGAAGACCGCTCCGGAGGCCTTGTCCACCTCGTATTTGATGCTGGAACCCTGCGGAATCTCGATGACGACGTGAATATCGTCGGGCAGGGCACGGCCGGCGGAGATGTGTTTGAGGTCCATGGGTTTCGCTCCTTTGGTGGCGAGTTGAGAAGACTAGGGGCATCCGAGGCGAGGCTCGGGCACCGCGGCGGAAAGACGATGGGCGGCAAAACTGCGTCGTACTCGCTCCAGATCCTCGGCGGTATCGACGCCGGCGACGGGCGCCTGCTGCGCTCGATGCACGAGGATGCTGTAGCCGTGTTCGAGAATGCGCAGTTGTTCCAGGGCTTCCAGTTCTTCCAGGGCCGTGGGCGGCCACGCGGCGTAGGTCTGCAGGAAAGCATGACGATAGGCGTAGAGCCCGAGATGACGCCAATGACTCCCCGGCGAGGGCATGGCGGCAGATGCGGGCGGGAAGTCCTCCCGACGCCAGGGAATGGGCGCCCGGGAAAAATACAGGGCGCGACCATCCTCCGCCAGCGCCACCTTGACCGCATGCGGGTCGAGGAGCTCCGCCGCCGTCCGGATGGGGACAGCTACCGTCGCAACGGGCACCGAGGCGGGGGCCAGGATCTCCGCCACGGCACGGATGAGTGCGGGGTCCATACCGGGCTCATCCCCCTGCAAGTTGACGACGATTTCGTCGTCCGCGAGCCCCAACCGGCGCGCCGCCTCTGCCAGGCGCTCGCTGCCGCAGCGGTGCGCCGTCGAGGTCAACAGGGCCTCGCCACCGAAATCACGGATCCGCTCGACGATCTGCGGGTCGTCCGCGGCGACCACCACCCGTTCTGCACCGCTTTCCAGGCCCCGGCGGCGCACCTGCTCGATCATGGGCAGGCCGGCGACATCCAGCAGGACCTTGCCGGGCAGCCGGGTCGAGCCCAGCCGCGCTGGGATCAGGACGGTGAAGTTCACGGCGGTGGCAATCCGTCGAAGGGCTGGGCTTCGTCCAAAAGCAGGACGGGGATATCGTCGAGGATGGGAAACAGCAGACGGCAGCGCTCACAACACAGGGCTTCCCGCTGCCGACAGGGCCGGAGCGTCCCCTTGCACTGAGGACAGGCCAGCAGATCCAGCAAGCGGCGATCGATGCTCATGAGACTCTCCCGAAAATCAGGACCGTGCCATTATGGCCGAGTGCAACCACTCCCAGAAGGCCGGCTCTGGCTCGGCCTCCGTCTGTAGCACCCAGTCGTCGGGCCCAGCGAATCCCCCGCATTTTACGGCATCCTTGGCGGTCATGACGAGGGGCCGCGGAATGTCCTCCAGATCCTTCGGGCGGAAAGCGTGGTGATCGGCAAAGGCGTACAGCTCGGCTTCTACACCCAGGTTGTTCAGGGTGTCCAAAAAGCGCTCCGGACGGGCGATGCCGGTGACGGCACTGAAGCGCTGTCCGCACCACTGCCGCGGATCGACCCGCTGTTCGGGGTCTCCCAACCGATGGGCGCCCACCACCTGCAGACGGTATCGAAACTGGGGGACGGAGGGCGACAGAGGCAGATGGCCTACCCGGTCGTCCAGCAGAACGGCGTCCGCCTGCTCCGCGGCGCAGATGGGCTCGCGCAAGGGTCCGGCCGGCAGACAGCGACCATTGCCCAAAGGCCTCGTCCCCGCGAACACCAGCAGCCGCAGGTCTGGCTTGAGGGCCAGGTGCTGAAAGCCATCGTCCAGAAGCGCCCAGCGAAAACCGGCGGCGGCGGCGGCGGCGATGCCGGCGTGCCGCCGCGGACTGAGATAGACGGGCAGCGTCTGTGCCAGCAGCAGCGGCTCATCGCCCGCCCGTGCCGGGCTGTCATCGGCAGGCACGCGATAGGGCAGCGTGGGCGGATGGGCGCCGTGCCCACGGCTGACCACGGCCACCGCCACACCCCAGCCCTGCAGACGATGGCCGATGGCCAGCGTCAACGGTGTCTTGCCGTTGCCGCCCACCGTCAGATTGCCGACCACCAGACTGGGCAGCGCCCCTGCACGGCCGCGCCTATGGCGACGGCGCCAGCCCGCCAGGGCACAGGTCAGAGTCCCCAAAGGCCGTAGAGCCTCAGCCAGAGGCCCGCCCGCATACCACTCCCGCTCCAGGCGCTGAACGAGCCCCACGGCTTACCAGTCGAAGACCCGTTGCAGCAGTTCCGGCAGGCGCTCCCCGGCATCCCGCCGGACCTGCCAGAAAAGTCGCCGCAGGGCGTCGCCGCGCTCACGCGCCTGGTGGGCGTCTTGCCACATGGCCATCCAGTGGGCGAGCACGCCGGCGCGATCTGCCGGGCGCGCCAGCACCGAGGTGAGGTCCGTCGTTGTCGGCAGTTCGAGTTCCAGGGTCGGCGCCACAGAGCAGGGGCGGCCACCGGCGAAGAGCTGCCAGGTCAGAGCCGGGCTGAGCTCCTCGGCGTGAATGGCGGTGGCCGCCGCCGCCAGCGCCGGGCGCCAACGTGGAGAATCCACCCACAAAATGCTGCCAGGCGCGAGAGGGCTACGATCCCAGTCCGACAGGGTCGGCAGAGACCCGAGGCTCGCGCGACTCTCGAGAAAAAGCAGGGCCTCGCGGTGCTGCGGCCAGGACTGCCAAGCCTCCATCCAGGCAGGCAGATCCCGCGCCTCGACACCCGTCACCCAGAACAGCGCCTCGCTGCGGGAACCCAGCGCGAGGCTGCGAAAATTGGGTTCCACCTGGGCGATGGTGATGAGGCTTGCGAAATCCACCGGTTCCTGCAGCCTGGCTCCATCCAGACCCTGCGCCTGCCAGCGCTGCCACTGACCGCGACTGCGCGGATAGACGGCTTCCCAGGGAGCTGCACCGGCCGATGCGGGGTGGGCTGCTTCCGGCTCGCTGGCCACCGCCAGGGCCGATACCCCGGATCGACTCAGTTGCCGCCGCCAGCCAGGGCGGACCCTGCCACCAACGGTCATGGCCCGCAAAGGACGCAGACGCTCTATACTGCGACGCAGCGCTGCGGGATGATCACAGGGACCGAAGCCAAGGCCAAGGCGGGGGATACCGGCGGCCATCTGCGCGAGATTTTCTGGCTCCTTCTCAAAGGTCAAGGCCACCCGCAGATCGCGGCGTTTGTCGGTGATGGCCCGTACCAGTTCCAGGGCAAGCTGCAACTCTTCGGCATCGGCATAGGTCTGCAGCCAAAGCACGGGTCCGCGCTCCCCCGGCGGGCGCAGGAAACCCCAGCGACCGTTGGCCTGCGCCGTGCGGCCGGCGCGCGCATCCCGCCAGGTGCTCCAACGTGCGCGCCAGAAATTGCCTCCGTAATAACTCATGCTCACTCCCGTGGCTCGGCCTGGACTTGGATCGAGCCGATATCGGTGTCGGGATGCCGCCCAACCAAGCCATCGGCGCGTTGCCGCATGCTGCGCATGGTGTCCTCCAATTGCCTGGCCATTTGGCTGAGGGTCTCGGGAGACTGATCTCTGGCCACCCACAGGGGCTCTCCCCAGAGGGCTACGGCGCGACTGCCGGGACGCGGCAGGAGGAAACGATCCCAGCTGCCAAACTCCCAGGCCCAGCGAGCCGAGAAGGTTACGGGCACCAGTGGCAGGCCCGACAGACGCGCCAACTCCACCACCCCCTCCTGAAGCACCTCCCGCGGCCCACGGGGACCATCGGGGGTAATGGCCAGATCAAAGCCCTCCCGCGCCGCCCGCAACATACCCTTGGCGCCCCGCACAGCGCCCTGGCGCGAAGACCCGCGCACCGCAGCAAAGCCCCAGTGCGCCATGGCCCGGGCGATCAGTTCACCATCCCGATGATCGCTGATGAGAATCTTCACCCGACGACCGCCGACCCTGCGATACAGACGCGGCAACATGGCCAAACGTCCGTGCCAGAACACCAGAATGAAGGGTTGACCTCGGGCAATCAGCGCTCGTACACCGGCATCGCCCAGTTCACACCAGCGCAGACTGCGGCCGATGATACCGAGCAGCAGGGCCGCCAGCCACGCGGCGAGCCCCAGGGACCGACCAGACAGACGCATCAGACAAGCGCGGCGGGAACGGAGCGGAGTGGGGCGCCGATCCCTAACGCCGCTGGCATCAGTGGCTGCTGCTCAAGGTGGCGAAACTGATGCGCGTCAGTCCCGCTTCCTGGGCTGCATCCAGCACGTCCACGACATACTGTTGCGTCGCGTTGCGGTCGGCGCGCAGTACGATCACCCGCTCCGGATCCTTGGCCGCCAGGGCCTTGAGGCGGGTTGCCAATTCCGCCATGGACAGTTGCCGGTGGTCGATGCTCACCGCACCACTAGCCGCCAGATCGATGACGATGGGAGTCTTGGGCTCACCGGCTGCGGCCTGCTGTGCCTTGGGCAATTGCATGGACAAGTGCGACTGATGCACGAAACTCGTGGTCACCATGAAAAAGAGGAGCAGCACGAGGACGATGTCCACCATGGAGATGACATTGATCTCCGGCTCTTCCAGAGTCGGTCGTCGAAAGTTCACGCCTTGCCTCCACCCAACAGGTTGACGAGTTTCAGTGCTTCCTTCTCCGTTGCCAGCACCAGGGTTTCCACCCGCCCGCGGAAGTAGCGATAGAAGAGCAGGCTGGGAATGGCCACACTCAGGCCACCGGCGGTGGTGATGAGGGCTTCGGCGATCCCACCGGCCAGGGCCTTGGGGTCACCCATACCGACCATGCCGATGGCCGCAAAGGCGTGCATGATGCCGATCACCGTACCCAGGAGTCCCAGCAGCGGCGCCACGCCAGCGATGCTGCCGAGAAAATTCAGGTAGCGATCCAGGTGCGCCATCTCCTGCCGTCCTGCCTCCTCCACCATCTCCTTGATGACTTCCCGCGGCTGTCCCGCCTGTTGCAGGGCAGTCAGAAGGATTCGAGCCAGGGGCGTATCGTTCTCGTACAGGATCTTCACCGCCTGCTGCACCTTGCCTGCCTCCACCAGTTCGCCGGTTCGCTCCACCAGGCCCCGCGGCGCGATGCGGGCCCGGCGCAGTACCCAGAGACGGTTGCCGGCTATGGCCAGGGCGATGACCGCAGCCAGCAGGAGGATGGGCAGGACGAATCCCCCCAGACGAAACAGTTCCCACAAATCTTGCACGCAAGGCCCCCGGGCAAATTCTCAGACAGCGAGGAATATAGCAACATTCCCAGAGGCCTGCGAGGCAGGGCGAGAGTGGCTTCGGCTCAGCGAATCTGCCAATAGGCGCGCCCCCGGCCGCCGCTCAGTTCAAGCCGCCCAGCGCCATAGCTCCAGACCTTACCGCCCCCTTCGCCGAGGTAGTGTATGCTGCTGCGGGGTGCAGCACCCTCCAGACGCTGACGTTGCCAGGCGCTCAAGGTGGCCGGCGCGAGTATCACCCGCAGACCACGGAGGTTTTGGCGATGCAGGAGACGCTCGGTGCCGACGTCATCGAGGTCGCCGAGGATGAGCAGCTCCGCCGGTCGCGGCAGGGCCAGGATACAAGGCTGAACGGCTGCCACCTGCCAGAAGCTCAGCTGCGCTGGTGCGCGATCGGGACGGCACTGGTCGGCCGCGGCGGCGGGCGTGGCAGGGTCCCGAGTCCCCGGCGGCAGAAAGACCCGCGCCGCAGGCGGTGTCTTGCTGGGACTGGACAAATCGCCGCGCACCCAGAGACTCAGGCGCGCGACCCCGGCCTGCTGAAGTCGGGCGTCGATACCGGCGGCGGCCGTCCGCTGGCTCTCCTTGTCCCAGAGATTGGCCGTATACAGTCCGCTTTGACGACCCTGTTGCCAGAAAACAGCCATGCCACTTCCCGCCGGTATTTCCTCCAGTCGCAGCCCCTCTGCAGCCGGGCTCGGGACCAGCAGGGGAACGAAACCCAGAACCCCGATCCAGCGCTGCGGCCAGCGCACCGGCAGCAGAAAGGTGGCAAAGGCGAGGGTGGCAGCGGCAATGGCCCAATACCGACCCTGCCCGGTGCTGACCCGCGCCCAGGGAATCTGCAGCAGGGCGTGCAGCAGCGCCGATACCCCTTCCATCTCCAGGGCTACCAAGCGGAAGATCAGACGATAGAGCCATTCAAAATCGAACAGGGCGAAGAGTGCCCCAAGCAGGGTCAAGGGTACGGCCAGGAGCTCCACGAGCGGAATCACCAGGATATTGGCCAGGGGTGAGATGAGCGACACCATACCGAAGAGGGCGGCGATGAGCGGCAGCAGGGCAACGGAAATCGTCCACTGGCTCTCCAGCTGCCGCCTCCAGTTGCCCTCCTCGAAGCCTATGAGTAGAAGAACACTCACCGCCAGGATGGATAGCCAGAAACCCAGATCCACGACGTTGCCGGGATTGGCCAGCACCATGGCCGCGATGGCAGCGGCGAGACCGGCCCAGGCGCTGTGCCGCCTTCCCAGCAAGGCGGCCAAGGCCGCCACCGTGATCATCCAGGCCGCTCGCTCTCCAGGGGTCTGCATACCGGCAATGAAGGCGTAGATCCAGGCCATGGGAATACCCGCAAGGATGGCTACCTGCTGGGCCGGCCAGCGGGCGCTCCAAGGGGTGCGGCGCCAGAGAAAGCGCCAGAACAGTACCCACATGCCGGTCACCACGGCAACGTGGGATCCGGAGATGACCAGGAGGTGGGCGGTCCCGGTGTCGCGGTACCATTGCCAGACCTCCGCGGGAATCTGGTTGCCAAGGCCGATGCTGAGGGCCTGGATATAGCCGGCGCGACTGCGGCTGAGGGCCGCATTGCTGCGCTCCAGGATGGTCTGACGCATCCGGGCGAGGAAGTCCAGGGGGGATCCGGTGGATGGCGGCCGCAGCTCGGCGTGCAGGATCTTGCCCGTACCCTGCACACCGTCCCAGAAACGCTGTCGGGCGAGATCCATGTAGGGGCTTTGCCGCAGACTGGCCAACGATTCCGTGCGTACCCGCAGGCGCCAGGCCTGGGCCGGGACGGGGGGCTCCGGCAGGGCGCCGTGCAGTTCCAGAAGCGCCGGAGGATGCGCCACCAGACGCCCGTCCACGCGCAACTCGGAGGGAGCCAGCCGGAAGCGGTACTCACGCTGCTGCAATTGGGGAAAACCGTCGATCCGACCGACCACCTCCAGATCCCGGCCTGCAGGCAGAACCTGCTCCAGGCGCTGCAGGGCCTGGAGGTTGCTCCACAGAAAGGCCGCCGCCGCGATACTGAGGAGGAGCGCCGGACGCCAGCGCCAAGCGAGCAGGAGGCCGAGGCCAAAAAGCACGACGGCTGGGGCCATGGGTGGCAGGTTGCGCCAGAACTGAAAAGTCGCCACACCCGCCAGGATGGCAAGACTGACCGCCAGCATACCCGGCCAAGTTTTGGCCCAGAGCGGTCCAGCGCGTACACTAGGCGCTCTCTGGGACGACTGGATCACACTTGCGCCTGCCTGCATTTCTTCGCCTGCCTCGCCGTGAGGAAATCTTGCGACGGCGCCCTCTCGGGCGCTTCACCCACTATCTGGCGCGCAGTGCCTACTGGCAGCTCCATCGCCGTAATGTCGCCCGGGGTGCTGCCATCGGCACATTCATCGGCGCTTTACCCTACTTCGGCCACGTCGCTACCATCCTGATCCTTTGTCTCTGGCGACGCGCCTACATCCCCATCGCCGTGCTCATGCCCTTCGTCGTGACCGGCCCCTTCACCCTCGTGCCCTTTTTCTATGCCGCCTATCAGGTGGGATACGCCCTGCTGCGGCGGCTCCACATGGCCCCCGCTCTGACCATCCATTATGCCGACATCCAGCGTCTCGTCCATGGCCACGTGCACCTGGCGACCATGGGCAACCGTCTGTGGCACGCCTACCTCATCACCTGGGTCGGCAGCGTGATCCTGGGGACCTTGCTGTCCCTCACGGTCTATTGGGGAGTACGGATCGGCTGGCGCTTCTGGGTGATGGTACGGGTCTGGCGTCGACGTCGTCGGCGTCAGGCCACGTCCTAGTTCCCAACGCTGCGGGTGTCTGCCAGGGGCGCCTGCGCCGAATGGGTATCGCCGGCCGTGTCCTGGAGGCGACCGTCGCGTAGGTGCAGCACCCTTTCCATGCGCGCCGCCAAGGCTGGCTCATGGGTAACCACCACCAGGGCGGTACCCAGCTCGGCGTTGAGCTCGAGCATCAGGCGATGCACGCGCTCTGCCGAGGCGCTGTCGAGATTGCCCGTGGGTTCATCGGCCAGCAGCAAAGCCGGACGATTGACCAGCGCCCGTGCCAAGGCTACCCGCTGACGCTCACCGCCCGACAGCATGCCAGGCTTGTGCTGCAGCCGTTCGCCCAGTCCCACGCGTTCCAGCAGCTCTCGCGCCCAGGGCTCTACTCGCCGTCGCCGCTCGCGCCGCACCAGCAGCGGCATCAAGACGTTTTCCAGGGCCGTGAATTCCGGTAACAGGCGGTGCAACTGGTAGACAAAACCGATGTGACGATTGCGCAGGGCCGAGCGTTTGGCCTCGGAGAGTGCGTAGACGTCCTGGTCGAGGATCCGCACCTGCCCCGCCGTGGGCCGTTCGAGACTGCCCATGACGTGCATGAGCGTGCTCTTGCCCTGACCCGAGGCACCGACGATGGCCAGGCGCTCCCCCGCCCGGACACGCAACTCGATATCGCGCAGCACCTCGAGGCGCGTCCGCCCCAGGGTATAGCCGTGCCGCAGGTGCTCCACCGCCAGTACCGGCGCCTCACTCATAGCGCAGCGCCTCCGCCGGATCCACCCGCGCTGCCCGCCAGGACGGATACAGAGTCGCCAGCCAGCTCATGAGCAGGGCCGCCAAGGCGACGTGGATGACATCGCGCAGTTCCAGACGGGAGGGCAGCTGGCTGATGGAATAGACCTCCGGCGAGAGAAACTGGACGTGGAAGAAATGCTCGATGGCCGGCACCAAGGTGGGTATGTTCAGCGCCAGGAGGACACCACCAGCGACGCCCAGGGCGGTCCCGAAGAGGCCGATGACGGCTCCCTGGATCATGAAGATGAGCTGGATGCTGCGCGGCCGCACCCCCAGGGTGCGCAGGATGGCAATATCCGCTTCTTTGTCCGTCACCACCATGACCAGGGTGGCGACGATGTTGAAGGCGGCCACGGCGATGATCAAAGAGAGGATCACGAACATGACGATCTTCTCCATACCCAGAGCCTTGAAGAAATTCTCGTGGGTCTGTGTCCAGTCCTGCACGTAGAAGGCCGGCCCCAGACGGGTCTGGAGATCCTTGGCAAAGGCTGGCGCGGCAAAGGGATCGCGGATCTGCATGCGCAGCCCTGTCACCCCTTGGTCGAGGCCATAGAGCCGCTGCGCGTCCTTCAAGGAAATATAGGCCATGCCGCTGTCGTAGGCATAGATGCCCACGGAGAAAAGTCCCACCACCGTGAATTGCCGCAGTCGCGGCGTTACCCCGAGGGGCGTCACGCCGCCTTGGGGCGAGATCAGGGTCACCTTGCCACCGACGCCGACGCCCAGCTGTCGCGCCAAGGCCCGCCCAAGCACGATACCCCAGTCCTGCGTCTGCAGGGCATCGAGATTCCCTGCTTTCATGTCGGCGCCCAGACGATTCACCCGACCTTCGAGACGCGGATCGATGCCCTCCACTACGGCGCCGCTGACGAGACCGTCGTGGGAGAGCATGGCCTGGGCCTGGACGTAGGGAGCCACCCCGGTCACCCCCGGCAGGCGCTCCAGACGCCGTACCGCCACCGGCCAGTCCAGGACCGGCACGCCATTGCCCTGGACGATGATGTCGGAGGTCACAGCGAGGATGCGCGAACGCAGGGTGTGGTCGAAACCGTTCATGACCGCCATGACGGCGATGAGGGCCGCTACTCCCACGACCATGCCCAGAATGGCGGTGCCGGTGATGAAGGAGATGAAGTGGTTGCGCCGCTTGGCCCGGGTATAGCGCAGACCGATCCAGAGTTCGTAGGGAGTCACGTCTGCTCCGGGCGTAGGTGGGGGAAGAGGATGACCTCACGAATGCTGGCCTGATCCGCCAGAAGCATCACCAAACGATCCACACCCAGACCCACGCCCGCCGTAGGCGGCATCCCATATTCCAAGGCGCGGATGTAATCGGCATCGAAGAACATGGCCTCTTCGTCGCCGGCATCCTTGGCCGCCACCTGAGCGCGGAAACGGGCTGCCTGATCCTCCGGATCGTTCAGCTCCGAGAAGCCATTGGCCAGCTCCCGTCCGGCGATGAAAAGCTCGAAACGGTCCGTCAGTTCCGGATCCTCACTGGAGCGCCGCGCCAAGGGGCTGACTTCCAGGGGATAATCGGTGATGAAAGTAGGCTGCATCAGGCGCGCTTCCACCGTTTTTTCAAAGAGTTCCAGTAGACGTTTGCCCCAGCCCCAGTCCGCTGGGCAGTGCGCTCCCAGCTGGTGCAGTTTGTCGCCGAGGATCTGCGGATCGCGCAGATCGGCTTGGGCGAGGTCGGGATGGTGCTGCCGCACCGCCTCCGTCACGCTCAGACGCAGAAAGGGCTGGCCGAGATCGATGGTCAAACCCTGATACTGGATCTCGGTGCTGCCCAGGGCTGCCAGGGCGGCGGCGCGGATGAGGGCCTCACAGCGGTCCATGGCCATGGCATAGTCGGCGTAGGCTTCGTACCACTCGAGCATGGTGAACTCGGGATTGTGTCGGGTAGACACTCCCTCGTTGCGGAAGTTGCGGTTGATCTCGAAGACTCGCTCCAACCCACCCACGATCAAGCGCTTCAGATAGAGCTCCGGAGCGATACGTAGATAGAGGGTCATGTCCAGGGCGTGGTGATGGGTGATGAAGGGACGGGCCGTGGCACCCCCAGGAATGGGCTGCATCATGGGCGTTTCCACCTCGATGAAACCATCGGCCGTGAGGGCGCTGCGCAGGGCCGCCACGGTCTCGCTGCGGATGCGGAAGGTCCGCCGCGCCGCCTCCGTGACGATGAGGTCCACATAGCGTTGGCGAAAGCGGGTCTCCGGGTCGCTCAGGCCGTGCCACTTCTCCGGCAAAGGACGCAGAGCCTTGGCCAGCAGCTCGAACTGCGCCACCCGCAGGGAGAGCTCTCCCGTCTTGGTGCGAAAGAGCTGCCCGGCCACACCGATGACATCGCCCAGATCCAGCTCCTTGAACCCGGCGTAGGCCTCCTCACCCAGATCGTCGCGACTGAAGAACAGCTGCAGCCGACCACTGCCATCCTGCAGGTCGGCGAAGCTCGCCTTGCCCATGATGCGTCGGCTCATGAGCCGCCCCCCCAGTCGTACCCGCGGGGCTTGGTCATCGAGCTCCGCCGCCTCGCACTGGTCGTAGCGCCGGTGCAGTTCCGCTGCTTCGATATCGCGCCGGAAATCGTTGGGATAGGCGACACCCCGTTCCCGCCAGCGCTTCAGCTTGTCGCGCCGCACCTGCATCTGGTCGTTGAGTTCCTGGTCCACCACCCGTCCTCGATTTGTACCAACCACAAAGGCGATATTGTCGCACGCCCGGGCGCCTGCCGATAGACGCAGGCTGCGCTCAGCAGCCGCCAGAGCCTCAGAGACCTGCCTTCAGGGCCGCCTCCACGAAACCATCGAGATCGCCGTCCAGGACCCGCTGCGTGTCCCCCACCTCGACACCGGTGCGCAGATCCTTGATGCGCGACTGATCGAGGACGTAGGAACGGATCTGGTGTCCCCAACCGATATCGCTCTTGGTATCTTCCAGGGCCTGTTTTTCGGCATTGCGCTTTTGCATTTCCAGCTCATAGAGTTTGGAACGCAGCATGCGCATGGCCTCGGCCCGGTTCTTGTGCTGCGAGCGGTCGGTCTGGCAGGCAACGACGATGCCCGTGGGGATGTGGGTCAGGCGCACCGCCGAGTCGGTCTTGTTCACGTGCTGGCCGCCGGCGCCACTGGCCCGATAGGTATCCACCTTGAGATCGGCAGGGTTTACCTCGATCTCGAAACTGTCGTCGATCTCGGGGTAGACAAAGACGCTGGCGAAGCTCGTATGACGACGATTGCCGGAATCGAAGGGGGATTTGCGCACCAGACGATGCACGCCGGTCTCGGTGCGCAGCCAACCGAAGGCGTGGTCACCGCGCACGTGCAGACTGGCAGACTTGATGCCCGCCACCTCGCCTTCCGAGACCTCCACGAGCTCCGTACTGAAACCACGCGCCTCGCACCAGTGCAGGTACATGCGCAAGAGCATGTTGGCCCAGTCCTGGGCCTCCGTACCGCCGGCACCGGCCTGAATATCCACAAAGGCATCGGCGCTGTCCTGGGGACCGGAAAACATCCGTTGAAATTCCAGCTTTTCCACGGTGACGCGGGCGGCGTCGAGGTCCGCCTCGATGGCCTCCAGCAGCTCCGCATCCTGCTCCGCCACGGCCAGTTCCAACATCTCGGCACTGTCCCGCAGCTTTTGTTCCAGCTCCTGCAGCGGCCGGACCACGGCCTCCAGCTGGGTTCGTTCTCGCCCTAGGGCCTGAGCCCGTTCCGGGTCCTCCCAGAGTCTGGGATCCTCACTCTCCAGTTGGACTTCTTCCAGCCGGGCTGCTTTTCCCGGCAGGTCAAAGATACCCCCTAAGACCCTGGACGCGGGTCTGAAGATCCTCCAGAAGGGCCTTTATCTCATTCAGTTCTGCCATTTTCTTCTCCATTTCGCAGGGCCTGCAGACGCAGCTGCAGACGCTCCGTACCACCATAGCGATTGACTTCCGGGACGAACAGGGCCTCTATCCAGGGTCCAGGCGGCAATTCCGGACTGCGGAAGCGGATCGCCTCAAAACGGCGTCCGGCACCATCGTCCAGATGCAGGCGCCAATGCCCGCCGGCCAATGTCCGCCGCTCGCAGATGCGGAACCGTCCCCAGAAAAGAGGCTCCGGGAAGCCGTTGCCCCAGGGTCCTGCCGCCTCCAGACGTCGGGCCAGATCGAGATCCAGCTGGGAGCTCGGCAGCGGCCCATCGTGAAAAATGCATTCTTCCAGATCCTCGGCCCGCAGCCGCTCCGCCAGCACGGCATTCCACACGGCCCGGAAATCGTCCAGGTGCTCCTCGCGCAGCCGCAGTCCCGCGGCCGCGGCATGCCCACCGAAACGCTCCAAGATATGTGGGGCCCGGGCCACGCAGTCGGCCAGACTGTCACGCAGGTGCAGACCGGCGATGGAGCGACCGGAGCCCTGCAGAAAGCCGTCGCCCACGGGTGCAAAGGCAAAGGTCGGTCGATGGTACCTCTCCCGCAGTCGACCCGCGACGATGCCGACGACCCCAGCGTGCCACTCCGGCTGGAACACGCAAAGGCCGAGATTATGCCCGCAGTCCGGCAGGTCGTCCACGAGCTGGAGCGCCTCGGCGCTCATCTGCGCCTCGATGCTGCGCCGCTGGCGGTTGAGATCGTCCAGGGTGCGCGCAAGCTCGGCGGCCTCGCCGGGATCCTCGCTGAGCAGCAGCCGGATGCCCAGTCCCATGTCCTCTAGGCGACCGGCGGCATTGATCCGGGGCGCCAGGGTAAAGCCCAAGGTGGCCGCCGTCGTCTCGGCGGGATCCACCCCCGCACAGGCCATCAGGGCCGCGATGCCAGGGCGCGCCCGGCCACTGCGCAGGCGCTTGAGACCCTGCTGCACCAGAATGCGGTTGTTATGCTCCAGGGCCACCACGTCCGCCACCGTACCGAGAGCCACCAGATCCCAAAGTCGGCCAAAGTGGGGCATGCCCGGGGCGAGATCACCGGCTTCCTGCAGGCGCCGGCGCACCGCGGCTGCCAGATAGAAGGCCACCGCCACTCCGGAGCTACTTTTCCAGGGAAAGGGACAGCCCGGTTGGCGCGGGTTGACGATGGCGTCGGCGGCGGGCAGGACCGCGCCCGGCAGATGGTGGTCGGTGATGACGACCTGTAAACCGCGGGCCTTGGCAGCCGCCACTCCCTCGACACTGGTGATGCCGTTGTCGACGGTCACGACGACCTCAGTCTCTCTGGGCAGGTGCTCCACCAAGGCCGGGGTCAAGCCGTAGCCCCAGCGAAAGCGATCGGGAACGATGTAGCGCAGCGCCCTGGCACCGCAGAGGCTGAGAGCCTCGTACAGCAGCGCCGTGGCCGTCGCACCGTCGCAGTCGTAATCGCCGACGATACAGACGACGCGCTGCTGCCGCACCGCTTCGGCCAGCAGCTCGGCGGCCGGAGCAAGGCCCAGGAGCCCGCGATCTCCCTCCCCGGGAGAGAGCTCCTCCACACCGAGGCGCAATTCCCGTGCATCGCGCACGGCCCGCGCCGCGTAGAGACGGGCAAGGATAGGATCCAGTGCCAGGCTGTGCGCCCGCTCCACGATCTCCGGGGCGATCAGTGCCCGCTCTTGCCAGCGGCTCACGTCCAGGCCCCCGGCCGCGCCGCGCCGTCGGGCCAGCGCCGTTGCCGCCAGAATGCCCAGCGCCGGCGCGGATGCCACAGGCAGCGCTCCACGCCGCCACGGGGCAGGAGCCCGGTGTACAGACTCAAGCTATCGCGGCGCCGCAGAAGCTCGGCAACACGCTGCTCGAAGTCCGCAGCCGTCTCGCCATACTGCCAAGGATGGGGATACTCCCAAAGCCAGGGTCCCGCCGAGCCCGGCTGGGGCTCGCTGGCAAGCTCTATACCGAAGTATCGGGCCGCAGCCTGCAGCTCCGGCCGTGGGGAAAAAATCCCTCGCAATACCGGCGCCCGCGAGGATACCGGCAGGCGTCCCTCGCCCCAGGGCCAAAAATAGGTCCAGGGCTCACAGCCGCGCAACTCGCGCCGGCGGTTGACGGGGTGGGCCGCCAGGACCATCTGCAAGGCATCCAGGGTCCGGCGCCAGCGACCCCCATGCGGTCCGCCAAGATCCTGCTGCCGCAACTCCCGCTCCAACATCTGGGAAAAAGGCGGACCGCCCAGTTGCAAAGGCTCCGAGCTCAGGATGTACCAACGTTCCCGACCCTGCGCCAGACGCCAGGGAAGCTCCTCCACGAACTCCTGTGCGGCGGCAAAGAGGGCATCCTGTTCGTCCTTGGGGAGGATCTCGCCCGGCTGCAAGAGAGCCCGTCCGGCACCGCCGCCGATGCGCATCGGTTCCAGGGCCAAGACCCAGGCCTCGTCACAGGCAATGCCCTCGGCAGCCGCCAGCAGGGCCGCGGCAGGCAGAGGCTCGGCCAGTCCCAGCAAACGTCCCATGATCTCCAACTCATCCCGCGCCGGCAGCAGACGGCGCTCGCCCTGAGCCCAGAGGCGCGGCAGAGTCGCGCCGCCCACCTCGTCCGGCAGGCCGCGCAGGCCGCTGAGCCAGACGACGTTGGAGCGGGCTGCCATCAATCCTGCAGGATGGCTCGTTGCACGGAATCCAGATCGGCGTCCACGGTGTGTACCTTGCCGCCCTGGGCAATGGCCACATCGGGATCCTTCAGACCGTGGCCGGTGAGGGTGCAGACCACGGTGGCCCCTGCTTCGATCCTGCCGGCGCGGGCAGCCGCCACCACCCCGGCGACGGAAGTGGCCGAGGCCGGCTCACAGAATACCCCTTCGTACTGAGCCAGCCAGCGCTGCGCCGTGAGGATCTCCTCGTCGCTGTGGGCGGCAAACCAACCTCCACTCTCGCGCACCACGGCGTGCGCCTGATGCCAGGACATGGGATGGCCGATGCGGATGGCTGTGGCCACGGTTTCGGGGTCGCGGACAAACTCTCCGGCCATGAAGGGAGCGCTGCCGGCAGCTTGGAAACCCAGCATCTTCGGCCGCTTGCCGGCTCCGCCGCGGCCGTAGGGACACTGCCCGGCGCAGAACTTGCAGGCCTCGGTGAGGCTCTGAGCCGGGTCGGCGCGACTATCGCTGGCCTCACAGTAGCCCATCCAATGGGCAGTGATGTTGCCGGCATTGCCAACGGGCAGGGCGTGGTAATCCGGTGCCTCGCCCAGAGCCTCGAGGATCTCGTAGGCGGCGGTCTTCTGCCCCTGCAAGCGGTAGGGGTTGACGGAGTTCACCAGGGTGATGGGTTCGGTCCGCGCCACCTCCTGGACGATACGCATGCCGGCATCGAAATTGCCGCGGATCTGCAGCACCAGCGCCCCGTGCATCATCGCCTGCGACAGCTTGCCCAGCGCGATCTTGCCCTCGGGGATGACCACGAAGGCCCGCATACCGGCGCGCGCGGCATAGGCGGCCGCCGCGGCCGAGGTATTACCCGTGGAAGCGCAGATGATCATTTCGCTGCCTTCCTCGCGGGCCTTGGTCACGGCCATGGTCATCCCGCGGTCCTTGAAGGAGCCCGTGGGGTTCAGTCCCTCGAACTTCAGGAACAGGCGCAATTCAAGCCCGAGGGCCTGCGGCAGGTGCTGGCATTCGATGAGCGGGGTGTTGCCCTCGCAGAGACTCACGGCCGCCGTGTCCGGGGCCAGGGGCAGATAGGGTCGGTAGCGATCGATGATGCCGGTATATCGGGTCATGAGAGGAAATCCAAAGCGTGCAAACGGAAAAAATGAAAAGAACCGGTGGGGCTAGCCTTCCTGGTCGAGATTCTCGATGCGCAGGCGTAGAACCTGTCCGCGGATCACGGACAGCTGCGCTACGCGCGCGAGGGCCGCATCCAGGTCCGCCTCGCGGCAGCGATGCAATACCAGGACGATGGGAACGGTCTCGGCACCCAGGCGCTCGCGCTGGATGAGGGCCTCGATGGATACCCCATGCTCCGCCAGCACCGCCGCCACCTGGGCCAACACTCCGGGACGGTTCTCCGCCTCGATGCGCAGATAATAGGCACTCTCCACGGCTGCCATGGGCAGAAGCGGCAAGGTGGCGAGGGCATCGGCTTGAAAGGCGAGGTGCGGCACCCGATTGCTGGGGTCCGCGGTCATGGTGCGGGCGACATCCACCAGATCGGCAACCACGGCGCTGGCCGTAGGGTCGCCGCCGGCACCCCGGCCGTAATAGATACTCTGCCCGGCGGCATCGCTGTTCACCAGAATGGCGTTGAAAGGCCCCTCGACGCTGGCCAGGATGTGGCTGGCGGGGATGAGGGTGGGGTGCACCCGCAACTCCACGCCGTCCGCGCGCCGCCGGGTGATTCCGAGGTGCTTGATGCGATAGCCCAGCTCCGCCGCAAAGGCCACGTCCTGCCGCTGCAGGTGGCGGATACCCTCCACGTGGCAGTGGGCAAAATCCACGGGGATGCCAAAGGCCACCGAAGCCATGAGCGTGATCTTGTGGGCCGCGTCACCGCCATCCACATCGAGGCTGGGGTCGGCTTCGGCGTAGCCGAGCTCCTGGGCCGCGGCCAGCGCCCGCTCAAAATCCCAGGACTCCCGATACATCTGTGTCAGTATGTAGTTGCTGGTACCGTTGATGATGCCAGCCAGGGCCTGGATACGGTTACCGGCGAGCCCCTCGCGGATGGCTTTGATGATGGGGATGGCCCCGGCCACCGCCGCCTCGAAGGCCACCATCAGTCCGCGGGCCTGGGCCGCCGCAAAGATCTCGTTGCCGTGCATTGCCAGCAGCGCCTTGTTGGCCGTCACCACGTGCTTGCCACGCTTCAGAGCGGCGAGGATCAGTGACCGGGCAGGCTCGATACCACCCATGACCTCGACGATCACCTCGATCTCGGGATCCTGCACCACCGCCCAGGGATCGGCGCTGGTGCGCGCGTCCAGCTGCAGGCCCTGGAGACGCTCGGGACTACGCACCGCCGCATGACACACCCGCAGCTCCCGTCCTACCCGCCGCCGTATTTCATCGGCATTGCGTTGCAGGACCCGGACCGTGCCCTGGCCCACGGTCCCCATGCCGAGGATACCGACGCGTACTGGGGTCATGTCCAGCGCCACTTACCAGCCCTCCCGAAACAGATGCTTGATGCCGCGAATGGCCTGCCGGGTGCGCTGCTCGTTTTCCACCAGACCAAAGCGCACGTAGCCATCGCCCAGCTCGCCGAAGCCGATGCCCGGGCTCACCGCCACCTTGGCCCGCTCCAGCAGCATCTTGGCAAACTCCAGCGAGCCCTTGCCGCGCCAGGCCTCCGGTATGGGCGCCCAGACGAACATGGTCGCCTTGGGGCGATCCACGGTCCAGCCGGCGCTGTTGAGTCCGTCGCAAAGCACGTCGCGCCGCTGCTCATAGAGCCTGCGGATATCCTCGACACAGTCCTGCGGCCCCTCGAGAGCCGCAATGGAGGCCACCTGGATGGGCGTGAAGGTGCCGTAGTCCAGGTAGCTTTTGATGCGCGCCAGGGCGCCGATCAGCTTGGGGTTGCCGGCCGCGAAACCCACCCGCCAGCCCGGCATGTTGTAGCTCTTGGAAAGGGTGAAGAACTCCACACCGACATCCTTGGCACCTGGGGTCTGCAGAAAGCTCGGCGCCCGGTAGCCATCGAAGACGATATCGGCATAGGCCAGGTCGTGTACCACCCAGATCCGATGCTCCTTGGCAAATTCGACGACGCGAGCAAAGAAATCCGACTCCACCACCGCTGCGGTGGGATTGTGGGGAAAGTTGATCACCAGCATCTTCGGCTTGGGCCAGGCGGCCTTGATGGCCTTCTCCAACTCCTCGAAGAAGTCCAGACCGGGCAGCATCGGCACGTGGCGGACGTCGGCCCCGGCGATGACGAAACCGTAAGGGTGAATGGGATAGGTGGGGCTGGGCACCAGCACCGTATCGCCAGGCCCCATGGTGGCCAGAGCCAGGTGCGCCAGACCCTCCTTGGAACCGATGGTGACGATGGCCTCGGACTCGGGATCGATGTCTACCCCATAGCGCTGCCCATACCAGGTGGCGATGGCCCGCCGCAGCCGCGGTATGCCGCGGGAGACGCTATAGCGGTGGGTGTCGCCGCGCTGGGCGGTCTCACAGAGCTTGTCGACGATGAACTGCGGCGTCGGCTGATCGGGATTGCCCATGCCGAAGTCGATGATGTCCTCGCCCCGCTTGCGGGCCTGCAGCTTCAGGTCGGTAACGATGTTGAAGACATAGGGGGGGAGGCGGCGAATCCGCTCGAAATCGCTGTTCATGAAAGCTGGACCTTGGGCTTGTGGGCGAAACTCAAATCGAAGAACAATAGAGAGGGTCATTCGCGGTGTCAATCGATGCAAGGAGGCAAGGATGAAACTCCACCGCCAGGAAGATTCCGGCCAGAACCTGATCCAGCTCTACGACGACGCCGGGTTCGTGATCCAGGGTCGGCGACACGGCGGCGGGGTTCTGGTGGCCGCCCATTCCCTGGAGAGCCCTTGGGGACCGGCCACGGCCGCCGAGCTGGTGGCAGCGGACTTTGACGGCATCGCCGCCATGGAGCCCGAGGTCATCGTCGTCGGCACCGGACGAAGTCAGCATCTGTTGCTGCCCGCCCTGCACGAGCTGCGTCGCCTTGGCCTTGCCCTGGAGATCATGGATACCGGCGCCGCCTGCCGCACCTACAATGTCCTGCTGGCCGAGGATCGGCGGGTAGTCGCGGCACTCCTGCACCCCGCCGCCCACTGAAGCCGCTGCCCATGCCTCAGGCAAAGAGGTTGTGGGTATCCAATCCCTCCCCCTCGATGCGCCGACGCAGGATCAGCAGCGCCTCCACCTGAATCTGGCGCACCCGCTCGCGGGTGATGCCCAGGCGCGTTCCCACTTCCTCCAGGGTGGCGCCATCGCCGCCATCCAGACCGAAGCGCCAGGACAGCACCAGTCGGTGCTTTTCGCTGAGACCCGCCAGCCAGCTCTGCAAGCGCACCGCAAGGTTCTGCGCCGCTACCGCCGCCTCGGGCCCCTCCGCCTCCGCATCGCTCAGCACCTCGTTGAGATCGCGCCCTTGATCACGCTGTCCAGAGCTGTCGAGGCTGGTTACCCGACCATCCATCTCCAGGCAGCCGCGCACCTGCTCCACCGGCCGCTCGAGTGCTGCCGCCACCTCCTCGACGGTAGGCTCGCGGTGTAGTTCCTGCTCCAGGCAGCGCGCGGCGCGCAGCACGACCGCCAGCTCCTTCATGACGTGCACCGGCAAGCGAATGGTGCGGGTCTGGTTCATGAGCGCCCGTTCGATATTCTGCCGAATCCACCAAGTGGCATAGGTAGAAAAACGAAAACCCCTTTCGGGGTCGAATTTTTCCACGGCGCGGATCAAGCCGAGATTGCCCTCTTCGATGAGATCCAATAGTGGCATGCCCCGGTGCAGATAGCGCCGGGCCACCCGTACCACCAGACGCAGGTTGCACTCGATCATGCGCGTGCGGGCGCGGGCATCGCCCTGCTGCACGAGACGGCCGAAGTGGATCTCCTCTTCGGCCGTGAGCAGGGGATTGTGACCGATCTCCTGCAGGTACATGCGGGTGGCATCCCAGTCCAGATCTGCCTCGCCAGGGCTCAGGGATTCCACCTCATCCGGATCCTCACAAGGCTCCTCGACCTCCGCCTCAGCTTCTGTGCTGTCGTCGATGTCCTGCACACCCCCTATCGGATCCACGTCGTATCCTCCTGCGATAGCGATACCGTCCCTGCCAACAAGGGTACGAAGTGGCAGGGACCGAGGTCCTGTTCCTGTATCCGCGCACCATCCCAGCGACGCAGACACAGCCGCTGCTGGCCGTCCTCCTCCATGGGCATCAGCAGGATGCCGCCAGGGCGCAGCTGGGCAAACAGCGGCGGCAGCGCACAGGGCACCGCTGCCGTGAAGACGATGGCATCGAAAGGCGCACGTTCCGGCCAGCCCAAGGCCCCGTCCCCGTGGCGCAGATGCGGCCGCAGGCCGAGCTTGCCGAGGGTCGCTGCGGCCCGCCGTTGCAGAGCCTCGATGCGCTCGATACTGAACACCTCCATCCCCAGCATGGCCAGGAGTGCCGCGTGGTATCCCGACCCCGTTCCGATTTCGAGGACCCGCTGCGGGGCGACCTCCCGCAAGAGAACCTCCAGCATCCGAGCCACCACCCAGGGCTGGGAGATGGTCTGACCAAAGCCGATGGGCAGGGATATGGGCTCATAGGCGCGGCTGGAGAGGGCCTCCGCCACAAAGAGGTGGCGCGGCAACTCCGCCATGACCGCAAGCACTCGCTCGTCGGCGATTCCGTCTTTGCGCAGCCGCGCCACCATCCGCGCCCGCGTGCGCGGCGAGATCATGCCCACCTCGGGGCTTACATGGGGCAACATTGCAACCATTCCGCAAGACTGTCCAGGAACCGATATCGGGTCATATCGAGATCCAGCGGTGTAATGGAGACGTAACCGCGGCGCACCGCGTCGAAATCCGTACCCGGGCCGGCGTCGGCCTCGCGTCCCGAGGGCCCGATCCAGTACACCGGCTCGCCGCGGGGATCCGCTGCCGGGATCACCCACTCGCTCTTGTGTCGCCGTCCAAGGCGAGTCACTTCCCGCCCCTGCAGCTGCTCATAGGGTAGATCCGGAACATTCACATTGAGGATGGTATCCGCTGGCAAGGGGTGCTGGAGCAGGCCGCGGACCAAGTCGGCCGCAACCCGGGCTGCACAGTCGTAATGCTCGGGGTCGCGCCCTACCAGGGACACGGCGATGGCCGGCAGACCCAGGAAACGTCCTTCCATGGCCGCCGCCACCGTTCCCGAGTAAAGCACGTCGTCGCCCATGTTGGCGCCTCGGTTGATGCCGGACACCACCATGTCCGGAACCTCGGGCAGAATGCCCGTGGCCGCCAGGTGCACACAGTCCGTGGGGGTACCGCCGACGAGATAGAGAAAACCGTTGAGCCCGGTGCGCACGCGCAGAGGGCGATCCAGAGTCAGGGAATTGCTGGCGCCACTGCGATCCTGTTCTGGTGCGACGACCTGCACCTCACCCAAAGGTGCCAGAGCTTTCGCCAATGCCGCGAGACCCGGTGCCAGGTAACCATCATCGTTACTCAGCAGAATGCGCGGCATCTGGTCCTCCCCGGGGGCATGGCGGCACGAGACGACGTGCAGAAGATTCCATGGAATCTAAGCCGTCGCCGCGCCAATGGTAGTCCAGCGGCGCGCGTGGGTCCAGATCAAGGTACGGGGGTTGCTCCCTTGCCTTGCGTCTCCAGCTGGTGTTCCAGCAGCAGGACCCGTAGTCGCGCGGCGTCCATGTTCTCTTTCAGATGCTCCACCTTGTCCAGATAGCGCGCATAGTTGCGCTCATTGCCCGTGCGCACCGCCTTGCCCTTCTCGTAGGCCTCGGTGGCATTGATGAGCGCCACACGCGCCGCCGCCAGCTGCATTTCCAGCTGCTTGTGCGCGGCATTCTCGGGAGGGGCGGCAGATTCCACCGGGGCGACGGACGCAGGCCGCGCCGGGGGCGGCGCACTGGCCGTGGCAGGCTCCGCTGGCGTGCTGACGGAAGCCTCCGGCGCTCCGGATATGGTCTCCACGTGACGCGCATTAGCGGGTGGGCTGCCGCCGTAGTTCACGACGCCATCGGGACCCACCCAGCGATATATGGCGGCCTGCGCCGACAGGAAGGGAGTCAGGGCCAGGCAAAGCCCGAGGGCAAACCTCGGCAGCCGGCGCTCCCTGCACTCCAAAACCCGTGAAACGTGCATACGGACTCCTTTCATCGACTCTCGCCACCATTCAACAACCTCATCGCTAATTAGCCGGGTGCAGGCGGACCTGTCAAGGGCGAGGCCGGCGACTGGCAACTGGCCGGAACTTCATAACATCGCCGAGTGGAGCTTCGCCAAGGCTGGGGAAAACCGGATGATCTGACCCACGGTGGCTCTTTTTGCCGGGAAGATTCACCGAGATGAGGAAAGGCTACGCGCTCCCTTGGCGGAAGATCGGATCGATCGGATCGCCGAAGTGCTCTACCAGCGTGTCGGTACGCCGACCGGTTGAGCGCGCGGCAGGGCCGGAAAGTCGCTAACAAAAAACCCCCGCCGGAGGGCGGGGGCGTGTGAGCCGTGCTGGAAACGAAGATCAGAGGCTGTAGTACATCTGGAATTCCAGCGGGTGGGTGGTCATGCGCATGGC
>NZ_JAGDWX010000025.1:5000-46904 GCF_023256195.1 Acidithiobacillus sp.
ATCATCGTCGATGAGAACACGCACAGCATGGACGTCGTGGTAGATCCGGAGCAGCTGTCCCTGGCCATCGGCCGCGGCGGGCAGAACGTGCGTTTGGCCAGTCAGTTGACGGGCTGGACCATCAACATCCTGACGGAGGATGAGGCGCGCGCCAAACGGGAAGAAGAGGATGCCCGCTTTCGTCAACAGTTCATGGATGAGCTGGGGATCGATGAGGATCTGGCCATCCTCCTGGTGAACGAGGGCTTTACCTCCATTGAAGAAGTGGCCTACGTACCCGTCGCGGAAATGCTGGAAATCGAGGGTCTGGATGAGGAACTCGTCACCGAACTGCGGCGACGTGCCCGGGACGTGCTGCTCAACAAGGCCATCGCCAAGGAAGAGCAGGTGGCCTTGAGCGAGCCCGCGGAGGATCTGCTGGCTCTGGAGGGTATGGATAAAGGTCTGGCCCACTTGCTGGCCAGCAAAGGTATCACGACGGCGGAATCGTTGGCGGAGCTTGCCGTGGATGAGCTGTGTGAATTGGTGGACATCGAGCCGGAACGGGCCAAAGCCCTGATCCTCAAGGCGCGCGCACCCTGGTTTGTCTGAGCTGCGCAGCTTTGTGGATGGTGTTTCCGGTGTTTGGGAGGGCAGAATAGGTATGACCGTGACAGTCGCAAACTTTGCTGCAGAATTGGGTTTGTCCAGCGCTCGACTTTTGGAGCAGTTGGCGGCGGCCGGTATCCAGAAGCGGACAGCCGAAGATCCGGTAACGGAAGAGGACAAGCAGCGACTCTTGGTTTTCCTGCAGGCGGCGCACGGCGATAGTGTTGGAGGGGTGAAGCGCATCACCCTGAACCGCACCAGCACCAGTGAAATCAAGCAGAGCATAGGCGCTGGCAAATCTCGAACGGTCCAAGTGGAGGTTCGACGCAAGCGCACCTACGTCAAGCGCGAGGCTCTGGTCGAGGAGCAAGCCCCCGAGCGCGCGCCGGAGCCTATCGAGCCTTCGGTGGCCGCCGAGGTGCACCCTGAGGTCCCCGCAGCGAGTCCGGAGCCGGCCACCGACCTTGCTGCCTCGGCGGCAAAGTCGGAGGAAGCAGCGCCAGCGCAGGGCAAAGCCGAGGAGCTAGCAGCGGAATCTCCGTCGGAGAAGTCGGGCCAAGAGGCGGCAGAGCCGGCATCGGTACGGTCAAGTGCAGCGGAGTCGGAAAACCGGCGCGCCCCCGCAGACGCCAGCGACCATGCCGGGACCGAGGCCGCGCCGACGCGGCCGGCGGCGACGGAGCCTTTGGGTCGTCGTCCCGCTGCCCGCGCTCCCAGTACCCGGCCCACCTCGGTTCCGACGCGTCCGGCACCCACAACCACGGCACCAGGTAAGCCCAAGAAGGCGGGTGAACGCGGCGACGATGCAGCACGTCGGGGCGGGCGCCGCAACCCTCGGCGCGACGATGCCGGTGGCACGGATGTCGACAGTCTCCTGCGGCGGCGCAAAGCCGCCGACCGACGGGGTGACAAGGGCAAGGGGCAGTCTGGTGCGGCAGGCGAGTTCGTTGCTGCCCCCGTCATTCGCGAGGTGGCCATTCCCGAGACCATCACCGTGGGTGAATTGGCCAACCGTATGGCCATAAAAGCCAGCGACGTGATCAAGTCCATGTTCAAGATGGGGGTGATGGCCACCATCAACCAGGTGATCGATCAGGATACCGCGGCCATTGTCGTAGAGGAGATGGGGCACCGTCCGAAGATGGTCACCATTACCAGCCCCGAAGCCCTGCTGGAGGAGGGTGCCGATGCCGAGGCTCCCATCCTGGCGCGCCGCCCGCCGGTGGTGACGGTCATGGGACACGTCGATCACGGCAAGACCTCGTTGCTGGACCGGATCCGTTCGACCCAGGTCGCCAGCGGTGAAGCCGGAGGCATCACCCAGCACATCGGCGCCTACCACGTGGAAACGCCCAAGGGGGTCATCACCTTCCTCGACACCCCGGGCCACGAGGCGTTCACCGCCATGCGCGCGCGCGGTGCGCAGGCGACGGATATCGTCATCCTGGTGGTGGCCGCCGACGATGGCGTTATGCCCCAGACCATCGAGGCCATCCACCACGCCAAGGCAGCTGGTGTGCCTATGGTGGTGGCGGTGAATAAGATCGACAAGCCGGGCGCGGACCCCGAGCGCATCCGCCAAGAATTGGCGAATCAGGATGTGCTGCCGGAAGAGTGGGGTGGCGACACCCAGTTTGTCAACGTGTCGGCCAAGTCGGGCCTGCATATCGATGATCTACTGGACGCGGTGTTGCTGCAGGCGGAGTTACTGGATCTGGAGGTGCAGGTCAACGGCCCGGCCAAGGGCGTCGTGATCGAGTCGCGCCTGGACCGGGGACGGGGCGCGGTGGCGACGGTATTGGTGCGCCAGGGTACCCTGCACAGTGGCGACGTACTCCTGGCCGGTGCCCAGTATGGTCGGGTACGGGCGCTCGTCGACGACAGCGGTCGCAACATCGATGCTGTGACGCCAGGGCTACCGGTGGAAGTTCTGGGCTTGAGCGATGTGCCGCAGGCGGGCGATGAGGTGGTGGTGGTTGCCGACGAGCGCAAGGCACGAGAGGTTGCCCTCTTTCGCCAGGGCAAGTACCGCGACGTGCGCCTGGCCAAGAGTCAGAAGGCAAGTCTCGAAAGCCTCTTTGAAGCGGCGGCCGAGGGTGAGGTGCAGCAACTCAATCTGCTCATCAAAGCCGATGTACAGGGCTCGGCAGAGGCCCTCAGCCAGACCTTGGAGCGCCTGAGCACAGCGGAGATCCGAGTGCGCGTCATTCACTCCGGGGTGGGAGGCATCACCGAGTCGGACGTCAATCTAGCGGCCGCTTCCAAGGCGGTCATCATCGGCTTCAACGTCCGTACCGAGGCGCAGGCGCGGCGTCTGCTGGAGCAGAGCGGCGTCGATGTGCGCTATCACAGCGTCATCTACGATGCCGTCGATGAGGTCAAGGCGGCCATGAGCGGCATGCTGTCGCCGGAGATCCGCGAGAAGATCCTGGGCCACGCCGAGGTACGAGAGACCTTCCGGGTGCCCAAGGTCGGTACCATAGCCGGCTGTATGGTGACCGACGGCATCGTGCGACGGAATGCTCGCGTCCGGGTCATCCGTCAGGAGGTGGTGATCCACACCGGGGAGATGGATTCTCTGCGACGCTTCAAGGACGATGCCCGCGAGGTGCGGGAGGGTTTCGAGTGCGGTATCGGCATCCGCAATTTCAACGATGTCCGGGTGGGCGATGTCATCGAGGCCTACGAGACCGTTGAAGTGGCGCGCACCGTCTGACGCCATGCCTGCCAGCCAACGCGGTTTTCCACGCGCCCGTCGGGTGGCGCACCTGCTGCAGACGGAGATCGCGGCACTCCTGCCCCATCTGCACGGTCTGGACGTGGGGGGGCTTCTGCCCAGCATCACGGAGGTGGAGTTGGCACCGGACATGCGTTGGGCGCGGGTGCATTTTTCGCTGATGGATGGGCCGGCGCGTGCCGAGACGACGGCTGCGGAGCTGGACCGGCACGCGGGACAGATCCGTCAGATGCTCGGTCGACGTCTGGCCTTGCGGCGCATACCGCCCCTGCGCTTCGTCTACGATCCACGCTTCGACCGCGACGCGCAGATGGCACGTCTGCTGTCTTCCCTGCCACCCGCTGCCCAAGAGGATGCGCCGGAGTGAACTGTCGTCACGGGATATTGCTGCTGGACAAGGACGAGGGCCTGACCTCCAATGCTGCCCTGCAGCGCGCCAAGCGCCTCATGGGCAGCAAGAAGGCGGGGCACACGGGAACCCTGGATCCCTTTGCCACGGGCCTGCTGGTCCTGCTCTTCGGTGAGGCCACCAAGGTCTCGGACTATATCCTCAACGCCGACAAACGCTATCTCGCGACCCTGCGTCTGGGGGAAGAGACGCGTACCGGGGACCGTGAGGGAGAGGTCGTACAGCGCGCCGAGGTGAACGTGAGCGACGCCCAGATAGACGCGGCACTGGCCGGTTTTCGTGGCGACATTCGGCAGATTCCCCCCATGCATTCGGCCATCAAGCAAGGGGGCAAGCCTCTATATATGCTGGCACGTCAGGGCGTGGAGGTGGAGCGTGCGCCGCGCTCGGTGCGCATTCATGAGCTCGAGGTCCTGTCCCGACGCGGCAACGAGCTGGTTCTGGATATCCGTTGTTCCAAGGGCACCTATATCCGCAGTCTGGCCCAGGATCTGGGGCGGGCTTTGGGCTGCGGCGCCCACATTGCGCAACTGCGGCGTCTGGAGACGGGGCCCTTCCGTATCGATACGGCCCTCACCCTGGCGCAGCTGGAGGCAAGTCTTGCCGCCGGCGATTGTCCGCTACAGCCCATGGACCTGGCCCTCGCCACCTTGCCCGCGGTCCATCTGTCGGAGAACAGTGCGTATTACCTGCAGCGCGGTCAGGGGGTGGTGATTGCCCATGCACCGCCGCCGGGTCGAATTCGTCTATACGGACCCAAGTCCGAGTTTCTGGGTCTGGGTGAGGTCATGGACGATGGAAAAGTGGCGCCTCGGCGTCTCATGGGCGTAAACTGAGGCTTTTCGAAACTGGTGATCAGGAGCAGGAAATGTCGTTGAATCGCGAAATCAAAGATGGGGTGGTACAGCAGTACGCTACCCACCCGGGAGATACGGGCTCGCCCGAGGTGCAGGTGGCGTTATTGACCACCCGTATCGAGGGTCTGACGGAACACTTCAAGGCGCACACCCACGACCATCACTCCCGGCAGGGGCTGCTGAAAATGGTGGGGCGTCGACGCAAGCTTCTCGACTACCTCAAGAAGCAGGACTTCGAACGGTATCGGAACCTGATCGAACGGCTGGGCTTGCGTAAGTAATCGGAGCGCAATCCGGGGCTGTGGTTGGTAGCGGTGGTCGAGGAGAACAGCTTGAGCATAGTGCGCAAGGAAGTGGATTTCGGTGGGCAGCGTCTCTGCCTGGAGACGGGAAGAATGGCACGCCAGGCGGACGGGGCGGTGCTGGTCACCCTGGGCGAGACCATGGTGTTGGTCACGGCCGTCGGTCGCCGTGAGTTGAAACCGGGACAGGATTTCTTTCCGTTGACGGTCAACTATCAGGAAAAGGCCTATGCCGCGGGTCGCATCCCCGGGGGCTTTTTCAAACGGGAGGGGCGTCCCAGTGAAAAGGAAACCCTGACCGCGCGCCTCATCGATCGTCCCATCCGGCCGCTGTTCCCCAAGGGCTTCATGCATGAGGTCCAGGTCATTGCCACGGTGCTGTCCGTGGATCAGGAAAACGACCCGGATATCCCTGCCATGATCGGCGCCTCGGCAGCGCTGGCGATCTCCGGTATACCCTTTCAGGGTCCCATCGGCGCGGCAAGGGTGGGCTACGTGGACGGGCAGTTTGTCCTCAATCCGAGCTTTCAGACCCTGGCCCGCTCGCAGCTGGATCTGGTGGTGGCTGGAACGCGCCAAGCGGTGCTGATGGTGGAGTCGGAGGCCCAGGAACTGCCGGAGGAAACCATGCTGTCGGCGGTGATGTTCGGGCATGAATCCTTTCAGCCGGTCATCGCCTGTATCGAGGATCTGGCGGCCGAGGTGGGCAAGAGCCCCTGGGCCTGGCAGGCACCCAGCCTGGATCCGGCTCTGCAGGAGGCGATCTCGGCAGCAGCGCTGGAGCCTCTGCGCGAGGCGTATGGTCTCCTGGAGAAGCAGGCGCGCAGCAAGCGCCTCGACGAGATTCGCAGCGCCCTGCTGGAACAGTTCGGCGGTAGCTCCGGCGAGCATGGCGACGTGGTGCGTGCCGTGGTCAAGAAGTTGGAAACCCAGATCGTCCGCGGGCGGGTCCTGGAGGGAGCGCCGCGTATCGACGGCCGGGATCATGTCACGGTGCGGCCGATCCAGATCGAGGTGGGGATCATGCCCCGCACCCACGGCTCGGCCCTGTTTACCCGAGGTGAGACCCAGGCCCTGGTCATTGCCACTCTGGGCACCAAGGGCGACGAACAGATCGTCGACGCCCTCCAGGGAGAAAGCCGCGACCGTTTCATGCTGCACTACAACTTTCCGCCCTTCTCGACGGGAGAGACGGGCATGGTGGGATCTCCCAAGCGGCGAGAAATCGGCCATGGCCGGCTGGCCAAACGCGCCGTGGCGGCAGTGCTGCCCAGCGAGTCCGAGTTTCCCTACAGCTTGCGGGTGGTTTCGGAGATCCTCGAGTCCAACGGTTCCTCCAGCATGGCCACGGTCTGTGGCGCCTCGCTGGCCCTCATGGACGCCGGCGTACCGCTGAAGGCGCCGGTGGCGGGGGTGGCCATGGGCCTCATCAAGGATGGGGATCGCTACGCCGTCCTCACGGATATCCTGGGCGATGAAGACCACCTGGGTGATATGGATTTCAAGGTGGCGGGTACCCAGAATGGGGTCACCGCCCTGCAGATGGATATCAAGATCGATGGTATCACTCGGGAGATCATGGCAACGGCCTTGGAGCAGGCCCACGCCGGACGCCTGCACATACTCTCGCGGATGAATGCGGTGCTGGCGGAAGGCCGGTCGCAGCTGTCGGGCTACGCGCCACGCATCATCTCCATGCGTATCCATCCCGATCGGATCCGCGATGTCATCGGACCCGGGGGCAAGGTCATCCGCGCTTTGACCGAGGAAACCGGAGCGACCATCGACATTCAGGACGACGGCACGGTGACCATCGCCTCGGTCAACGGGGAGGCGGGCGAGGCGGCGCGGCGACGTATCGAGCTGCTCACCGCGGATGTGGAAGTGGGCATGATCTACGATGGCAAGGTGGCCAAGATCATGGATTTCGGTGCCTTCGTCACCATCCTGCCGGGTCGCGACGGTCTGCTCCACATCTCGCAGATCAGCACGGAGCGGGTGAATGACGTCCGCGACTATGTCAAGGAAGGACAGAGTGTGCGGGTCAAGGTGCTGGAAGTGGATCGTCAGGGCAAGATCAAGCTCAGCATGAAGGACATCGCCCAATAGACAGCAGAGTGTTGGTGTCCCGCGTTCTGCTGGCGCGAGGTCCGCTGCCTTTCCCAGCAGGCTGGTGGTCTCTTGGCGGCGACGATTTGCCGTGGCCCGAGCCGTGAACGATACCCAGGCCCTGCGAACCGTTCTGAGTAACGGGATAATCCTGGTCAGCGAGACCCTGCCGGGGCGCCGGCAGGTGTCCCTGTCCATTACCATCGCCCAGGGGAGCCGGCATCAGCAGGCCACGGACAACGGCTTTGCCCATCTTCTTGAGCACATGTTCTTCAAGGGCAGCCGGAGCTACACGGGAGAGGAGATCAATCGGCAGATCGAGCTGCTGGGTGGAGGCATCAACGCCTTCACCGATCGTGAGACCACGGTTCTGCACGGTACGGTTCTGGCTGAGGACGGGCGGCGCGCCTTTGCACTCCTCAGCGACATGTTGCTGTATCCGCAATGGACGGCGCGGGATCTCTACGCCGAGCGCGGCGTGGTGGCTCAGGAAGCGGCCATGGTTGCCGAGGACCTGGAAGATTGGCTGAATGAGCGAGCCATCGGCCGATTCTGGTCGGACTCGCCGCTGGCTTGGCCGGTGCTGGGCCGCGCCACCTGTATCCGCCGGGCAACTGCTGCACGTCTGCGGCAGTATCACGCGGCCATGTTGGCCGCCGCACCCATCGTCGTCACCGCCGTCGGCGCCATCACCCACGACACCTTGCGCGACTGGGCCAGGCCTCTGGAGGCCTTGCCGCAGCGCCGGAAACTGCCGACGGTCCAGCCGCAGGCCAGCTACCTCCGTGGCGTCAGCCGCCGCACCGAGGCGCAGCAGGCCCACGCCTTGTGGTTGACGGAGGCGGCCGCTTTCGCGGCTCCGGAACATCTCCCCGAATTGCTGGCCAATCTCATCCTGGGTGGGGGCAGTGCATCGCGGCTCTTCCGCCACCTGCGCGATCGGCTGGGGCTCGCGTATCAGGTGTATTCGCAGGTAGAGGCCCTGAGCGATACGGGCGAGTGGAGCATCTATTGCGCGGTTCCGCCCGCGGCCTGGGCCCTTACCCGTCGAGAGGTCCTGCGCATTCTGCGCGAGTTGGCGGACGGTGGGCCAACCCTCGAAGAGTTCCAGTGGGCGCGGCATAGTCTGCGGGTGCAGTGGCTCCTGGGCCAGGGGGATCTGGAGATCCGTATGGCACGGCTTACCCGTCAGGCACTGTATCTCGGGCGTTGCCTCAGCGAAGCAGAGACCCTGGATGCCCTGGCCGATATTCGCGAGGATCAGATCCGTGCCGCCTTTGGTCGCTGGCAGCGGCATCTGGAATGGTCGTGCCAGCCAGCAATGTTTCAGCCACGGAAGCCATCTTTCCAGCGGCGCAGTGCGGCGAAGGTGGCGACGGATTCGGCAGCGGTATCCGGATAGACGGCGCGTACCGCGTGTTGAACCGAGGGCAGGTGGCAGCGCAGAAAGGGGTTGCTGAGCCGTTCCTCCCCCAAGGTCGATGGCAGGCTAGGCTGTCCCGCCTCCCGCTGGCGGCGGACCCGCTCCAGCCGTTCGCCGATGGCGCCATTGTCCGGCTCGACCTCGGCAGCGAAGTGCAGATTGGCGAGGGTGTACTCGTGCGCACAGCAGATTTTGGTGGCATCGGGAAGTTGGGCAAGCTTCTGCAGGCTGGCGTAGAGCATGGCGGCGTCGCCCTCGAAAATCCGCCCACAGCCCCCCGCAAACAGGGTATCGCCACAGAACAGCAGATCCTCCCAGTAAAAGGCCAGATGGTCGAGAGTGTGCCCTGGCACCTCAAAGACGGTCATCTCTTCGCCGTCGAGGTGAACGGTCCCCTCCCTGAGGGCCTCCGTGCGTGCCGGTATGCGGCTAGCCCCGGGACCCAGGACGGGGCACTGGTAGGTCGCCGCCAGCTCGGCCACACCGCCGATGTGATCGGCGTGGTGGTGGGTGCACAAGATGGCGCTGGGGCGCAGGCCACGCCGGGACAGCTCAGCGACTACCGGTGCGGCGTCACCGGGGTCGATGATCCAGACCCCCGGTTTCTGGGGCAAGGTCAGCAGATAGATGTAATTGTCGCGAAAAGCGGGAATGAGGGTCAGGGACATATCTGGGCAGTGCCTCCGCAGCAGGGTAATATGCGCCCATGATCTCAGCACAGGACGGCGCCCATGCCTAGGTCCCGCGGGCGCAGGTCGATCCCGCTGCGCCGTACGACATTGTGGTGGAACGGACGCACAGGTCGTCTCCTGCTGGAGCGGGCGGCCCGTCTGATACCGGCGTGGCTGGAAAAACTGCGGCCGGAGACCGTCCTGCAACTGGGGCAGCCCCTGCTCTGGTCCAAGCCACCCGAGGGCAAAGCCATCTGGGTGCTGCTCAACGAGGGTTCCGTCTGTGTCAATACGGCCTATCTGCAGACCCTGGGAAACTGTGAGGCCTTGCCCTTTGCCGCCATGCGCTTCGACCTGGTGATCCTGCCCTTCTGTCTCAGCCGTGTGAGTGACCCTGCCGCGGTCCTCGCCGAGTGCCGTCGGGTGCTGCGGCCCGAGGGGCACGTCCTGGTGCTGGATTTCAATCCCAGCGGCAGTCTGGGCATGCTTCGGCGCTGGCACGTTTGGCGCCGCGATCGCAGTTGGCCTTGGCGGCGTCCCTTCCTGTCCTTGGGGCATTTGCGCCGGTTACTGGACCAAGAAGAACTGATCATCCGCGAAGGTAGATATTTCCAATACACCCTGCCCGGCATAGGTCGCAGTGCGCAGTGGCTGGAACTGGTGGGAGATCGATGGTGGCCGGCCGGAGCCAATGCCTATATGTTGCTGGCGCAGCGCCGGGATGTGGAGCAGCCCCTGGTAGGTCTGGTGGAGCCCGTCTTTCGCGAACGCCGTCGTCGTAAATTGCGGGCGCAGGCCCCAGCGGCGCAGAGATTGCGGGACGACGATGCCTGAAGCATCGTCGGTGGAGCTTTTCAGCGACGGTGCCTGTCGCGGCAATCCGGGCAAAGGCGCCTGGGGGGTGTGCCTGCGTGCCGCGGGGCGCGAGCGGGTGCTCTGGGGCTATGTGCCAGAGACTACCAACAATCGCATGGAAATGATGGCGGTGCTGCGGGGCTTGGAGGCCTTGCGTCGGCCCAGCAGGGTGCAGATCGTCACCGATTCGCGCTATCTGGTGGACGGCATGACCCAGTGGTTGCCAGGCTGGCTGCGGCGCGGCTGGCGCAGTGCCGCCGGGGTGGCGGTCAAGAATCAGGATCTGTGGCAGGCGCTGCAACGGGCTTCCGCTGGCCACGAGCTACATTGGCAGTGGGTGCGAGGACACGCTGGCCACCCGGAGAACGAGGCCGTGGATGCCCTTATCAACCGGGTGCTGGACCGCTTCGGCGGTGAGACAGAGGTGCGCGAGGGAGAGGGTTGGTTATGAGACAGGTCGTCCTGGATACGGAAACCACCGGCATCGATCCCCGCCAGGGACATCGGGTCATCGAGATCGGCGCCGTGGAACTGGTGGATCGGGAGATCACGCAGGGGCGCTATCAGCAATATCTCAATCCCGGTCGCAGCAGCGAGCCCGAAGCGGTGCGTGTCCACGGCATCAGCGATGAGTTTCTGGCCGACAAACCGACCTTCGCCGATATCGTCGAGGATTTCCTGGCTTTCCTCGGGGATGCGGAACTGATCATCCACAATGCGCCTTTCGATCTTGCCTTTCTCAATATGGAGCTGGAACGTCTGGGTCGTCCGCCGCTGCCGAATCCGGTACGCGATACCCTGGTGGAGGCGCGCCGCCGACACCCGGGGCAGAAGAACGACCTGGATGCGCTCTGTCGCCGCTATGGGGTGGACAACAGCCGCCGTCAGCGACACGGAGCTCTTCTGGACTGTGAGATCCTGGCCGAAGTCTACCTGCGCATGAGCGGTGGTCAGCTGGGCATGCGTCTGGCGGCAGAGGTGGAGGTGCAGCCCATGTCCGCGCCGGGGGACGAGGAAGACGAGACTGCATCCCGCGAGCTTGTTACCGGACTGGCGGGTGGCCGGCGCCTGCGGCTGTGCCGCGCCAGTGCGGCGGAACTGGAAGCCCACCAAGCCTACCTGCGCGGTCTCGGCGACAAGGCCCTGTGGCGTGAGGAGACGAGCGCGGATCTAGACTAGCCAGGTCCTGAGTGGAGTCATCTTGGCGGGTTCCGGCCACCGCGTGTCCCATCCACCGGGGAAAGGGCCGTAACTTACCGCTCGGTGTGATGTCAGGAGCGTTGGATCAACTCGATGCGGTAGCCGTCCGGATCCTCGACGAAAGCGATGACCGTCTTGCCGTGCTTCATGGGACCAGCTTCCCGTACCACCTTGCCGCCGCGGTTGCGGATGGCGTCGCAGGCGGCCGCAGCATCGTCCACGGCGATGGCAATGTGGCCAAAGCCGTTACCCAGATCGTAGTGGTCTGTGTCCCAGTTGTAGGTGAGTTCGATGACGGGACCTTCCGCCTCATCCTGATAGCCGACGAAAGCCAGGGTGAAGCGTCCCTCGGGATAGTCTTTCTGACGCAGCAGGCGCATGCCGAGGACTTCCGTGTAGAAAGCCAGGGACCGTTCGAGCTGGCCGACGCGAAGCATGGTGTGGAGAATGCGCATGAAAGGCCTCCGGAGCTAGGTTGAATCGTAAGACTGGCGGACAGTGACCTCAGGCTAGACGAGCGCCTGACGTGAGGCAAGGGCGGCTTACCGCACTTGCCGGCAGTGCGCGCGGATTTTCCGTCTCTAGCCCCCGTAGTGGATGGACAAGGACCACAGATGCCCATTGACGGAGCGCAGCTCAAGTCGATAGTCACCGGGCGGCAAAGTCGAAGCCGTAGGCAATCTGCCAGGTAAACGTAGCTCGGCGCTCGCACCGACGGGGCCCGTCAAGCCGAAGGGACCGGCATGGATCTTTTGGTAAGGAAAATCGTTCTGGAAGGCCTTGGCGCCGAGGGAGGACAAGGCCTGGCTGTCCCAACGCTCCACGACCTTTCCCTGGGGGTCGTAGAGGGTGACGAAGAGCACGTTGGACGGTTCGGCGGCCGTCCCAGCATCGACGTAGGCGTGGAAGATCACCGTACCGTCTTGGAGCAAGCGCCCCTGTCCGAGCTGCCAGTGGTGCTTGGCAGGGCTGACTGGGCCGCCATGGAAAGCTGTGACCACCGACCCGCGGTAGTAGTCATAGGTGGCCACCACGAACACCACGGTAATCCAGAACAAGGCCAAGGCCAGACGCTTATAGCTGCCTTCGGCCAGGGGTAGAGGCAGGGCGCCACCGAACCAGCGGAAAAAGCCTGCCGATTGCCATTGGGGTCGTTTACGGAGAAACCAACCATCGATGGAATAGGCACCGGATCCGGCAAGAAAAAGGGTTACGCCCATGGCGAAATTGGCAGAGGCCATAGTCCACTCGTCGATACAGGTTGCTCCTTGCCAACCGAAAAGGAGCATCAGCACGAAGGATAAACCGATGGTCGCGAGGGCGGCCAAGCGGGTGAGAAAGCCTGTGATGAGCATCAAACCGGCGATCAGTTCGACTGCACTGAACACGATCACCCCCAAGTACAAAAGGGTGAAATGGTGCAGGAGGAAAGCGACCAGGCGGTCGGTGCCGAGCAAGGCCCCGGGCATGGCCGTTTGGAACTTATAGGCCATCCAGTGACCATGGACGTCCAGCTTTTGCGGGCCGTATATGAAGCGGCGGGATCCTCCACCCCAATAGATCCAGCCCTGGACGAAGCGCACGGCGAGCAGGGCGATGGCGGCTAGATGCCAGCCACGATCGGCCGGCGGATAGCGATTTTCTGAGTCGCTGACGGATGCAGACATGGTTTCACTCCTGCGGCTATCGAAGGGTGTTTGGCCGTCGCCACGAGGGCAAGGCTCGGAAACGCGTCAGCAAAAACCGTACCAGAGGAACTTGGCCCCGAGCAAATGCCTTTTTCAGGTCCCCAGAAACGAAGCCTGCGCCATATGGCACAGGTTTTCACCCCACTCCAACCTTTCGGACCCCCGCCGAGTTTAGCGGGAGGCTCACCCCTGCAGGCGCTTTTCGATGCGCAGACGCAGGGCGTTGAGTTTGATGAAGCCCTCGGCATCCTGCTGCCGGTAGGCACCGGCGTCGTCTTCGAAGGTGGCGATGCGAGGATCGAAGAGACTTTCTTCGGAGCGGCGTCCCACCACGGTGCAATTGCCTTTGTAGAGCTTCAGGCGCACCACCCCGGTAACCAGGCGTTGGGTCTGGTCGATGAGTGTCTGCAAGGCGCGCCGCTCCGGGCTCCACCAGTAGCCGTTGTAGACGATGGTGGCGTAGCGCGGCATGAGCTCATCCTTCAGGTGTGCCACCTCCCGATCCAAAGTGATGGATTCCAGAGCGCGGTGGGCCTTGAGGAGGATGCTGCCGCCGGGCGTCTCGTAGCAGCCGCGAGACTTCATGCCCACGTAGCGGTTCTCGACGATGTCCAGGCGACCGATGCCGTGTTCCCCTCCCAGGGTATTGAGGTGTGCCAGCAGTGCCGCCGGTGGCAGGGCTTCGCCGTCGATGGCCACCGGGTCGCCGTGGGCAAACTGGATATCGATATAGCGCGGCTGATCCGGGGCCTGCTCCGGTGCCGTGGTCCAGCGCCACATGCTTTCTTCCGGTTCCGCCCAAGGGTCTTCCAGTATGCCGCCCTCGTAGGAAATGTGCAGCAGATTGGCATCCATGGAGTAGGGCGATTTATGGCCGTGCCGCTCGATGGGGATGTTATGGGCCTCGGCGTAGGCCAAAAGCTTCTCTCGGGAGTTGAGATCCCACTCCCGCCACGGAGCGATGACCCGGATATCCGGATTGAGGGCATAGGCGCCAATCTCGAAGCGGACCTGGTCGTTGCCCTTGCCCGTAGCGCCGTGGGCGACGGCATCGGCCCCCACCTCCGCGGCGATTTCCACCATGCGCTTGGCGATGAGGGGGCGAGCAATGGAAGTGCCCAGCAGATATTCGCCCTCGTAGACGGTATTGGCGCGGAACATCGGGAAGACATAATCGCGCACGAATTCCTGCCGCAGGTCGTCGATGAAGACCTCGCGTGCGCCCAGCTGCTCGGCCTTGCGCCGGGCTGGTTCCAGCTCCTCCCCCTGACCGATGTCGGCGGTGAAGGTCACCACCTCGCACTGGTACCGATCCTGCAGCCACTTGAGGATGACCGAGGTGTCCAGACCTCCGGAATAGGCGAGTACGACGCGTTTGACCATGGTTTGGCTCCTTATGCTTGCTCGTCCAGCTCCGCCACGGGTCCGTGACCGGAGAGAAATTCCATGAGCGCCTTCTGTGCGTGGAGTCGGTTTTCGGCCTCGTCCCAGACCAGGGAGCGCGGACCTTCCAGGACCTCGGCGCTGACTTCCTCGCCGCGGTGGGCCGGCAGACAGTGCATGAACACGGCTCCCGGAGCTGCCTTGGCCAGGAGTGCGGCGTTGACCTGAAAGGGATGGAAGAGCGCTTTGCGCGCCGCCTGCTCCGCCTCCTGTCCCATGCTGGTCCAGACGTCCGTGACCAGCATCCCGGCGCCCTCGGCGGCCGCCTCGGCACTGTCGAAACAGCGCGTATGGGCAGCGTGGGCGGCACGCAGCTCGGGTCGCGGCCAGAAGGCTTCGGGTGCCCCGATACGCAGTTCGAAGTCCAGCATATCCGCTGCTTCCATCCACGACCGCGCCATGTTGTTGCTGCCATCACCGATAAAAGCGATGCGTCGCCCGCGCAGATCGCCCCAGAGCTCCTGTGCCGTGAGCAGGTCGGCCAAGAGCTGGCAGGGGTGGTGGTCGTCGGACAGGCCATTGATGACGGGCACGCGGCTGGCCGCGGCGAAGCGCAGCAGGTTGTCGTGGCCAAAAGTCCGGATCATGACCAGATCCACCATCCGGGAAAGGACGCGGGCTGTGTCCTCGATACTCTCGCCGCGACCCAGTTGGGTGTCGCGCGGCGAGAGAAAGAGGGCGTGGCCACCCAGCTGAGCCATGCCCACCTCGAAGGATACCCGCGTGCGGGTCGAGGACTTCTCGAAGATCATGGCCAGAGTCTTGCCGCGCAAAGGCGCGTGGATCTCACCGGCCCTGGTCTGGCGCTTGAGCTCCGCGGCGCGGTGCAGAAGTGCCAGTAGTTCGGCTCGGCTAAGATCCTGTAGCCGGAGAAAATGGCGTGGGGTATTCACGACTCGCCCTCCAGGAGTGTGCTGAGGATATCCGTGAGGCGCTCGATCTCGGCTTCCTGGATGATGAGGGGCGGAAGCAGACGGATGACCCGCTCCGCCGTCACATTGATGAGGAGCCCGGCATCCAGGGCCTTTTCAACGAGCCTCTCGGGTTTACGCCGCAGCACCACGCCTACCATCAGCCCCATTCCGCGGATTTCCTCCACCAGCGGGTGCTGCCCTAGCTTCTGCCGCAGGCTATCGCGCAAGCGCTGTCCCTGTCGCGCCGCCTGAGTGGGGATATCCTCGCGCTCCATGGTTTCCAGTACCGCCAGTGCGGCGGCGCAAACCAGTGGACCACCGCCGAAGGTGGTGCCGTGCTTGCCCGGACCGAAGAGGGCGGCCGCCGGCGTCCGAGCGAGGAGGGCGCCGATGGGAACGCCATTGCCGAGTCCCTTGGCCAGACTCAGCACATCGGGCAGGAGCCCGTCCTCGTGCTGAAAGGCCAGAAATTTGCCGCTGCGACCGATACCAGTCTGCACTTCGTCGAACATGAGCAGGGCCGAGTGGGTATCGCACAGGGTCCGCAAGCCGCGCAGGAAGCCCGCCGGTGCCGGGCGCACCCCCCCTTCGCCCTGGATCGGTTCGGCCAGCACGGCGACGATGGCCGGATCTGCGGCCAGGGCCGCAGCAGCGGCCGCCAGATCGCCATAGGGTACCCGCACGAAACCCGAAACCAGCGGCGCGAAGCCTTCCTGGATGCGAAAATTGCCGGTGGCCGTCAACGCCGCCAGGGTCCGGCCGTGGAAGGCCTGAGAAAAGACCAGGATCTTGGGTTCGGCAATACCCCGTTGGTGGCCGTAGAGACGAGCCATTTTGATGGCCGCCTCATTGGCTTCGGCGCCGCTGTTGCAGAAAAAAGCCGCATCCAGGCCACTCAAGCGGCAGATGCGCTCACCGAGGGCCTCCTGCAGTGGTACGCGGTAGAGGTTGGAGGTATGGATCAGACGGCCGGCCTGCTCCTGGATGGCGCGGGTCACCGCCGGATGGGAGTGACCCAGGCCGCAGACGGCGATACCGGCCAGTGCATCGAGATAAGCCCGGCCTTCCGCGTCAAAGAGCCAGACGCCCTCGCCGCGCTCAAAGGCGACAGGCAGGCGGGCATAGGTGGCCATGAGGCTCATGGCTTAGGCTTCCCCTGCTCCAGACCAAAGGCCTCGTGTAGGGTTCGCACCGCCAGTTCCAGATATTTCTCGTCGATCACTACCGAGATCTTGATCTCCGAGGTGGAAATCATCTGGATGTTGATACCTTCCTTGGCGAGGGCCGCAAACATCGAAGCGGCGATTCCGGCGTGCGAGCGCATGCCGACGCCCACCGCCGACACCTTGGCGATGCCGGTGTCGCCGCGCACGCCCTCGGCCTGTAGTTCCGCCGCTACCCCCCGCAGGATCTCCATCGTACGGTCGAAGTCACCGCGTTCCACCGTAAAGGTAAAGTCGGTACGCCCGGCTGCGGACACATTCTGGAGGATCACGTCGACATTGATGTTGGCGGCCGACACCGGGCCCAGAATGGCGTGGGCGATGCCCGGCCGATCCGGCACGCCGCTGACGGTGACCTTGGCTTCGTTGCGGGAAAAGGCGATTCCTGAAACGCGGGGAGCTTCCATGGCATTGTCCTCTTCTGTGACCAGGGTGCCGGGGCCGTCCTCGAAGGACGAGAGCACCCGAACCGGCACCCGATAATTCATGGCAAACTCCACGGAACGGGTCTGCAGGACCTTGGCTCCGAGACTCGCCATCTCCAGCATTTCCTCGAAGGTGATGCGATCCAGCCGCCGCGCCCGGGGCTCCACCCGGGGATCCGTGGTGTAGATCCCGTCGACATCGGTGTAGATCTGGCATTCGTCTGCCTGCAGCGCGGCAGCCAGGGCCACGGCGGTGGTATCGGAGCCACCACGCCCCAGGGTGGTGATGTTGCCCTGGCCATCGACCCCCTGAAAGCCGGCGACGATGACCACCGTGCCCGATGCCAAAGCGCTGCGGATGCGGCTCGCTTCGATGTGCTCGATGCGCGCCTTGTTGTGGGCGGAGTTGGTGGTGATGGGTACCTGCCCACCGGTAAAGGAAATGGCTGCTTGTCCTCGTGCTTGCAGGGCCATGCTGAGCAGGGCGATGGTTACCTGTTCGCCGGTGCTGAGCAGGGTGTCCAGTTCCCGTGGGCTGGGTCGGGGGTCCATGGCGTGGGCGAGTTGCAGTAGGCGGTCGGTCTCGCCGGACATGGCCGAGACCACGACCACCACCTGCTGGCCGGCGCGGTGGCTGGCCAATACCCGGTCTGCCACGGCCTGGATGCGCTCTGCACTGCCGACGGAGGTACCGCCATATTTTTGAACGATGAGAGTCATGACCGCATTCTTTCCGAACAAGGGGCCAATGATAAGGGGCAGCGTCGGTCCTGTACAGGAGGGCTCGAGGTGGCCCAAAAATCAGGAAGTGCTGGTCTCCATGCCGCCTTCGTCGGCGGGAAAATGGTGCAGTTGCCAGCCCGATGGATCGTGGCGAACGAAATAGGTGCCGTCGTCCCGCCAGTCGCCCAGCACCAGGCGTTGACCAAGACCTGGCAGATCTTCCCGCCCCGGACGATGGGTGTGGCCGTGGATGAGGCGGGCGAAGGGCGCCCCGCCGATAGCAAAGGGACCCTGGCCGAGAAAGGCCCGACTCAGACCTTCCGCCGTGGCATCGGTGATCCTCAGGTCCTTCTGCGCCACGGCCCGGCGACTGCCGCGGCGCAGGCCGTGGGCGAGGCCGCGAAGCGCGGGGTAGGGTAGAGCGCGGAGAACCGTCAGCAGTGCGGGGTGACGAATGACACGACGGAAGCGCTGATAGGATCGATCGTCGGTGCAGAGCAGATCGCCGTGGGTCAGCAGTACGGCCTCACCGCCTACCTGGAGGACGCAGGGATCCGCGAGGGCCTCGATGCCGAAGCGCTCCAGCACGGTGGTGCCAAGGGCGAAATCGCGGTTCCCCGGCATGCAAAAGACCCGTATTCCGTTCTGAACGAGCTCGGCCAGCGCCGAAAAGGTCTCGGCAGCGGGCGACTCATCTACCTGCCGACCATGGATCCAGAAATCGAAGAGATCACCGAGGATGAAGAGCGCCCCGGCGTCCCTCGGCATTTCGGAACAGAAGTCGAGGAAGTTTTGGGTGCGAACCGGTGCGTCTTTGCTCAGATGCAGGTCGGAGATGAAATACAGCGCCCGCTGCGTCCATGCCCCCTCCAGGCAAGAGCGCATGCGCTCAGGCGTTTACCCGTTCGGCCTTGGTGATGACCACACTTTCCTTGGGGACGTCCTGGTGCATGCCGCGATTCCCCGTGGCGACCTTGGCGATGGCATCCACCACTTCCATACCATCCACGACCCGACCGAAGACGGCATAGCCCCAGCCGTTGCCCGAGGCCGACTTGAAATCCAGAAAATCGTTGTCCGTAAGATTGATGAAGAACTGCGCCGTGGCTGAGTGTGGGTCGCTGGTGCGCGCCATGGCGAGGGTACCGCGGGCGTTCTTGAGCCCATTGTCGGCCTCGTTGTGGATGGGTTCGTGGGTGCGCTTCTGGCTCATGTCGGCCGTGAAGCCACCCCCTTGGATCATGAAACCCGGGATGACGCGATGGAAGATGGTGTCGTCAAAGAAACCCTCGTCCACATAGCGCAGAAAGTTGGCCACGGTCTGCGGTGCCTTGTCCGCTGCCAGGACGATGGTGATGTCGCCGTGGTTGGTGTGTAAAACGACCTGTGTTCCGTCCATGAAGCCTCTCCCATGTCAAAAGCCAAGGGTAAGGCCGGCGCGTCTGCTTGTCGAGCGGGATACCACAGGCGCGTCTGCCGGTCCCTTCAGGGAGCCGTCTCGTCCTTGGAGTCCACTGCCTTGGGCGGATCCTTGTGGAGCATGGCATAGACGGGGCAGTAGCCCGTGATGGCTGTGAGGATGAGCAGCAGGCCAGACCAGGTCCACTGCTTGTAGGGAAAAGGCGTGATGAAATAGATGGCGACGAGGATCAGGCCAAAATAGAGACGTAGCCAGCGCTCCACGGGGAGCATGTTCTTGCTGAGGTGCATGGTCCATCCCTCCTTGAATTCGGATGAACAGGTACGATGAGTCTAGTCCGCTGTCGCTGCCCCTGCAAGCCCGGCGGACACGGACTACACTCTAGGCAGTGAAGCCATCGGGAGCACACCATGAGCAACGATCTGACACGCGTGCGTAGCGAGCTGGGACAAAGTCTGTGGCTCGACAATCTATCCCGTACCTTGATCCACGACGGCGTGCTCGCCCGCTACATCCGTGAAATGGGCATCAGCGGGGTCACCTCGAATCCTAGCATCTTTCAAAAGGCTATCCACACCAGCCCCTACTATCGCGACGATGCCCGCAGTATCCAGGCAGACTCCGCCGAGCACCTCTACGAGCAACTCGTAAAAACCGACCTGCAGATGGCCTGCGATCTGCTCGCCCCTATCCATCGAGAAAGTCGTGGCGATGACGGCTGGGTGAGCTGGGAAGAGTCGCCGCGTCTCGCCCAGGACGAAGCGGCGACCGTGAGCGAGGCGCAGCGCCTGCGCGAGATCGTCCAGCGCGACAACCTGCTCATAAAGGTACCGGCCACGCCGGCCGGGATACGTGCCCTTACCACCCTCATCGGGCGCGGCATTTCCGTGAACGTCACCTTGATGTTTGGACTCGGACACGTGCGCGCCGTCTTCGATGCCTATTGCGCGGGCCTTGCCCAATGGATCGACAAGGGCGGCGATCCGGCCAGGGTGAAGGCGGTGGCCAGTCTGTTCCTGTCGCGGGTCGATACCCTGGTGGACGAGCGACTGACCCAGGATGGCAGGGCACCGGCCCTGGCCCTGCGCGGCAAGGCCGCCGTCGCCATGGCCAAGGTGGCCTACCGTATCTACCGAGAGATCTTTCACGGAGAGACCTTCGCCCGCCTTGCGAGTCTGGGCGGGCGACCGCAGTACCTGCTCTGGGCCAGTACCAGCACCAAGAACCCGGCCTATTCCGATCTACTCTATGTAGAGCCGCTCCTGGGTCCGGAAACCATCAATACCCTGCCCGACGATACCCTTGAAAAACTGCGCGACCACGGACGACTTCGGGCGCAGCTCGAAGATGGTCTGGACGAGGCCGAAGCCACCCTGAACGCCTTGGCAGAGCTCGGCATAGACCTAGATGGGGATGTGGCGCAGACCCTGCAGACCCAAGGCCTTGCGGCCTTCGACGAGAGTTTTGCCAAGATGCTGGCAGAAGTGGAGAAGCTGCGGACCTGAAGGCATGGCGGTTGCACCCGTCCTGGCCGCGCAGCCCCCGTCCAGGCCAGGTAGGGTCTAGAAACCGACGATGTTGTAGCCCGCGTCTACGTAAGTAATTTCGCCGGTGATTCCCGAGGCAAGGTCCGAACAGAGGAAGGCGGCGACATTGCCGACCTCCTCCTGACTCACATTGCGGCGCAGAGGCGCGTGTTCGGCATAGTGGTCCAGAATACTGCGGAAGTCGCTGATACCGCTGGCGGCGAGGGTGCGGATGGGGCCGGCGGAAATGGCGTTGACGCGAATATCCTCTGGTCCGAGGGCATGCGCCAGATAGCGCACCCCAGCCTCCAGACTGGCCTTGGCCAGACCCATGACGTTGTAGTTGGCCATGGCCCGCTCTGCCCCGAGATAGCTCAAGGCCAGCAATGCTCCCCGTCGTCCCTGCATCAGTGGGCGCAGGGCCTGGGCCATGGCCGTGAAGCTGTAGGAAGAGACCTCGTGGGCCACCCGGAAGCCATCCTGGGTAGTGACATCGACGTAGTTGCCGGACAACTCCTGCTTGGGCGCGAAGGCAGCCCCGTGGACACCGATATCCAGACCGCCCCAGCGTTCACGGATGGCCGCCACCGCTCGGGCCAGTTCTTCGGCGGCCAGTAGATCCAGAGGCATGGGTGCTGGTGCGTCAATCTGCGCTGCCAGCTCTTCGACGCGGCTTTTGGTACGTTCGCTTTGATAGCTCAGCCAGACTTCGGCACCCTGGCGGGCCATGGCCTGGGCGATCCCCCAGCAGATGGAACGCTCATTGGCGACACCGACGACCAAGGCCTTTTTACCTTCGAGAAAACCCATGGAAGCTTCTGCTCCTGCAATCAGCGCGTATAGATGGTGAGCTGCGTCCCGGGGCGGATGTCCTGCGCCGAGGCCAAGCGGTTCCACTGTACCACCGCTTTGGGCGAGACGTGAAAGCGCTGGGCGATCTGCCAGACGCTGTCCCCCGGCCGTACCACATAGGTGGTGGGGTGGGCCGCCGTCGCTGCACGCTCCTGCGCCGGGCTGATGGCTGCTACCTCCGTGCCTACCGCCGGCAGGCGCAGCACCTGCCCAGGGTGCAGCATGCTGGACCGGCTGAGGCCGTTGGCGCGCTCCAGGGCCGTCACACTGAGACCGGCGCGCTGGGCGATCTGCCAGAGACTTTCGCCCGGACGTACGGTGATGCTACCTCCCCGCGCGGTATAGACGGCGGGGGTAGCGCGAGCCGGGGCGCCCGCACCGCCACCAGGCAGCTGCAACACCTGCCCTGGGTGCAGCATGCTGGCTTTGGTCAGACCATTGGCGCGCGCCAGGGCTGTCACACTCACGCCGGCGCGCTGGGCGATCTGCCAGAGACTCTCGCCGGGTCGAACCGTGATGGCGCCGCCGCCGTTTGACGCTACCGGGGCGCCGCCGTAGACCACCAGACGCTGACCGACGCGCAGGGCTCGCGGCGAGGCGATATGATTCCAGCGCTGCAACTGCGCTACCTGGACGCCGTAACGCTGCGCCACGAGCGACAGGGTGTCGCCCGGCCGAACGGAGACGTAGCGCAGATGCGGCGCGGGCGCGGCAGCTGGGGCCGGTTGCGGAGCCGGCGTCTCGGGCAGGGTCAGCAAGGCCTCCTTGAGTTGCGTCGCCTTGTCCTTGGGCACCACCAACTGATAGTTGGCGGGCGCCACTCCGTAGCTCAGGCCGGCATTGAGGTGCTGCAGCTCATTCACGGGCATGTCCATGAGCTTGGCGGCGACGTTCAGTGCCACCGTCTTGGGCGTGGTGACCACAGCGATGTGCGCCTGGTTCGGTATGGCCGGCAGGCTGACGTGGTAGGCCTTGGCGTTTTCGATGACCTGAGCAAGCCCCAGCAGTTCCGCCACGTAATTTTCGGTTTCCTGAGGGAGATTGAGGCTCCAGAAATCCGTAGGCTTGCCCGCCGCCACATTGCGCTGGATGGCCGCCGACACGGTGCCCTGTCCGGCATTGTAGGCGGCGATGGCCAGCAGCCAGTTACCGCCGAAGTAGTTGTACAGATACGAGAGGTAGTCCAGGGCCGCGTTGGTGGATGCGGTCAGGCTCAGACGTGGGTCACCCCAGCGGGTATTCTGCAGACCGAAGTTGCGCGCCGTACCCGGCACGAACTGCCACAGCCCCGCCGCAGCGGCAGGGGAGAAGGCCTTGGGATTATAGCCGCTTTCGATCGCCGGCAGCAGCGCCAGTTCCATGGGCATGCCCCGCTGCGCTACCGCGGTGGCCACATAGTAGAGAAAGGGACGGGAGTTGTTCAGGATCTGCTCGAGTTTGCCCTGATGCTGCAAAAACCAGCTGCGCCACTGATCCACCTCGCTGCGCGACACCTTGCTGATGCGGAAACCCTGAACGATGGTCGTCCACACTCGACCATCGTCGGATTTGCCTAGCAGTGGGTCGCCGGAGCGCAGGGACTCCACCGCCGCCATGAGCCCGGCGCCGCCTGTCGCCGAGCCGCTGCCGCCGCTCTGCGCGGCCGTGCCCTCACTTGCGGCAAGCGTGGGGTCCGTCGATGTCGTAAGGTCGAGATTCTGCGGTCCGGCTACCGTGGGCTGGGCATCCTGGGACAGCTGTTGCAGGGCCGCACTCAGATCCTGGGCGGGTTCGGTAGTGTGCAGACCTATGTCTTGAGATGCCGCCCAGGCCATAGGACTACCAGCTAACGCCAAACCCGTTGCAATAACGATCAAGCGTCTTCTCATGTGACTCCTTCCAGGCAGGCCCGACTCGCTCCCCGCCATGGGGCAAGTCTGGACTAAATATAAATTAAGACAGGGGACCCTTAAGAGAACTTATTGACGATCGATAGTAGGCGCAAGACTTTGTCCGCGTCAATCCTATGGGCGCACACTTAGGAGTGCGGGGCACATGCTGCTATGCTTGCGCTTTCGTTGCGATCTTCAGGAAGCTCCATGACGGTCTGTACGCGTTTCGCTCCGAGTCCCACCGGCTATCTACACATCGGTGGGGTCCGTACCGCTCTTTACTCCTGGCTCCATGCGCGCAGGTTGGGTGGACGCTTTATCCTGCGCATCGAGGATACCGACCTCGAGCGTTCCACGCCGGAGGCCACGGCGGCCATTCTCGAGGGAATGGAGTGGTTGGGTCTGCACTGGGATGCCGGGCCTTTCTACCAGACCCAGCGCATGGATCGATATCGCGAAGTGCTGGCGCAGATGCTGGCAGCGGGCACGGCCTACCATTGTTACTGCAGCAAGGAGGAGCTGGAGGCGATGCGTGAGGAGCAGCGCGCGCGCAAGGAAAAACCACGCTACGACGGACGCTGCCGCAATCGTCACGAACCCCGCCCAGGGGTACAACCGGTGGTGCGCTTCCGTAGCCCCGACCAGGGCGAGACCGTGGTGGAGGATCTGATCCACGGCACCGTGCGCTTCCAGAATGCAGAATTGGACGACCTCATCATTGCCCGCGCCGACGGCACCCCGACCTACAATTTCTGTGTCGTGATAGACGACTGGGACATGGGTATCACCCACGTCATCCGCGGTGACGACCACCTCAACAATACCCCGCGGCAGATCCAGATCCTGCGCGCCCTGGGCGCGACGCCGCCGGTCTATGCCCACGTACCGATGATTCTTGGCCCAGACAAGCAGAAACTGTCCAAGCGCCACGGTGCGGTGAGCGTGTTGGAATACCGCGAGCAGGGCTACCTACCGGAGGCTCTGCTCAATTTCCTGCTGCGCCTGGGCTGGGCCCACGGCGATCAGGAAGTGTTCCACATGGACGAGATGATTCGATACTTCCGCATCGAAGACGTCCATAAGGCGGCCTCCGCCTTCAATCCGGAGAAGCTGCTCTGGCTCAACGCACAGCATATCCAGGCCATGCCGCCCGCAGACCTGGCGCAGCGCCTATGGCCCTACCTGCAGCGCGAGGGTATCGACGCCGCCTGCCTGCGGGCGGGGCCGGAACTGGAGCAGGTGGTGCTGGCGCTGCGCGAGCGGGCCAAGACCCTGGTGGACATGGCTCGGGGTGCCCTGTTTTTCTATCGGGCGCCCACCGAGGCGGTGGCCGCGGATCGGGACAAGCACCTACGCGGCCGCGGCGAGCTCCTGCGCAGGGCCGCGGAGCACCTGGCCGAGCTCCCCGACTGGACGGCTACGAGTCTCCACGATGCCCTGCAGGCCCTCGCCGACGTGGAATCCGAGGGCAAGCTCGGCAAGATCGCGCAGCCGCTGCGCGTCGCCGTTGCCGGTTGCGCCGTCTCCCCTCCCCTGGACCAGACCCTGGCGATCCTGGGGCGGGAGGAAAGCCTCAGACGTCTGCGCCAGGCCCTCGCCTGGACGGAATAGGGCGCTACTAGCCCCGTGCGCTGGCGAGACGCTGTACCTTGGTCTCGCCCTGCCGACATTCGGTGAAGATGCGTGCGTCGCAGCCGGCGCAGATGTCCCGATCCAGGCCCGGGTAGACGCGGCGGATCACTTCGTCGCGACTCGACAGGACCCGCTCCCGTCCCAGTTCCTCGAGAAATTTCCCGCGCTCCAGAATGGCCAATGCGGCAGGCTTCAGGCCGTAGATGTACAGATCGCCGCCGCGGCGCCGCCAGCGACGCGCCTCCTGTACCAGGGTCTCGGCGCCCGCGATATCCACGAAATTGATGCTGCGGCCATTGATCACGAGAATGCGCCGCTCTGGATACTGTTGCGCCAATTCCCCCAAGCGCTGCTCCACATGATTCACGGCGCCAAAGAACAGCGAACCATCGATGCGCACCATGAGTACTTGCGGGCACTGCGGCAGATCGGCCCGAGTCACCAGGGGGCGATAGGGGCTTTCGGGGTCCGGTGTCACCGCTGCGACATTGGGTTTGGAGGTGCGCAGCAGGTAAAAGATGAGGGAGAGCATGACGCCCAGATAGATGGCGAATTCCAGCTGGACGAAAAGCGTCGAGAGAAAAGTGGTGAGGAGAATGGCGGTTTCACGTTTGCTGGCCCGCAGGATTTCGCCGATGTGGTGGAAATCGATGAGTCCGTAAGCCACCAGAAAGAGCACGGCGGCCATGGCGGCGATGGGCAGGTAGGCCATGAGCGGGGCCACCAGCAGCAGGATGATGCCCAGCACGATAGAGGCAAAAACCGCCGCCAATGGCGTGCGGGCGCCCGCCTCGTAGTTGAGGCCGGAGCGGTTGAAGGAGCCGCTGGAGGCGTAGGAGGAGAAGAAACTGCCCACGATGTTGGATAGACCCTGGCCAATGAACTCTTGATTGCCGTCGATGCGCTGCTCGGCACGCGCCGCTACGGCGCGGGCGATGGACACGGCCTCCGTCAGGCCGAGCATGGCCACGGCCAGGGCGGCGGGCGCCAGCTGACTGAGGGCCTTGGGGTCGAAATCCGGGAGGGACAGGGGCGGTAACTGGGCTGGCAGGGCCCCCAGCAGACGGATGCCGGTGCGCGCGTCGCCCAGAAAATGGTTGAAGAGGAAGGCCACCAGGCTGCCAGCCAACATGGCCGCGATCATGTATGGCAGGCGCGGTGCATAGCGGCGGATGAGGATACCCGTGAGCAGGGTGACAACGGCGACGGTCAGAACATAGGGGTTGATCTGCGAGAGCCGATGGACGAAGGTCCAGATAGTTTCCGCAAAGCCCGCCCCTCGCGGCAGGTCCACCCCGAAGAAATTCTTGATCTGACTGCTGGCGATGAGTATGGCCGCGCCGGCGGTGAAGCCGACGACGACGGTGTGGGAGATGAAGTTGACCACCGCGCCCAGACGCGCCACGCCCATGGCCAGCTGAAAAAGACCCGTGAGGAAGGTCAGGGTCAGGGCCAGCTCGATGTAGTGCGCGGTCCCCGGCTCGGCCATCACACTGAGGGCGCCGAAGACGACGATGGAGATGGCCGTGGTAGGCCCGGAGACGAGGTGCCAGGAAGAGCCGAAGAGGGCGGCGATGACGGCCGGGACCATGGCGGTATAGAGCCCATACTCCGGGGGCAGGCCGGCGATGACCGCAAAGGCCACGCCCTGGGGCAGGACGATGATCGCTCCCGTGAGTCCGGCGATGAGATCGGCGCGCAGAGACTCCCGCCCCACCCGGGGCCACCAGCGCAGCCAGGGAAAGATCTGAAACAGCCACAGGGGATTGACCGACATCGTGCGGGACATGGACGCTCCTTCCACAGGCCGGACGCATTTTGGGCATTCCGGCAAAGATTCTTTGTGCGACATGGTAACCAAAGCGTCGTGCGCTGTCACGGAGCGGCATACGTGGCGCCGCCGGCGCGATTTTGCGATCATGGCGGCCCTAGGACTACAATCGTCTTCCACCGTTGGCCATCCAGAGGAGTTTGCCCATGCCCCGGAACGTCACCCAGAAAATCATCGCCGCACACCTCGTGCGTGGCACTCTGGAACCGGGGAGCCCCATTGCCCTGCGCATCGATCAGACCTTGACCCAGGATGCCACGGGGACCATGGCCTACCTTCAGTTCGAGGCCCTGAAGCTGCCCAAGGTGCGTACGGAGCTATCGGTCTCCTACGTCGATCACAACATGCTCCAATCGGGCTTCGAGAACGCCGACGACCATCGCTTCCTGCAGAGCTTCGCGGCCAAATACGGTATTCACTTTTCTCGTCCCGGCAATGGCATCTGCCACCAGGTGCATCTGGAGCGTTTCTCCCGCCCAGGCAAGACCCTGCTGGGTTCCGACTCGCACACGCCAACCTCTGGCGGTGCCGGCATGCTGGCCATCGGCGCCGGCGGTCTGGACATCGCCCTGGCCATGGGCGGATTGCCTTTCAATCTGAAGATGCCCGAGGTGGTAGGCGTGCATCTCACGGGGCGCCTGCAGCCCTTCGTGAGTGCCAAGGACATCATCCTCGAAGTGCTGCGGCGCAAGACCGTCAAGGGCGGGGTGGGAAAGGTCTTCGAGTATTTTGGTCCAGGCGTGGCGAGCCTCAATGTGCCGGCCCGCTCCACCATCACCAACATGGGCGCGGAACTGGGGGCGACCACCAGTGTCTTCCCCAGCGACGCGGTGACCCGCGAGTATCTGGCGGCGCAGGGGCGGGAGACCGACTGGGTGGAGCTGCTGCCCGATGAAGGCGCGTCCTACGACGAGGTTCTGGAGATCGATCTGGACGCCCTGGAGCCGCTCATCGCCTGTCCCCACAGCCCCGACAATGTCAAGACCGTCCGGGAGGTGGCCGGCACGCCTGTGGCCCAGGTGGCCATCGGTTCCTGCACCAATTCTTCCTACACCGACCTCATGACCGTGGCCACCATGCTGGACGGTCGGGTGGTCGCGGAGGGCGTGAGTCTCGGTATTTCCCCTGGCTCCCGTCAGGTCATGGAGATGGTCACCCAGGATGGCGGGCTGCTCAAGTTCATCGCGGCCGGCGCCCGTATCCTGGAGTCGGCCTGCGGACCCTGCATCGGCATGGGCTTCGCACCGCCCAGCGGAGGCGTCTCGGTGCGCTCCTTCAATCGCAATTTCCAGGGGCGCTCCGGCACCAAGGATGCGGCCGTCTATCTGGCGAGCCCCGAGACCTGTGCCGCCTGTGCCTTGACGGGGGTGATCACGGACCCGCGGGATCTGGGTATGGCACCCATCACCGTGCCGTTGCCGGGTCATTTCCTGGTGGACGATCGCATGATCGTCCCGCCCGCCGCCGATGGCGCCAAGGTCGAGATTCTGCGCGGACCCAATATCGCGCCCTTGCCCGAGAGCAGTCCGCCCCCAGCGCGCATCGAGGGACCGGTGCTCATCCGTCTGGGAGACGATATCACCACCGATCACATCATGCCGGCGGGCGCGAAGGTGCTGCCGCTGCGTTCCAATCTTCCGGCCATCTCGCAGTTCGTCTTCCACGCCGTGGATGCGGATTTTGCCGAGCGGGCCAAGCGCCTGGGCGGAGGCTTCATCGTCGCCGGGCAGAACTACGGGCAGGGTTCCAGTCGCGAGCACGCCGCTCTGGCACCGCGTTATCTGGGTGTCCGGGCGGTGCTGGTGCAGTCCTTTGCCCGTATCCACCTGGCCAATCTCATCAACTTCGGTATTCTGCCGCTGACCTTCGTGCACCCCGAAGATTATGAGCGGGTTCAGGCGGGGGATGAACTCAGCCTCGATATCGCAGGACTCGCCCTGGGTCAGCCTCTGACGCTGCAGGATCGCAGTCAGGGCTTCGAATTTGCGGTACTGCCGCAGCTGGCCAGCGAGCGTGATCTGGAGCTCATCCGCAGTGGCGGCGCTCTGAGCTGGGCCAGTCAGATGCTGGAGAAAAGCGCGTGAGCGGCGGCGATCTCATCCGCTTTGCAGCGGGGCGCCTGGAGGTGCCGGATCGGCCCATCGTCCCCTTCATCGAAGGGGATGGTATCGGTGTGGATGTCAGTCCGGCCATGCGTCGGGTGGTGGATGTGGCGGTGGCCAAAGCCTACGGCGGTTCCCGCGCCATTGTCTGGAAGGAGCTTTTGGCAGGACAGAAGGCCGTAGCGGAGCTGGGTGCCGATCAGGTGCTGCCCGCCGCGACCCTGGAGACCATCCGTACCCACCACGTGGCCATAAAAGGCCCGCTGGAGACCCCCGTCGGCACCGGCATGCGCAGCCTCAACGTGGCCTTGCGCCAGGATCTGGATCTCTACGTCTGCCAGCGGCCGGTGCGCTACTTTGCCGGAACCCCCAGTCCGCTGCGGGAACCGGAAAAGGTCGATATGGTGATCTTTCGGGAGAATTCCGAGGACATCTACGCCGGTATCGAGTGGCCGGCGGAAAGTCCCGAAGCTCGCCGCCTCATCGCCTTCCTGCAAGAGGAGATGGGGGTGCGGAAGATCCGCTTTCCGGAAAGCTCCGCCATCGGCATCAAGCCCGTCTCGCGGGAAGGTTCGGAGCGCCTCATCCGCCGTGCCATCCAGTACGCCCTGACGCAGGGTCGGCCGTCGGTGACCCTCGTGCACAAGGGCAACATCATGAAGTTCACGGAGGGCGGCTTCCGCGACTGGGGCTACGCTCTGGCGGAGCGGGAGTACGGCGAGCAGGTCTTTACCTGGCGGCAGAAGGCGGCCATCGCCAAGAGCGAGGGCAAGGCCGCAGCCGAGGCGGCGGAGAAAGCGGCGGTGGCGGCGGGCAAGCTCATCATCAAGGACGTCATCGCCGATAATTTTCTGCAACAGATCCTGCTGCGACCGGAACTTTACTCGGTGGTCGCCACCCTTAACCTCAATGGCGACTACCTGTCCGACGCCCTGGCGGCGGAAGTGGGCGGCATCGGCATGGCGCCGGGGGCCAATCTCTCCGACAGCCACGCCATCTTCGAGGCGACCCACGGCACGGCACCGGACATCGCCGGCCAGGGCCGCGCCAATCCCAGCTCCCTGATCCTTTCGGCGGTGATGATGCTGGAACACCTGGGCTGGTCGGAGGCCGCCACGCGTATTCTCAGTGCCATGGAAGCAACCATCGGTGCCGGTGAGGTAACCGCGGATCTTGCGGCCCTGCGCGGCGATGTACCGGCTCTGTCGACGATCGAATTTACCGACGCCCTGTGCCGGCGGGTGGAGGCCTGACGGTGAACCTGCACGAGTATCAGGCCAAACGTCTCCTGGCCGAAGCCGGGGTGGCCGTGCCTCGCGGAATACCGGCCTTTTCCTTGAAGGAGGCCATCAATCAGGCGCGCGAGCTGGGTGGGCCGCGCTGGGTAGTCAAGGCCCAGGTACACGCCGGTGGGCGGGGCAAGGCGGGCGGCGTGCGGGTAGTGGACAGCATCGCCGAAGTGGAGCAGGCGGCTCAGGCGCTCCTTGGCAAGCCGCTGGTGACGGCCCAGACGGGACCTGAGGGCCAGCACGTGGCGGCGTTGCTCATCGAGGAGCCCAGCGCCATCCTGCGCGAGTTCTATCTGGCTCTGGTGGTGGATCGGGCCAGCGCCGGTCTGCGCTTCGTGGCCTCCGATCAGGGTGGGGTGGAGATCGAGGAACTTGCGCGGGAGCGGCCGGATGCCATCCACTCCATCGGCATCGACCCGCGTGTGGGTTTTCTTCCCTTTCAGGGTCGGCAGTTGGGCTTTGCCTGGGGCCTGGAGCCAGGGGTGGTGCAGCAGTTGGTGCGAATCATGCAGGCCATGGCGCGGCTCGCGCCACAGCTGGATGCCCTGATGCTGGAGATCAATCCGCTGGCACTGACGGCCGAGGGCAGGCTGGTGGCTCTGGACGCCAAGATCAGCATGGACGACAACGCGCTCTACCGCCACCCCGAATCCGATGAGCTCTTCGACTCCACCCAGCAGGACGGGCGGGAGATCACGGCGCGCCAGTTTGGCCTCAACTATATCTCCCTGGGCGGCAACATCGGCTGCATGGTCAATGGCGCAGGCCTCGCCATGGCCACCATGGATCTCATCAAATTGCACGGCGGCGAGCCTGCCAATTTCCTGGACGTGGGCGGCGGTGCCGCGGCGGACAAGGTCACCCAGGCCTTCAAGCTCATCCTCTCCGACCAGCGGGTGCGCGCCATACTCGTCAACATCTTCGGTGGCATCACCCGCTGCGATCTCCTGGCCCAGGGTATTCTGCAGGCGGCCCGGGAGGTGGGCATCCACCTGCCGGTGGTGGTGCGCCTGGAGGGCACCAATCGCGAGGAGGGGCTCGCCCTTTTACGCGACAGTGGTCTATCCCTGATCACCGCTGAGGGCCTGGACGATGCGGCGGCCAAGGCGGTGGCGGCCGCCGTCGGCTGACGTGGGTATCAACGTTCTCTGGTTGCAGCGTCTCTGGCCCCTCCTGCGCCAGTCGGGCCCGCTGATCACGCGTCTGGCGGATGTCTACGTGAAACGAGGGGCCGACAAGAAGACTGCCGAGACCCTGGCCGAGACGGCCGTCATCCTCGATCAGATCCTGGACGAACGACTCCGCGGCCTGGCCCAGGCCGATGAGGTGGAGGCATTGCGCCAGGAGATCCAGGGTCTGCGCCAGGAACTTGCCCGCCTCGGACCGCGCCGGCGCAACCCCTATCTGATTCTCATCCTACTGGGGCAGCTTCTGACCCTGGTTCTTGTCATCTTGCTTTGGACCCATTTGCCATGAGTATCCTCTTGCAGCGCGATACCGCCGTCCTGTGCCAAGGTTTTACCGGTAAACAGGGCAGCTTCCACTCTCAGCAGGCCATGGCCTACGGTACGCGCATGGTCGGCGGGGTGACTCCGGGCAAGGGTGGCAGCGAGCATCTGGGGCTCCCGGTCTTCGACACCGTCGCCGAGGCGGTGGCGGCTACGGGTGCCACCGCCAGCGTGATCTATGTGCCCTCGCCCTTTGCTGCCGATGCCATCGTCGAGGCGGCTGCGGCTGGCATCGAACTCATCGTCTGCATCACCGAGGGGATTCCCATCCACGACATGTTGGCCGTCCGCCACTATCTGGCTGGGAGCCGCGCCCGGCTCATTGGCCCCAATTGTCCGGGTATCATCACCCCAGGAGAGTCCAAGATCGGCATCATGCCCGGTGCCATCCATCGCCCGGGGCGGGTGGGTATCGTTTCTCGTTCCGGAACCCTCACCTACGAGGCGGTGGAGCAGACCACCCGCCTGGGTCTGGGGCAGAGCACCTGTGTCGGCATCGGTGGCGATCCCCTCATCGGCATGAACTTCGTGGACGTGTTGACCCTCTTCGAGGAGGATCCACAGACGGAGATCGTGCTCATGGTGGGTGAGATCGGCGGACGTCTGGAGGAGGACGCCGCCGTCTTCATCCGCGAGCACATGCGTAAGCCGGTGGTGGCTTTCATCGCCGGTGCCACGGCACCCAAGGGCAAGCGCATGGGTCACGCCGGTGCCATCATCGATGGCGGCAGCGGCTCGGCGGCGGAGAAGTATGCCGTGCTGGCGGCTGCCGGTGTCCACTGCGTCCATTCGCCGGCAGAGATGGGCCAGAAGGCGGCCGAGGTTCTGGGGCGTTAGCGTGCGTATCGCCATTGCCCAGAGCAACCTGTGGGTCGGAGATGTGGCGGGCAATGTCCGCCGTCTCTTGGAGATGGCCGAGAAGGCTCGAGGATCTGGCGCCGAGCTGCTGGTCACGCCGGAACTTGCCCTGTGCGGCTATCCCCCCGAGGATCTCCTGCTGCGTCGCGATTTTCTGGACTGCTGCGACGCCGGACTGCAGGATCTGGCCCGGCGCTGTCCCCTACCCATATTGGTCGGCCATCCCCAGCGGCACGGCGGGGCTCTGTACAATGCCGCAAGTCTCCTGCAGGGCGGGCAGGTCGTTGCAAGCTACCATAAGCACTGCCTCCCCAACTACCGTGTATTCGACGAGCTGCGCTATTTTCGGGCCGGCCAGCAGGCGGTGATCCTGCCCCTGGGCAGTTTTTTGCTGGCCGTGCTCATCTGCGAGGACATCTGGTGCGGCGACGACGCCTTGGCGGCGAGTCAGGCCCTGGGAGCCGAGCTCGTGGTGGTGCTCAATGCTTCACCCTATCACCGGGGCAAGCAGCGGGAGCGTGAGGAGTTGCTGGCGCGGCAGGCGCGCCGCACGCAGTTGCCCCTGGTCTACGCCAACGCCGTGGGCGGGCAGGACGAGTTGGTCTTCGATGGCGCTTCCTTTGCCGTGGATGCCACGGGTCGGGTGCAGGGACGAGCGCCGCAGTTTCGCGAGGACCTGCTGCTTCTCGATATCGAGCGGAGCGCCGCGGGGACGGTCGCGGTGTGCAGCAGTCCGACACCGGCAGCGCTGCCTCTGGACGATCTGGCGGAAGTCTACGGCGCCTTGGTTCTGGGCCTGCGGGATTACGTGGAAAAAAACGGTTTTCCCGGCGTCGTGCTGGGGCTCTCCGGCGGGGTGGACAGTGCCCTGACCCTCGCCATCGCTGTGGACGCCCTCGGCCCGGAGCGGGTCGATGCCCTGATCATGCCCTCGCCGTACACGGCGCCGATGAGCATCGAAGACGCCCAAGCCGAGGCGGCGACCCTGGGGGTGCGCAGTCATCTGTTGCCCATCCACGAGCTCTTCACCGCCTACCAGCACAGTCTCAGCGAGACCTTTGCCGGACGTGCCGCCGACACCACCGAAGAGAATCTCCAGGCCCGCATCCGGGCGGCGCTGCTCATGGCCTTTTCCAACAAGTTCGGGCCCCTGCTCCTCACCACCGGCAACAAGAGCGAGATCGCGGTGGGCTATGCCACCCTCTATGGCGACATGGCGGGCGGCTTTGCCCTCATCAAGGATTGCCCCAAGACCTTGGTCTATGCTCTGGCGCGGTATCGCAACCACCGCAGTCCGGTCATCCCCGAGCGGGTATTGACCCGCGCCCCTACCGCGGAACTGGCGCCGGGGCAGACCGACCAGGACAGCCTGCCACCCTATCCGGAGCTGGACGCCATCATCACCGCCTACGTGGAGGAGAATCGCAGCATGGCTGAGATCGTCGCCATGGGCCACGCGCCGGCCACCGTCGCGAGCGTCCTGCGCCTCATCCAGATGGCGGAGTACAAGCGTCGCCAGGGAGCGCCGGGGGTGCGCATCACCCCTCTTGCCTTCGGCAAGGATCGGCGCTATCCCATTACCAATGGATTCAGGCCTTGGACCCCACACTGCGCCACGGAGGAGTCAACATGAAAAAGATCGAAGCCATCATCAAACCCTTCAAGCTGGATGACATCCGCGAGGCATTGCAGGAGCTGGGCATCGCTGGCATGACGGTCACCGAGGTCAAGGGTTTCGGCCGACAGAAGGGGCACACCGAACTCTATCGCGGCGCCGAATATGTGGTGGACTTTCTGCCCAAGGTGAAGATCGAAGTGGTGCTGCCCGACGACCTTGCCGAGCGGGCCGTGGACGCCATCCAGGAGGCCGCCCGCACGGGCAAGATCGGTGACGGCAAGATCTTCGTCTATCCGGTGGAGCGGGTCATCCGTATTCGGACCGGTGAAGAGGGCGACGAGGCGGTCTAGGCAGTGACCGCGCTGGGCCTCAGTGTAGATCCTTGAGGTACTTGCTCTGTGGATAGTTGGCCTTGAGTACTGCGGCGGTAGTCTTGGCCAGACCGTCCAGGTTCATGTGGCGGTAGGATAGGCTCAGGTAATAGAGCGCCTCCTCCCGGGCCGGACTCAACTGATAGCGGGTGACTACGTCGTTGCAGCGGTTGGCCGCTGCCACGTAGGCGTGGCGGGTATAATAGAACTTGCAGATATCCAGTTCGCGCTGGCCGAGGATATCGATGATCTTTTCCATGCGCAGGCGCGCATCGGCTGCGTAGGCACTGTTGGGCCAACGCTTCACCAGGGTCTCGAAGGTGGCGAAGGATTCTTCCAGGGGCTTGGGGTTCCATTGCGCGCCCTGTATGGCCTGATAGTAGGCGATACCCTTCAGATACCAGGCGTAATCCACATAGGGATTGACGGGGTGCAGTTTGATGAAGCGCTCCGCCGCCGCTGCCGCCGCTTCGGAGTCTCCCTGTTTGTAATAGCAGTAGGCCGTGTTCAGCTGCGCCTGTTCGGCGTAGGGACCGTAGGGATAGCGGGTTTCCAGTTCCTCGTAGAGGCGCGCCGCGGTGCTGTAGTCGCCCCGATCCTGCGCCGCCTTGGCCGGCCGATACATGGCCGCCGCCGACAGATGACTGGACTCCTTCAGACTCTCCTTGGCGCTGTCACTGGCACAGCCGGAGAGCACGCCCAAGAGCAGGAGATTGGCAACTATGGGAAAAACGATGCGTTTGCGCATGGGTAACGATGGTCTATAGTGGCGAGCCATGGACGACGATAGTACGGAACTTGCCCTGACTTTGCCAGTAGAGGACGCTGGTCAGCGCCTCGATGCGGTGCTGGCCGGACTTTTGCCGGAGCTCAGCCGAAGCCGCCTGCAGACCCTCCTGCAACAGGGAGACGTGCTGGTGGACGGGGCGGCACACCGTCCCAGTTACCGTATCCGCGGTGGTGAGGCGGTGGTGCTGCATATCCCTCAGACGCCCGTGGAGCACTGGCTGGCCGAGGCCATGGACCTGACCATCCTCCACGAGGATGCGCACCTCCTGGTGATCGATAAACCGGCAGGGCTCGCCACCCACCCCGGCGCCGGACGGCCGCGGGGTACCCTGGCCAATGCGGTGCTGGCCCATTGTCCGGACAACCATCGACTGCCGCGCGCGGGTATCGTCCATCGGTTGGACATGGATACCAGTGGTCTGCTGGTAGTGGCCAAGTCGGAACGGGCTCGGCAGTCCCTCATCGCCCAGTTGGCAGACCACAGCATGCATCGGGAATACCTGGCCCTGGTCCAGGGTGCCCTGACGGGGGGCGGTCACGTAGAGGCCCCCATCGGCCGTCATCCTCAGGATCGCCTACGCATGACGGTGCGGCGCGATGGCCGGCCGGCCCGTACCGACTACCGCCTGGTAGAGCGCTTTGCGCGGCACAGCTTCTTGCGCCTGCGCTTGGCCAGTGGGCGTACCCACCAGATCCGCGTGCACATGCGTCACGTCGGGCACCCTCTGGTGGGCGATCCGCTTTACGGCGGGCGCCCCATTCTGCCGCCGGCTCTGGCCGCTGCCGATCTCGCGCGCTGGCAGGCCTTTCGACGTCAGGCGCTGCACGCCTGGCGTCTGGTCCTCGAGCACCCCGAGTCGGGTATCTCCTGTCAGTGGGAGGCACCCATGCCGGGGGATATGGAGGAACTCCTGCAGCTGTTGCGCTCGGCGGGGCAAAATGGCCACTGAGGCCGACTTCCTGTTCCCCGTGTGGGATCGTCCAGCCACGGTCCGGGCAGCCATCAGTCTGCGCACCGGTGGGTTCAGCACCGCACCCTTCGCCAGCTTCAATCTGGGGGATCACGTCGGTGACCGCCCAGAGCGAGTAGCCCGGAACCGAGCGCAGTTGCAGGAAGTGCTGGCCCTGCCCAACGCGCCTTGCTGGCTGCATCAGGTCCACGGTACGCGCATCGTCAAGGTCCCGGAGGCGCCTGCGCACGGATGGTCGCCGCCGGAAGCCGATGGCGCCGTCTCTACCTGCCCCGGAGTAGTCCTCGGCATCCTCAGCGCCGACTGTCTGCCGGTACTCGCCTGTAGCCGGGATGGGCAGTGTATCGGTGCCTTTCACGCCGGCTGGCGCGGACTCCTGGCGGGAGTGCTGGAGCAGGGCATTGCCGCCATGGGCATTGCCGCCAAGGAAATTTTGGTATACTTGGGCCCGTCCATTGGACCGCGGCGCTACGAGGTCGGGGCCGAGCTGCGCGCGGCGTTTCTCGCCCAGGACCCCAGGACAGAGCCTTTCTTTGCGGCGGTCACGGCGGAGTCGGACGCGCAGCCTGGTAAGACGCCCAACGGAGACCGATTCTGGGCCGACCTTCCGGGCTTGGCACGCTACCGGCTCATGGCGCTGGGAGTGGCCTCGGTGGAGGCCTCGGGGCTGTGCACGGCAGAGGATGCGACGCGCTTCTTTTCCTACCGTCGGGATGGGCAGACGGGACGTATGGCAAGCCTGATCTGGAAGGAGGTAGGTGCATGAAGGGGATGCAGTGGGGAAGTACCTCGGCGCACTCGGCTGTAGAAGATCCCACCGCCTTGCTGGCGAGCCTCGGCGTGGTCTGGGAACGGCTACCCCTGCCTGCAAGTTCCGAGGTTCAGGCCCTGTTGGCGCGCCCGACTCTGGACGCCGCCGAACAGGAAAGCTTGCTGCGCGCCCTCGACCCGGTCTTTCAACGCTTGCAGCGTGAGCGCGGCTACCGCGAGCGGGACCTCGTGGTCCTGCACCCGGAACACCCGGATCTGGAGGCACTGGACCGGCGTTTTGGCGGCATCCATCGCCACGACGACGAGGAGGTCCGCTATATCGTCGACGGCGAGGGGGTCTTCGGCTTCGTCCTCGCCGACGGTCGCCAGCTGGAGCTGACGGTAGAGGGCGGCGACTACCTGCACGTGCCCGCCGGGGTCGAGCACTGGTTCCGCCTGAACGGCCTGCGGCGGATCAAGGCCGTGCGTTATTTCAGCGCCCGCGGCGGCTGGACGCCGGTCTACGTCGACACGCCGCAGCAGGACTTCCCACGGCCATGATTCCGCCGGGAGACGATCGCTCCCGCGCCCTGCCGTCGGGGCATTCCTGGATCGAGGTGGATTATCGCTTCCCGCCCGGTACCGACGGCGCACGGCAGGCGGACATGCTGGCGGTAGGGCAAACGGCGGGGAGCTGGGATGCCCGCTATCGTTATCGGGAAGCCCAGCTGCGCGGCCACCTGGGCGAGGTCCGGTGCCTGGAAACCCAGGACGACGGTAGCAGTATCGCTACCATCGCCTTTCCCCGCGCCAACCTCGACGGCTCCATCGGCGCCCTCCTCACCATGATCTTCGGCAAGTATTCCCTGGGCGGCGCGGCCCGGATCTTGGCCCTGCGTCTGCCGGAGGATTATGGACTGCGACCACGCTTTGGTCTGGCGGGTCTGCGCCACCGACTGGGGATCCGGGATCGGCCCTTGTTCATGGCCATCTTCAAACCGGCTCTGGGCCTCGATGCCGCAGGCCACGCCGAGATCCTCGCCCAAGCAGCCATGGCGGGGCTCGATGTCATCAAGGACGACGAGATCCTGCCGGACCTCCCGGAGGCGCCGACCTTGGAACGCTGGCGCGCCTGTGCCCCCATCATCGAGGCTCGGCGCGACCGCAGCGGCCACGATCTGCTTTATGCCGTGAATCTCTCGGGGGATGCCCACAGCTTGCAGGAGCAGGCCCGCCGTCTGGTGGAGGAGGGCGCCAACGCCCTGCTCCTCAATGTGCTTACCTACGGATATGCGGTGCTCGAGGCACTGGTCCGGGACCCGCAGGTGGACGTGCCCATCTTCGCCCATCCCGCCTTTGCCGGGGCACTCTGTGGCGCGCCGGAGCGGGGTCTCGCCTACGGCGTGGTCCTCGGCACCCTCATGGCCCACGCCGGTGCCGATGCCGTCCTCTATCCGGCGCATTACGGCAGCCTGCCCTTTGCCGCCGCCGATGAGGCAGCCATCGTCGCCGCCCTGCGCGCCCACGGTGTCGCGCCGGTACCTTCCGCGGGAGTCCAGCCCGGAACGGTGCCGCAGATCCTCGAGGACTACGGCAGTGAACTCATCCTCAATGCCGGGACGGGCATCATGGACCACCCGGACGGCATCGGCGCCGGGGTAATGGCCTTTTTCGAGGCTTGGGATCGCTGGCAGCGTGGCGAGTCTTTCGCCCGGGATGCCGTTCCCGCCGGGCCCCTGCGCCGCGCCCTGGAAAAGTGGGGTGGGGCGTGAGCGGTCGTTGGATTTTCTGCGACTTCGACGGCACCATCGTCGAGGACGAGATCTTCGTGGCACTCCTGCGGCGTTTCGCGCCGGCCGAGTCGGAGCGTCTTCTACCGGAGATTTATGCGTTGCGTCTGAGCCTGCGCGATGGCTTGCGCCGTATTCTCGAGACCATCCCCAGCGATGCCTGGCCGCAGATGGAGGATTTCGTGCGCTCTTCCGCCCGCCTTCGTCACGGATTCGCCGAGTTCGCGCAGAAAGCTCAGGCGACGGGCTGGTCTCTTGCGGTGGTGACGGGAGGATTCCAGGCCATGGCCGAACTTGTGCTCGAGCCTTTCCGATCCGCCATCGCTGCGGTACACGGTCTGGAAGTGGACCGCAGCGGCGCTTTTCTGCGGCCCTTCTCGCCCTGGGAAGGAGACGGCGAGCTGGTAAGCAAGCCGGCGGTCTACGCCCACTACGCGCCGGACGCGGCCATCTGCATCGGCGATTCCGTCACCGACCTCGCTCTGGCGCGGCAGTGTCCGCGCGTCTTTGCCCGCGACCGCCTGGCGGAATATCTGCAGCGCGAGGATCGGGCCTGGGAACGCTTCGATACCTTCTTCGATATCCTGCCTGCCCTGGAGCCCACCCATGCAGCGTCCTGAGTCCCACGACGATCCCCGCACCATGCTCGCCGCCAGCGCGCGGGAATTCTATCGCCGCGGCTGGATGCTGGGCACGGCCGGCAATCTCTCGGCCCGCCTCCCGGACCATAGCTTTTGGATCACGGCCAGCGGGCGTCCCAAGGACTTGCTGACGGAGGCGGATTTTGTCCGTCTCGATGCTTCCGGTCGGGTCCTGGAGGCCGCAGACGGCCGTCGCCCCTCGGCGGAGGCGGCCATCCACCAGGTCCTTTATCGGCATTTTGCAGAGGCCCGTTGGGTCTTTCACGTCCATTCCGTCGAGGCCAACCTTTGCGGCCATTTTGCCCGCGACGGGGCGCTGCGCCTGCCGCCGCTGGAGATGCTGAAGGGTCTAGGGGTGGCAGAGGCGGAACCGGAGGTCTTTCTGCCGGTCTTTCCCAACTTCGTCGACGTGGCGGCCATCGCGGCGGCCATGGACGAAACTTTTACCCGGCAACGGCCGCGTGTGCCCGGTGTGCTTATCCATCGCCACGGACTGACGGCCTGGGGCAGCGACGCCCACGCCGCCCGGCACCATCTGGAGCTGCTGGAGTATTGTTTTCGTTATCTGGTTCAGGCCCGTAGTCTTGCCCTAGGAGAATGAAATGAGCCAAGCCTTGTTGACGGTCATCGGCGAGGACCGCCCCGGTATCGTCGCTGCCGTGACCCAAGCCCTCCACACCGCCGACTGCGCCATCGGCGACGCCTCCATGATGCGCCTCGGAGGCTACTTCACCATCATGCAGATCATCCACTACAGCCGCGATCTCGGCACCGTGGAGACGGCCTTGGACCCGGCCATGAAAGCCCTCAACCTGCGCATCCATCTGGACCCTATATCCAGCGCGCCGGCGGCCGCGGACGAGGCCAACGTGCGGGTGACCGTCTACGGTGCCGACCACGCCGGTATCGTTGCCAGCGTCACCCAGGCCTTGGCCTCGGTGCACTTCAATATCGTCGAGCTGGAGAGCGAGCAGTCCGGCAATCCGGAGCGTCCCATCTATGTCATGGTGATCCAGGGCTCGGCGCCCGGTGGGCTTGCCGAGGTTCGCGAGGTGCTGGAGCCCCTCAAGAGCCGTGAGGCCATCGAGATCGGGGTACATCCCATCGATACGGCGATGTTCTGACCATGGCCGTGCTCCCCATCCTGACCTACCCCGATCCGCGCCTGCATCGCAAGGCGCAGCCCGTGGAGCAGTTCGACGAGGAACTACGGCGATTCGTTGCCGATCTTACCGAAACCATGTACGCCGGTCCCGGTGGGGTCGGGATTGCGGCGCCGCAAGTAGACCGTCTGCAGCGGATCGTACTGGTGGACGTGCGGTCAAAGCTGGGCGACGACTGCCACGGTTTTCTCTGCCTCATCAATCCCGAACTCATCGCCTGGGAGGGCATGGCGGTGGGACGGGAGGGCTGCATGTCCGTGCCCGATTTTACCGGGAATGTCATCCGTGCCGAGCGCATCCGGGTGCAGGCCCAGGATCTGGACGGACGTAGCCGTGTATACGAGTGCGCGGGTTTCGAAGCCCGCGCGGTGCAGCACGAGATGGACCACCTGGACGGTTTTCTCTTTCTGGACCGGCTCGTCTCGCGCAAGACCGATCTTTTTCGGCGCAAGAATTACCAGAAAAAAGAGTCCAAGGCCTAAGGCAATCGCCTCCGTTCGCGTTCGCTGTCGGGTGGCGACGTGTCCATTTCCAATCGGTCGCTCCGGTGCCGCGCTGAGTATCCACCGGGAGCATAAAAAAGCCCCAACCGAGGTTGGGGCTTCAAGCGGGGCGAGAGAACTGGACCTACGCGATCAGTGCTTGAGCTGGCAGGAGCGGAAGTGCTTGCCCACCAGCATGAGGAACTGGATGGTCTGCTGGGTCTCGGGCTGCTTCATGATCTCCCACAGACCGGCGATTCCGCCTTTGGGTGGCGGAGCTTTGCTGGCCTCTGCCGCGGCGCCCTCCAGACACTGCAGAAAGTCCGTCAGGATGTGCTGCTGATCCAGTTGCTCCGCGACGTTCAGCAGGCGGTCCATCACGCCCGTGCGGGTAGCCCGGTCCAGGAGACAGAGGGCGTCGGTGGCGAGGCCGGCCAGACGCCCGACCATCTCGTCGTTCAGGGAGTCACCCGCGGCCCCCATCATCCGCGCCAGATGCACGATGCGATCGAGGTCGCCGTTGTGGACCAGGGCGGAGATGGCCGGCAGGGCATCCTTGAGTTCGCTGCGGTTGACGCGATCCAGGAGGTCGAGGCCATCGCTGGCCACCCCGGCCAGGCGCCCGACCATCTCGTCGCTCAGGGAGTCACCCGCGGCCCCCATCATCCGCGCCAGATGCACGATGCGATCGAGGTCGCCGTTGTGGACCAGGGCGGAGATGGCCGGCAGGGCATCCTTGAGTTCGCTGCGGTTGACGCGATCCAGGAGGTCGAGGCCATCGCTGGCCACCCCGGCCAGGCGCCCGACCATCTCGTCGCTCAGGGAGTCACCCGCGGCCCCCATCATCCGCGCCAGATGCACGATGCGATCGAG
>NZ_JAGDWX010000026.1 GCF_023256195.1 Acidithiobacillus sp.
CGATGATTGGTGGCGCTTCAGGGACTCGAACCCCGGACACGCGGATTATGATTCCGCTGCTCTAACCAGCTGAGCTAAAGCGCCATGAGGGATGCCATTTAAGCCGCAAGCGCCGATGCTGTCAATAGCCTGAGGGGCGACAGGACTCAGGCGGTGGGTCTTTGCTCCCGATGTGGGTGGCAGGTAGGCTCGCAATACTTGTGGACCTATGTGACTCGAAAAGCACAAAGCATCGCTACTCATACAGCGGCAATGGGATGCACCCAAATCGAGCGTCGGCGTTGGCGGCTGCTTCGTCACGGGGATTTCAGGCGAAAAAACGAACTTTTCCCGAGGCAAAAAGGGCCCGGAAAATTTCCGAGCCCTTGTGTGTGTGGTGGAGGCGGCGGGAATCGAACCCGCGTCCACAGGACCTAGACCACCGGATCTACATGCGTAGTCTGTCTTTTGTCTTTGACACCCCAGGGCTCCGACGGACAGGATCCCCAGGGTGCGAGCCCGCTTGTTTTAACGCTAGGTCAGCGGGCAGACCCAGCGCGATTCCGCGTTTGTCGACCCCCCGCAGGCCTTTCGGCCACCGCGTCCGCGGACGAACCCGGGCGGAGGGCTCACTGCTTAAGCAGCGAGGGCGTAATTGCTGTCGTTGGCAATTATAGCGTTGCGACCAGTTTTAAGAGCGAACCGCAGCTCTGCATGCACCGAAGGCTTCGCGACCTGTGTCGAAACCGATCGCCCCCTTTGAAACCCTGGACTCAAAACCATGAGACCCTCAGGTCTGATAAAAGTTTCGAGCTTCCGGACTCTGCATAGTACCCCCGCGGCACCGGAGGTGCAAAGCACGGTGCGGGGCTGCCATCACACCAAGAGCCGCCGGCGTAGCAGAACGATGGCCAAGGCATAGCCGACCACGGCATAGGCCGTCAGCACGGCCAGGTGCAGCGGTATCTGGGTCGGCCAGTGCCCCGTGAGCCAGGGGCGAAGCAGGGCGACGGCGTGGGTCAGGGGCAGGAATTGGGCGATGGTCTGGCCGACCGCGGGCAGGGTTTTGAGCGGATAGAACACCCCACAGAAAAGGAACATGGGGGTCACCACCAAGGTGAAGTAGTACATGAAGAAATCGTAGCTGCGGGACACGGCGGTGACGGCCAGAGCAATGGCGCCAAAAGCGAGCCCCGACAGGAGAATGACCAACAGGGCCCAAGGTACGCCCGCCCAGGTGATGGCCCCGAAGAAACTGGCCACCAGGATGATGGCCACGGCGCTGATGCTGCCCTTCAGAGCACACCAGAGCATCTCCCCTGCCAGGACATCGCTGACCTCCATGGGCGTTGCCAGGATGGCCGCGTAGGTCTTCTGTACGCTCATGCGGGTAAAAGCGGAGTATAGCCCTTCGAAGGTGGCGGTATTCATCACCGAGCTGGCCACGATGCCTGAGGCGATGAAGGTGATGTAGGGCATATCCTCTATCCGGCCGACGAAATGGCCCAGGCCATAGCCCAAGGCCAGCAGATAGAGCAGCGGGTCGCCAAAGTTACCCAGCAGGCTCGGCAGCCACAGCTTGCGCCATACCCGAAAGTTGCGGGCTACCAGAGCCCAGCAGGCCCAGCCGGGGAGGTAGCGGCGCCAGTAGCTCACCCGCGATCCCCCTCGCGCAGATCCCGGCCGGTAAGGCGCAGAAAGACGTCCTCCAGGTTGGCCGTGCGCAGCAAGAGACGCAGGTCGTCCCTTTGCGCGTAATGGCGTTGCACCGCACCCAGATCCTCACCGTAGAGCAACAGGGTATCGCCGACGCGTTCGCCCGCCGCTACCCGACCGCGATACCAGTCCTCTGGGTCCGGCCGTCCGCCATCGAGTCGACGTAGTTCGAGGACCATGGGCGGAATGTGGCGAGCGATGAGTTCCGCCGGTGGCGCCTCGTCCAGAATGCGGCCGTGGTCGATGATGCCGACCCGGTCGGCGAGGCGTTCTGCCTCATCCATATAGTGGGTGGTGAGCAGCAAGGTGACGCCCTGGCGCTTCAATTCGCGTAACTTCTGCCAGATGAGGTGGCGCGCCTGGGGGTCAAGACCGGTACTGGGCTCATCCAAAAGGATCAGGCGCGGCTCGTGGATGAGGGCGCGGGCGATGGTCAGCCGCCGCTTCATGCCACCCGACAGCGCGCCGATGGGTTTCTGGGCGTAGTCCGACAGTAGCATGAATTCGAGGAGTTCTGCCGTGCGCTGGCGGATGCTGGATCTTGGCAAGGAAAAATACCGGCCGTAGACCCAGAGGTTCTCGGCCACACTGAAGTCGGGGTCGAGATTGTCCTCTTGGGGCACCACGCCCAGGATATGCCGCCCGCCGTGGGGCAGGCTCTGCAGCGGCCGACCGGCGATGCGGATCTCGCCGCCGTCCAGTGGGGTGATGCCCTGGATGCCGCGGATGCAGGTGCTCTTGCCGGCACCATTGGGACCCACCAGAACGTAGCACTCGCCGGCGCGAATCCGAAGTCCGAAATTCTGCAGTACCGGCCGTCCGGAGTAGGCCTTGTACAGCCCCTCAGCCTCGAGAAAGTTCGAAGGCACAGTCGCGTCCGCTGCCGTCACCATCGGGATCGGTCTGGAAGCGCTCCAGAAGGGCCGCCTCGATGGTGGTCAGCCGAGCGTGGAAGAAATGGTCGGCGGGCAGGGAGATCCTCTCGGGCTCAACGGACAGGCCGTCCAGCCAGGACCAGACCGCGCCCGGCGGCACCAGCTCGTCCTCTTCCCCCTGGATGACCGTCCACCGACAGGTCGGTTCGGGCAGACCGGTAAAATCGAAGAGGTTGACGGGCGGCGCCACGGTGATGAGCTGCTGTATCCGCGGGTCCTGCGCCGCCCGGTAGGCGACGTAGGCGCCAAAGGAAAAACCCGCCAGCCAGATGGCAAAACCCGGCCGCCGCTGCGCGACCCAGTCGAGGACCGCCAGGCAGTCTTCCGTTTCGCCGCGTCCGTCGTCGTAGCGCCCGGCGCTCTCACCGACACCACGAAAGTTGAAACGTAGGGAGGGGATGCCCAGACGATTGCAGGACCGGCTCAGAAAATGCACCACCTTGTTGTTGAGGGTGCCGCCATAGAGTGGGTGCGGGTGCAGAATCACCGCCACCGCGCGACGGGTTTCCCGCTCGGGGCAGGCAGTCAGGCCCTCGAGGGGCCCCGCCGGCCCGGGTATGAACACCCGCTCGCCAACACATTCGAGCTGGAGCTCCTTACCGTCGTAGAGGTGGCTACGGTCGATGGGCAGCATCAGATACGCAGACGCTCTACGGGCTGACCATCGCGCAGGTGCGACTCGACGATCTCGATGAGGTCATCCTCGTCCACGTAGGTGTACCAGACGCCATCGGGGTAGACGACGGCGGTGGGACCCTCGCTGCAACGGCCAAGACAGCCACTACGGTTGACCCGGACCTGGCCGACACCATGGATACCCAGGGCCTTGGCGTGCCGCTTGGCGGCGTGGAAGGCACGGTCGGCGATACCGCTGTTGTTGCAGGCCTGTTCGCCGGACTCGCGGCGGTTGAGGCAGATGAAGAGATGGCGCTGGTAAAACGCTTCGGACACGGTCTTGACCCCTCTGGACGCTGCACCCATGATAACCCAATCTCCATGTCTCAGGCAGAGGTCCTCGCCATGCTCGCCGATCGGATCATCAGCAACGTCGACAACGCCCTGCGCACCCTGGCCGGACAGAGCCCCGGCAGTGGCCGCGCCAATCCTGCCAAGGACACGCGGGACGCCCTCCTGCGGCCCTGGCAGCGGCGGCGCGCGGGTCGCCTCATGCGCGTCAACCACACCGGCGAGGTCATGGCGCAGGCCCTCTACACCGGACAAGCGGCCGGTACCGGAGATCCGCAGCTACGCAGCGCGCTGCTGCAGGCGCGACGCGAGGAAGAGGATCACCTGCGTTGGTGCGAGGATCGTCTGCGCGAACTGCGCAGTCGCCCCAGCCTGCTCGGTCCGCTCTGGTACGGTGTTGGCTGGGGCATGGGCTTTGCGGCGGCGCGGCGCGGTCGCGGCAGCAACCTCGGTCTCGTGGTGGCCGTGGAACACCTGGTGGAGAAGCACCTGGATGAGCACCTGGCCGTTCTACCACCGGAGGACGAGCGCAGCCGCCATATCCTGGAGCAGATGCGCCAGGACGAGATCGCTCACGCGCACCAGGCCGAAACCCTGGGTGCGCAGGCCCTGCCTGTGTGGAGCGAATCGGCCCTGAAGGCGCTATCGAAGATCATGACCCGCGGCGCGCTGTGGGTCTGAACTCAGCCCGGATGGACATCCCGACCGGGCAAGGCGCGTAACTGGAGCTCGTTGCCGCCCGGCAGATGGATGCGGTAGCGACCGGCGCGCACGGCCTCGGCCATGCTGCCGATGGTCTGTTTGCCCAGGAGATCCACCACCTGGGCCTTGAGCGGCTTCCAGGCGTAGTGTACGGGGCAGGCGGTCTCGTCGGCACAGGCCTTGAGACCGAGCACACAGCCCTGACCGAAGGGCGCACCCTCCACCATCTCCACCACTTCCAGAATGTTCATCTGCTCGGCGCCGGGCCGCAGGACGAAACCGCCGCCACGGCCTTTGTAGGAGTCCAATACCCCGCGCTTGGCCAGAACCTGCAGGATTTTCGCGAGATACTGGCCGGGCACGCGCAGGTAGTCGGAAATATCGCGACTCAGGACCGGTTCACCCGAAGGCTGGGCGGCGAGATAGATGAGTGCCTGCAGAGCGTATTCGCTGGTTTTGCTCAGGAGCATGGGAGTCCTCCCGGAAAGCCGAGATCTGGCCCTAGCACTCCAGGCTCCGAATCTCGAAATCGTGCGTCATTTTCGCCGTTTTTCCCAGCATGATGCTGGCCGAGCAGTATTTCTCGGCGGACAGGCCGATGGCGTGCTCGACCCGGCGCGGATCGAGGTCGCGACCCGTCACGACGTAGTGCAGATGAATGGCCGTGAAGACCTTGGGGTCGCTGTCGGCACGCTCCGCCCGCAGCTGTACCACGCAGTCACGGATATCCTGTCGGGATTTCTGCAGGATCATGACGACGTCGATGCTGGAGCAGCCCCCCAGGCCCATGAGCAGCAGTTCCATGGGCCGCGGCCCAAGATTCTGGCCGCCGATGTCGGCAGCACCATCCATTACCAAGGCATGACCGCTGTCGGCATGGGCCAGGAAACTCATATGACCCGGACCAGACCATCGTACCTCTGCCTTCATGTCCTTGCTCCCTGAAATCCTCTATCCAAACCCTACCATATCACGGTCATCTTTCGGCAAACAGTTCGGCCAGGGCCTTTCCGGGGGCCTCCTCACGCATCAGCGCCTCCCCCACCAGGAAGGCGTGGATGCCGTAGCCGCGCAGAGTCGCCACGTCCTCCGGCGTGCGGATGCCGCTTTCGCTGATCACCAGGCGGTCCGGTGGAATCGCGGGTAGGAGATCGATACTGCGTTGGATGGAGGTAGTGAAACTGCGCAGGTCACGGTTGTTGACGCCCAGCAAGGGGCTGCGCAGGGCCAGAGCGCGCTGTAGCTCCTGGGCGTCGTGCACCTCCACCAGTACCGCCATGCCCAGATCCAGGGCCAGAGCCTCCAGTTCGCGCAGGGTCGCATCGGTGAGGGCGGCGACGATGAGCAGGATGGCATCGGCGCCGATGGCGCGCGCCTCCCAGACCTGGTAGGGGTCGATACAGAAATCCTTACGCAGCGCCGGTAGATCCGCGGCCGAACGCGCTGCCGTGAGGTAGCTGTCGTTACCCTGGAAAAAGCGCTCGTCGGTCAGCACCGAAAGGCAAGCGGCGCCGTGGGCGGCATAGTCGCGGGCGATCTCCACGGGATTGAAATCCGCTCGGATGACGCCGGCCGAGGGTGAGGCCTTCTTGATCTCGGCAATGACCGCCGCCTGTCCGGTCTCCAGACGCCGGCGCAGCGCCCCGACGAAATCCCGCGGCGGCGCGGCCAGTGCCGCGGCCGACTGCAGCTCGGCGAGGCCCAGACGCTGGCGTCGCGCTGCCACTTCCGTCGCCTTGTGTTGGAGAATCTCACGGAGGGTGTCCACCACGGCTCAACTCCTTGCAGTAAAGGAACGCAGACGTTCCCAGCGCTCCCGGGCAGCGCCGGAGACCAGAGCGGCGCGCGCCTGCGCCACGGCCGTAGGGAGATCATCGACCACATCGGCGGCGTAGAGTGCCGCGCCGGCATTGATGGCGACCACATCCTGACGCGCCCCCGGTTTGCCGGACAATACTTCGTGGAAGGCCTCCAGCGCCTCGCGGGTGTCCTGGATCTGGAGCAGTGTGAGCGGCGCCGGCTCGACGCCGAAGTCCGTAGGCTGCAGACGGTAGCGCCGGATGCTGCCATCTTCCCGCACCTCGGCCACCTCCGTGGGTCCGCTGATACTGATCTCGTCCAGGCCATCGTGCCCGTGCACCACGAGCACGTGGCGACCGCCCAGCTCCTTGGCGGCCTCGGCCACCGGCATCAACCAGCCTTCGGCAAAGACGCCCAAAACCTGATGGGGAGCGCCGGCGGGATTGCTCAGGGGTCCCATGAGATTGAAGAGGGAGCGAACACCCAGCTCGCGCCGCGGTCCTACGGCATGGCGCATGGCGCCGTGGTGACTGGGCGCAAAAAGGAAGCCGATGCCCACCGCATCGATGCAGGCGGCCACCTGTGCGGGGCTGAGATCCAGCCGCAGACCGGCTGCCTCCAGCACGTCGGCGCTGCCACTGCGACCGGATACGGCACGGTTGCCGTGCTTGGCCACCCGCGCCCCGGCAGCGGCGGCCACGATGGCGGCCAGGGTTGAGATATTGAAGGTATGGCGAGCGTCGCCACCGGTACCACAGGTGTCGACGAGATGTTCCGTGCCCACCTCCACCCGCAGCATGTGCGCACGCAGGGCGCGGGTGGCGCCGACCAGTTCCTCTACCCGTTCCCCTTTCATGCGCAGCGCCACCAGCAGGGCGCCGATCTGTGCCGGAGTCCAGTCACCGGACATCAGCGCGTCAAAGACACGCTGCGTCTCGGCACGGGACAGATCCTGGCGGGCGATGAGCCGTTCCAGCACCTCACGCGCCTGCATGGACGGCCTCGCGGATCTTGCAGAAGTGGTGCAGCAGTTCCTTACCGTGCTCGCTCAGGATGGACTCTGGATGAAACTGCACCCCCTCCACGGCAAAGCGCCGGTGGCGCAGGCCCATGATGAGGCCATCCTCGGTCCAGGCAGTAATCTCGAGCTCCTCCGGCAGGTCCTCCCGGGCGACGATCAGGGAGTGGTAACGCGTGGCCGTGAAGGGTGTGGGCAGACCGGCAAAGATGCCCTGCTCCGCGTGATGGATGGGCGATGTCTTGCCATGCACCACCTCCGGCGCGCGCACGACCCGTCCACCAAAGGCTTCGCCGATGGCCTGATGACCCAGGCAGACGCCGAGAATGGGCAGGCGTCCGGCAAAATGGCGAATCACCTCGAGGGAGATGCCGGCCTGTGCCGGTGTGCACGGTCCGGGGGAGATGCAGATACGCTCGGGCTGCATGGCCTCGATGTCGGCAAGGCTCAAGGCGTCGTTGCGCACCACCTCGAGGTCGGCACCCAGCTCGCCAAAGTACTGCACCAGGTTGTAGGTGAAGCTGTCGTAGTTGTCGATCATGAGGATCATCGCTGCACCCCCACTTCGGGATCGAGACCGTTCTCGGCAAGCTCCACGGCGCGGAACATGGCGCGGCGTTTGTTCATGGTCTCCTCCCACTCGCTCGCGGGCTGGGAATCGGCGACGATGCCGCCGCCGGCCTGGATGTGCAGCTCACCGTCCTGTACCACCCCGGTGCGGATGGCGATACAGGTATCGAGATTGCCATTGAAGCCCCAGTAGCCCACGGCGCCGGCGTAGACACCTCGGGATACCGGCTCCAGCTCGCGGATGATCTCCATGGCGCGGATCTTGGGTGCGCCAGAGACGGTGCCCGCTGGAAAGGCCGCGCGCAGGGCATCCATGGCATCGAGACCCGGACGCAGGCGGCCCGATACTTCCGAGACGATGTGCATCACGTGGGAGTAGCGCTCGATGCCGAAGGATTCGTCCAGATGCACCGTGCCCACCTCGGCAATCCGCCCGACATCGTTGCGGGCGAGGTCGATGAGCATGAGGTGCTCGGCGCGCTCCTTGGCATCGGCCAGCAGCTCACGCTCCAGGGCGAGATCGCGGTCCAGATCCGCACCGCGCGGGCGGGTGCCGGCGATGGGGCGCACCGTCACCCGACCGTCCTCCACCCGAACCAGGATCTCCGGCGAGGAGCCCACCAACTGCGTCTTGCCAAGATCCAGATAGAAGAGGTAGGGCGAGGGGTTGACGCCGCGCAGGGCACGGTAGAGATCCAGGGGATGAGCCTGCAGCGGGATGCTGAGGCGCTGCGAGGGCACCACCTGCATCACATCCCCCGCGGCAATGTAGTCACGGATCCGCTCGACGGCGGCCATGTACGCCTCGCGGCTGAAACTGGCGCGATAGTCCTCCTCGCGCACCCGTCCCTTGCGCGGCGGCGATGCCGGTGGTGCCGGCGCCCGTTCCCGAAGGGTCGCCGCCAGCTCCTCGACCCGAGCGCGGGCGCGCTCGTAACCATCCGGATGCCCCGGGTCGCCGTGGACAATGATGCGCAGGGTGCCGCGCAGGTTGTCGAAGACCAGCAGCTCTTCCGCCACCAGCAGCTGTATTTCCGGAAGATTCAGGGGATCAGGCAGGCGCGACGCGCGCCGCAGACGCGCTTCCATGAAGCGTACCGTATCGTAGCCGAAGTAGCCCACCAACCCGCCGGCGAAACGGCCAGCCACCTCCTCGCTTTGGGGTACGCGAAAGCGACCCTGATAGGCGCGGATCCAGTCCAGCGGGTCCTCGGGACGGTGGCTTTCGCTCAGCACCCCATCGACAAAGACCTGGACTTCGCCATCCCGCACTTCCAGGCGTTCGCGAGCGGGCAGACCGATGATGGAGTAACGGCCCCACTGCTCACCTCCCTGCACGGATTCGAAGAGGTAGGCGTAGGGCCCGTGGACGACCTTGAGGTAGGCCGACAGGGGCGTGTCGAGGTCTGCCAGGACCTCGCGGGCCAGGGGAATACGGTTGTAGCCTTGTTTGGCCAAGGCACGGAAATGGGCTTCAGAAATCACGGTGCATGCCTCACGATGGGAGATAGGGGAATACTGCCGGTCAGTGGCAGCGCCATCGTCCCATCGCGAAGTACCCTGTGGTTCCCAGGTGCACGTCAGACCTTCCCGAAATCCCGCGCCTGCGGTGCGTGCTCGAGAATATCCAACAACTCGAGGAGGTTGTCCAGCAGGGCGTCGGGCCGCAAGGCGGCCACCGGCTCATCGCCGTTGTAGCCGTAGGTCACACACGCTACGGGCATACCCGCAGCACGCGCCGCCTCGGTATCGTTGCGGGAATCCCCCACCAGCAGTGCCGCCGCGGGCGAAACATCGAAGTAGGCTGCGGCGTGGGTCAGTGGCAGCGGATCGGGCTTCTTGCGCGGCAGGCTGTCGCCCGAGAGCACGAGATCGAAGTGCGGGCGCAGACCCAGGGTGTCCAGCAGCGGCTCGGTAAAGGCGCCCGCCTTGTTGGTGATACACACGACATGCCGCCCCTGGTCCTTGAGCGCCCTCAGGGTCTCGGCAGCGCCCGGGTAGACGCGGCTGTGGTCGGTGAGGTGGGCCGCGTAGTAGGCGCCAAAATCCACCATGGCATCGTCCAGTTCAGCCTCCGTGGGCACCCGGGTGAGGCTCAGGGCGCGCCGCACCAACTCACGCACCCCGTTACCGATGAAACCGCGAATCACCGGCATCGCCGCCGGCTCCCGGCCGAGCTTGCGCAGCACGTGATTGGCAGCGGCGGCAAGATCGGGGGCGGTATCTACCAGGGTACCATCCAGATCCAGAAGTACGACGCGGGCAGGAAAAGCCCTGGATGCCGTCGCCATTCAGGCACTCTGCCCCAGCGCCGCACGGAAGGCGGCGATGGTGGCCCGGTAGTCCGGGGTGTTGTAGATGGCGCTGCCCGCCACGAAGACATCGGCGCCGGCATCGGCCACGCGGCGGACGTTGTCGACCTTCACACCACCGTCCACCTCCAGTTCGATGGCCTTGCCCGTGGCGTCGATGCGCTTTCGGATGGCCTCGATCTTGCGCAGACTATAGTCGATGAAGCTCTGCCCCCCGAAGCCCGGGTTCACACTCATGACCAACACCAGATCGATGCTCTCCAGGACATAGTCCAGCACCGACAGGGGAGTTGCTGGATTGAGGGAGACACCGGCCTTGCAGCCGAGACTCTTGATGAGCTGGATGCTGCGATCCAGGTGGATGGTCGCCTCTGGGTGCACCGTAATGATGTTGGCACCGGCCTTGGCGAACTCGGGAATGATGGCGTCCACAGGCGAGATCATCAGGTGGACATCCAAAGGCTTCTGGGTGTGGGGGCGGATGGCCTGTACCACTACCGGACCGATGGTCAGGTTGGGCACGAAATGATTGTCCATGACATCGACGTGGATGTAGTCCGCGCCGGCCTCGTCCACGGCCCGAACCTCCTCACCGAGACGGGCAAAATCCGCCGAGAGGATGGACGGGGAAATCTTGAAATGGGACATGCTCGCTCTCCCTGGAGACGAGGGGAGGGCACGGCCCTCCCGCGATGGAGACGGTACGCTCGCTCAGACGCCGGTGACGCGCGGGTCCAGCTCGCCCTTGCTGTAGCGCTTGACCATGGTATCCAGGGGGATTGCCTTGATCTTGCTCGCATGGCCGGCGGTGCCGAAAGCCTCGTAGCGCTGCTTGCAGATGTCGCGCATGGCGTCCAGAGAGGCCTGCAGGAACTTGCGCGGGTCAAAGTTCTTGGGATTGGTATACAGACTCTTGCGCACCGCACCCGTTGCTGCCAGACGCAGGTCGGTGTCGATGTTGACCTTGCGCACGCCGTGTTTGATGCCTTCCTGAATCTCCTCCACCGGCACACCGTAGGTCTCACCGATGTCCCCGCCAAACTCGTGGATGGTCTTCAGCCAGTCCTGAGGCACGGAGCTGGAGCCGTGCATGACCAGGTGGGTGTCGGGGATGCGGGCGTGGATCTCCTTGACCCGATCGATGCGCAGGACCTTGCCCGTGGGGGGCTGGGTAAACTTGTAGGCACCGTGGCTGGTGCCGATGGCGATGGCCAGGGCGTCCACCTTGGTCGCCTTGACGAACTGCGCTGCCTCTTCTGGATCCGTGAGCAGCTGGTCGTGGCTCAGGCAGCCCTCGGCACCGACGCCATCCTCCTCACCGGCCATACCCGTTTCCAGCGACCCCAGGCAGCCCAGCTCACCCTCGACGGTGACACCCACGGCGTGCGCCATCTCTACGACCTTGGCCGTGACGGTGACGTTGTAGTCATAGCTGGCAGGCGTCTTGGCGTCTTCCATCAGGGAGCCGTCCATCATCACGCTGGAGAAACCGGAGCGGATGGCCTGGATGCAGACGGCGGGACTGGCGCCGTGATCCTGGTGCAGAACCACGGGGATGTCGGGATATTCTTCGATGGCGGCCAGGATCAGGTGGCGCAGGAAGGGCTCGCCAGCGTACTTGCGCGCTCCCGCCGATGCCTGCAGGATCACTGGCGCGTCCGCCGCTGCCGCCGCCTCCATGATGGCCCGGACCTGCTCCAGATTGTTGACGTTGAAAGCTGGAATGCCATAGCCATGCTCGGCGGCATGATCCAGGAGTTGACGCATGGAAACGAGTGCCATAGTGCTTACCTCGATGCTGTGGTGGATTGGGAAATGAGTCTCATCTGTATGCTACCCAAGGGGCTTGACGGCCCGCAAGCCGTCCGCCCAGACGCCTCGGTCACGCACGCTGAGGCCCGCCAATGCGGACGATCTTCAGGGTGTTCGTGCCACCGGGCGCGCCGATGGGCTCACCGATGGTGATGAGAATGAGATCGCCCTCGCGCACTACCCCGCGTCGCCGCAGCTCATCCTCGGCCGCCCGCATCACTTGCGCAGGATCGTCGTGACGGCTCTGCGGAAAATTCACGGGGTGCACGCCGCGATAGAGGGTGACGCGCCGGCGCGTGTAGACCTGTGGCGTCAGGGCATAGATGGGTACACGCGGCTGGGCACGGGACAACCACAGAGCGGTGGATCCGCTCTCGGTGAAGGCGGCGATAGCGGCGATGGACGCCCTCTGGGTAGCCAGAATCGCCGCCGCCGCGATGGTCTCGTCCACCCGCTGCAGGGCCTGATCGGCTACCGGAAAAGCGGTCCCGCAGGGCATCTGCCGTTCCACCTCGAGACAGGTCCGCGCCATGGCGGCAACGGCCTCCACCGGGTAGGCGCCGCTGGCCGTCTCCGCCGACAGCATGACGGCATCCGTACCATCGAGAACGGCGTTGGCGACATCCGACACCTCCGCCCGGGTGGGGATGGGCTGGTGGATCATGGACTCCATCATCTGCGTCGCCGTGATGGTCACCCGCCCATACTTCTGGGCCAAGGCAATGATGCGCTTCTGTACCGGCGGTACCGCCGCATCCCCAATCTCCACCCCAAGGTCACCGCGAGCCACCATGACCACCTCGGAAACCGCCAGGATCTCCTCGATGGCCGCCACCGCTTCGGCGCGCTCGATCTTGGCCACCAACGCCCCGTGACCACCAGCCTCGCGGAAGAGGCGGCGCGCCTCATCCATGTCCGCCGCGCCGCGAGGAAAGGAAACCGCCAGGTAGTCGGCCTCCAGCTGCGCTGCCGTAAGGATATCGGCGCGGTCCTTGTCCGTCAGGGCCGGCGCCGTGAGCCCGCCACCGGCACGATTGATGCCTTTGCTGTTGGACAGTTCGCCGCCCTGCACCACCCGCGTATGGATCTCCGTCCCTTGGACCTTGTCGACCCAGAGCACGATCATGCCATCGTTGAGCAGCAGGGTGGCGCCGCGCTCGACATCGCTCACCAGTTGGGGATAGGTGATGCCGACCCTGCTCTGGTCCCCCAGGTTACAGGCGCTGTCCAGTATGAAGGAATCGCCTTCGCGCAGCTGGATCTTGCCCTCGGCAAACTTGCCGATGCGGATTTTGGGGCCCTGTAGGTCGGCAAGGACCCCCACCGCCCGCCCGTGGGCCCGGGCCCGCTCCCGCACCAGCTCAGCGCGGCGGACGTGATCCTCCGCCGTGCCGTGGGAAAAGTTGAGACGAACGACATCCACGCCCGCCTCGATCAGACGGTCGATGACCTCGACCTCCGAGCTGGCAGGGCCGAGAGTGGCAACGATCTTGGTTCGACGGATCAAGCATCAGCCTCGCGCGCGCTGTTCGAGCATGGCCACCGCCGGCAGGGTCTTGCCCTCGAGGAACTCGAGGAAAGCGCCTCCACCCGTACTGATGTAGGAGACCTTGTCTTGGATGTGGAACTTGTGGATGGCAGCGATGGTGTCGCCGCCACCGGCGATGGAGAAGGCGCTGCTCTCCGCAACGGCCTGGGCGATGGCCCGGGTACCCCCGGCAAAGGCGTCGAACTCGAACACGCCCACCGGCCCGTTCCAGACGATGGTTCCGGCTTTGCGCAGAATTTCACCCAGGGCCGCAGCACTGTCGGGGCCGATGTCAAGGATCATTTCGTCCTCACCAACGGCATCCACGGGGCAGGTCCGCGCCGCAGCAGTGGCCGAGAACTCCTTGGCCACCACGACGTCCGTCGGCAGGGGCACATCCCCGCCCTTGGCCTTGGCCGCTGCCATGATGGCCTTGGCCTCGTCCACGAGATCCGACTCGCAGAGGGATTTGCCGATGGGGTGGCCGGCGGCCAGCAGGAAGGTGTTGGCGATGCCACCGCCTACCACCAGTTGATCGACCTTTTCCGCCAGGGATTTCAGGATGGTCAGCTTGGTGGAGACCTTGGAGCCGGCGACGATGGCCACCAGCGGCCGCTTGGGATTCTGCAGCGCCTTGCCAAGGGCCTCCAGCTCGTTCACGAGGAGCGGGCCGGCGCAGGCCACGGGGGCGTAGAGACCCACCCCGTGGGTACTGGCCTGGGCGCGGTGCGCCGTGCCGAAGGCGTCCATGACAAAGATGTCGCACAGGGCCGCCATCTGCTTGGCCAGGGTTTCGTCGTCCTTGCCTTCGCCCGCATTGAAGCGGACGTTCTCCAGTACCACGATCTGGCCATCGCCCAGGGTCTTGAGGGCGGCGCCGCCGGCGCCCAGCCAGTCACGCACCAGGGCGACCTCGCGACCCAAAAGCTTGCCAAGGTGCGCGGCGACGGGGGCGAGGCTCGCCTTCTCGTCGTACACGCCTTCTTTCGGCCGCCCCAGGTGCGACATCACCATGACCTTGGCGCCCGCCGCCAGAGCGGCCCGCAGCGTCGGCAGGGCTGCCCGGATGCGGGTATCGTCGGCGATCTGCCCCGTCTCGTCCATGGGCACATTGAGATCTTCCCGAATCAGGACCCGTTTACCCTTGAGGTCCAGATCCGTCATGCGCAGCACGTTCATGAGCGACTCCTCAGCGCTTGACGCCCATCATGGCCAGGGCGGTATCGATCATGCGGTTGGAGAATCCCCACTCATTGTCGTACCAGGAGCAGACCTTCACCAGCTTGCCCTTGACCTTGGTCAGGGAGGACTCGTAGGTGGAGCTGGCCGGGTTGTGGTTGAAGTCGATGGACACCAGGGGCTTGTCGTTGTAACCGAAGACGCCCTTCAGGGCCCCTTCCGAAGCCGCCTTCATGGCCGCGTGGATGTCGGCCACGGACACCTCCCGCTCCACCAGGCAGGTGAGGTCGACGATGGAGACGTTGGTGGTGGGCACGCGGATGGCAAAACCGTCCAGCTTGCCTTCCAGCTCCGGCAACACGAGGCCGATGGCCTTGGCGGCTCCGGTGCTGGTGGGAATCATACTCATGCTCGCCGCACGGGCCCGCCGCAGATCGCTGTGGTAGACATCGATGATGCGCTGGTCGTTGGTCATGGAGTGGATGGTGTTCATGGTGCCGCCGACGATGGGCGTCAGATCGTTGAGGGTCTTCGCCAAGGGCGCCAGGCAGTTGGTGGTGCAGGAGCCATTGGAGACGATCTGGTGCTTGGCGGGGTCCAAGAGATGGTGATTGACGCCGTAGACCACGGTGAGATCCACCGGATCCTTGGCCGGGGCCGAGATCAGAACCTTCTTGGCACCGCCCTGGATGTGCAGCGAGGCCTTCTCACGGGTGGTGAAGATGCCGGTGCACTCCAGCACCACGTCCACCCCGAGGTCCCCCCACGGCAGCTTGCTGGGATCGCGCTCCGCCAGGACCTTTACCCGATCCTTGCCCACCAGCATCTCCTGTCCCTCGACGCTGACGGGGACGGGGAAGCGACCGTGTACCGAGTCGTATTGGGTCAGGTGGGCGTTGGTCTCCGGGCTGCCGAGGTCATTGATGGCGACGATCTCTACCTCGCCCTGTCGATCGGCTTCATAGACCGCCCGCAGGATGTTGCGACCGATCCGCCCGTAACCATTGATACCAATCCGCAATGCCATGTCTCACTCCTTGAAAAGCCTGACAATAGAAACCTGTTCCGAGATGGACGCGCCAGCGCGTCTCACAGCCCCTTGAAGGTGTCGACCACGTGATCGACGGTGAAGCCGAGCTTCTCGAAGATCACCGGTGCCGGCGCCGAGGCTCCGAAGCGGTCGATGCCGATGACGGCACCCTGAAGTCCCACGTACTTGTACCAGAGCGCCGTGGCACCGGCCTCGATGGCCAGCCGGCGGGTCACCTTGCTGGGCAGCACGGACTCGCGATAGCTGGCGTCCTGCGCATCGAAGAGCTCGACGCAGGGCATGGACACCACCCGCACCGCCACACCCTGCTCCGCCAGGCGCGCCTGCGCTGCCAGAGCGAGTTCCACCTCCGAGCCCGTGGCGATGAGGATACCCGCCGGGGCAGCACCCTCCGCGTCCTTGAGCACATACCCACCACGCCGCACAGCGGCGATGCTCGCGTCGCTGTGGGGCAAGGGGGCGAGATTCTGGCGGCTGAGGGCCAGCAGGCTCGGGGTGCGCTCCTGCTTCACCGCCGATTCCCAGGCAATGGCCGTCTCTACGGCATCGGCCGGACGCCATACGTGCAGATTGGGAATGAGGCGCAGGCTGCTGACCTGCTCCACCGGCTGGTGGGTAGGCCCGTCCTCACCCAGACCGATGGAGTCGTGGGTCATGATGTAGATCACGCGGATGCCCATGAGCGCCGACATGCGGATGGCATTGCGGGCATAGTCCGAGAAAATCAGGAAGGTGCCGCCGAAGGGCAGAAGCCCACCGTACAGGGCCACGCCGTTCATGATGGCGGCCATACCGAACTCACGCACGCCGTAGTGGATGTAATTACCCATGAGGCGGTGTTTGCCGATGTCCAGGGCTTCCTTCCAACGGGTGTTGTTGGAAGGCGTGAGATCAGCCGAACCACCGACGAATTCCGGCACGGCCTGGGCAACGGCTTGGATGCACTTGCCCGAAGCCACACGGGTCGCAATCTTGGGCGGGTCCTTGCGGAACTCGGCAATGAGGTGTTCGATGGCGCGATCGAACTCGGGACTGACCTTGCCTGCCCAACGCCGCTCCAACTCGGCGGCCTCTTTGGGGAAGAGCTCGCGGTACTTGGCAAAACGCTCCTTCCACTCGGCCTGGGCCTGCTCGCCCTTGGCGCGCGCATCAAAAGCCCGATAGATGGCCTCGGGAACCTCGAAGGGTGCACCACTCCAGCCCAGATTCTTGCGGGTCAGGGCGATTTCTTCGGCCCCCAGGGGCGCGCCGTGGACATCGTGGGTACCGGCCTTGTTGGGCGAACCGTGGCCAATGACCGTCTTGCAGCAGATGAGGGTGGGCTTGGTGGTCTGCTTGCGCGCCTCCTGGATGGCGCGCTTCACGGCCTCGGGGTCGTGACCATCGACACCGGCGATGACGTGCCAGCCGTAGGCCTTGAAGCGCGCCGGGGTATCGTCGGCGAACCAATCGTCCACGTGTCCATCGATGGAGATATTGTTGTCGTCGTAGAAACAGATGAGCTTGTTGAGCCCCCAGACGCCGGCCAGGGAGCAGGCCTCATGGGAGATACCCTCCATGAGACAGCCGTCGCCCAGAAAGACGTAGGTGTAGTGGTTGATGATCTCGTGATCCGGGCGATTGAAATGCTTGCCCAGAATCTGCTCCGCCAGGGCCATGCCGACCCCGTTGGCGAGACCCTGCCCCAGAGGGCCCGTGGTGGTCTCGACCCCCGGAGTATCACGGTACTCGGGGTGCCCCGGCGTCTTGCTGTGCCACTGGCGGAACTGCTTAAGGTCATCGATGCTGAGCTCGTAGCCCGAAAGATGCAGCAGGGCGTACTGCAGCATGGAACCGTGGCCGTTGGACAGCAGGAAGCGATCGCGGTTAGGCCAATGCGGATCGGCGGGATTGTGCACCAGAAAATCGTTCCAGAGCACCTCGGCGATGTCCGCCATGCCCATGGGCATGCCCGGATGGCCGGACTTGGCCTTCTCGATGGCGTCCATGCTGAGGACACGGATGGCGTTGGCGAGATCGCTGCGCGTGACGGTCATAAAAAGCTCCTTACAAGGGCGGCGACGGGCGCACCGCCGGGGTTGCAGTCAAAGATTCAGGCGTCCACCCGCTGATGCGTGCGCACGCGACGAAGAATGCCGTCGTGGCCGGAGATGACCAGACTCTCGCTCTCGACGAAGTAGTGGGACCGGGATACGCCGTCGAGGATATCGCCAGAGGTGAGGCCGGTGGCCACGAAAAGTACATCGTCGCTGGCTACCAGATCGTTAAGGCCCAACCATTGCCCGGCCTTGAGGCCGGCAGCGGCGATGGCCTCGGCCTCCCCCGGCTTCTGCGGCGCGAGGCAACCGAACATATCTGCCCCCATGGCGCGAGCGGCACAGGCGCTGATGACCCCCTCGGGCGTACCACCGATACCCATCATGGCGTCCACCTTGACACCCAGCGCCGCCATGATGCCGCCGCTCACGTCGCCGTCGGTCTGCAGACGCACGGCGGCGCCGGCTGCCTGGATCTCGCGGATCATCCCCTCGTGCCGCGGCTTCTTGAGGACGAAAATACGCAGCTCGCGCACCTCCTTGCCCAGGGCCCGAGCCAGAGCCGCCAGCTTGTCGGCCATGGGTGCGGCGGGATCGATCTTGCCGCGCGCCGGGGCCGGCACGACCAGCTTATCCATGTAGAAGGCAGGACCGGGCCGGAACATCGCCCCTTTGGGTGCGGCGGCCAGCACGCAGATGGAGCCCGGCATACCGCCGGCCATGAAGGTCGTGCCCTCCACCGGGTCCACCGCTATCTCCACCTCCGGACCACTGCCCGAGCCGACGCTCTCGCCGTTGTAGAGCATGGGCGCTTCGTCCTTCTCGCCCTCGCCGATGACCACCAGACCGCGCATGGGCACCTCGCTCAGGGCGGCGCGCATGGCATCCACCGCCGCCCCATCGCCCTGCTCTTTTTCACCTCGGCCGATCCAGGCGCTTGCGGCGCGGGCCGCGCTCTCGGTGACGGGCAAAAGGGAAAGGGCGAGATTACGGATGGTGGCCATAAATTAGCGATTCCTGGTAGCGCATGGGAGACAATAGGCATTCAGCATAAATCAATGTTCCCTTTTTGGGAACTCGGCGCACGGGGCGGGACGGTCATCACCGAGCCAACGCCGCCAAGCGGCATGCAGGAGTGGGTCCAGGGTTGCCAGTACCGAGCTACAGGCCAGATCCGCCACGGGCAGGGGGGCTCCGACGAGGGTGCTGAGGCTGCCGCCGGTTTCCGTCAGGATCAGCGCCCCCGCCGCCCGATCCCAGAGCTGTTGACCACCGTGGAGGTAGAAATGGTAGCGTCCGGCGGCGAGCCAGCACCACTCCAGGACAGAACTGCCGAAATTCCGCTGGCTGTGAAAGGGGCGCTCGTCGATGAGCCGCAGGGACAATGCCCGAGTCAGACGCTTGTAGTCCACCACCCCCACGGCTTTGTCCAGACTTGGCGCTTCCCGCGGCATCAGGGCCTGACCGTTGAGGGTGGCGCCGTGGCCGGCGCGAGCCGTGAAGAGTTCGTCCCGGATCGGGTCGTAGACCCAGCCGGCAATGGCCTGCCCACCCTGCAATAAGGCGAGGGAGATCCCGAAGATGGGTACACCGGCGGCGAAGTTGCTGGTACCGTCCAGCGGGTCGAGGCACCACAGGGGCACGTCCCGGGCCAGCAGCCGCTCCTGCTGCGGGCGGGTCATCTCCTCACCCAGCAAGGGCAACTCTGGGTAGCGCGATGCCAGCATCGCCTGCAGAAAGTCCTGACTATCGAGATCGGCAGAGGTTACCACGCTGCCATCGGGCTTGCGGCTGCACACCACCTCGTGAAAGCGGGGCAGGATGAAGCGCTCTGCCGCCTGGCGCAGGATTCCGCCGATCCAGGCCATATCGCTTTCGGAACTGGTAAACATCGTTCGCTGGCACCTTCTCTTCGGTCCGCCCATGGCTCATGGTATCGTGCAGCCTCATCGCCCTTCCTTCAAGCCTTTGCGCCGGACATGCCCCGAATCCACCTATACAGCGCCGAGACTCCCAGCGAAGACAGCCACTGGCTGCTCCCGGCAGAGCCCAGTCACCATCTGCTGCGCGTCCTGCGTGCCCGACCGGGACAGGAACTGACGCTTTTCACCGGGGATGGCCGCGACTATCCCGCCGAACTGGTGGGAGCCCAGGGCAAACAGGCACTGCTGGCCGTGGGGCAGGCACGCCAGCGGGACACCGCTTCACCGCTGCACTGCTGCCTGTGGCTTCCCCTGATCCGAGCAGAGCGCTGGGACTGGGCCCTGCAGAAGGCGACGGAGCTGGGCGTCCACGCCATACAACCCGTGGTCTGCCGCCACAGCCTGGTCCCTCTGCGCGAGGCCCAGGCAGCCCGGCGCCAGGAGCGCTGGCGGGAAATCCTGATAGCCGCCTGCGAACAAAGCAGCGCCACCCGCATTCCTCAACTGCTGCCAGCCCGCGCCTTGTCCGAACTGGAGGCGCCCGCCGCGCAACTGGCCGTGGTTTGCGATCCAGGCTATAGCAAGAGACTCGGCAGCATCCTCGCGGCGCGTCCCGGTTGCGCCAGCATCGTGCTGCTCTGCGGCCCCGAAGGAGGCCTGCACCCCGCAGAACTGGAGCGGGCAGAGTCCCTGGGCTTCGTGGGCGCGCAGCTGGGTCCGCGCATCCTGCGCGCCGAGACGGCGGCCATCACCGCCCTGACCCTGGCGCAGGGCTTCTGCGGCGACCTCGGCGGTTGACAGGGGCCCGTCTGCGGGTGACCATCGCCTTTATTTTCGGGAGCTTGCCACCATGGACATACTGCTTGCCAATCCGCGCGGTTTCTGTGCCGGGGTCAATCGCGCCATCCAGATCGTCGAGCGCGCCCTGGAACTGTATGGCGCCCCCATCTATGTGCGCCACGAAGTCGTCCACAACCGCCACGTGGTGGACGATCTGCGCGAGCGAGGCGCGATCTTCGTGGAGGAGCTGGACGAGGTCCCCGACGGCGCTACGGTCATCTTCAGTGCCCATGGCGTCCCCATCTCGGTGCGTCGGCGGGCGCAGGAGCGGGGCCTGACGGTGTTCGACGCCACCTGCCCGCTGGTCACCAAGGTACACATGGAAGTCAAGAAGTACAGCCGCGAGGGCATGGAGATGGTGCTCATCGGCCACGCCGGGCACCCAGAGGTAGAGGGCACCATGGGCCAGGTGGAGGAGGGCATGATGTATCTCGTCTCCAACGTCCGCGACGTCGCCGCGCTGTCCCCCCGCAATCCCGAGCGCCTGGCTTACATCACCCAGACCACCCTCAGCATGGATGACACGGCCGAGGTCATCCAGGCTCTGCGCGAGCGCTTTCCGGCCATAGAAGGGCCCAAGAAGGACGACATCTGCTACGCCACTCAGAACCGTCAGGATGCCGTCAAGCGGCTGGTACCCGACGTCGATATCCTTCTGGTGGTGGGTGCGCCCAACAGCTCCAATTCCAGCCGCCTGGCAGAGCTGGGGGTACGCCTGGGTACCGCCACCCATCTCATCGAGGATGCCAGCCAACTGCGGCGGGACTGGTTTACGGGGGTGGAACGTATCGGCATCAGTGCGGGCGCCTCCGCCCCCGAGAGTCTGGTTCAGGAAATCATCGATACCCTGAAGGAGTGGGGTGCGGGTGTGCCGGTGGAAACCCACGGTGTCGAGGAAAGGGTCACCTTCAGCCTGCCCCTGGCTCTCTCCCAACGCAGCGGCACGGCATCGCGCTAGGGCGGTGACGAGTCCGATCACCGCTCGCCATGGTCTTCCGGTGGAGCTTCGCCCAGCCCCTGCGGCGGGTGCCGCGGAATGCTGTCCACCGGCTCCAGAATCTCCAGATCCTTCCCCGCTTCGCTGGCCTGTAGGTCGCGAAAGCGGCGTGCTGTGACCAGCACACGGCTCTCCAGCGAGCCCGTCGCCTTGTTATAGGCCTGCACAGCCTGCCCGAGGCCTTTGCCGACCCGCGCCCAGTGCTCCGCCAAGGTGGCCAGTCGATCGTAGAGCTCCTTGCCCAGCGCACTGATGGCCTGGGCGTTTTCCGCCAAGGACTCCTGGCGCCAACCGTAGGCCACGGCACGCAGCAAGGCGATGAGGGTGGTGGGCGTGGCGACGATGACCTTCTGCTCCACGCCATACTCGATGAGCCCCGGATCTGCCTGCAGCGCGGCGCTGAACAGATCCTCACCGGGCAGGAACAACACCACGAATTCGGGCGTCGGTACCAGCCGCTCCCAGTAGACCTTCTTGGCCAACTGGCCCATGTGGGTCTTGAGCTCCGCCGCATGTTTCCGAAGCCAGAGCGCCTTGTCTCCCTCTTCCGCGGCCTCCACAGCCTGAAGATAGGCATTGAGGGGGGCCTTGGCGTCCACCGCAATCTGCTTGCCGCCGGGCAGTCGGACGATGAGATCGGGGCGCTGAACCCCACTGTCCCCGGTGCCGGCGAGGCTCTCCTGCTCCACGAAGTCGCAGTGCGAGAGCATCCCCGCCATCTCCACTACCCGGCGCAGCTGCAACTCGCCCCAGCGCCCGCGCGCCGCCGGCTGCCGCAGAGCCTTGACCAGACTGGCGGTCTCCTGATGCAGGCGCGGCAGGTGATCCTGCACCAATGCCCGCAACTGCTCATTGAGACTGCTGTAGGCGTCGATACGAGCCCGCTCCAGCATGTCCAGGCGCTCACCCACCTTGCCCAGAGACTCCTGGATGGGTTGAACCAGCTGCTGCAGACCGGCCTGCCGCTTTTCCCAATCGCCCCGGGCACTTTCCTGAAAGCCCGCCAGTTTCTCCTGAGCCAGGGTCAGGAAGGACTGACTGTTGCGGCGCAGGGCCTCTGCCGACAGGGCTTCGAAAAGCTGCCGGAAATGCTCACGCGCCTCCTCCAGACTGGCAACCCGAGCCTCGGCCTGGCGCCGCTCTTGCAGAAGGCGCTCCTCCAGCTCGGCCAGGCGACGGTCGCGGTGGCCGACATCCTGACGGCTGGCCTCCAGATCCTGCCGGAGCTTTTCCTGCTCCCGTCGCAGCTCTGCCAACTGCCGATTCTCCGCTCGCAGCTCCGCCGCGGCCAGTGCTTCGGCGTGCAGTTCGCGCTCCAACTGCACGATACGCTCCTGCTGTCGGGCATCCTGGGCGCGCTGGCGCTCGAGCTCGGCGTTGAGCTGATCCCTCTGCAGGCGCAGGGCATCCCCATCACGACGCACTTGTCGCCACTGCCAGACGACCACGAGAAGCCCTGCCGTCAGTGCAGCACTCAGGGCGAGCCACCACCAGGAAGCCATGAGCAAGGGATGCGACCTAGGGCGCCGAGCCCGGTACGAACCGCCCGGCGTGCCGATCCCCGGCCACACGGAGCAATCTATTCAACCCGCAGATCCGAGGTGCAGTGGGGGCAGCGCAGGGCTGCCAGGGGGATGCTACTGGCACAGAAGGGGCAGTCCTTGCTGGCCACCGGTGCTGCGGGCTGGGGATAGAGGCGATTGATGAGGCGCACCAGGCTGAAGATGAAAAGGGCGATGATGATGAAGCCCACCACCGCATTGATGAAAAGACCATAGTTCAGGGTGACCGCCCCCGCCTTCTGCGCCGCTGCGAGGGTAGGGTAGGGACCGGGGACGCTGCCCGCGTGCAAGGTGAGATAGAGATTGCTGAAGTCCACCTTGCCCAGCAGCAGACCCAAAGGAGGCATCAGAATGTTGGTCACCAGGGAATTGACCACGGTGGAAAAAGCAGCACCTATGACAAAGGCCACGGCTAGGTCGATGACATTGCCACGCTGCAGAAAGGTCTTGAAATCTTGAACAAATCCAGTCACCGGCTGCTCCTTGTCCGAGTTGCGGCGTTCAGTGGCAGAAACGATTCACCTCGTCCTTGCGTTGATCCATGGTAGCCCGCTGGGAAGCGGCCGTGCAGTCCGCAAGGCTGTTGCCGCAGCTGCTGGCCCAGCTCTGCGTGAGATCGAAGAACTCGCCGGCCTTTCGCGCAGAATTGGCATAGGGGCCCGCGCCGAAAAGGGTTTCCAGTGCCGAAAAATATCGGCTCTCTTCGCCTGCCCATTGCGAGACCGCCGTCCAGCAGGCCGCCTGCTGGTCTGCCTCCATGCGGGCGCAGCCGATGGCGTCGCGGCGGGCGAGTTCCAGAGCCCGGCGCCAAGAAGTACAGAACTGTCCCTCGGCGGCACGGCGCTGAACGGCCGTCGCGGCCAGCTTCTGTTGTGCTTCCTGTGCCGCCCGCGCGGCCGCCTGCGAGCGCGCCTCCGCCGTTCCTGCAACACCCGCCGGAGACGGCGGCATCATGGCATTGCTGGCACAGCCGCCCAGGCCAAGGATAGTCAATCCGGAAAAAAGCCACCTGCGCATCATACCCCACTCCTCCCGCCACCAGCCCCACAGGTTTATAGCACAGCTTGGCGGGGTCTGCTGCGTCAGCTGCCGGGCACGATGGCAGCCTGCGCGGCCCGCCGGGGACCTCGGAGATTTTCCAGGAGCACGTAAAAGGCCGGTGTCACGTACAGGGTCAGGAACTGGGATACGATAATACCGCCCGCCACGGCCACCCCCAGGGGCACGCGCGACTCGGCACCGGCGCCAAAACCGATGGCGATGGGCAGGATCCCCAGAACTGCAGCAAGATTGGTCATCATGATGGGACGAAAACGGGTGATGCAGGCATCGACCATGGCGGTGACGGGATCGTCGCCGGCACGCCGCCGGTGCAAGGCGAAGTCCACCATGATGATGCCGTTTTTCTTGACCAGGCCCACCAGCATGATGATCCCGACGAAACTGAAGAGATCCAGCTCCTTACCGAAGATCCATAGGGCCAGCAGGGCGCCGAAGCCGGCCAGGGGCAGTGCCGTGAGGATCGTCAGGGGATGCAGGAAATCCTCGTAGAGGATGGCAAGGATGGCGTAGATCAGGGCCACCGTCGCCAGCAAAAGCAGCGGCAGGCCGCCGCTGGATTGCTTGAAAGCCGCCGCCGTGCCGCCCGCAGTGCCCTGGACGTCGGCCGGCAGGATCTGTGCCGAAAGCTTCTGGATTCTGGCACTGGCCGAACCGAGCGCTACGCCCGGAGCCAGATTGTAGGACACCGTCACACTCGGGATGCCATTGTAGTGGCTGATGCTCAGGGGACCCACGCCATAGCGGGACTGGGTGACGGAGCTGAGAGGAACCAGGCCGCCAGTACCCGGCAGCAGGATGTTGTCGAGCGCCGAGAGATTCTGCTGAAAACGCCTGGCCAGATCGAGAATGACCTGATACTGGTTGGTAGCGGCGTAGATGGTGCCCACCTGAGTGCCCCCGAAGGCAAAATTCAGGGCCTGCTCGATGACCTGGGGCGTCACCCCCAAGGCCTGGGCGCGCTTTTGCAGAATCTGCACATCCACCTGCGGATTGGCCAGCTGCAGGTCGCTCGTCACCGACTGGAAACCCGGTGTCGCCCGCAGCGCCTCCACAAACTTCGGTACAACAGCGTCGAGACTGCTTTGGTCCTCGCTCTGCAGAACATACTGATAGCTGGACTGCGAGGCTATGGGTCCCATCTGTATGGCCGGCGGCATCATGAAACTCACCTGCACCCCGCGAAAACCCTCGACACTACGCCGTAGCTGCTGGACCACCGTCGCGCCGGCCGGACGCTGGCCCTGGGGCTTCAGACGGATGATGAGACGCCCGGTATTGGCCGAGCCGAAGGCCCCTGCGCCCTGACCGGCACTGGAGAGTACCGACTCCACAGCCGGATTCCTTGCCACCACGGCGGCGATGGCCTGCTGCTGGCGGCCAAGCTCCGTGAAGGAGATGCCTTCGGGATACTGCAGATTGCCCATGACCATGCCGCTGTCGTCGCTGGGGATGAAACCCTTGGGCAGGATCACGAAGAGCCCGATCATGGCGATGAAGGACAGGCCGGCCACGCCGTAGACCCATCCTCGGTGCGCCAAGGTCCAGCGCAGGCTGCGTCCGTAGCGGTCGCGCAGGCGCAGAAACCAGCGCTCAAAGGCGCTGGCCTCGGCGTGCTTGACCCGCAGGTAGCGGGCGCAGAGCATGGGTGTCAAGGTCAATGAGACCAGGCCCGAGAGCAGAATGACCACGGCGATGGTTACCCCGAACTCCCGAAACAGCCGTCCGACGATGCCGCCCATGAGCAGGAAAGGTAGGAAGACCACGGCCAGGGACAGGGTCATGGACAGTACGGTAAAGCCGATCTCAGCGCTACCGCGTAGGGCAGCCGTTTCTGGCTCCTCACCCATTTCCTCGTGGCGGGCGATGTTCTCGAGCATGACCACCGCGTCGTCCACCACGAAACCCACCGCCAAGGTGAGGGCCAGGAGCGTCAGGGTATTGAGGGTGTAGCCCAACAGGGACATCACCGCAAAGGTGCCGAGGATAGAGGTGGGGATGGCCAAGGCTCCGATAAGGGTGGGGCTGCCGCGACGCAGAAAGAGCCACAGCACCCCCGCCACCAGCAACGAAGCGAGCAGCAGGGTGACCTCCGTCTCACGGACGGCCGAGCGGATGTAGTCGGCCTTGTCATAGATTACCTGCATCCGCGCCCCGCCGGGCAGGCTCGCGGCCAGGTCCGGCAGACGCTTCGCGATGGCGCGGGAGATGGCGACGGTATCGGCGTTGGGCTGGCGTACCACGGCCAGAATCAGAGCACGTTGCGGTCCAAGCCAGCTGGCTATCTGATCGTTGTCCACGCCATTGCTGACCGTGGCCACATCCGCCAGGGGGATGACCGTGCCCTCGCTCTGGAGCACCGGCATCTCGCGGAAGGCCTGGGCATCGTGCAGCTGTCCATGAACATGGACGGCGTAGTTGCGCGCGCTCCCCAGCAGAGTCCCCTGGGGCAGATTGACGTTGTGACTGGCGATGGCCTGACTCAGAGTCTGCAGGGAAATGCCGCGGGCTGCCATGGAGAAGGGGTTTGCGTGGATGCGTACGGCATAGTTCTGCTCCCCGAAGACCTGTACCTGGGCAACCCCCGGGATTCCCGACAGGGCCGGAACGATGCGATCCACCGCGTAGCGGTTGAGCGTATAGATGGGCATGTCCGGAGCCGACAGGGCGATGAACTCGATGGGCGCCGCCGAGGGATTGATCTGGCGCACCAGCGGTAGACTGGGCAGACCGGGCGGAAGCAGGTGCGCGGCCTGGGTAACGGCATTCTGGACATTCTGGGTGGCGACATCGATATTCTGGCTGAGGTCAAACTGCAGAATGATCCGGGACGAGCCCTGACTGCTGGTGGAGCTCATGGAGGCGAGCCCGGGAATGGCGGAGAACTGCTTCTCCAGCGGCGTTGCCACACTACTGGCCATGGTCTCCGGGCTGGCCCCCGGCAAGGCCGCCGCCACCACCACCGTCGGAAAATCGACGCTGGGCAGCAGCGCCACTGGCAGACGCAGGAAAGCAAAGACTCCGTAGACCACGAGCCCCAGCGTGAGGACGATGGTCAGCACCCGGCGGCGGATGAAGAGGGCGGAGATATTCACGGTCGTCCCTCGTGGCCCGAGCCGCCGCTGCGGTGACCGTCGGCGCGGTCCGAGGCAGACGCCCCCGGCAGCAGCACCTTGGCGCCGGGGTAGATGCGGGCCGGCACGGGATAGACCACCGCGCTCCGGGCGGGCAGGCCGCGGATCACGGCCAGCGGTCCGTCCTCCCAGAGCAGTTCGACCTTCTGCACCCGTACTGTCCCGCCTGGGGCGAGGTAGACGAAGTTCCCGGACTGGCCCTGCTGCACGGCGCCCGTGGGCAGGGTCTGAGCATCCGGCACCCGCCGCACTGGCAAACGTATCTCCACGTATTGCCCCGGCCAGAGGGCGTCGTTGTCGTTGTCCGCCTCGGCCTGCAGGCGGACGGTAGCCGTCGCCGCCTGGACACCGTTGTCCACCACCCGCAGATGGGCCGTGGCAAGGGACGCACCGGTTTTTTCATCGACGACAGGCAGAGGTAGAGCGTCCCTCTGAGCAGTCCGGGCAGCCGCCAGCAGACCCTGAGGAATCTGGAAATTGATGGCGATGGGGTGGACCTGATTGATGACGGCCAACTGGGTCTGATTGGCCGTGACCACATTGCCCGGCTTGACCAAAGCCATGCCGATGGTACCGGCGATAGGGGCGCGGATGACCGTATAGCCGAGGTTCAATTGCGCCTGCCTCAGCGCTGCCCGGTCGGCCTGCACCGCAGCACGCGCCGCTTGTGCCTGGGATACCGCCTGCTCATAACTCTGGCGCGTGATGAAATCCTTGGCCACCAGGGGTGCGTCCTGTTCCACCAGGCGCCCCTGATAGCGTGCCGTGGCCTCGTCCGCTGCCAGTTTGGCCGCGGCCTGGGCCACACTCGCCTGCGCCTGGGCCGGGTCGATCCGGAACAGCACCTGGCCACGCTCGACCTTGCCACCCTGCACGAAGCTCTGGGTCTGCAGGATACCGCTGGTCTGCGGCACCAGGGTCACGGTCTGTAGAGGCGTTACGGTGGCCAGGAAAGCACGGTACTCTACCGCGTCCTGGGTCTTGACCTGCACCAGTTGGACACTCAGAGGCGGTGGCGCGCCGTGCGGAGCTTTCTGACAGGCGCTGAGCGCAAGGGCGAGAAAGAGGGCCAGCGCGCCCTGCAAGCAAAGACGGGACGAACTCATGGCTGCGCTTCTCCCAAGGGCATGCCGACGGCCTGACTGAGCTGGGCCAAAGCAACGTAACTGGAGACCAGTTTCTGGATGAGGGTGTAGCGGGCCTGCGCCAGCGAGGACTCGGCCAGCAGCACGTCCTGGATGGTGGCCTGCCCCACCCGGTATTGCGCTCGCACCACTTCCAGGGCCTTCTCGGCATTTTCCAGACTGCTGCGCGCACCGGGATAAGAAGCCAGCGCACCCTGGAAGTTGTGATAATCCTGCCAGACCTGTGCCAGCGTGGTGCTCTGGCTCTGGCGTAGCTGGGCGGCAGCCTGGTCGGCCTGAGCCTGGGCCTGCCGGATCTGATAGTGGCGGTTGAAACCCGTGAACAGCGGCACTGTCAACGTGAGGCCAAGACCCCAGGTGTCACCCGGCGCGAAACCATTCTGAAACTGGTAGCCGTAGTTACCGGACACCGCCAGGCTGGGCAGGCCGGCGGCTCGGGTGCTGCGTACATTGGCCTCGGCCACCGCCAGCTGAGCACGGGATTCCTGCAGGGTGGGGTTGGCCTTTTCGGCGGCCTGCATCAGCGTTTCCGCCGCCTCGGCAAGCCCCGGCGGTGGCGGCGCTTCCAGGCGCAGGTCCGCAAGACCGATGGCGGTGGATGGCGCAAGCCCCAGCGCCGCCGCCAGTGCCCCCTGACTCGCGCGCAGGGTCTGCTCCTGCGCCGCCAGGGTGGAACGCGCCTGGGCCAGGGCAGCGCGTGCCTGGTAGAGAGCACCGATGGTGGCCCGCCCGGCACGGTGCAGCAGTTCCGCCGCTTCCAGATTCTTTTCCTGTTCCGCCACGGTCTGACGATCGGCCAGGAGCAGGGCGCGATCGCCCAGTACTTGGTAGTAGGCCTGGGCAACGCTGAAGGCGACGGCCTGGATGCTCTGGTTCTGGGTGAAACCCGCCACCCACTCCTGCGCCCGGGCCGCATCCACCTTGGCCCGACGCAGGCCGAAGTCCCACAGGGTGTAGGACAGGGTCAGGTTGGGACTGACGCTGTTGCGGACCGGCACACTGAAGCCCGCCGTGGATACCGCCTGGCGGCGGCTGATGGGAGTGCTCAGGGTCAGGGTCGGCAGCCAGGCGCTCTCTGCCACTCCCAGCGCCGCGGCCTGCGCACGCAAGCCGTTCCATGCGGCGGCCGTCTGTGGGTTGTGGCCTAGGGCATAGGCCGTGAGCTCTGCCAGTGTCCAGTCACGTCCGGCCCAATCTTCCGCTGCCGGAGCTACCTTGGGCAAGGGCGGCAGCTGCGTCTCCCCCTGCCAAAGCACGCCCGGGGCGGACGGTAACCCGTGCAGCGTGGAGAATGGATCGGTCACGAGGCCACCGCCCATCGCCATTGAGCTCACCGGCACGAGGGTCAGGACGAGACCAAGAGAGGACCATCGACCAGGTTTCACGCTCCATCTCCACACCGGCTATTGCCAGCATTCTCGGGCAAATGCGCCGCCGAAGGAAGCGCTGGATCCGCTTGGAATTGTTGCGGGATGTGAAGTGTTTTTTACAAGCCTTGATAGTTTGGTCCTGGCAGGTATCTGAAGACAGGGCTATCTTGAGAACACGGGAAGGAGTCCCTTCCCCTGATTCAGGAGAATGCCATGAAAATTTTCCAGCCTGCTGTACGCATCCTTGCCACCGGTCTGCTTCTGAGTGCCCCCGTAGCCTTTGCCGCCGATACCGGCATGATGGGCGGTAATAACGTCATGCCTGCGGCCCCCATGGGTGCCGGTCCCATGGCCGGTCACGGTCCCATGCAGGGCATGGGCCCACACATGGGCCCCATGGCCAAGATGGCCAATGCACCCGTCCCCATGCTCTTACCCATCGTCTGGAGGCACGCGGTAGAGCTCAAGCTCACCCCGGCCCAGGACAAGGAACTGCAGAACTGGCGCAAAGAAGCCGAAGAGAAGATGCGCGGACGTTGGCCCGAATGGCGTGCGCACAACCTTGCCCTGCGCAAGGCGCTTCTGGACAATGCGCCGGCGGCCACCCTCAAGCCTCTGGAAGATCAGGTGCTGAAGGACCATGCCGAAATGCTGCAGGAAGGGATCGCCCAGGTGGAGTTCGTCCACAAGCTGCTGACCCCGGAGCAGTGGCAGAGGGTCACCCAGATCTATGCCGACATGGAAAAACGGCAGAAGGACATGGGTCATCCGGGCTGGAAGCGGCCCTGATGGCCAAGGCCCGCGTCCTGCTGGTAGACGACGACCCCAAGCTGCGCAGCATTCTGCTGCGCTACCTGGAGATGCAGGATTTCAGCGTCTGTGGCGTCGCCTCCACGGCGCTGATGGACCGTATGCTGGAGCGGGAGTTCTTTGACCTGCTCCTGTTGGACGTGATGATGCCGGGAGAAGACGGCTTCGAGGCCTGCGCACGTCTGCGCCGGCAAGAGCCGCAGCTGCCCATCATCATGTTGACGGCCCGCGGCGATCTGGACGATCGCGTCCAGGGTCTGTCCCTGGGCGCTGACGACTATCTAGCCAAACCTTTCGAGCCCGAAGAGCTGGTGGCCCGCATGCGCGCCGTCCTGCGCCGCAGTCAGGAGCCGGACATGGCCAGACCAAGCCCCGGCGCCATTCATTTCGGACCGTTCCGTCTCGCCCTCGATACCCGCAGCCTGTGGCGGGGTGACGAACGTATCGCTCTGACCGAAACCGAATTCTCTCTCCTCCACGCCCTCGCCAGTCACCCTTGGCAGACCCTGTCGCGCGATCGGCTGATCCAGATGATCCGCGCCGGCGACGAGGTCCCGGGAGCGCGCGGTGTCGATGTCTTCATCTCGCGTCTGCGCCGACTGATCGAGGACGATCCGTCCGCCCCGTGCTATCTACAGACCGTCTGGGGACGCGGTTACGTCTTCGTCCCCGGCGAGGACCGCGCGACCCCGGTCCGCTGATGCGTCCCCGTTTCTGGAGCGACACGCTCTTTGCCCGGATTTTTCTGCTGGTGGGTGCTCTGCTACTCGCCAGCCAGCTCGCGGTATACTGGTATTTCAACGTCTATCAGGCCGAGCGGCGGGCCCAGTTTCCCGCCCAGAACTGGGCGCAGATCCTCACCCTGAGCGAATCCCTGGGGCCAGCGGCGCGGGCCGAGCTGGCTCCCACCTTGGCCCGTCAAGGCATGGACTGGCGCCCGGCCAGCGCCATGAGCGGCAGCCACAAGCTTCCGGCACCCCTGCAGAGCGCCCTGCAGATCCTGCACGGGCTCGGCTGGCCCGAAGCCGAGATCCGTCTCGACCGTCGCCACGATATCCTCTGGTTACGGGCAAGCCCCACCAGCGCGCACGCCATCGCCATGCCCTTGCCCAGGCCCGCCGGACCATCGCCGCAGTGGTTCAAGCTCAGTGCCATTCTTCTCCTGTCCCTGCTCGGCACCTTCCTCATCGTCCGCCAGTTGACGCGTCCCTTGAGCCGCATCATTGCCGGCGTGGCGGATGCCCGCACCACCGAGACCCTGCCGGAACTGCCCGTGGCCGGGCCCGCCGATGTCCAGCGCCTGGCCGAGAAACTGAATCAGGCTCTGCGCGACGTCCACCAGCTCTGGAAGGAGCGGGAGATGGTCCTGCTGGGGGTGTCCCACGATCTGCGCACTCCCCTGACGCGGATGCGCATGCTCCTGGAATTTTTGCCCCCGAATACCGAAGTACGGGAAGAGCTCATCGCCAATCTGCGGGAGATGGATGAGATCCTGCGCCAGTTCCTGGACTACGCCCGCAGTGGTCAGGAAGAACCGAGTCAGGTGCTGGATCTGCCGCACTGGCTCGAGGATTTTATCGAGCGGCAGGGGCCGGACATCCAGCTGGACCTACCGGACGAGCGACCACTGCAGGCGAGACTGCGGCCCGTGGGCCTCGCGCGCATCCTTCAGAACCTCATCGACAACGCCCGGCGCCACGCTGCCCCGCCATTCCTGCTGCACCTGCGGCGGGAAGGCACGGAACTGGTCTTCGTGCTGCGCGATCACGGCAGTGGCATTCCCGCAGGAGACCTGGAAAATCTGGAGAGACCCTTCGCCGTGGCGGGTCGTGGTGGCGGCACCGGGCTCGGCCTCGCCATCGTTCGCCGACTGGTCCAAGCCCAGAGGGGCGCCCTCCACTTCCGCGATGCCGTGGGCGGCGGTCTGGAAGTGGAGGTACGACTGCCCGAGCGCTGAACTCGCCTCAGTGCTGCGGTGGAGCCTCACGCGGACAAAGTTTGCGCAGATCCCGCACTTCCTGGGGACTGAGGTCGCGCCAGGCGATGTTGCCGCAGCTTCCCGCCAGAGGTCCCTGCAAGGTGCCGGCCTGGGACACCGCCTTACCCACGGGAAAATCCGGTACGGATCGCGTGCTCACCGTAGGACCGACCATCTGCACCGAGGCTGCCGGACTGGTGACTGCGGTCTGCGCGACCCGGGCGCGCTGGTTCTGCCACCAGAAGAAGGCGATGGCCACTACCAGTAGTACGAAAATCACCAGCACCCACCACCTCGCCGACCCGCGGCTATCTTGTCCATCCATCTTGCTCATCCTCCTCACTTTCCTCGCCGGCTCTCAGGAGAGAGCTTCCAGGGCTACGACACCCAGAGCCAGCCACTTGGTGCCCGACGCGAAACGTACCTGGATCCGTCCCTGCCGACCCGAAGCCTCGTAGTCCAGTACCGTTCCCTCGCCGAAGACCGGGTGCCGAATGCGGCTGCCCAAGGGGTATGGCAACTCCCGCTCGGCCCTGCTCTGCCGGGCTGACCCCATGGCCACCGCCGCCACGGGACGAGCGATGCGCGCCCGAGGCCGTAGCTCGCGGATGAGCTCGGCTGGCAGATCCCGCAGAAAACGGGAGGGTAGGCTGGAGCGCTCCGATCCGTGCAGACGCCGGCTCTCGGCGTGGCAGAGTACCAGCCGCCGCATGGCGCGGGTCATGCCCACGTAGCAGAGCCGACGCTCCTCGGCGAGCCCGTCGGCATCCTCCAGCGAGCGCTGGTGTGGGAACAGGCCCTCTTCCAGACCCACCAGAAAAACCACGGGAAACTCGAGGCCCTTGGCGCTGTGCAGACTCATCAGCTGCACGGCGTCCTCCCAGGCATCGCTGGCGCCCTCGCCGGCTTCCAGCGCGGCGTGGGTGAGGAATTCCGACAGGAGGTTGCCCGGATCGGGATTGAGCTCCCGCAAGGCCTCCCGCTCTTCCACAAACTCGTAGGCGCGTGCGGCATTGATGAGTTCGTCCAGATTCTCCAGCCGGCCCTCGCTACGATCGCCGTCGCGTCCGTACCAGTCGCGCAGGCCAGTGACCTCTATGACCCGATGCACCGCGGCATCCAGGGGTTCTCCGGCAATCTGGGCGGCCAGTTTGTCGATGAGGGTCAGGAAGGCGTTCAGCTTGGGCAGGGCCGCCTGTCCTGCCGCCTGCCACAGCGATAGCCCCTGCTCCCGTGCCTGCAGCCGCAGACGCTCGAGGGTGACGTTGCCGATACCGCGGGTGGGCACATTGACCACCCGCTCGAAGGAGGCATCGTCGTGGCGGTTGCGGCACAGGCGCAGATAGGCCAGCACGTCCTTGATCTCCGCCCGTTCAAAAAAACGCAGGCCGCCGTAGACGCGATAGGGCACGCCCTCGCGCACGAGGACCTCCTCGAAGACCCGAGACTGGGCATTGGAACGGTAGAGGATGGCGCAGTCCCGACGCTGGCCTCCCTGCGCTACCCAGTTCTGGATCTGGGCGACGACGAACCGGGCTTCGTCCTCCTCGTTGTAGGCCGCATAGAGCTCCAGGGGCTCGCCGCCGTCCTGCGCCGTCCACAGGGTCTTGCCCAGACGCTCCGGATTCTGGGCGATGACGGCATTGGCAGCCGCGAGGATCGGTGCCGTGGAGCGATAGTTCTGCTCCAGACGCACCAGGGCCGCACCAGGAAAATCCTCGGCAAAACGCAGCAGATTCTCGACCCGGGCGCCGCGCCAGGCATAGATGGACTGATCGTCATCGCCCACCACGAAGAGCCGTCCGTGCGTGGCCAGGCGCCGCAACCAGGTGTATTGCACAGCGTTGGTGTCCTGAAACTCGTCCACGAGCACGTGCGCAAACCGTTCCCGGTAGTGCTCCAGGATGGCGTCCTGTTCCCACAGGCGCAGCGCGTACAAGAGCAGATCGGCAAAATCCAGCAGCCCGCCCCGTTCCTTGATGAGTTCGTAGCGTTGATAGACCTGCACCGGTGTCGACCAGCGGCCCACCTCCCGCGCCGCAACCTCCGCCGGCGTCCATCCCTCGTCCTTCCAGCGGCCGATCTGGGCCGCCAGGGCCCTGGGGGCCCACTGCTTCTCGTCCAGACCCAGTTCGCGCAGGGCGCGGCGCACCAGCCGCTGGCTGTCGTCGCTGTCGAGAACCTGAAAATCCGCGGGCAGACCCAGGGCCTCGGCATGACGGCGCAGCAGGCGGTGGGCGATGCCGTGGAAAGTCCCCATCCACAAGGGGCCAAGGTCCAGCTGCACCAGCGCTGCCAGGCGCTCGCGCATGGACCGGGCCGCCTTGTTGGTGAAGGTCACGGCCAGGATCTCCGCTGGGCGTACGCCCTCTTCCAGGAGGTGGGCGATCCGGCTGATGAGCACCCGGGTCTTGCCGGAACCCGCTCCCGCAAGCACCAGAGCAGGGCCCGGTGGCAGAAGTACGGCCTCGCGCTGTTGGTCGTTGAGTTGCGTCCATTCGCTCACAGCATCCGCCTTGGTCTTGAAATTCGCAGTCCTTGCCCACATTGTGAGGGCAGGAATTGCGCTTTTCCACCATTGGCCTCGAGTCTCATCAGGGGATTGCCTTGGAATATAAAGATTACTATCAGATTCTGGGTGTTGGCCGCGACGCCGATGCCGACGCCATCAAGGCGGCCTACCGCAGGATGGCGCGCCGGTACCATCCGGACGTCAGCAAGGAGGCAAATGCGGAGGATCGCTTCAAGGAGGTCCAGGAGGCCTATGAGGTGCTCAAGGACCCCGAGAAGCGCCGCGCCTACGATCAGCTGGGAAGCAATTGGCGCGCCGGTCAGGAGTTTCGTCCACCGCCGGGATGGGAAAATTTCCACGCGGGCTTCGGCGGCCCCCAGGATGCTGCCGGCATGGGCGGCTTCAGCGACTTCTTCGAAGAACTCTTTGCCCAAAGCCGCGGCGGTCGGCGCGGTGGCGGTTTCCGCGCCCAGGGCGAGGATACCCAGGCCACCCTCGCCATCAGCCTGGAGGATGCCGCCCACGGTGTGCAGCGGGAGATCGCCCTGGAATTGCCGGGGCTCGGTCCGGACGGTCGTTTGCAGCGTCAGACCCGGCGCCTGACGGTCAAGATTCCCAAAGGCATCACCGCCGGTCAGCGTCTGCGCATTGCCGGGCAGGGTCAACCGGGTCTCGGGGGCGGTCCCGCCGGCGACCTGTATCTGCTGGTGGATTTCCTGCCCCACCCGCAGTTCCGTGTGGAGGGCCGGGATCTCTATCACGATCTCAAGGTCACTCCTTGGGAGGCCGTGCTGGGCGCCAGCGTCGAGGTGCCCACCCTGGATGGCCCGGTCCGCACCAAGGTCCCGGCCGGTTCCAACTGCGGTCAGAAGCTGCGCCTCAAGGGCAAGGGTCTACCGGGAAGCGCGGGCAAGGAGGGCGGAGATCTCTATGCCGTCATTCAAATCGTCGTGCCGAAGACCTTGTCGGAGCAGGACCGGGCACTCTGGCAGCAGTTGGCCGAACACACGCACTTCCACCCACGTCGCTGAGCCAGTGTGAGGAGAAGCGCCCATGAGTTCCACTCCCATCCCCGTCCTGCAGGCCGAGATCGTCGACGACGGTCTGTTCTGCTTCGACTTCGGTCAGCTCTGCACCCTGCTGCACTGTGCCCCCAACGAGGCCCTGGCCTGGGTCCATTACGGGGTGATCCAGCCCCAGGGCAGCGGACCACAGCATTGGCGCTTCCGGCGCATCGACCTCTACCGCGCCCGCCTCGGGCAGCGCCTCGCCCGCGATCTCGAGCTGGATATGGCCGGCGCGGCACTAGCCATCGAGCTGCTGGAGCGTCTGCGCTCCTAGACGGGGCCGCCGTCGCTGCTCTGGTGGACCAGCACCCGATCCGGCCCTCCGTTTCGGCACGGTAGAGCGCGCGGTGCGCGCGCCATCGACGGTGGTTTCGGGGCAGATGACGAGAAATCCATCGCCACTGTGGTAGCCCCACTCCTCGTTGATCTCCTTGGAATTGCCGAGGTCCGAGCAGGAGAATCGCCAGGGTCTTTCCGTGGCGTCGTGCAACGGCCCACTCTTGGGCCAGGCGCTCCCCGTCACGTAGGCCGATTGCGCAGCGCCGACAAACACGTCGGAACGTCCCACGAAGCAGTGGAATATCGCCGGATGACAGTCGATCGACGGGAGCTCAGGAGCGGCACCAAGCACTGCCTGCGACTTCCACCTGACCGGCTTTGTGACCCTCGCCCATGGGTATCTCAGGCGGCGTGCTGCTTCGAGCAGCGGCGAAGATCACGGGGCGCGGTCCGGAATCCTGCCAACGATCGCTGAGGCGCACCGAGTCTATACCGCCCCAGCGCAGGCCAAGGGCTGTGCAGGCTTCCTCGGCGCGTTTGCGCCAGACCTGCAAGGCCTGGGTTGCCGCCCGTTTCTCGGCCTGCTCGTGACCCGCAGGACTAGCGACGAACTGCGTCGACACGATCTGCAGACGCGTCTGCAGCTGGGCGAGCAGCGGACCCAGCAGGGATGGTGCCGCTTCCACCATCAGACTCCCTGAGACACGCCAGAGCGAACGTTTGTCCACCTCCACGCGAAAACTCCGGTAGCCCACATTCTGCCAATGCACAGCGGGCTCCTTGGCGAGAATCCGACTGGCCCATTGTAAAGATGCATTGACGCTCGCTGCGGCGCTGACAGGATCGTCCCGATCCGCGCTGGCGCTCAGCTCCGCCCGGAGCAAGGTGGCCGGAACGCTATAGTCCTCGGTGGTCGACAACTCGATATGCGTACGGTCCTGGTCGCCGGCGCCATCCCCCCAGGCAGCGCTGGACAGCAAGAACAGACCGACCACGAGACCACCGAGAACCGCACTGGAACGATAACTGGGCACCATCGTATCCTCTCTGTAGAAAGCTCAGCGCAGCCGGAATCCATCGGGATCCTTGCCTCGCAGACGCCGAGAAAGGACCTGAAAGGAAAGACGGTTGGCGACGACGATGAATACCTTGCGCAGATGACCCGGGGGGCTGCGCAATTCCCGGACCGCATGCCAGGAATGATCGGTCTGCGCAAAAAGAAAGCTGCGGTTGCCCAGCACGGTGGACGCCGCGACCAGTTGCAGATCGTCGTAGGTAGGCGCCGAATGCCGGGGGAAACGTCCGCCATCGTCCAGGACCAGGGTTTGACCGCCCCACTCCTCCTGCCAGTCCGCCGGGGTATTGAGGTAAAAGATATGCGAGCCCAACTTGCGCCGGGCATCGGTGTGGGGCGACACCGACGCCCCAGCCGCTGCGTAGTGCCAGTGCATGCTCAAGAGCACCGGTCTGCGGCGCGGCAATCCCAGCATCTGCCGCCAGAAATCCAGGTAGACTGGACTGCGCAGCTCTCCCAGGAAATTGCGCCAATGGCTGGACAGTCGTCCCTCTGTGGCCGGCACCACCTGCAGGCTGAGGCGCTGGTGCGTCTGCTGACCGTGGGCGCGACGGCGATTCTCCAGTTCCATCTCCTCTGGACTCGGCGACTCTCGGCAGAGCGTCGCAAAGGCCTCTTCCCGCAAGAATCCCTGGATGCTGGCGTAGGGATAAGGCTGCTTCTGCTGAAACGCATCCCTCTGAGCCAACAGCGACTCCATGACCGCGGTATCGATATACTCCATCGTCCATCCGCCTCGCCAGTTCCCAATTCTCAAGGATAACTCAGCACGTCCAGGCGCGAAAACCACGCCCTTGGGCAGCCGGCCCACTTCCCGGTCCGATCAGCGGGTGGCCTACGTGGCAATCCCCACTCGTAGGTCTCCCATCACCCGGTGTCCGCACGATCGACAGAAGCCGAGGTTAAACAGAGCGACGTGTCCTTGACACCTGGCCACCCCTGCCGTGGATCGACTCACTCCGTTTTCTGGATTCGCAAAAGCGCAATCTTCTGCTGATCATATAGTTCGAAGCGCACCAGCAGCACCGAGGCGCGAAGGGGCGGCTTCACAGCCGCGAGCACAGCCTGTACACGGGACTCCGGACATACCAGATAGAGTGGACGATGCTGCGCCAGCGCTGGCAACTCGTCCAAGAACTTCAGGCGCTGAATAGGCATGGCGCCCCGCCCGGCATAGAAGAGAAAATTCGGCTGAAACCATTGCCAGGCCGCCAGACCGTAAGGCGCGCCTTGCTGTATCTCGCGGATCTTCTGTCCCATGGCGCGGGATGGCTTCAGGCTGTTGAATTCTGGGGTGTAGACCAGAACCAGCAGTGCGCTCAGAGATACCGCCCCCACGCCCAGGCTGATCAGAGCCGCGCGAAGCCACCGTTTCCAGAACAAAAAGGTCGCGACGACGGCGGCCGCTGCGTAGGGCAGGCCCACGAGGGCAAGCCTGGGAAGCTCCGGTTCCTGCCTCGGCAGAATCCAGCCGCCATAGACGCTGAGCGCGAGTCCTATGGCAAAGAGTACGAGGCCCGACGCCCAGTAGAGATACGGTGGATGGGTCTCCTGTTCGTGTAGGTACCGATCGAAATATACTGCCAGCAGAACAACCAGAGGTGGATACGATTCCCAGACGTAATTCGGCAATTTCGTCGCCGAAAGACTAAAGAAGACTGCCCAGACAACACCCCAGATCAGCATAAAGCAATTTTTGGCGTGACCCTCTCCCTGAGGAACGCGCTGCTCTCGAATGGCCAGCGTGAGCGCCTGGGGCAGAAAAATCGACCAAGGAAGCATCCCGAGAAAAATGCTCAGGGCATAGTAGAACCAGGGCCCCCGATGTCCCTGCATGCTCGAGTCGAAGCGCCCGATATTCTGCTGCAGCAAAAATACGCGGTCCCAGGACCAATGCGTCTCCAGGCCGACCGCCAGATACCAGGGCAGCGCGATGATCAGGAAGAGAGGAACGCCTATATATAGTCTTCCTTCACGCCACAGAAATCTGAGGTTTCCTTGTGTCAGCAAGAAAAGCACGATGATCAGGCCCGGCAGCAGAAAACCGATGGGCCCCTTGGCCAGGGTGGCAAGTGCCATGGCCGCATATGAAAACAGCAGAAATCGACTGCCTTGCTTTTCTCTCTCGGTATAGCCTATGAGAAAAAAGATAAGCGCCGCGGCAACGGTCAGGATCAGCAGCGGATCGGGTGTGGCACTGCGAAATATCACGGTGCTGTGCAGCAGGGTGACGGTCATCGCCGCTGCAAGCAGGGCAACACGGCGATTGTACAGCCGCTGGATGGACACCCATAGCAACAGGATGAGCAGCGCACCGACGAAGGCCGATCCCACACGCAATCCCAGCGAGTTCCAGCCGAAGACTTTGGTACCGCACCACATCAACCAGTAATTCAATATGGGCTTATCCGGCAGGATATGACCATTGAAGGTGGGCACCAAGAGATTGTGATGAGCGATCATCTCCTTCAGGGATTGAGCGTAGATGGGCTCATCGATGTCCCACAGACTGGTATTGCCCGTAGCCCAAAAAAAATACTGGAAAGAGATGAAGAATACAGCGAAGGAAGTGGTAACGATAGAGAGCTTTTTCATTTTTTTGTGCAAGCATCCGCGCCATCGGTATTGCTCGACCAGATATTGCGCACCAAATAAATTGGACGATGCTTACTCTCTTCGTAGATACGGGAAAGGTATTCCCCAATGATGCCCAAGGCCAGCAACTGCACTCCCCCCAAGAACAAGATCGCCACCATCAGCGAGGGATAGCCCTTGACTGGATTGCCATACACCAGCGTGCCGACGACCAGATAGACCGCATACACAAAAGCGAAAACAGAGACTAAAAGTCCCACGTGGGCGGCCAGCTGCAAGGGTACTTGGCTGAACGAGGTAATACCCTCCACAGCCAGCTTCCACAGGCTCCGATACCCCCACTTGCTCTTGCCGAGCTGGCGAGGCTCGCGGTGATAATACACATGGGTGGTTCGGAAACCGACCCAGGCGAACAAACCCTTCATGAATCGGCGGCGCTCCGGGAGGCGTTTGATGGCCTCCAGAACGGGCCGAGAAAGTAGGCGAAAATCTCCGGTATCTTCAGGAATGTCCACCTCGCTTACGCGGTTGAGGATCCGATAGAAGGCATGGGCGCTGACGCGCTTGGCCCAGGATTCCCCTTCGCGCGACCGCCGCACGGCATTGACCACATCGAAACCTTCGCGCCATTTGGCCAGCAGCTCCGGAATGAGTTCGGGTGGGTCCTGGAGGTCGGCGTCCAACGGGATGGCGCAATCTCCTCGGGCGTGATCCAGTCCTGCCGTCAGCGCCGCTTCCTTGCCGAAATTGCGGGAGAGATCGATCACCACGATGCGGGAATCGTTGCGGTTCAGGGCGAGGAGCTGCTCCAGGGTTTCGTCCCTGCTGCCATCGTTGATACACAGCATCTCCCAGGATTCGCCCGTCCGCTCCATAACGGCACACACGCGCCCGTAGAGAATGGGCAGATTTGCGGCTTCGTCGTGGCAGGGGACGACCAGAGAAACTACCGGACGTTTTGCGGTCACTTCCAGCCTTTGACTTGGTCTAATGGGTGTTCTGATGGTATCACCGAAATCGCAAGCACATCCACACCCATCAAGGGTCGCACCAATAAGGCGGATGCGCTGGCAGGGCCCTTGAACACAGAAGAATCGCGATGGATGGCGGCAAACTATTGCTTGGAGGGCGAAGAATTCGTCGTTTTGCTACCGCTAAAGCGTCGCGAGGAGGCGCCACAGGTGGCCGAACGCCTGCGCCAGAGTATCTCCAAACAGCCCATTCAACTGGCCGATCACCTCGTCCCAGTGACTATCGGTGTCGGGGGCACCCCATACCAAAGCTGTGAGGATCTCTGCGTCGACACCATCCCCCGCGCCGATCGAGCGCTCTATCGTGACAAGCAAGAAGGACGCGATCTGCTGCCTACGGGGAGTTGAGCGTACCCTCGCCTGATTCGCAGCCGCTGGTCTTTGCCGGCATTGCATCGGCGGCCATATCTGGGTCGAGAGCGATGGGGCGGATCGCTCCCGAGCACGTCATTCGGGACGGCCAGATATCCAACCCACCGCTCGGACGGCGCCACCGCGTTCGGGAGGCGCGTCGACCATCGGCTAACCACCGAGGCCCTACAAAGCAGTCGCTGTACGCGGGTAATAGAGTTTGATCATGGCCCCTGTTGGCGCCACCCTGGACGCATGAGCCATTATAATAATGTTTGCTCACCGAATTCCTTGACAGAGGTAATCGGCCGAGCATCTCTTCCTTTTCAGCGCAGGCCAGCCTGGCCACGGCTATCGATCCCACCAGTGACCTTCATCGGCCGGTACGCAGCGAAAGCGAACATTCAAATAACCTACAGATGCGGGCAGGAAGAAGTTGCTGGTCATCACCGTGCCGCAAGACATATCATTTCCGGAATGCGGGGCGCCGGCGCACAAGTGCTGGCGCCACAGTCCTTGCGGGAAGAGATCGCCCGAACCCTGCAGCGGGCCGCTGGCGTCTATGGGCAAACCGACCCACAGACACCCACTAATTCAAACGGAGAATACGCAGCATGACCATTGAGAAAAAAGGCGTTCGAACGAGCACTGTCGGCGAACTGCTTGAGGAACATCTGCAAATCCCGTCCTACCAGCGCCCCTACAGCTGGTGGCCGGAAACGGCGCTGCAGTTGCTGGACGATTTGCGCGATGCCGCACAGCAAAGAGACAAGGTGTCCTATGTGTTGGGTGCGGTGATTCTTCACCACGACGGTAAAATGCTCAACGTTGTCGACGGCCAGCAGCGCTTGCTCACTTTGCGCATCCTGCTCGATCTACTGGAAAACCAGAATGCCTATGAAGACCTCACAAATCCACCTGGCAAGGACACACCGCCCATCGTGAGGGTCATCAAGGACCTGAAACGGGAAATCAAGTGTTCTGCAGAAAACGCACAAGCGGATGCCACTACGCAAAGCGGCGCGAATCAGGCAAACGAGAATAAGAAGTTGGCCGATTTCATCAAGCATAAATGCCAGATGATCCGTATTGAAACTGACGATATAGACGAAGCCTTCCGGGTGTTCGACTCGCAAAACTACCGGGGCAAGCCGCTGGCACCACACGACCTGCTCAAAGCTTACCACCTGCGTGCCATGCGCCACGAAACCGCCGCCATGAAAGTGGCATTGATCGACGCTTGGGAATCGGCTGGCGACGCGGCGCTCGACCATCTGTTCTCCCGCTATCTCTACCGCATCACCCGCTGGTCGCGCGGAGAAAATGCGCCGCAATTCACCGAGCGGGACATCGACCTATTCAAGGGGATAGATCCAAGCCGGGACAGCACGCCCTATGCCCGCTACCACAGCATCGCCCAGACCGCGATGCCTCTGCTGTCGCTCCTGGATGCGAATGACTCCGACGAGACGTCATCTGCCTTCGGGCATGCCAGTTTTCAGCGCGTCCTCGGACATGCCCGTTTCCAGTTGGATGCGCCCGTAGTGGCGGGACGTCTGTTCTTTGAGCGCGTCACCTTCATGCTCGGCGAGGTGAACCGGCTGATCAAGGACATCGCAAACCTGTACGCCGCCGAGTGGCCGACAGAAAGCAAACCGTTTCCGTTCTATCGTGTCTCAGGTGATGGAACGCTCATCGAACAGCCTCCCGGCCGCTATCGCTATGTATCCGAGCTCTATCTAGCGGCGGCGCTGTATTACGTCAATAAGTTTGGGATGGAGAATTTCGAACGCCACCGCGACCTCCTTTTCGCCTGGGCCTACGCGCTGCGCACGGGATTGCTCCGCGTACAATACCGGTCGGTCGACAACCATGCCAGCGAGAACGAACCAACAGTATCTGCCTTCAAGCTAATTCGTAATGCACGATCTGCCAATGAGCTGCGCGGCCTATCCCTCAGAGTTCTTCTGCCCAAAGGGCATTCCGAACACGAAGAACAACTCGCCAATTTTCTGAGACACAAGGGATTTGAAATCAGTGAATCACAGACATGACGAAGCCAACAAGCTTCATCCAGAACTGCTAACCATCGGTGAAGTGTTCGGTGGCACAACGCACTACACGGTGCCGATCTATCAGCGCAACTACGCCTGGCAAATGGAGCAGATCGAGCAGATGCTGAGCGATATTTATGACGCGATGGATGTCCGGAGGGGAGATTACTTTCTTGGCAACATCATCGTCGCCCACCCAGAATCCGGCGTGTACAAAGTGATTGACGGCCAGCAACGGCTCACGTCGCTGTATCTGCTGTTGAGCCAGCTGGGGCACACAGCTCATCGTGGTCTGCTGCAGTACGAAGCGCGCCAGCGCGCCGCAGCGGCCCTAGAGAAGATCGCATCAGAGGATTTCAATGCCCAGGTCGCCCCGGACGCACCACACGGCGAAGATGAAACAACAGGTATTTGGCAGGGCTGGAAGTACATCTCCCAGTATCTCCGGCAGCACTTTAAGGGCGAAGATTCGAAGAGCAAACTCGAGATTTTTAAAAAATATGTTTTAGGGAACGTGACGGTCGTGCGCACGACGCTGCCGGAGGGGATCGATTTCAATCGCTACTTCGAGATCATGAATACCCGTGGCCGGCAGCTCCAGCAGGTCGATATCGTCAAGGCAAGACTGATGGCGCACCTGGTGGACGACGCCGAACGCGACTGCTTTGCCTGGATCTGGAACGCCTGCGCAGACATGGATGCCTATGTGCAGATAGCTCTGAAACACGAGAACAAGGAGTTGCGCACGCAGGTTTTCGGCGATAACTGTTCCTTTGTTAGTGTGACTAGCTTTGATGAATTATTGAAGTGTCTCGAAACTAATCCTGGGCAACACGGCGCGGGCGGAATCAATGAATCGGTTGGGCTCGCCGATGCGATCAAGGCATACGGCCAGAAGAGCGTCGAAAAAACTGAGAAAAACAAGGACACCGTGCACTTCCGCTCGATCATCACTTTCCCTTCATTCCTGTTGCATGTCCTGAAGATCGTTCAGAAGGATGATGCGGACGAGAACGAAGGTCATCTGGACGATAAAATGCTCGTCAAACGCTTTACAAAATTCCTAAACGGTACAGAATTAGACAAGCGGAACAAGGCCAAAGAATTTGCTTTCGAATTGCTTCGATGCCGCAACCTTTTCGACAGTTATGTCATAAAGCGAGAATTCACCGGAACCTCTGACGACGATGGAGACTGGTCACTCAAGATCCTGTTCAAAGATGGGTTCTACAAGAATACGTATTCGACTAAAGAAAAGGAAAATGAAGATGACGACACCGATGCGGCAACCAAAGAATTATTGATGCTTGAATCGATGCTGCGCGTGACCTACACCTCGCCGCGAACGATGCACTGGATCACCCGACTACTGAGGGTGCTGGCTAAAAAGCATCAAGGGTCGAAGACAATCGAGGAGTCGGTATTGGTTTCTGAACTGAGGGGTTATGCGCGGGATAAACTGAAGGATGCTTTCTTCGATGGTGAAGAGCAGCCGCAAGGTTTCAGCATCGAACGTATTGTGTTTACATACCTGGATTACCTTCTCTGGAAGGAAAAACCAAGGCCTGATTTCAGATTCACTTTCCGGAATTCGATCGAGCATTTTTATCCGCAAAACCCTAGGGACGGACAGAGTGGGAATGGTTCAGTTTCTAAAAATCTAATCGATTGCCTGGGCAACCTTGCGCTATTAAGCGTAAGCGACAACTCGCGTTTCAGTAACGATCTTCCGGAAACAAAAGCCACCTACGAGCACATCATCAATCAAAGCCAGAAATTAAAAAAAATGACGGAGATTGCCAAAATTCGATGGGACGATGCTGCGGTGCTCGATCACCATAGAGAAATGGTCTCTCTCCTGAAACGAGATCTTGAACAGAAATACCCCGGAATCCAAAGTCATGAATGCTGACAACGAACGCCGCTTGCGTGAGGCCTTTCCCGCGCTTTATCGGAAGGAGCTACCTTTCGGCTTCGAGTGCGGCGATGGTTGGTTTGGCATCCTCTGGGAGCTGTCCGAGTCGTTGGACGCCGAGTCGAAGGCCACCGGCAACCCGCCGGATTCGGACCGGTATCCCTACGCGGTGCAGGTCAAAAGCAAATTCTGCATGTTGCGCTGGTACGGCGAGAACCTCAACGAAGCGATGGATGCCCTGATCGAAGCAGCGAGCGCCCGGGCGAGTACAAGCTGCGAAACCTGTGGTGCCCCCGGGCGGCTCTGGGTTCGCCGCAGATGGTATCGGGTCTGCTGCGATACGCATGTGCCACCAGGCAGTCAACTCGTCGAAGACGGCAAGTCGGGCTGACGCGCTTCGCCCCTGCCCACGACTCTGCCCGAGACGTGATGACGCACCTCTTCTGTAGCGTCTGATCAAGGTGCTCCGGGCGGTTCCGGTACACCAAGGCGATACGGCGCTGAGCGCCGGCCGACACTGGATTACCCGCCTCTTGCGGCGCCTCCCGGCCCGGCCCACATCGGCTCCCGGGTCGATTTAGCCTGGACATTTTGAAATAGGCGCCATTCCCCGTCTTAACAACAAAGCGGTCTTTTGAATTTCTATGCTGGAGTTTAGGCAAACAGTCTCATCACCGGCCCATTTGGGTGATGGCGTGGCTTGGTATTGCTGAGTCAGAAGTTGGTTAGGCGGCCTGTTTTCGGGGCGGGTCGTCGGTATGGGCCAAAAAAAGGCGGGAGAGGGGCACTGTGCAAAGCCCCCGATTACCTGGACACGATTTTTCACAAATCACGCCGCCTCTGCGATTACCGCATGGGCGGCGCACACCCGCGCCGGCGTGGCATAGTCATGCCGCTTGAGCAGCCAGTGCTCATTAAATCGAAGTGCCGCCATACAGATAACTACTTTGGATCGTATAATACCCTTGAGTTTCCGCTGCTGAATGTCTGCAATCAGTCTCAAGCAGCCGTTTAATGGATCAATAGTGCCCCCCAAGGGAACCTGCTGTCACGAATCGGCAATCCTCGTGCTGCGAGGGTTATGCCTGGGGACCAGGGCCACACGTCGAACCAAGCGACAGGATAGGGTCGTCATGATCAGTCTTGGTGTAGCCCATGCGCAAACTATATTACCCATAATCATACTTTATTGCCTGCGAACAGTCGCCGCCATTTTGCCGCCTATCTCACTCGACCGTGACGGCCTTGGCAAGGTTGCGCGGACGATCGACGTCGGTCCCTTTCACCAGTGCGGCATGATAGGCAAGCAATTGTACCGGTATAGCGTGCA
>NZ_JAGDWX010000015.1:0-35414 GCF_023256195.1 Acidithiobacillus sp.
CTCAGCCAAGCGGATCGCCAAGCCTTTGCTAATGCGCTAGATCGGTTGCTGGCGCGTGGGTGATGTGGCTTACTTAGCGCACTGTGAGGTGTTTCGGGTGGGAACAGTGGGCGCTTTGCAGCAAAAGCGGCGGTTCGCACAGTGTTATATACCAAGCCAGATTTTTATGAGACCAGACAACGGAGGGAGCGCGCTCAGCTAGGAAACGCGTGAAACGCGCTTGATGATATCGCTTCGTCAGGAAATCCATTCTCTTGCTTTACACTTCGCAAGCCGTCTTCAAGAGAGACGATTGGGTCGACAAGATTTTTTCTCATACGACTAATATCCGCCTGAGAGCGACGAATATCGCCATCCACACTCGGAACCCAATGAATCTCAGCAGGCCTGTCGTTCATGGCAATGAGCGTCTCAGCCAAGTGTAGAATCGTGCAGGTCTGCCCACCAGCTACATTGACAACACCATCCACGGATTTGGTCAACGCAACCAAATTGGCTCTCGCCACATCCGAGACGTGAATGAAGTCCCGTTCCTGCAAGCCATCCCCGCGTACAGTCAACGGCACCCCACGACGTAACTGGTCGATGAAACGGGAGATCACTCCACTGTAGGGGGAATTGGGATCTTGGCGTGGCCCATAAACATTGAAATAACGCAGACCGAGCTGCGAAAGCCCGTACATCCTGCCGTAGAGCTCGGCGTAGAGCTCATTGCTGTATTTTTCTAAGCCGTAGGGGGAGATGGGACGAATGGGACCGTATTCGTGCAGGGGCAAAATCTCAGGATCCCCATAGACCGCCGCCGACGAGGCATAGACCACCCGTGCACCCCGTTTGCGAGCCGCTTCCAGAACACGCACAAAGCCGACAATATTCTGTTCACAGGAGTAAACGGGATTCTCGACGCTGCGTTGTACCGAGACTTGGGCAGCGAGGTGGAGGACCGCTCGCACATTGTCGAAAGCGGGCTCCAGCCGATTCGAATCCTCCACGCTTCCGGCGATAACCTCCAGACGAGGGGCACCATCGGGTAGGTTCTCTCGGCGTCCCGTCGAAAAATTATCCAGTACCCGTACTTGGTAACCCTCCTGCAGTAGCAAATCGACGGTGTGGGACCCAATGAAGCCGGCTCCCCCGATCACCAGAATCACGCCCGCATCATTTTTCATATCCATCCTTATCTCACTCGCACAAACGTCAGATAATCAATTCTTCTCAAATCCCGGGCCAATAGGTATAACCCAAGAACATCGGCCACAAAGAGTGCGCCAAGAAATCCCAGACCGTAAAAGAAGGGGCCAAGCAACAAGGTCACCCAAGTAAAGAAAAAATTTCCGAGCAAGAAAATCATGGCGAGCAGGACACTGCGGCCACGCAGATCCAGGTAGAAATACACATTCAACAAGCTCATCAGGAGCAACTGCAGACTTACGCCGATAACATCAAATTGGAAAATCCGCGCGTAACTTTCGGAGTACCCCAAGAGGGCAAGCAAAGGTTGGGTGAACGCAAAGGCCAGCAACACGGTGATCCCTTGAGTCTTGGCAATATCCCAAAGCCCAGCGCGGGTAGCGAGGATCATGCCCAGCTTGGCGCTGCGCAATTCTCCATAGGTTCCGCCCTCGACAATGGCGCGATTATAGGCGTCGTAGGCCTCGACGAAATCGGTTTCCAATCGGAACAAAAAGACCGCTAAACCAGGAACGATCAAGAGGTAGCTCAGGAATATGGGGACGTCGTAAATTGGGGAGGCGCGCAACGGCCCGATGACCGCCGCGCTGGTGCTGGGGTAAAACCAGAACCAGAACTTGTCGACCCAGACTGCTAGATTGAAGGCCGCCCCCACCAGAGATAGCGACCAGAACAGACGATTAGCTTGGCGTTCTGGCCACTGTAGAAAGCCGGGGAATTGCCGCATGACCAGGATCCCGAGGCCGAGCAGCAGGACCAGTTGACCGATAGTGAAGGCTAAAAGGTAGCCATCTAATCCGTACTGTCGGCCCAAGGGCAGACCTAGACCGACCACCAGGGTATACGCCAACAAATACCCGATCACGAGCGCTTTGTAGTCTTTCAGGCTGGTTCCCATGATGGTCAGTACCCATACCCCACAGAGTTCGACGAAGGCGACCCCCATGAGGATTTGGTAAAGAGTGGGCGTTCCGCCAAAGAAGAAAAATAATACGGCCGCTGCAAAAAGGGCACCGGGGAGAGTTGCCACTACCACCATAGTGAGCAGAATGGTCACCACGGAACGCTTTTGACGCGCGAACAACATATCGGCAATATAGCGGGTAAATAATAGTTGTAAGGGACCGGTAAAAATCAAAGATACCGAAATTAGATAGGTGACCGACACCTGAAACTGGATGATCGGGCCGTGCGCGGGGGGAGCGCCAACGGCAAGAAATCCCAGGAGGAGGATACCAAAGATAGAAAGCAACCAAGGCCCCGAAGAAACCAGGCCGGCATAGCCATAAGCCTCAGCCATGGCGAGGTAGCTCTTACGCTGCAGAATACGTCGCAACTCGAAACCGATGCCGGCCATATCTACTCCGTCAACGCCTGGGTGAAGAGTTGTCGATACTGGCCAAACATTTGCTCTTCCCGATACTGGCTTTCTACCCGGGCAATGGCGTTTTGACTGCAACGATCCCAACGCTCCTCGTCGTCGAGGAGCGCAATGATCGCACTGGCCAGGGCCTTGGGATCGGCAATGGGGACAATGATTCCGGCGGGTCGCTCTCCTTCCGCAGATGTATCCCCATAGAGCAGCTGCCGGCAGGAACCAACATCGGTGGACACGACGGGCACACCGGCGGCAAAACTCTCCAGCACCGAAAGGGGCAATCCCTCGCTAATGGAGCTGAGAATCGTGAGCCGTACCGCGGCCAACACCTCCACCACCGAGCGAAAACCGAGAAAACGCAAGCTCTCCTGCAGACCGAGATGCGCCGCCAAAACCTGACATTCGGCGAAGTACTCTTCGTCTTCCTCCGTTGGTCCCACAACCCAACACTGTGTTGCCCGTCCCTGTTGCCGTAGTAGCGCAGCAGCCCGAATGAAGGTCTTGATGTCTTTGATGGGTACCACGCGCCCAATCAGCGCGATCACATCCTGTCTCTCAGAAAATGGCCGCCGTGCTGGCACCAAGGTCTCCACACCAATACCGTTAGGAATGGTGCGCAGTTTTTCTTGCGGCGCGCCACCTGCCAACTGCAAAGGAATCACTCCGGTGTATAAATTGACGATGTGCCGAGCCTGTTGATAAGCAAGTCTGCCGAGAAATTCAAAAAAATGGATCCAGAGTTGACGTAAGTAATGAATTTGTCCTGGTCGACGCAGAAATTCTTCATCCTCCTGGATCCAGCGAGCCATGAGAAGATCGATACGGCGCTCCTTGGTATAGATACCATGCTCAGAAATGATCAATGGCCGATTTTGGCGAGCCGCCAAGAGCGCTCCTAAATAGCCCGCATAGCCCGTTGATGGAGAAAGAAAGATTTTTGCCCGCGGCGCCGCCTGCAAAGCGGACTGCAAATACCACAAGGGCGTGTGCATACCGCGTATCGTCCAGAAATAATCGACAAAGGGAGGTTGATCGGGAATTTCGGCATACCGCTGCAAAAAATAATCCCAGATAGCGGGTGAATGGAGAAATTCTGCGTGGCTGACGCCAAAATTCTCGGCCAGACCATAGTTCTCCAGCGGGCAGACTTCACCCTGCAAACAGGCTCGCATCTGTACGTGGGCGTGGTGCAGCTGTTCTACATCCAGCCTAAGTTTGCCTGGGCTAACCGCAGGTGGTTGATTGCCCTCGTCATACAGAAAATATTCGGCAAAATAATTGACATTCTCCGGTAGCGCATACGGCTGGCTGCGGCCGTAGTCGGTTTTTGCACTACCAAGAAAAATAATGCCGAAAAGATATTCTGGGAAACCCTCTATGATGCGCTTGACCCAGGACGAAACGCCACCACGCACGTAGGGAAAGGTGCCCTCCAATAGCAGCAAGATATCCGTAGAGTTCGCCTCTTTGCGATCCATCAGGAAACCTTCCCTTGCCAGAAGCGGTACGAAGACCCGTAGCGTGGGGAAATCGAAAGTTCCGGATGGTGGCGATACACCTCTCGTACGGCACGCAAATCCCGACGCAGATAGTGTGCAGCAGCCTGATGGGGAGCGAGGATTGCCGTATCTACTCCTTCCTGCTGGGCAGCGTCGAAATATCTGAGGGCCGCATCGGGCTGCCCGTCTTCCAAGGCTCGGAGACCCAAGAGTAAGGGCGGGGCTTCCAGTGCATTTTCCTTGTCTGCGGAACGATCCGCGGTGCTGACACCGTCAAGGCGGACCTTCGGCTCTGCCACTTCCTGTGATACGGAATGTTCGATATTCCAACGCAACCAAGCCAGATACTCCCGCAACCTTCGGGACAAGGGGCCCGTGGGCTGGGCGGCGATGCGTCGCTGCAGGTCGACGAGCATTTCGGTATCTTCCTGCTCGCGCTGGTCCAGAGCGGCGTAGGCCAGAAGGCGAACCTCTTCGGCCTCATCGCGCAGGGCGCTGCGCAGCAGGCGCAGTTGCTTCGCAAAACGAGAACTCATGACCTGCGACAGAGCCTCTACCCGTTGCTGGGTATCTCGCGCTCCTTGCAAGCGAGCGGTAATGGCACCGGGAGCGACTGGCGATGGTCGCAAACGAAAATCCCTAGCCGGGGGCGGTAAGAGAATGGGTTCCACCTCGGCTTCGTGGATTCGCTGCGCCACGGAGCGCAAAGCAAAGGCATAGACCAGGGTCAAGACCGCACCGATGAAGGGCAGTGCCAAACACAGCAGGGCAAAGAGGAGTGCGGCCAGACGCCGGCCCTTGCGGTCGACGACGGGCACCAGGTAGCTAGCCAGGAGAATCGCCAGCACCGAGATCAGTAGATCGCTCAGAAGCCAGCGCATCATGGACACCACTCCAACCAGCGTGCGAGCTGTTCTGCAGCAGGTCGAGCATCGACCGGAACAAAGTCGGCGCGCAAAAAGGCGGTTTCCCAAAGGTTCGCACAGCATTTCAGCAGTTCTGCCTCCACCCTTGCTCGTTGCCCTTCGGCGGCGCTGGTGCCGGCAAAGGGCAGCAAGAATAGAACCAAGAGATGCCCTTCACCCTCATGGACCCAGAAGATATCCAGGCCGCGGCGCAGATTCTGAATGCGGCGAACGATCTCCTGGGCCTCTCGACCGGCGCGAAACAGATAACGCTGACAAGTGCCGACCTCCGGCACGATCGCCGCGAGGCTGCGTAATTGCAAAAAATCTGCAGCAAAATCGACCGGGCAATCCGGCCAACGGGACAAGATCTCCTCGGCACCTCGGCGCGCATCCCGATAGTTGCACAGATATTGAAAGAAGACCTCGATGATCTTCATGCTTTCGAAGGTGATAGCAAAAAAGCTCATGTCTTCGATGCAGAGCAGATCGCGGTCCTGTCCCTGCCCGCCGTGGATATGCACACTCAAGTAATGGTGAATGCGCTCCAGTTCCAGCTCTGCCAGTTGCTGACTACGCCCTTCGGCCAGGGCGGCGCGGGCTACCGGATCGGCGCCATCCCATTCCACTACAGGTCCCAGGGCGGCCAGTCGGCGCGGCCGAAACTCCCCTGCCTCCCAACGGTACCAAGAGGCCACCTGTACGCCGGCCAACTGATTGAGAAAGTAAAGAATCTTTTCAAGCACCGGCGCGTCGAAGCCGCCTGGTCGCTGACGCAGATCGTCGCGCAATTCCTGCAAGGCACTCCGCACGGAAACGGGCTGATATAGTAAGCTTTGTTCCAGACGATCCAGAGAGGTACGGGTTACGTAGAGATCATCGGCCAGCTGACGCAGGCGGGTAGCGGTGATTTCCTCCTGCAAGGCGCGCCCGGCCTCACGCCGCGCCCAGTGGGAGGCGTACTCGGCGGCGATGAGGGTTACCAATAGGGTGCCGGCGGCATCGGGGAGCAAAATATCCCTCGGATAGGGATGCCACAGGTTGGCTGCGGCAAGAGTCAAGGTAGCCAGGGCTCCCGGCAGGAATTCGTAGCGCAGGGCGATGAGCAAGGGCACGAGCAACAGCCAAGGAAAGGGTTGCTGCAGTAGCAACGGATCCTGCGGCACCAGAAAATGGGTGAGCAGCAGGGCCAATACTGGCAAGAGGATCGCCTCCAGCCAGCCTTCGCCACGCCGCGGGATCGCTGTCAGCACCCTCATGCTCAGCGCGCCAGAGCCCGATCCAAGAGGCGCTGGATCAGGCGTTGGGCAATGCCGCCGGTACCGCCACGCCCGAGGCTGCCGCCGTGGGCACTGCCAACACCGCTCCACACCACTCGATCGTTGGCCACATCTACCACCCACAGGGTCATGGCGACTTCGGGTTCGGCGTTGATACCGGCACGGTAGGTCCACTCATCCACACTTCCTGCCAGGGCGTAACGGGCGCCATTACTGCGCGCCGCCGCCAGAGCACTGGCGTACTCCTGCTTCCAGTTGCCACCGAGCAGATCCTGGGTGCGGGTATCGATCGGCAGCGTACCGACCACGCGTTGCCCATCACTTTGCAGAATTCCGGCGGCCAAGGCGGCGGCGCGGGCATTGGCCATGGGTGTTTCGGTGTTGTTGGCAAAAGGTAGCACAGCCCACGCCACATCCCGCACCTTGGGCAAGGGTTTCGCCGTGCGCAGGTCCATACCGGCACAGCCCGAAAGCAGCACCAAAAATCCTACCGAAACCAGCAGCGATCGCCATCTCATCGTCACGACTCCCTCTGTTCAAAAATAAAAGCGGTATCCCATCTTGAAAATCTGTTGATTGATGGCCAGACCATTGCCCCCCTGCCCCTGGGAAAAGCCAATGCGCAAACGATCGGGCCCAAAAACCGGTGTACTGACCCCCGTATCGAGCTGGTACTGAATACCGTAGCGGGTATTGTCGTAGACACTTACTGCTAGGTACGGTGTCCAATTGCTGTCGATGGCGCGCTCCCACTGCCCCCACTGCAGCCTCACACCAACATCGCCATAACTCCCGGGCAGTACGGAGTCGATGTTGCGCGCGCTTGGCGCGAGGGTTTGTGCGACGACACCTTCGATCTGGCTGTTGCGATGTAGATCGTGATAGTCGACGAAGGGTCCCAGCTGCAGCTCCCATGGGCCCAGGCCATGACGCCATGACAACGACGCCTCGCCAAAAAGATCGGAGCCCAGATCGACCCCGTCTTGGCCTTGGTATTGCCGCCAGCCAGCGCCAACTCCCGCCATCCACGAACCCAGCTGCTGCGTCAATTGCCATTCGATGCGGTTGGACATGCCCGCCACAGCCAGGGCTGGACTTTGCAGGCTGCGATCGTGGTAGGCCAAAGTGCCGGTAAGGCTCCGCGTTGCCGACCATTGCCAGCGGCCCTGGAGGTTCAGGGTCAGGTTATTACGCACTCCTTGGTAACTGCCGATGAGCCCTTGGATGTCCCAGTCGGGATGCTGCCAGTACAGACCAATCGCCTGACGCTGACTCCAGCCCGGCACAGATAATAACTGTGCCGAACTCGACGCCGACTGGCGCAAGGCGTCGGCATCAAGCTGTATCCCCCAAGCATTACCGAGGGCGAGGCGACCGCGTAGGTGCGGACCAATCTGGCTCAGGCCATTGAAACTCTGCCAAGAGCCCGAGAGGTCCGCATAGCTTGCACTTTTGCGCACGGCCTGCAGATATTCCCGCCGCAGACGCCAATCGTAAGGATTTATCTCCATCGCCGCCAAGGCGTCCTTGCGCCCCTGGGCGTATTGTCCCAGATCCATTTGCGCCTGCAGACGATCGCGTACCGGTAGGCGCTCCGGATGTTGCAGCAACTTCGCCATTTCTTGCCCATCGTGACGGTGCAGGGCCAGGCTCAGCTTTGCCCAATCGGGTGTGGGTTGCGGATTGTTCTGGATGAGGACTTGTGCCAGTCCCCAGTAGCCCTGGGCCAAGGCCCAGGAGATGGCGGGCAAATAGTCGCCACGTTTTGCCTCCGCAAAGAGCACACGACGAGTAGCATCACCAAGACTGGGCGAAGACGATAGGCTATCGGCCAAAGTACGTAGTGGATCGTTGGCAAAGGGCGATACCGCCGAAGGCGTCGGCACGTCCGCCGCCCTTTCGATGGCGGTCGAGGAAATCGGGGCATCCGCCGAGACCGGGCCGACTGGCGTCGGATCGGTGGTCGATTCCGCGGCCAATACGCCGGGGGCGTAGCACAGCACGCCCAATCCAGAAACCAGAAAAAAACCATAATACTCGCGCCGGCTCATGGCTGCGCTCTCGACTGCCTGCGCTCCAGCTCCTCATAACTCCGCCAGGCAGCCACGCGACGCTGCGACCAAGCCAAGCCTGGGCTACCGCTTTCTGCCCAGAGACCCGCCTGCTGCAGGAGTGCCTGCGGCGTGTCGTTCTGCGCCGTGCTTTTGCTCCCATACACGTAGAGTGCTGCACGATACTGCCCAATGCGCTCCAACACACTGGCGACAGCGTCCCGCAGCCCCGGTGCCGGGTGTAAGGTATCGCCCACCAAAAGAGCGCGTAAGGCTGCAATGCGATCATGGTCGATGAGCATCCATAGCAGATTGCTCTGCGCTATTTCGTCTTCGGGGTTGAGGCGCAAGACCTCGGCGTAAGCGCGACCGGCACGATCGTAATCCCCCTGGGAGCTTGCCCATTGCCCCACGGCCATCCAGTACGCGGGATAGTTGCGGATACCATCGGGGTCTTTGGGTGGGATCTCTTGCAGCAGGGTGCCGAGTTTATGCCACTCCTGTGCGACGCCGGCGTAGTAGACGGCCTCAAAGTAGAAAAGCGGTAGGTGGTAGCGATGCCAGCCTTGCTCCGCGACATGCATGGCCGCCCGGGCGTTTTCCTTCCCGCTCAGCAGGACCAAGCGTTGCAGATCGTACTGGCTGGCAGCTCCGAGTAAATACAAGGTTTTCTCTGCCGCAAAGGCGGCTCGGTCGTTGTGTATTTCCCAGGCGAGCAAGGCATAGAGCTGCCAGAAGGGGACATCGTCAAGATTTGCCGAGGCGCGCGCCTGCTCAAGGGCCTGAAAGGCAAGACGATAGTTACCCTGCATCGACAACAGTCGCGCCTCTTCCACCGCAAGGTGCGGAGTCGATCCGTAGAGTTGCACGCTGCGCTGCAGAGCCGCCAGGCTCTGGTGCACCTGTCCCAGTTGGTAGCTGAGGTATGCTTTTTGTTCGAGAAGATAGCGACGCGGGCCGCCGCGCCGTAGGGCAGCATCGATATCGGCCAAGGCTTTATCGGGCTCTCCCAACTCGCCGTAGGCAAAAATCAGCGCCTTCCAATCGGTGTCACCGAGGGTACCGGCGCGAGCAGCGGGGCTGAGAAGCTGGACCACCAGATCCGGGCGCGACAAGCCCACCGCGAGGGTAACGGCCTGGCGGGTGGCCGCTGCGTCCCCATGTTGGGCGAGCCAAGTCCATTGGGTCAAGGCCTGATCCCGCTGTCCCAGCCACAAAGAGACCTGGATCAGTCGCTGGCGCCATCGGCGATCCTCTGGACGTTGCAGAACCGCTGTATACGCTAAGCGATAGGCCTCCTGCAAGCGATGGGTCTCTAAAAAGGCGCGGTAAGCCAGATCATAAAGCTGGGCGGAGTACGCACTGGGGAAGGGTTGCACCGCAATGGGCGGCTTGTACCAAGAAGGAGAAACGCCGCCCTGGTCCAGATATGCCATGCCCTTGCCCGTCTTCTGACTCTGCTGCAGATCCGCCGCAAAGGCATTGGCATCTTTTTTGTGCTTCAGGTAGTTGGCTCGCCACTGGGCGTCCTCGGCGGCGAGGCTTCCAGGTGCCTTCCACCAATCTTGTGGAACGCTGGGACTGGCGTGCGCCAGTACCGGTAAACAGAGCCAGCAGAGTATAGTGGTCGCTCGCTTCATGAGGATTTCCCTGCCTGTTCTGGTCGCAGGAGCTCGCTATGCAGCCATTGTGCCGCCAAAGCCGGCTGCCCCGCTGCCATGGCGAGTCGGGACATGAAGAGGACCACTTGGCGATCCTGCCAAAGCTCCGGCCTGCGGGCGAGCAGTACCTGGCAACGAGTCAGGGCAACGGCGGCACCTGCTCCACCCTGCAGCCACTGCCCGCCCTGAAAAAGGAGGGCTTTCTGCCGCGCCGGATCGGGGGTTTTCGCCGCCAGATCGAGCAAGATCTGTCCCGCTGCAGCGGCATCTCCGCCAGCCGCCAAAGCCTTGGCCGCCTGCCACTGGCCCTGCATGGAAAAGCTTGGATCGGCTTTGGCGGCTGCAATCCAAAACTTGGCGCTCAGTCGGTACGCGCCGACGGCAAAGGCATCTTTGGCCAATGAGCGCAGTTCTGGGGGCGTCCAGCCCCCAAGCTGCAGCAGGCCATCCAGCAAGGGAAGCAGTCCGGCCTCCGCTCGCTGACGTGCTGGCGACTGGGGAGGGATGGCGAGGGCCTGGGTGCGGGCAATCCGCCACTGGAGCAGCTTCGCCTGACGATAGAGGGGATTTTTCGGATTCTTCAGAATGGGAGCGAGCTGCTCTTCGGCCGCGCGGTACTGCCCACTCTGCAGCATCAAGGCCGCACTCTGGATTTGCGCGCGGGCATCACCGGCGGACTCGCTGAAGGCCAGGCGCCCATGCCAGCCATACTGCCAAGCTACCGCGAAAATTACGGCAACGACCAGCACGCCGAACAAAAGAAGGCTTGCCGGTCGAAAGAGGCGCATACGCACCTCGACATCGGGCTCAGGGGCAATGGACATCAATGCGAGCATGGTGCGCAGGACTCTGCACTTGGCCGGAACCAGTCACGGTAGCGGCTTTGCCATTGACACGGACTTGGCAGGCCTGGACATTGGCGAGTTGTAGCTGCAACGGCACGGTACCGAGCAACCGCGCAGAAAAGCCATGGTTATTCTGCTGGTAGTCGGCAATGGCCGCATTGGCGCTTACGATAAATGGTTCTTTTGGCGGCGTGGACTGCAGGGCAAGATATACGGAATCCTGGCCGTCCATGTGTACATACCAGCGACCGTTGGGTGTGGCATCATAGCCGGCTATTCCCTGGCTCTTGTGCAGGTCGGGATAACCCAGCTCTTTGGGCATCCGCAATTCTTGCAGGGCCTGGGCGCCACCAATCCAAAAACCATCTCCCTGACGAGCTATGCGTATGGTAAAGAAGTTGTTGGCGATCTTCGCGTAATCGGCGACGAAAACAGGGGTAATGGATTGCTTCAGCACCCAGTCGTAGACCTTTTCCAGCGCAGAGAGAGACGCGAGCTTTGTCGCTGTATACCAGTGGGTATAGATATCGATGGGCTTCAACCGATGCGGCTTATTGGTCATCTCGAAGGTTTGAATGACATTGATGTACCCCCAATAAGGGCCGTGCCACTGGTTGGTGAAGTAGTCTTCATTGGCATCGGGGGCAAAGACCTGCAACCATTTGCCGCGGAAAATGCCGATGGGCGGAACAGCGGTAATGCTGGGGTCTTTCTTGCTGATGTAACTGGCACCGCCATTGATGTTTTCCAGCCCCGCTTGGTAGGCCAAGCCTACCACCTGGGCGTCGGGTTCGCAGTCACCCGACCATTGATCGATCACCACCTGCTTGCCCGGTGGCGCCAAATGCTTGTCGATCCATTTGGCCGCTCCCACCGCCTCCATATACGGGCTGAACTTGTACCCCGGTACTGGCAGATTGATACCCGGGAAATTCTTTCCCGCCTCGATAGCAGGCCAGTTGAAGGGGTGCGACCACATGTGCGAGCCAATCTCGACATAGGGCAAACGGAAAATCTCACGAGCCACTTGGGTACCCAAGGGCGCAAGGGCGGGATAGAGCCCGCGATCTCCCGGCAAGAGGTCGCCAACGATGATGGAACCGGTGAAAGGCAGCTGGTATTTTTTGAGAATCCGGTCCATGTAGACCTGACCGGCAATATGATAAGGGGGGAAGTCAGCGCGGCTCACAAAACCATCGCCATCGGTGTGGGCCATAAAGAGACGCCGACCACTCTCGGTGGTGGTATCCGGCACGGGCATCTCGGGCAGACGAAACGCTTTCCGATAGAGGGTGAAGGGGTCAATCAGCCAACGAGTATCTTTGTTGGGCAGGGTCGTGATGATATACGGACTGAGCGCGTAGCCGCCCCAAGGCGTAATGGCCGCGGCATCTTCGCGGGCACCACTGCTATCTTGCAGTTGCAGCCACACCTGGCTCCCTGCCGGGGCTTTGGTAGCGAGAAAGTCTCGCGGGTTCGGGGTGATGGACATCTCGTAGTTCATTGGCGTCGCAGCGTGCAAGAGACGCACGGACGCCGTGTCAACGGAGCTGGGCGCGGCCATCCCCAACGCCTGAAATGCCTTGGCGTCGAGGTCGTTTTGGAAATCTCCCAGCAGCAGGATGGGAATTCCCTGCGCCTTGGCTGCAAGGATCCAGTTGGAAAGCGCGGCGACATCATCCACCGGGTCTCCGTCGCTCCAGAAGATAACCCCCGCATATTCCCCCGGAACTGGGGCGGGCGGCATACCTTGGGACAGACGCCGGAATTCCGGGATGTAGCCAAGATATTCCAGAGGCATGACGCCGTTAGCGAAGGGGGTGCTGTACTGTTCTGGCTGGGTGCTGTTGTAGAGAATCAGCACCTTACGCGGCATGGGCTCGCGTAGCCCAGCGCCAACTGCCGTGAGTTCGGGATTGCTGACATAGGGAATGAAACCCGCTTGGCGGATCCGTTCTGCATCTTCCCACCAACCCTTCCGGTTCAGGGACGTCGGCATATAATCGACGACGATCACTGGTAGCCCATAGCCCTGCGCTTTGTGTAGCTCCCGTACCAAGGCCGTGCGCTCCGCCTCCGGGACTTGAGTATAACGGTGATCTGCCTGACTCCAACTCTGATACAAGGACTCCGCCAGCACTCCAACAAGATCCTGATGGATCTGCGGGAGCACCGCAAAGCCGCGATTGGCGATGAGCTTGGCATTGGGATGTGCGGCCTTGATGGCCTGAATCAGGTCCACCAGCCCCTGTTCTTGCGCGCCGCGCGCTGCACCCTGGGTAACGGACTCATACGAATCCAGGGTATCGAGAAAAAATCCGCGGTAGCCCTGTGCCCAGATGGGGTCGACTACCTGCTGCAGCAAATACGTTCGGCAACTGGCCTTGGCCAAATCGATGATCTTACCGCCCCAATGGGGATTGCTACCCAAAACACAGTCGGTTGGCAACTGTGCATAGCGGGAGTCACCGGGGACCGTCTCACCGACACTGACATAGGAAAAGACTTGCTGTCCGGGAAAATCGCTGGGCAGACGCTGCTCGCCCGGATTGACGATGAGCCAGTCGAAGTCGTGAAAGGCCACCGGAACCGGCCCCGAACCATAGTAGAGGCCGACACTGGGCAGCGCATTCTGGGGTGCCGCCCAGAGCAAGGGCGTCCAAGAACAAAGCACCAAGATTGTCAAAAGAGAAAGCCAACGCCGTGTGATCAATGCCAACCCTCGTATATCTTCAAAAGGACATGCAGACCCTAAACGACGTTTTCTCATAAATCGCACTAGAAATAGCGGCAGATTTCAACCAAACCCAAGTCTGCTAACAGCCTGTCCCGGCCACAGCCGAGCCTATCCATCAGAGAATACCCCAACTTAACGTCTGTCTCCAGTCTGATTCAGCCGCATCACGCGGTCTCGGCCCGGCGGCCATTCGTTCATAGCGCCTCATGGACCTCTGGCAATCGAATCTCTCCCACCATGAAAGTAGCCGCAGCACCCGTGAGAGTGACGTGATCAAGTGCAACACCACAATGAATTTCACCGCCACGCTGAGAAATCTGCCGCGCATTGAGCATGGTTTTCCCCAGTCTTTTTGCCCAATACGGGGCAAGTGCGGTGTAGGCCGAGCCAGTAACAGGGTCTTCGGGAACCCCGACTTTCGGTCCAAAGAATCGTGCGACAAAATCGCAGTCTTTTCCCGGGGCGGTAATGACCACACCGCGCAGATCCAGGCCCAGCAACACAGTCATATCGGGATGGATAGCGCGAATCTGCGCTTCGTCGCGAAAAAGCACGACATAGTCGTCGCCCGCCAGCACCGCGAGAGGCTTTTGCCCTAATGCATTTTCCATCAACGGGAGCGTTTCTACTAGATGCAGGGGCCGAAGCGGGAAATCCATGGAAATCCGGCCTTCAGGCATTTTTTTGACCCGCAATATGCCACTACGGGTGTCAAAGGCAATCTCGTCTCCAGGAAATCCGCGTTCCTGAAAGAGCACATGTGCTGTTGCCAAGGTGGCATGGCCGCACAAATCTACTTCAACAGCTGGTGTGAACCAGCGTAAATAGAAGGTACCGGAGCTTTTCGCCGGGACATAAAAGGCGGTCTCGGAGAGGTGGTTTTCTTCTGCAATGGCTTGCATCACTGCCTCGGGAAGCCATTGGTCCAGAGGAACAACGGCCGCCGGATTACCGGAAAAAACCTGACGACTAAAGGCATCGATTTGGTACTGCATCAGCTTCATGGTATTCACCCTTTGAGGAATCGCATCACTTTTACCTCGACCACATAATTGGGATCCATTCGAACAGCCTCTGGAGCCATTACGAAATCCGAAAAGCCAAGCGAACGGTACAGAGCTCGCACCCGCTGGTTTTGCTCCAGAGCGGTCAGATGAGTGTATCGTAAATCATCGATGTCTCGTGTCCGGGAGAGTGCCCCTTGTAACAGCGACTTACCGAAGCCACGGCCAGCCGACTTCTGCGTAACGAACATGCGGAAAAGTGGCGTCTTGTGCCGCAACTTCACACCGCGATCCCGCTCCAAACTGACAATTCCGACCCGTGCATGTTTCTCGAAAACACCCAAGGTGAAGCTGGCTTCCTCTCCTCGCGTGGGAATCCCTGCGGGGACATCGTTTCCTGTGGCCATGCAGAAATATTGTCCATATGGTTGCAAGACATCCCGCCAGAGTAAACTTTAAGCAGCATCGTCATCCTGCCGTAATTCTCGAATGAGGGGTGCACAGATCATTTCTTTGCCCTTATCTGAGCGCGCAAATACGCAGCGTTCTAGACCATACCGACCCTATAACTGAATGGTTGCATGCAAATTCTCTCCCGGTTTTACAACTCAGGACATTAATCAGGTAAGCATTACGCTACGCTTTCATTGCTGATATTGTCAGCAGTCCGATTGGGAAATGATATCTCCAAGACAACACATCTCACATCTGCCTTAAATGGCCCACGAAATTCTCCCGCTGGCCTACTGGCATAGTGTCCCGATTCCAGCCACATATCGAATGCCGCATCGTGGAGACGGCCACTGATAATAAAACACCTCCTCAGGGTATTGGTGTGCCCCCCGAAGCTGTTGTATCGGCATCGGGAAGACACTACGCCAATTTGGTGTATTCGCCAGAAATCGGATCTGGCACCACGCGCAGTTCGTCGGCCATCTGTTCAAGCTCCCTGATGGGTGTCCGGCGTCCCTTCCCGGATGGACCCAGGGCTCTACCGTATGTAACCGTAGATTTGATCACTCGTTTCCTCCTGTGTAGAACGAACTAGATTGAGGGAAGTATATAGAATGCAGCAGAAAGTTCTTGCGTAACTAGCCGAATATGTAGGTTATCGTTGCTATTAGTGCGTAAATACAATAAAAAACATCTATTTATTGGCCACCAAAAATCGTGGGTCCTAATTGACCGATAGGGACCGTCAAGAACACGGTCTGTTCTGGTGATACCATTTGCTTTCCGCTGCTGAATGTCCGCTTCCAGTCTTGAGCCGTCGTTCAGGTCGACCCCAAACACCCCTACTTATCAAAGGCTATCCCAACGGGATAGCCGTTTCCAGCCTTCAACAGCTGCTCCACCGGACAAAATGATCCACTGGAGACTTGATGACAACACTTGCCAGAGCAATGCCACATCCATGACCAAAACCCCATGGTACAAGCTGCAGGCCGTAGACGCCCTGCGGGTTCGCGTCCTGTATATGTGCCATTCCACCACCCGACGCCGCACACAAGTACAGTCAACAACCAGGGAATATGTTCGGCATTCCACGGTGAGCACCGAGTTCATCCACCATCGCCCAGCGGGCGGACGAGGTCGCGGTAGTGCGGATTGACCCCCTGCCAGATCTGCGCGGGTTCCGGCACTTCATACTGGCAGCGCCACGTCTCCAGTTGTTGCCAATTGGGGCGGCTCGCCAGCAGATCCCACAGAGGGTGCGGTCCAAGGAGCTTGCCGGCAGCTAGCAGGCGAGTGCGCAGATCGCGGCCGGCGTTGCCGGAGGCGAAGAGTACCAGGAACAGGTACAGGAGCCAGCGAGCATAATCTTGCAGCAGGCCTTCGTTGTGCAGAATACGCAGGAGCTCGGACTGCACGCCAAGATTGCGAGGGTGGCTGAGGACTTCGGCGGTCATACGTTCGTAGAGCGCGGCAAAGGCTTCGGCGTTGAAGGCGGGATCGAGCCCGCCGGCGTCGTCCTCCAGGAGGCCGGCGCCACCCATGGTGGCAAGGACCTGACGCTCCCGGGGGCTCATCTGTATCGGTGTCATGGCAATAGCGGCCAGGGCCATGGCACGCTCGGGGTCCTCGATCTGCGCTACCGCCGCTGCCAACAGATCGCCGCCTCGGTCCACGAAATCCCAGGTGAGACGAGATAGGCGGCCACCTTTCTGGACGACCGCGCGGTTCGCGTCCAGCTGGTTGCGCTTCCACAGTCGGGCGCGTTTTTCGGCGGCGCTTTCCTTGCGCAGCTCTTCTTTTTTGATGATGCCTTGGATGTCGTCGCCAATCCCCTGGAATTGATTGCAGAAGGTGATGAGTTCGAAGTTGCTGGGGTCCATGCGCAGGGCCATCAGGCCCCATCCCGCCAGGAAGCTCTCGGGATATCCCGCGCTCTGCAGGTGCTTCAGGATCTCGATGCTCTGGCCAAAGTCCTGGGCCTGGGTGGCCGCATCCACGGCATTGCGGGCCACCTTGAGCTGCAGGGATTTTCCTTCATCGAAAGGAGTTCCCGCCCCTGTGGTCTCCAGCCACCAGCGATATAAGGGCAGAGCTTCGGAAAAGCGTCCGTAGGTCCAGTAGACGTCCGCCTCGGCGAGCAGATCTTCGACGGCGATCTCCACGTTTTCCTGAAACGTTGGCGAGACGGCACTGGATGCCGGCGAGGGTGCGGCGGGCGCAGGCGGCGGCGTTGCGGCGCGGAGCCCTCCCGGGGCACCCGGCGCAGGTACCCGCTCGCGCTCCGGCGCTTGCGATTTCTTCTTTCCGAAACCGAACAGAGCCACGCCACCTCCCGTGTGAGGTCCGTCATCGGATTCGCCCGCCCATCCGCACGCGCGTCCTGCATTCGAGCTAGGACGATGCAGAATGGGGCTATCCGAACGTCATCCCAAGCCCGCAGCCGTATTCGGGCGACCATCAACGCGACGGCGGCAGAGACAGAGGAAATTTAGTCGAACTTTGGCGAAGGCGCAGAATGCAGCGCCGTGCTGGGGAAGCTAGCTGCGCTCAAGGGGTGCGGCGGAGGCGCCACCAGGCCAGCGCCAGTAGAGCCGAGGAGAGCAGAAGCAAGGGCCAGGAGCCCAGACGTCCATAGGGAGTACGTCCGGCCATGGGCTGGATCACGCCGTCGAGTCCGGCCTCGATGAATTGGGGCAGACTGGCAAGTACCCGACCATTGGGGGCGATGACAGCGGTAATCCCGGTATTGGTGGCGCGCAGATCGGGTTTTTGCTCCTGCCGGGCCTGCATCGCTGCCATCTGCAGGCTTTGCGCCGAGGCAATGCTGTGACCGTACCAGGCATAATCGCTGATATTGAGCAGAAAACTCGCGCCCTCCACCACGCCCTTGCGCACATCCCGAGAGAAGGACTCCTCATAGCAGATGCTCATACCGGCTTTCTGCCCGTCCACCGGCAGGACCGAGCTGCCCACTCCCGGCGTGAAGCTGCCGAGTCCCGGCAGAAAATCGTGGACGATGGGACCGAGAATGGCTGGAAAAGGAATGTATTCGCCAAAGGGTACCAGATGCTGCTTGCGGTACCAGCGCAGGGGGTCGTGCCCGTGGATTTCCATGGCGGCATTGTAATATTTACCGTGGCTGGACTCGGGAATGCCGATGATGAGGGTGGCGTCATGCTCGGCGGACCAATCCTGGAGGTGAGCGATGAGGCCAGGGATCTCCGTCTGAAAGATGGGGAAGGCCGTCTCCGGCAGGGCGATGAGCTGGGTTCCGGGTGGAGAGGCGGCGATGAGTCGAGCGTAGCGGGTCAGGATGGCATCGATCCGCTCTGGGTTCCATTTCTCGGAGATGGGGATATCGCCCTGCAGCAGCCGGAAATGGAGCGGTGATCCTTGCGGATGGGTAAAGCGGACGGTCCCGGCGAAGAGCGCCAAGGCAAAGATCAGGAGCACGGTGGAGATGGCCGCCCACAGGGCACGGACGTCCCGGCGCTGCGTCCAGGCCCAGGCGGCCGTTGCCGCGACCACTGCGGTGGCGAGGCCGACGCCGTATTGACCGAGCCAAGGGGCAAGTCCGCCGAGAAAACCCTCCGTCTGGGTATAACCGGTGGCAAGCCACGGGAAGCCCGTAGCAAAACGGGAACGAGCCCATTCGGACAGAATCCAGAGTACCGGCACGGCCAGCCAGCGCGCCGGCCCTGGAAAGAAACGGTGCGCAAGTCCCAGAGCCAGAGCCGGATAGATGGCGCAGTACGCCGCCAAGAGTCCGACCAGGGCACCCGCCAGAATCCAGCTCATATGGGCAAAATTGTGCAGGGTAATGGCAATCCAGTAGGTGCCTGCGGCAAAGGCGGCGAAGCCGAAGAGGTAGCCCATGGCCGCCGCCGATTTGGCGCTGCGGGCGCCAGCGCTCACCAGAAAAAGTCCCGCCAGCAGCAGAAAGGCCAGAAAGGAATAATCGAAGGGTGCAAAGGCCAGGGGCCAGAGGGCGCCCATAAACATAGCCAGGAGCAACCGCCAGACCAAGCCCGGTCTTGCCTCACCCGGCACTGCTACGCTTGCGCTTGCCGCCATCCCGTTCCCCTTTCCCGAGGTCTGCACCCTCTCCGATGGTCTGACATCAGGAAGGTTCCGCAGGCGTGGTCGCTTCGGTCGTCCGCGCTTCACGCGGGAGACTGAGGCGCAGGATCTGCACGCGCTTGCGATCGGCCCGCAAGACCTCGAGGCGCAGTCCCCCCACCATCACCACCTCCCCTACCCGCGGTACGTGCCCCAGACGATTGCTCAACCAACCGCCCAGGGTATCGGCATACTCGTCGTCCAACTCCGCGTGGAACTGGGCATTGAACTCCTGCAGGGTGATGACGGCATTGACGAGAAAGTCACCGTCCTCGCGCGGTACCACCATCACATCCTCTTCGATGTCGTACTCGTCCTCGATTTCGCCGACGATGATCTCCAGCACGTCCTCGATGGTGATGAGTCCCGCCACCCCGCCGTACTCGTCCACCACCAGAGCCATGTGGTGACGACCGGTACGGAACTCGTAGAGCAGGTGATCCAGGTGCTTGCTCTCGGGGATGAAGGTGGCGGGCCGCAGCAGATCCGTCAAGCGCGGAGGTTCCGGACTTTGGCCGCAGGCGCGCAGAAGGTCCTTGGCCAGCAAGATGCCGCGCACATCGTCGCGATCGTTGCCCACCACCGGAAAGCGGGAGTGGCCCACTTCCACCACCCGCGCGATGATCTCGGAGATGGGCAGATCCAGCTCGATCACTTCCATCTGGGCACGGGGAATCATCACATCCCGCACGCTGAGCTCGCCCATCCGAAAGATGCCATCCACCATACGCGCGGCTTCGGCATCGATGATCTGGCGCTCGCCGGCTTCACGGATGAGGTCCAGGAGGGTGTCCTGATCTTCCACATTGCCGCGCAGGGACTGGGTGAAACGCGCCCACCAGCTGCGGGAGCGCTCCGGACTACTTCGGTCTTCACTCATGGTCGGGGTTCTGATATGGGTCGGCCACACCCATTTGGGCCAGCAACTGGGTCTCCAGCGCCTCCATGCGCGCGGCTTCGGCGGCATCCTCGTGGTCGTAGCCGAGGAGGTGGAGGGTGCTGTGGATGAGCAGGTGACGGTAGTGATCCCGGGGCCGTTTGGCCTGCTCCGCCGCCTCCTGCAACACGACCAACGGGGCCAGGACGATGTCCCCCAGGAAATCCTGACGATAGGGACCGGACTGCCGTGGCGCAGGAAAGGACAGACAGTTGGTGGGCTGGGGCCGCTGCCGGAACTGGCCGTTGAGTTGGGCCATGGCCTGAGCGCCGACGAAAGCGAGACTCAGGCCAACGATGCCGGTTTCGCCCAGCCGCGGCGAGGGTACCGTCAGGGCGGCGGCGATGGCCGCGCGGCAACTGCGCTGTCCCGGCGGTGGCGGCAGGCCGGGCTCGAGGCTCTCGTCGACGCGGCGGGACAAACGCAAGGTCGGCGTCACGAGGACGACTCACGATCGCGATCGTAGGCCTCGACGATACGGGCCACCAAGGGATGGCGGACGACGTCCACGCTCTGAAAAAAGACCATCTCCACCCCGGACATTCCGCGCAGGATCTCCACGGCTTGCACCAGACCCGAGGGCTGGCCGCGCGGCAGATCCACCTGGGTCACATCGCCCGTGACCACGACCTTGGCACCGAAACCCATGCGCGTGAGGAACATTTTCATCTGTTCGGGCGTCGTGTTCTGGGCCTCGTCCAGGATGACGAAGGCTTCGTTGAGGGTGCGCCCGCGCATGTAGGCCAAGGGAGCGACCTCGATGACCTGACGCTCCATGAGCTTGCTCACCTTCTCAAAGCCCAGCATCTCGTAGAGGGCGTCGTAGAGGGGGCGCAGGTAGGGATCGACCTTTTCGCTGAGGCTACCGGGCAAGAAGCCCAGCCGCTCTCCGGCCTCCACCGCCGGACGCACCAGCAGCAGGCGCTGTACCGACTCTCGACTCAAAGCCTCCACGGCGGCCGCCACGGCCAGATAGGTCTTGCCCGTTCCCGCCGGGCCGATGCCAAAGGTCAGATCGTTACGGCGGATGGCCTCCAGATAGCGGCGCTGGCGCACCCCGCGCCCGTGGATGACCCCTTTGCGCGTCTGTACCCCGGCACCGGCATCGCCCGCCTGGGTCGCCTCGGCGTCCAGCCGCGCCCCCTGGATGCTGTGGTGCACCCACTGGGCCGTGAGGCTGCGGCCCTGGCGCGCCTGTTGGTAGAGTTGCAGCAACACCTGCTGTGCCGCCTGCACCGCTTCGGCCGGACCGCTGATGTGAAAGTGGCTGCCCCGGGGCAGGATCAGCACCCCCAGCTGCGCCTCTATCTGCTTGAGATGGGCGTCCAGCTGGCCCGCCATTTCCGCCAGCTGGGTCGAAGTCGCCAGGTCGGCGATGAACTCGGCGTGAGCTGTGGCGCCGGTACTGGGGGGCTCCGTTGCTGCCATCAGCCCGCCAGACGGGCAGCCGCGGACGGCACCATCTCACCCCGCAGGCTGTTGGCCAAGGCAGCGGTGATCCGCAGAGGCAGCATCCGACCGCTGAGATTGGCGGGTCCGGCGAAGTTTACGGAGCGGTTGCAGGAAGTCTTGCCCGTCCACTCACGCGGGTCACGGCGCGAGGGGCCAGTGACCAGGACTTCCTGAACCGTTCCCACCAGCGCCTCGCTATAGGCCCGGGCCAGACCGGTGATCCGCCCCTGCAACACCGCCAGACGTTCGTCCTTGATCCCCTCGGGCACGCTGTCCTTGAGCTTCAGCGCCGGCGTATTGGGGCGGGGACTGTATTTGAAGGAGAAAGACTGATCGAATCGCACCGCCTCGATGAGGTCCAGGGTGGCTGCGAAATCGGCGTCCGTCTCCCCGGGGAAACCGACGATGAAGTCGGAGGAGATACGGATGTCGCTGCGCGCCGCTCGCAGTCGCTCGATCTTGTCGAGGTAGCTGTCCACGCTATGCTTACGGTGCATCCGCCGCAAGATCCGATCGGAGCCACTCTGCACCGGCAGGTGCAGATGCGCGGCCAGAATCGGGATATCGCGGTGAGCGGCGATGAGACGATCGTCCAGATTGTTGGGGTGGGACGTGGTATAGCGTAAGCGCAGCAGGCCGGGAATGCGCGCCAGACGCTCCAAGAGTTCGGCCAGATCGCCCTCGCCGATGAGGCCGGTGGCGCCCCGGTAGGCGTTGACGTTCTGTCCCAGCAGGGTCACCTCGCGCACGCCCTGATCCACCAGCTGCCGTACCTCGCGGACGATATCCGGCATGGGCCGGCTGAATTCGCGGCCGCGGGTATGCGGTACCACACAGAAGGTACAGAACTTGTCGCAGCCCTCCTGGACGGTGACGAAGGCCGTGGGGCCCTCACGGCCCGGACGCTGCGGCAGGCGATCGAATTTTTCCAGCTCAGGAAAGCGCAGGTCGACCTGCGGTCGGCGCTCCGCAAGGCGGGCATCCAACATATCGGCCAGACGATGCAGGGTCTGCGGACCGAAGACGATGTCGACGAAGGGGGCGCGCCGCCGCAGGGATTCCCCTTCCTGACTGGCGACACAGCCGCCCACGGCGATGATGACCTCCGGACGACTTTCCTTGTAGGGGCGCCAGAAACCCAGCTGGGTGTAGACCTTGTCTTCGGCTTTCTCGCGAATGGAACAGGTGTTGAGCACCAGCACATCGGCCCGGTCGGGATCGTCCACGAGCTCGAGACCGTGGCTGGCGGCCAGCAGATCGCCGATGCGCTCCGAGTCGTACTCGTTCATCTGGCAACCGAAGGTCTTGATATATAAGTACCGCAATGATCGTCTCACGCCGCTACCCGAAAACAGATGATAGGGGCCGTGCCGATACTTGACAAGGGCGCGTCACCGGCGGAAACGCTCAGGTACCGCAGAAGGTACGATAGGGGCCCCACTCTGCCGGCATGGGCTGGCTGTAGCGAAAACTGTCGGCGCGGGCTGTGAAGGGATCCTGCAGACGCTCCAGCAGTGCCCGAAGGGGCCCGAGATCCTGATCGAACTGTGCCGCTGCCAGGGCCTCTTCCACGAGGTGGTTGCGCGGGATGTAGATGGGATTGCAGGCATCCATACGCGCGGCCAGCTGCTGCGGATCCTCGTTACGACCATCGATGTACCGATGCCATTGCTGCAGCCAGGGGTCCCAGCTGGCGGGCAAGGGCGCGAGGCCCAGGGCGCGCTCGTCCGTGCCCCGCAGGTGCGCGGCCAGGCGCCGAAAGGCCAGCGTAAAGTCCTCCCCCTCCGCCTGCAAGAGCTCCAGAAAGCCGCGGATCAAGGACTCCACGCCATCGTCCGTCGGCGCCGCTGATGCCAGTCCGAGCTTGGCGGCAAAACGCCGCTGCCACTGCTCTGAAAAAACCGCAGGGAAGCGATTGAGTTCGGCCGTCAGCAGGGCGATGGCCTGTTCCTCGTCGGCATCGTTCACCAGAGGCACCAGACACTCGGCCAGACGCACCAGATTCCACTGGGCAATGCGCGGCTGCTCGCCATAGGCGTAACGGCCCTGGTGATCGATGGAGCTGAACACCGTGGCGGGATCGTAACGGTCCATGAAGGCGCAGGGCCCGTAATCGATGGTCTCGCCGGCGATGCTCATGTTGTCGGTGTTCATGACGCCGTGGATGAAACCGACCGCCTGCCACTGGGCGATGAGCTCGGCCTGGCGCTCCAACACCCGCCGCAGTAGCGCAAGGTAGGGGTTGGGGTCCTCACTGAGATCCGGATAGTGACGATCGATGGTGTAGTCGGCCAGATCCTTCAGTCGTGCCAAATCGTCCCGTATGGCCAGATACTGAAAGGTACCGACGCGGATGTGGCTGCGCGCCACCCGGCTGAGCACCGCGCCCGGCAAGGGACGCTCCCGCTGCACCGCCTCACCCGTAGCCACCACGGCCAAGGCTCGAGTACTGGGGATCCCCAGAGCGGTCATGGCTTCACCCATGAGGTATTCCCGCAGCATCGGTCCGAGCACCGCCTTGCCGTCGCCGCCACGGGCATAAGGAGTTGCCCCGGAACCCTTGAGGTGCAGATCCCAGCGTTGCCCCGCGGGATCGCGGATCTCGCCCAGGAGCAGGGCGCGGCCATCGCCCAGCTGCGGGTTGAAGTGGCCGAACTGGTGCCCAGCATAGGCCAAGGCAATGGGACGGGCACCGGGGGGCAGCCGCCGGCCTGAGAGGAACTCCGCCAGGGCCGACTCCTCCATTTCGCCAAGGCCCAGTTGCGCTGCCAGCGCCCGGTTGAAGAGCACGAGTCGTGGCGCCGGCACCGGCGCCGGCTGCCAGGGCTGATAACAGCCGGGCAGACGTTCGGCAAAACTGTGTTCAAAGGCGAGGGACCAGTGGGGATCGGCGGCAGACATGGCAAAAAGACTCACTCCGTGACCAAGCCGCTCAACCATGACAGAGATGGGCCGCGTCGCACAAGGGGCTTACAGGACTCTCAACGCCAGCGCTGCACGGATGCTATGCTAGCACCATGATGCTCCGTTTTCGGGCCCATCCAGAGCTGCGCTCGCGGCGCGGCCGCAGGGGTTTGCGCACGCGGTCGCGAGGATTGCGGGCGATCTTCGAGGAATCCGTCCTGTCCCCGACGGCGGGCCGCGCGTGAACACCGCTGCGCCGAGGACGACCCCGCTGCGCCGCAGCCGTCGCATTGCCCTGGCCCTGCTGATTGCGGCCACGCTGCTTTTCCTTTTTTCGGCCTGGCAGGGCATGCGTGGTCCCTACGCCTGGACCGGCGCCTTTGCCGAAGCCGCCATGATCGGCGGCCTGGCGGACTGGTTTGCCGTAGTCGCCCTGTTCCGCCATCCCCTCGGGCTGCCCATACCGCACACGGCGATCCTGCCTCGCCAGCGCGAGCGCCTGAGCCGACGTCTCGCGTCCTTCATCCGCGGTCAGTTCCTGCAGACGGAGGCACTCGTCCAGATTCTTGCGCGGCAGAAACCCGCCGCCAGTCTCGCCCGCTGGCTGCGCAGCCATCGCCATCGGCATCTGCTGGCGCAACAGCTGCTGTCTCTGCTCCAGCGGGGCCTCGATATGGGTAGCATCGAGCCGTTTCGCAGTGCTCTGCGCGCTGCCATCGGTCGGCAACTGCAGGCGCTGGATCTGGGGCCATGGCTCGGCAGGCTAATGCAGATGCTCACCGACCATGGTCGCCACCAGGAGCTGCTGGACGAAGGCATCGACCAATTGCAGAGCTGGCTCTCCCGTGAATCGGTGCAGGAACAGCTGGCCCAACAGATAGAGACCCTTCTGCAGCGCGCCTATCCCACCCTGTTCTCGTGGCTTGGCAGCGTAGTGGATCCGAGCAATCTTTCCCACCATCTGTCCCGCAACCTCGTGCGCGCCCTGCACGAGCTTTTGACGGAGATCAGCGTCGATCCGCAACACCCACGGAGGCTGGCCTTCGATGCCTGGGTCGCGCGCACCGCCACGCGTCTGCAGCAGGACCCGGGCTGGCGTGCCGACATCCAGCACTGGCAACAGCAGATCCTGGACGATCCTGCGGTGCTGAGCTACGTCGACGCCATCGTGCTGGATCTGGGGCATTGGCTCGAGAGCGATCTTGGCTCGCCCCAGTCGCGCCTGCGTCGTACCCTCATCGGCCTGCTCGGACAGGTCGCGCACTGGCTCGAGACCCAGGAAAGCCTGCGCACGGCCCTGGACGCCTATCTGATGGACAGCGCCCGATCGCTGGCACCGGCGGTCCAGGAAAACCTGCAGCAACACATCATCGCCACCATCGACGCCTGGCCCACTGCCGACATGGTGCGGCTCCTGGAGGACGGTATCGGCAGCGATCTGCAGTACATCCGCATCAACGGGACCCTGGTGGGTGGCTGTGTCGGGGTGCTGATCCACGCCACCGCGCTCTTGATCGTGGGCGGTCCGTGACGGCCTTGTACGGACCACAGTGCATTCCATGCATCACGGCAACTGCCCCCAAGGGGCCGAAATGCCGGCGCAGAATTGGACGAATTCGGCCACCACCCAGCCTACTTGCGCAGGGAAAGGCCGCCGCGGCGGAGAGTTGGCAGATTGCGGGGTCGGGAACGAATCCTGCAGGCTGCTGCGCAAAGGTCGATGGGATTCCCCGAAAAAGGAGGTTCACATGAAACGTCTCATGCTTGCTCTGCTTGCTTCCAGCGCACTGGTGTGGAGTCTTGGCGCCGTGGCCGCCACCGCTGCCGAGGCGCAGCAGGCCATCAACAGTGCCAAGGCCGCCATGGCCAAGACCGAAGCCATCCACTATCAGTGGCTTGCCACACCCAAGCTACTCGAGGAGGCCGAGGCAGCCGACAAGGCCGGCAAGTACGACGAGGCCGTAGCCAAGGCCGAGCACGCCCAGAAACTGGCGGAGTTGGCCTACGAACAGGGTGAATCGCAAGCGAAGAAGTACGGCGTCCGCCTCACCAAAGAGGGCGTCAGCCTCGACTGAGGGGACGGATGCGGGTGTCCTGCACCCGCTCCTGAAGCTGTACACCGCGGCTGGCCAGCCAGTCGCGGGCGAGTTTCTTCTTGCGATCTGCATCGGCGCTGAACTCCAGGCGGATGCGGGCGCTACGGGGCAGTGCCCCGGGTAACGGGGCTTCCGTGCCGAAGAGCCGACGCCACAAGTGCCGCGCCACGCCGTCGTTGCCATCGTAGACTCGGCAGTCGGGTCCCGCCCACTGGCGAAACTCCCTTTCCAACCAGCAGTAGTGGGTGCAGCCCAGCACCAGGCCACTCGGCTGCAGTTCCTCGAAATGCGGGTACAGGCGCTCGCGCCAATAGTTCTGGGCCGCGATACGCCAGTCTGACGCCTGTCCCTCGACGATCTCCATCAGCCCGGGACAGGCCACCGGCCGTACCCGCCGGGCGCTGTCGATGCGCTGCAGCAGAATACGCAATTTGTCGCCCGTCACCGTCAAGGTCGTCGCCAGCAGCAGCACGGGTCCCTCCTCTGTATCCAGGGCTTTCTTGATGGCTGGCTCGAGGCCCAGGATGGGCACCGGCGACTGCTCTCGCAAGGGTGCGGCGGCAGCGCTGGTGGCGGAGTTGCAGGCAAGGACGACGGCATCCACCCCCGCCGTCAGGAAGCGCTGGTAGGCTTCGGCCGTCCACTGGCGCACGAGCGCAGGGTCCTTGTCCCCATAGGGCGCGTGGGCCACGTCCCCGAAGAACCGATACTCTGCCTCGGGCAGATAGCGCAGACACGCCAGCAGAGTGCTCAGACCGCCGAGACCAGAATCAAAGACACCGATACGCACGGTCAGAACGCAGCACCCCAGGTAGGGCCCGGGACCGGGGGCCGGACACTCGCCGATCTCTTTCGTGGCACGGAGGGCGCGACCCGAGGCGCTGCCCGTCTAGGGACGCCGCGGATCGTCATTGGCCAACAGTGCAGCGCCGCGCATGCCGGCAAGGTCATCGTTGTTGCCGCGCCTGACCTCGACGGAGCCGCGCAGGGCCGGGATCAGATCCTGGTCCAGACGCTGGAGAAAATCGTCCGCGAAACAGTCCCAGGCAGCGCTGAGCCCTCCACCTACCCGCAGCAGACCCACATCGGCCACCTTGAGCACGTGGGCCAGCGCCTGCCCCAGACACTGTCCCGCCCGGGCAAAGGCGGCCCGCCCCTCAGCGTGCCCGTCGCGCGCCATCTGGGCAATGACGGCGGGCTCCGGCGCCGTACCCGTGGCTTCCACGTAGCTGGCCTGCACGCCGCGCGCCGAGGCGTACTGTTCGAGGCAGCCCTGATTGCCACAGCCGCAGCGCCTCCCCCCAGGGACCACGATCAGGTGACCGATTTCCATGGCGGCACCGTGGGCACCGCGCCAGGGCCGGCAGTGGTGTACCCAGCCGCCACCCACGCCCGTACCCAGACCGACATAGAGGAGGTCCTGCAGCTCCGGGTGGGCCTGCCGCTCCTCCCAGAATTCGCCGTAGGCGGCGGCATTGGCGTCGTTTTCGGCAATGACCCGCAGGCCCAGGCGCTGCGCAAGCTCCGATTGCAGTGCAAAATTTTCCAGTTGTGGGATATTGGGAGACTTGAGCAGCACCCCGTCGTGATCAACGAAACCCGGGAAGGCGAGACCCACGCGCGCCACCTCGGGAAAGTCGGGCAGCAATTCGTGGATACCCTCGGCCAGGGCAGTGAGCACGATCTCGCGGGCGGCGGCGCTGTCGCTCGCTGCCTCACAGCGCTGCCGCAGATCCACCTCACGTCGCGTGCAGCGCAGGCACTCCGCGCCCTGGAACACACCGAAGCGCAGATTGGTGCCGCCGACATCGACGCCGATACAGAGTTTATCCGCCATGGCCTTGCACCTTTCCCGTCAGCACACAGGTCCACTCCTGACCCAAGGCCACGGACCATTGTAGATCCAGTACCAGCGCCTGCATGATGCGCTCAAAACCGGCCTCGGACTGGGAGATACTCCAATGCGGGCGCACCTGCCAGGCGACAGGCCGGTCCACCCGCAGTTCCAGACGCCCCTGCAGGACATCGTCCTCGATGGCGACAAGGCTCGCGGAGCTGCCTTGCGCCGGCGTGCCCAGACCGCCCTGGAGAATGTCGTCCACCAGCAGCCGACCGCCGGGACCGTCGCAACTGGGCATGGCGAGATAGAGCCGAGTGCGAAAGGGTATCTCTCCACTCCCCGCATCCTGGGGCGTGAGACGATAATCCACCTGCAGGACACCGCGCCGCAGCTGATAAGCCTTGTGCACCAGGTGACTCGGTGCGGCGCTGGCGACGAAGCGCAGGCCCTTGTTCTCGCCCTCGATGCGATACTCGAGGCGGACATCGCCCAGACGATCGATGAAGCTCTGACAGGGAATATCGTCAAAAACCAGGTCCTCGACACCGATCTGGGTCTTGAAACTCACCCGGTCGTGGGCCGAGACGATACCGCCGTGCTCCGGTGCCACGGTGCTCGCGCCCTGGCGAATCTTCTCGTAGTAGGCCTCATCCCGTCGTGCCAAGGTGTCGGCAAAGTTGTGACGGCGACCATAGTGGTCCCACTCGACAATGCTCGCGAAGGGCTCGGGAGCGACGATGATCTGGGCCTCTGCATCGTGGCAGAGCCACTCTTCGCGACCGTCCAGATCGATATCCAGGGCCGTAAGGGTCGGTCGTTTCTGCACTCCATCCAGCAGGGATTCCAGGGTGAGCAGAGCGTGATAGACGGCGCGACGCAGGTGCGGCAGGTAGATGCCACCAAAAAGCCCATGCCAGTAGGCGTCGTTGGCCTGCGCCGCGTGCAGGGCGGCGCGCATGGCCGGACTCTGCCGCCGCTTGGGCAGAGCGTGGAAGCGGGCCGACAGCTGCAGCATCCGCTTGTGCATCCAGTTGCCCTCGGGATAGCGGCTCAGGAAATTCTTCCAGATGCCACCGCGGATCAGGGCCTTGCGTTCCCCCAGACGGCCGGCATCGCGCTCCTGGTGGAGCAGGGCTTCGTACTGGTGCGCCGCCGCCGGCGGCAAGGTCCAGGCATTCATCTCCGAGTAGGAAACGGTGGGCAGGTAGACGATCCCGAGGGGTCGCTGCTGTGCCAGGAAGTCTCGATAGTGCGTGGGAACGATGCCTTCGTGGGCAAGTGCCCCCTGAATGAACTGCTCCAACCAGCCGCGGCCATAGACCCAGTCGTAGGTCTCCGGCCAGAGTCCGAACTTTTCGATGTCGTCGAAATAAATGGCCGCCTGTCCCGCACGGCCGCCGATCTCTGCGATGGCCTGGCCTGCCTCGGAAAAGGGCAGAAGGTAGCGCAGGCGCTCGGCAATGGGAAAAACATCGATGGCCTGGCCGTTTTCTTCCGTGCGGTAGAAGCCCCCCAGCGCCTCAGACGCCACCCCGGCGCAGAGGAAATGGTAGTCGTCTACCATCACGTAGCGGATACCGGCATCCACCAGGGCTGGCACCACACTGGGATCCCAGACCCGCTCCGTGAGCCAGGCGCCCTGTGGACGCACGCCAAAGGCCTGCTCCAGACGTTCGCTCATGGCCTCCACCTGCTCTACCCGGTCCAGGTAGGGAATAGCCGCCAGCACGGGCTCGGTATCGCCGGCACCCACCAGCTCCGTCTGGCCCCGCGCGACCATGTCGATGAGCAGGGTCGTGGTGGCCGGGTGATGCTCCAGCATATATCCCAGCAGCCAGCCGCTGATGTGGACGGCAAAGGGGAATTCGGGATAGCGCGACAGCACCTCGAAAAATGGGTGATAACAGCGCGCCACGGCGTCGTCGATGACCTCGGGGAAGTTGCCGATGGGTTGGTGGGCGTGGACTCCCAGGAGCAAGGGGGTGGCAGGGGGCATTTAGTCTCCTTGATGATGACTACGGCGCATGGTGCCTCCCGCTTCCGCCGGCGCCCCGCCCTGGCTGATGGGCTGGTCCAGCTCCGCTGGCGGGGCCAGCCTGAGGAGACGATAGAGCTCACGCAGGTGCGCGCGATAGAGCGCATCGAAATCGCGCACGGACTCCGCGGGATTGTAATCCCCGAACCACCAGAACCAGTCCGAGCCCTCGCACAGCGCCAGCTGCTTGAGGACCCGCCCCTGCTGCTCCGGCGTCAGTGCGGAGAGCTGCTGATCGACCGCCTTCTTGGCACTGCAGAGCAGATCCCAGGCGCGATTCTTGGCGGGGTCACCGATCCAGGTGGAGAAACTGCCGTAGACCCAGCTCCCGGCAGCCAGCTGCGGCAGGACGGTGCAGGCCTGCGGATGATCGCGCCGGAAATCCCGGAAGGTACAGAGCTGCAGATGGGGATGGTTGGCCAGGGCACGGTAGAGCTCGGAGAGGAAATAGTAGCCGTTGTAGGGGTAGTACTCCCAGGCATTTTCCCCATCGAGGATGATGCTCACCACCGGGAAAGCCTGATCCTCCGTCTGCCGCCAGATGGCCTCGAGACGCTGGACGAAATCGGTGACGGCATCGTGGCCAAACCAGCTCTTGTAATCGAAGCCAATGGCATCGGACAGGGCATCGTCGCGGAAGAACAGCCAGGGACCGTCGCCCCGCAGGCGGTAGGGACGATAGAGATAGTCGTGACGCTCGCGGGCGGGCGCGTCGCCACGGTCGCTACGGCTCAGGCTACGGGCGAGGATGCCCTCACCGGTGGCAGTCCACTGCACACCCTTGCGGCCCAGAATCTCGACGAAGGCGGCAGAGATCCCGCCCTCGGCTGGCCACAGTCCTTGCGGCGCCACCCCAAAATCCTGGCGGTGGCGGTCCAAGGCGGCGTCTAGTTGCCATTGCACGCGTTCCTCGCCACCAGGGTAAGCGGGGCACTGGGGCAGATGGGCATCGGGCTCGCCGTCCCGGGCGACGGTGAAATCCAACAGCAAGGGAGCGATGGGGTGCTCATAGGGAGTCGTGGAGATCTCGATGCGACCACTCTCGGCCAGCGCCCGATAGCGGGGCAGGAGCCCCGCCAGCAAGTCGCCGATGCAGTGCAGCAGATTTTGCCGATCCTCCCAGCTGTAACCCGAGCCCTTGGCCATGAGCTCCTGAATCAGCGGCGTCTGTCGCCGCACCGTCTCCCCGGTCCAGGCCAGGTGGTACCAGACCACGAGATCGGCCACGTACTGCACCGAGAGATAGTCCACCATCTCGCTGGCGTCCTGGCGGATGAACTGCCAGAGCTCATAAAGGCGGCGGTAGCCCGGAAAGGGGTGGAGCATGTGTTCCGGATCGAGCCGGAAACACTGTTCCAGCAGGTAGTGGCGGACTTCCGGCACGAGATCCTTGAGATCTTCGGTGGCCAGGACCCGCAGCAAAGGGTCGCGGAAACGGCCCTCGGCGAATTGCTGGACATAATCCTGCAACTGTTCCACCAGCACCGGGACGAAGTTGAACACCGCCCGCGCCATGGGGTTCTCCTCCAGGTGCGCCACCATGTCGGTGTAGTCCTTGCAGGCGTGCAGATAGGTCCAAGGGAAACGATACTCGCCGTCGCCATCCCGATAGTCGGGCTGATGCATGTGCCAGCAGAGGATGACGTGCAGGGCCCGGGCAGGTGGCATGGGCTATCTCACAAAGTGCAGCTGCTGCCCCAGCGATTCCGGGGTAATGAGGGTGACGCCACCGGGGGTGCGATGAAAACGCCGGGCGTCTTCCACCGGATCCTCGCCCACCACCAGTCCCGGCGGAATGATGGCGCCCTTCTCCACCACCACCTTGCGCAGCCGCGCACCTTCGCCCATGCGCACGTTGGGCAGGATCACGGAATCCTCCACCAGCGTGTTGCCGTCATTGACGCGCACGTTGGAAAAGAGCAAAGAACGCCGGACGGTGGCGCCGCTGATGATGCAGCCCCCGGAAACCAGGCTGTCCAGGGCGACGCCACGTCTGCCCTCATCATCGAAGACGAACTTGGCGGGCGGCAACTGTTCCTGATAGGTCCAGATGGGCCAGCGGCTGTCGTAGAGGTCGAGGTCCGGTGTCACGTGCACGAGATCGATGTTCGCTGCCCAGTAGGCATCGATGGTGCCCACATCGCGCCAATAGCAGCGTTGCGGATTGCCGCTGCCGGCACTGGAGATGCAACTGTGCCGGAAACGGTGGGCGATGACCCGATAGCGAGGCACCATGTAGGGGATGAGGTCGTGGCCGAAGTCGTGGCTGGACTGGGGATCGTCGGCGTCGCGGATCAGCTGCTCGTACAGGAAATCGGTATTGAACACGTAGATGCCCATGCTCGCCAGGGCACGATCGGCTTGTCCGGGGATGGGCACGGGGTCGTTGGGCTTTTCCGTGAAGGCGACCACCCGATCCTCGTGATTGACGGACATCACGCCGAAGCTGCGGGCCTCCTCGAGCCCTACCTCGATGCAGGCCACGGTCATGTCGGCCTGGGTCTGTACGTGCTCCGCCAGCATCTGCCCGTAGTCCATCCGGTAAATGTGGTCGCCCGCCAGGATCACCACATAGCGGGGCCGATGGGCCCGCAGGATATCGATATTCTGGAAGATGGCATCGGCAGTGCCTTTGTACCAACCGGTGTTCATGCGCTGCTGGGCGGGCAGGATCTCGATGAATTCGCTGAATTCGCCGCGCAGAAAACCCCAGCCCAGCTGCAGGTGACGGATGAGGCTGTGCGCCTTGTACTGGGTCAGCACGCCCACCCGGCGGATGCCGGAATTGATGCAGTTGGAAAGGCAGAAATCGATGATGCGGAATTTACCGCCGAAAGGTACCGCCGGCTTGGCCCGCCAGTCCGTCAGCGGTCCCAGGCGGCTGCCGCGGCCACCGGCGAGGACCAAGGCCAGGGAGTTTTTGGTGAGATTACTGACGAAACGCGGGGAGTTGGCCACACCGGTGATTCCATCCTCAGACATGATAGCCCTCCTCCCGTGGCGACACCCTACGCACAGTATAGCCCGCGTTGCCGATCCTCAGACGCGATGCGTCCATCACCGCAGCCGCACGACACACCGGAATATTCCGGATCACGTTAACCGAAGAGCGAGGAACCTGGCAAGGCCGGCGGGAAGACGCCCGCGCCGCCGTCGTGCTAATCTAGATGCGCACACAAGGCGGCAAGTCCGAGGACGAGCATGAGCACACCCACCAGCAGACCCGGCTTCTGGCACTTCACCCGCGAATTTCTGCGCGACCCCCGCGCCATCGGCGCCGTTTTCCCAAGCTCACCCTACCTTGCGCGCAAGATGGCGGGCCTGGTTCCCGCGGGCGACGGCTTCGTTCTGGAGCTGGGCCCCGGGCTTGGACCCGTTACCCGTGCCCTCCTGGAGCGCGGCGTCGCGCCGGCGGACCTCATCCTGGTGGAGCGCTCCCCACGCATGGTCGCCCACCTGCGGCGCCGCTTCCCCGGAGTGGAGGTCATCGAAGGCGATGCCGCCCGTCTGGAGGACTACCTCGGTGCACGAGGCACCGCCCGTGCCATCGTTTCCAGTCTGCCGCTGCGCAGCATGCCGGCCTCGGTGGTTCGCCAGATTCTCGACCAGTTTCCGGGGATCAGCCGCCCGGGCACCGTGTTCATCCAGTTCACCTATCATCCCCGGAGCTCCTGCCACAGCATCATCCCCCAGGTGTTCGAACACGACGGTGGCCACTTTGTCTGGCGCAATCTGCCACCAGCACGGGTCGACAGTTTCTCCCTCAGGCACCTTCCTTCCTGAGTCCGACGCCGGGGGCCTCGGCCCAGCGCCGCAGCGGGTGCAAGGGTAACTCCGGCTGCAAGGTGACGTGCTCGATACCGAAGCGCTCCGCCAGCAGTTCTCGCTCCCGCTCCAGAATCTCCGGCCAGCCCGCGAGTTCACGCAGCTGCAGGTGTGCCGACAATGCCAGACGCTCGCTGCTGATGGCCCAGATGTGCAGATCGTGCACAGAATCCACGCCCGCCACCGCCGCCATGGCCTTGCCCACCGCTTCCAGCTCCAGCCCGCGCGGGGTGCCCTCCAGGAGCACGTGGACGGTCTCGCGCAGCAGGCGCAGGCTGGAAACGAGGATGAGCGCGCTGATGAACAAGGACAGTATCGGATCGATGGGATCCCAGCCGGTGCTGACGATGACGATACCGGCGACGATAGCCGCCAGGGAGCCCAGGAGGTCACCGAGCACGTGCAGCAGGGCGGCCCGCTGATTGAGGGAATGTGCGCCCTTCATCAGCAGCAGGGCAATGGCAAGGTTCAGTAGAAGACCCAGGGTAGCGACGACGATGACCACGGGTCCATCCACCACCTCCGGATGCAGTAGGCGACGTACGGCCTCGACGCTGATGGCCGAGACGATACCCAGCATCAGCAGGACATTGAAGACTGCCGCCAATACCTCCACCCGTCCCAGACCAAAACTGTGGCGCGGCGACGGCGGGCGTTGTCCCAGGCGCGCCGCCAGCAGCGCCATGGCCAGCGCCACGGCATCGGTGAGCATGTGCCCGGCATCGCCCAAAAGCGCCATGGAGTCGGCACGCCAACCCGCCACCGCCTCGACGGTGGCGTAGCCCAATATCAGCAGCAGGCTCCAGAGCAGGGCGCGACCGCTCCCCGCCGCGGCATGCCCGTGGTGATGATCGTGGCCATGGTGATGGTGGGAATGGCCAGCACCGCCGGCCGGCGCCGCGCCCACAGACGGCATTGACGTGGAGGATCGAGCCACGAGTGTCCCTCAGACCGTGCAAGAGATCGTCATTGTCGCCGCTTCTCCAAGGTCGCACCAGGGCCACCTCGCGCCGGCACAAAGCCCGATTGACCCTTTGGGCAAAAGTCTGGAATATCCGAGGCCATGAGATCCCATCTCGCCCCTCGCCGCCACGGACCGCAAGGGCTCTGGCCCTGGTTATCCCTGCCAGCCTCCCTCACCGCCGCCCTGCGTCGCGCCTACGGATCGGACCCGCGCTGGCCGCGCGCCGAGCTGCTGG
>NZ_JAGDWX010000015.1:35456-46404 GCF_023256195.1 Acidithiobacillus sp.
AGCGGCCGCCGTCGGGCAAGCCGCGTCGAGGCTGAGCAGCTCGGTCTGCACCGACAGAGTCGGATCTTCTGGCGCGAGGTCCTGCTGCACGGCCCCGATCCCCTGCGGCCCGCCATCTGGGCCCGTACCTCCTTTGCTCTCAGTGCCATCGGGCGAGGGCTGCGCCCCCTGACGCGACACGGCAGCCGACCCATCGGCAACACCCTCTTCCGCCATCGACGTCTGCGCCGCGGGCCCGTGCAGATCCACTGTGCTCCGGGCTACGGACCGCGGCGGCGCTGGTGGCGCCACTCCCTCCTGTGGCGCGGCAGCACCCGGGTGCTGGTGATAGAGCATTTTCTTCCGGATCTGCCGGTCTGGCGCGGGCGGGGCAGAAACTGACGATGCTGCGAAGCCGCGACAAACTGCGCGCCTATGCCGCCCTGATGCGCATCGACCGCCCCATCGGCGTGCTGCTCTTGCTCTGGCCCACCTACTGGGCGCTGTGGCTGGCCGCTGGGGGCAATCCGCCCCTGGGACTTTTCCTCATCTTCAGCATCGGCACCTGGCTCATGCGCGCCGCTGGCTGTGTGATCAACGACTTTTTCGATCGCGATTTTGACCGCCAGGTAGCGCGTACCTGCCAGCGACCCCTGGCCGCAGGCCTCATAGGCCGGCGTGAGGCCCTGGCGCTGTTCGTCCTGCTCCTGCTTCTGGCAGCTGCCCTACTGCCTTTTCTCAACCGTCTGACCATTCTCCTGGCGCTGCCGGCAGTCGCCATCAGTATCGCCTACCCGCTGTTCAAACGCTTCACGCACCTGCCCCAGGCCTTTCTGGGCCTCGCCTTTTCCTTCGGTATCCCCATGGCCTTCGCCGCCGTTCAGGATCGGGTCCCGAGCCTCGCCTGGTGGCTCATGCTCGCCAACTTCTGCTGGGTGATGGCCTACGATACCGCCTATGCCATGTCCGACCGTCCGGACGATCTCAAGGCCGGCGTGCGCTCCACCGCCATCCTCTTCGGACGCTTCGATTGGCTGGCCATCGGCCTGTTCCACCTGGGGGCCATCGTCATCCTCGCCGCCATCGGGCTGCACCTGGACCTGCGCTGGCCCTTCTGGGTGGGCCTGGTGGGCGCCGCCTCACTCATGGCCTACGAGCAGCGCTGGCTCAGCGGCGACCGCGACGCTGCCCTGCGGGCCTTTCTCCACAACAATTGGGTCGGGCTCCTGATCTTCTGGGGTATCAGCGCCGGTCTTGCACACTGAACCGGCCAGGGTTCATGACGAAGAACTTATACACAATCCAGTTCGCACCGGAATCTCGACCGCCGATCCCGCTGATCCCTCAAGAGATTTTTTTTACTTTATGTTTTTCAATGAGTTATTCGTGCCTCATCGTTAGGCACGGCAAGCAAGCTCAAGGATGACAATGACTTCCGCCCCTTGTCACGACTCTGCACACAGACTTATCCACAGAATCTGTGGGCAAGTGTATGGCTGACGATACAGAGGAACTCACCGCGGTAACGGACAGCGCCGTGGAGGTGGCTGTCTTCGCACCGCTGCGGCAGAATTTCTCCTACCGCTGTCCGGTGCCGGCGCCGGCACTGGGCGTACGCGTGCGCGTGCCCTTCGGTCGCGGCCAGCGCATCGGTATCGTCGTCGGTTTCGGCCCTACGCCCGAGGGCACGTCTCTAAAGGAGATCGATGCGGTCATCGACCCGGAACCTCTGCTGTCGCCCGCCCTCCAGAGCCTGCTGCATTTTGGTTCGGCCTACTATCAGCACCCTCTGGGCGAAGTCTGGGCCACCGCCTTACCCAGCCTGCTGTGCCGCGGACGCCCCCTCCCTGGTGCCGACGATCCCCTGTACCTCTGCAACGCGGCTGCCATCCATAGCTCAGCACGCCTCGGGCCAAGACAGCGCGCCCTGCTGCAGCTCCTTCAGGAGTCGGGCCCGCTGCGCCGGCAGGATCTGCCGGCCACGCTGCGCCCCGCTCTGCCCGGCCTGCTGGCCCGCGACATACTACGTGCAGAGGCCGCGCCGCCTCCCTTGCTCGCGGTGCAGAACTCACCCCATGCCCTGCACGCCGAGCAGCGTGAGGCGGTCGCCGCCCTGCGCGCAGCCCACGGTTTTTCCGTGTTTCTGCTGGATGGTGTCACGGGTAGCGGCAAGACCGAGGTCTATCTGGAGGCGGCCCGCCCGCACCTGGAAGCGGGTCGGCAGGTACTCTTCCTGGTGCCGGAGATCGGTCTGACACCCCAGCTCCTGGGACGCTGCCGCAGCCGTTTCGGCGCCGCCGTAGTGGCCGCTTACCACTCGGGTCAGAGCGAAGCGCAACGCCTGCGGGTCTGGCACGGCGCCCGCAGCGGCCAGCTTCGGGTCATCGTCGGCACCCGTTCCGCCCTGTTTCTGCCTCTGGCGCGCCCAGGCCTCATCGTCGTCGACGAGGAGCACGACCCTTCCTTCAAACAGCAGAGCGGCTGGCTCTACTCCGCCCGGGATCTGGCCATTCGCCGCGCCCAACTGGAATCCATACCCATCGTCCTCGGTTCTGCCACTCCCTCTCTGGAGAGCCTGCAAAACGCCTACAGCGGCAAGTATCGGCACCTCAGACTACGCCAGCGCGCCACCGCCATGAGTCTGCCGCCCATGACCATCCTGCCCATGCGCCGACGTCTGCTGCAGGCTGGCCTGTCCATAGAGCTGCTGAAGGCCTGTGGCCAGACCCTGGAGGCGGGGCATCAGGTCCTGCTGTTTCTCAATCGGCGCGGTTATGCGCCGGCCCTGCTCTGTCACGACTGCGGTACTGTCCTCTTTTGCCCCCGCTGCAGCGCCCCACTGACCTGGCATCGACGCCCGCAGCGGCTACGCTGCCATCACTGCGGCCACGAAGCGACACACCCAGGTCACTGCCCCCAGTGCGCCAGCGTCGATCTGCGCGCCGTAGGCGCTGGCACCGAGCAGCTCGAAGATTACCTACAGCAGCGCTTTCCCGAGGTGCCAGTGCTGCGCATCGACCGCGACTGCGTCACTCACGCTGGCCAGCTGGAGTCCCTGCTGGCCCGGGTCCACAGCGCCGGTCCCGCCATCCTCGTCGGCACCCAGATGCTCGCCAAAGGGCATCACTTCCCCAGGGTCACGCTGGTGGGCATCGTCCATGTCGACCAGAGCCTCTTCAGCGCCGACTTCCGCGCGACCGAACGCCTGGCCCAGACCGTGCTGCAGGTGGCAGGGCGCGCCGGGCGCGGCAACGAACCCGGACGGGTACTGCTGCAAAGCCACGTACCGGAGCACCCCTTGCTGGCGCTCCTGCAGGCGGGCGACTACGGCGCCATTGCCCATCACCTTCTGGAAGAGCGCCGCAGCGCCCAACTGCCACCCTTCCGCGCCCTCGCCCTGCTGCGCGCCGAGGCCCACCGTCCGGAGCGGGTCCAGGCCTTTCTTGAGACCGTGGCAGGGCAGGCCCCCGCTGAACTGGAAATCAGCGGTCCCTTCCCGAGCCTCCTCGAACGCCGTGCCGGCTTCCATCGCGCCGAGCTCTGGCTGGAGGCCGCCGACCGCACCCAGCTTCAGCGCGCCCTGAAACACTGGTTGCGCGAGGTTGGCAAACAGCCCGAGGGCCGGCGCGTGCGCTGGGTCGTGGATGTCGACCCCCTCAACTTCTGACCCGCAGTTCTCACGGTAATCCCGCACTTCATTTTGTCGAAGATGGGCTTTTCGACTAATCTAGCGCTACAAGGACAAGGGCCAAAGGAGTCGCAATGGCAGCAAAACGGAGTCCCCGCGCGCAAGCCACCACGGTGGCGCGCAGTGTTCTCTACGTCGGCCCCCGCGCCATCATCGCCAGTTCGTTGGCGGAATTGGAGTCGGAGGGCTGGGGTCTGTCCTTCATCAGCCACATCGACGACGCCCCCAACGCCCTGAGCAAGATCCGCCCTGCCGCTGCCCTCATCGGTTTCGATGAAAAAGAGCTCCTCCACAGCGGGCAGAAGATCGAATCCATCATCGCGCAATACCCTCACCTGCGCTGGATTGCGCTGCTGCCGCGCAAGGCCCTGGAGGACACCAGCATCCGCAAGCTCATCGGCAGCGCCTTTTACGACTACCACACGCAACCCATCAACACGGCCCGGCTGCTGGTGATCCTCGGCCACGCCGCAGGCATGGCCGAGATTGCCGAAGACGCCCTGTATATAGCGCCGCACGAGCCCGATGCCAGCAAAGAAGTGGAGATGGTGGGTGCCAGCCCCGTCATGCAGCGGATCTACCAGGATATCCGCAAGGTCGCCTCCACCGACGCGCCCGTGCTCATCACCGGCGAAAGCGGCACCGGCAAGGAGCTGGCCGCTCAGGCTATCCACGAGCGCTCCAGTCGCAAGCACGGGCCCTTCGTCGCCGTCAACTGCGGTGCCCTGCCCGCCAACCTCATCCACTCCGAGCTCTTCGGCCACGAGAAGGGATCTTTCACCGGCGCCCACGAGCGCAAGATCGGGCGCATCGAAAGTGCCTCCGGTGGCACCCTATTTCTCGACGAAATCGGCGATCTTCCCCTGGACCTGCAGGTCAATCTGTTGCGTTTCCTGCAGGAGCAGACCATTCAGCGCGTGGGCGGGCGCGAGGACATCACCGTGGATGCGCGCGTGCTGGCCGCTACCCATGTCGATCTCGAAAAAGCCATACGGTTGGGAAACTTCCGACAAGACCTCTACTACCGCCTCAACGTCCTGCAGATCCGCATGCCGCCCCTGCGCGAGCGCGAGGGCGACATTACCCTGCTTGCCCAGTACGTCTTCAACCGCTTTGCCAACGAGCGCGGGCAGCGCGTCAAAGGCTTCAGCGAAGACGCCCTGCAGATCATGGCCAATTACGACTGGCCCGGAAATATCCGCGAGCTCATCAACCGCGTACGTCGGGCCATGGTCATGTGCGACAAGTTTCTCATCACCGCCGCCGACCTTGGCCTCGAACGGCGCCGCAACTCGCGCATTCGCGTCTCCCTCAACCAGGCGCGCGACCTGGCGGAGCGCGATGCCATCAAATCTGCCCTCGCAGACAACCTCGGCAGCGTCACCCGCGCCGCCGAGCAGTTGCAGATTTCCCGCGTTTCACTCTACCGTCTGATGGAAAAGCACGGCATCACCACACCGACACAGAAGAGCTGAGTCCTCGGCGATTCCGCGTGAAGCCATAAGCTTCTGTATTTATCAGCACTTAGTCTCAAACCGCCAACGCTGTAACGGAAGCTTTACAAACACATCGATCTGCGCGCTAACGGATTGATTCACCAAATATCACGGCCATCGCTCAGACCCCAGAAACAGCACTTAGCGGTGCCGCGTATCGAAAATGATACCCTCCGCCAGGCTCCGGCCCCGCAAGCAAGAAACCATATTTCGATTTTTCAGTAGCTTATGGTACGTGGCACGACGCTTGCTAATGTCATGGCGAACGATTTCGAGGGTTTCGCCATGTCACACCAGACGCATCGCTCCAGAAGCCGACTGTGGATACTCCTCGCCGCTGCCAGTACGGCGTGCTGGAGCCTCAGCGGTGTCGCCTCACCAGCCCTTCCGGGAATCCAGGCCGAGGCACTCAGCAACCAGCATCTGGCCCAGGTCAATGGCAAAGGGATCCCCGTGAACCTTCCCAAACTCGTCCACCAAAACGGCAACGGTGTCGTGCTCTGGGACGAGCTTCAAGGCAAGGGCGGTAATAGCATCAGCATGCAAAGTGGTGGCAGCAATCTGCAAAGCGCCTCCATGCAGGTCGGTCGATAAGGCTTCGTACACCACCGGGAGAACGATTCATGTCCAGCCAACGCTTCATCGGAATCGCCATCGCCCTGCTGTGCGGGTCGATCAGCCCCATGGTCTGCGCTGACCCGGCAATGATCGGAAACTCGCTCAGCTCCGTCATTTCGGACAATGCCATGAGTAACGTGCGCGGTGCGACCATGGCGAACCTCGCAGCGGGCAACAATAACCTGCAGGCCAATGCGGCAAGCATCATCATGAGCCCCAACGGTCAGGGTGTGAATCCGCCGGACGGAGTGGTGCAGCAGAACCAGGCACAGACGAACGGCCAATCCGCAGTCAGTCAGAGTACCCAGATCACCGGCAACGCCTTCAACAACGCCACCGGCATCTTGGCCATCAACCAGGCGGCGGGCTCTGCCAATCGTGAGAGTAACCAACTTGGCATCGTATTTGGAGCGGCCAAGCCGGTCACCAATGCGGTGCTGGCCACGAGCCTGCCCAGCGTTTCGGCCAAGGCCCTGAACAAGACCACAAAGGAAGAAGTCACCAGCGTCGCGGTCGCCTCGACCGCTTTCAAAGGCGCCGGAGGCATTGCCCAAGTGAACCAGGTATCGGGTTCGGGCAATGCCTCGGCAAACAGTTTCGCTCTCGGGGTGGCTCCCGGAGTGATTCGGTAGCAAGCAGTGAAGTAGTTGAACCGTCAGTCCATACCTCACCATAGGAGAGTATCATGAACAGCATCCGTAAGTTAAGCCCCATCGCCATCGCCGTCGCCGCCCTCGTGGCTGCGCCGCTGGCTTTTGCTGCCGGCGCCAATGTCGACAATGCGCAGGCCAGCAAGAACAACAGTCAGTATTCCTCTAACGACGGTACCAACAATGCCGTGCTAGAGAATCATGCGGCCGCGAAGGCTTCGGGCAACATTGGCGTCAATATTGCCACGGGCTCGCAGAACCAGCAGGCCAATGCCGGTGCGCTGGCTTCCAACACCATCATCGATCATTCCAAGCCTTCCAAGAGCGACAGCTCCGACGCAATTGCCTAGGAGCAGAGATTAAGAGGCAACCACCATGGAAAAGGACAATTTTCTGCACCCAGGAGAGGGAGCGCGTGCCTGGACAACCGAGCCGAGCGAATCGAGCGCCGTTGTTGCCGGCAACAGTGCCGTGGTTCAGGGCCCACAACGCGTGGTGGAACGAAAGCCACCCATCTACATACCAGTCACCATCAAATTCGTGCTCGCCCAGATTGGCGCAGTTCTCTGGGTGCTGTTCAGTTTCTGGGTTGCCCTGCCCTGGATAAATAATCTCGACAGCGTCATTGGTCCGGTGCTGACCATTCTCATCATTCTGGGCGTGGCCATACTGCCGGGTTACATATCGGGCTTCGTATTCTTCAGCACTCTCATGGACCGAAGGCCCACCCTGAGCGAAATTGCCCATTATCCGGCCATCAGTATTCTCATTGCCGCGTACAATGAGGAGCACACCATCACCGACACCTTGCACTCGGTGCTGTCCCAGTCCTACCCAGGCGACATGGAGGTCATCGTCATCGACGATGGCTCCCAGGACCAGACCGCGGCTCAAGTAGAGGCCGTGATGGATTCGCGCCTGCGCCTGGTGCGCCAACCCGTCAATGGTGGCAAAGCCAGTGCCCTGAACACCGGCCTGCACCACGCCCGCCACGATCTGGTGATCACCGTGGACGCCGATACCTTTCTCTACAAGGACGCCCTGCGCTATCTGGTGGGACGCTACCTCTGCGACCCCTCCAACACCGCCGCCGTTGCCGGCGCCATCGCCGTGCGCAATTCGCGCAAGAACTGGATCACGCGTCTGCAGGAGTGGGACTATTTCCACGGCATAGCCATCGTCAAACGCATCCAGAGTCTCTACCAGGGCACGCTGGTGGCTCAGGGCGCTTTCTCTCTATACGAAAAATCCGTCATTCTCGAGCTGGGCGGGTGGGCGCCTGTGGTTGGGGAAGACATCGTTCTGTCCTGGGGCATGCTGAGCAAGGGCTATCGAATCGGCTACGCCGAAAACGCCGTCGTCTTTACCAACGTCCCCGAAACCTATCGCCAGCTCTTTCGCCAGCGGCGGCGCTGGGCGCGGGGCATGTTCGAGGCCCTGCGGGCGCACCCGGAAATTCTCCTCACACCGCGCATCACCCTGCAATTCGTTCTGGTCAATCTCCTCTTCCCCTTTCTGGACGTGAGTTACCTGCTGTTTTTCGTGCCTGGGGTCATCGCGGCACTTTTTGGTTTCTTTCTCATCGCCGGCCCCATTACGCTCCTGCTCATTCCGCTGGCGGGACTCAACAACCTCGTCATCTTCATCGTCCAGCGGCGTATGTTCAAGGAGCGCGGTCTGAAGGTGCGGAAGAACGTTCGCGGCATGTTTCTCTATGTGTTTTTGTCGCAACTGCTGATGAGTCCGGCCTCCATTGCCGGCTACGCCTCCGAGCTGCTGCGTCTTGGCAAAACCTGGGGGACCAAATGAAGGGGTGCAGACTCTCGCCCAGGCTACTTTTGGGGGCGTTGCTCGTGACAAGCGCCACCATCGCTACGGCGGATCCTGCCTATTCCATCCGTGCGGGCCGCGCCGCCCTCGATGCCAATCACCCGCAGAAAGCCTTGGACGCCTTCCAGCGGGCGCTGGATGACATTGCGGCCGATCCTGCGCGCTACGATGCCGATCGGGTCGCTGCCCTCGCCGGCAAAGGCTATGCAGCCCTTTGGCTCGGCAACGAGCATCAGGCCGAATCCAGCTATCGCCAAGGGTTCGCCATCGCGCACTCGGAAGCCGACAAGAAAACCATGGCCGTCGGACTTGCCCGCGCCCTCATCGGCTTGGGACGGCCGCGCGAGGCCTACGATACCGTTGCACCCTATCGCAAGGTCGATCACGAGGCGGCGCTGCAGGCGGCCATCGCCGCCAATCTTCTGGGCTGGAATGTGCTAGGGGCTCAGGATCTCCAAGACGCGGCGCCAGACGGCGTGTATCCCGGCCCAAATTGGCTCAAGGCGTTGTATCGATATGCTGACGACTACCTGCAGTATGGCCTTGCACCCAAGGTAAACGTCGGTGTCCACTATAGCAGCGATATCGACCACAACATCAATCAGATCTACTCGGCGGACGTACTCTGGCCCGGCAAACCGTTAAGCGATCCCCGGCTGAATCCGACCTTCTGGCAACTGGGCTATCAGCAGACCCAGATCACCGACAGCGTGGGACAGGTGGGCCTGAGTGCCATCCGCGGCGGCTGGAACAGCACCCCGAATCGCAACTGGCAATACAGCATCAATGGGGGTATCGGCACTTCGGGACACTGGGTCTATGGCACCGTGGATTCCCAACTGCTGTACACGCCATCCGACCGCTGGGGCTTGAATCTTGGCGTCCAGCGCGAGCCCATCCGCACCTTTACCGCCGTTCAGAATCACATCTTGGTGAATACGGTGGATGCTGGCGGATTTTATCGGCTACGCAACGTCGCTACCGTCGGCGCTGATTATTTTCACCAGAGTTTCTCTGACGGCAATCAGCGCAATGGGGTCGTCATCAAGGCGACGCCGGAGTTCGTGAGCCTTGGACGCTGGCCCGTGAGTCTGGGTATCCAGGGCTATTATCGTCAATACCATAGTGGTGTGGTCCCTTACGACGGCTATTTCAACCCACGAAACTACCGAGAAGCCATCGGCTATGTGATTTACGTGCAGAAATTCTCGCCCTACTGGACGCTGCGCTTTTACTCCGGCTTTGGCTCCCAGACCATAGACGGTACGACCTCCGGTGTGCGCGATTTCTTCGGCACCCTAAGTGGCCTCGTCGCGCCCTACTGTGCTCTGAGTCTCACGGGCGGCTACAGCCAGATCGCCAACGCCTACGGCGGCGGCCCGGGCTATCACCGCAGCTACATCGAGGCAAACCTGTCCATCCCCTTCTAGGCAGCGCGCCAGGACAGTGAAACGAAAAAGGCGTTGCTGCCCGCCGTGGATTGCGGGCACCAACGCCGCTTGAGATGGGTCAGAGGTTGTAGGGAATGGTCGCCGTCAGCTGAAAATTGGGCGCACTGCTGGTGAGACCGATGCCCAGGTTCATGATCAAAGAGGTGTTCTGGGTAAAGGCATAGGTGAGCCCAAAATTGGCAACGGCCACATTCGCGCCGCTACCGACGATGGGGGTGAAGGCGCCACCCAAGGCGCGCACCTGGGTTTGATCCTGAATGCGGTCCGCAAAGGATGTACTGATACTCAGGCGGTCGTTAAGGGCGTAGGCGACGCCCAGACTGTACTGGAAAGCGTTGCCCAGGCGCACCTGGCCCGGCGTCACCACACCTTGCTGAGTGCTGATGTCCGAGAAGGTTTTCTGCAGATTGTAGTAGTAGTTGACACTGCCAAAGAAAATGGCCGGATCGGAGGTGGACACAAAAGAAAGGCCCGGCGTGATGGTCCACACCCCATTACCTGTAGGCAACTTGGTCGGTACCTGCAAATTGGTGTTGTTGGGATCGGGTTGATAGACCTTGATACCGTAAGGACTCACGCCACTTGGCGCGGTGACCAGAAGACTGGCGGTGAGGCTGGGCCAGTGCTTGCTCTCGTTGAGCAGCTGATAGTAACCGCCAAAACTCACATCACCCAGACGCGGACCGCCGGAGGTTACGCTCGCCTCGCTCTGCGTATTGGCAGCATAACCGGCTCCACCGATTTCGTAGGTGCTCTGGCGGTAGACAATGGGGACATTCAGCACCAGCTGCAGACGGTTATTGATAGGATAATAAGCAGATTCTGTAAAGGTATAGATGCTCGATTTGACTTTGGAGACATTAATGTTGCCGAGAAAAATAGCCCCCAGGGCGAGGAAGCCGTTGAGGTTGATGGTATTGGAATCGGAATAGGCGTAAGAGGCGCTGGATTGCAGGGTAATTTTGTTATAGAAGAAATCCGTGTTCTGTTGAAGAATGGCCTTCTTGCTGGCGGACTCCGGCGGCGCCTTGAGGGTGGAGCCATCCTCCGCATAGGCCTGCGTCCCGATCATGATCGACGAGGATATCAGCAGTATACCCAACCGCTGCGTGTGCGACTTAAGCATGTCCATTTCTCCTTTATGATCCTCGCGCGAGGATAGCACAGGGAAATCAGGCAGCACATAGTTGAGGCCGCCCAAAATGCAGGGACGGTCTGCCGCGGAGCCGCTCAGAG
>NZ_JAGDWX010000030.1:0-1767 GCF_023256195.1 Acidithiobacillus sp.
TGGAGCGGGTGATGGGAATCGAACCCACGTCATGAGCTTGGGAAGCTCAGGTTCTACCATTGAACTACACCCGCATATAGTGGATTCTATGGGGATTGAGCGTCCATGACAAGCACCAGGCCTGCGCGGCGACTGTGCCCGCTGTCAATAAGCTCAACAACATCCGCTAATTAGAGGACACATCATGGATCAGCTACCAACCCGAGAAGAGGATATCGAACAGGCCTCCCGCTCACTCAAGGCCATGGCCCATCCCTTGCGTCTCAAGGTGCTCTGCGTATTGGGATCGGACGAGATGAGCGTGCAGGACATCGTCGCCGCCGTCGGTACCACCCAGAGCAACATCTCCCAGCATCTGGCCATTCTTCGGGAAAAGGACATCCTACGGGCGCGCAAGGACGCCAACAAGGTGTATTACCGTGTCGGCGATCCGCGAACGCTGCGTTTGATCTCCATGATGTCCGAGGTTTTCTGCAACCTGCACGGCTGAGGGGGCAGACGCTTCACTAGAGAAGCGTATAAGAATATAATGATGGATTAGCCCGGGAGGAAGCCGTTGGCGCCCCCGGGCACAATTCAACACATCAAGAGCCCGATTTTCTGGTGAGGGTAGACATGTCCGGTCCATCGCGCGGCCTACGCCGTATCTCGATCCTCCTGCTGGCGGCAGGGCTGAGTCCAGCCGTGCACGCTCTGGACTTTGCCGATTGCGTCCAAGACGCACTGCGTCAAAATCCCGCGATGCTCGAGGCCCATGCCCAGGCTGCCGAGGCCCAGGGTGCGGTGTCCTCGGCGCAGGGGCATCTGCTGCCCAAGCTGACGGCGTCCTTCTCCGCTTCCCAGTCCAACAACGCGCTGACGGTCTTTGGCATGAAACTGTCGCAGCGGCGCGCTACCTTCAATTCCTTCGGGGCGAACCAGTTCGATCCCAATCTCGGCGCCGCCGGTCTCAGTATCGCTCCCGGCAACCTGGATCATCCCAGCGGCTACCACAACTTCGGCACCAAGCTGCAGTTGGATATTCCCATCTGGAATGGCGGCGCCATCCGCGGCGGTATCGATGAAGCCACGGCCATGCTGCGCGCCGCCCAGAACGGCGATCGGGCGGCTCGGCAGAAACTCATCTTCGAGATTCTGCAGGCCTACGACGGGGTGGTCGCGGCACAGTCGGCCATCGAGGTGGCAGAAAAGTCCAGGAAGGCAGCCGAGGCCTATGTCAAGACCTCGCGTCAGCTGCTGGCCCGGGGCGTCATCGTCAAGAGCGATCTGCTGAGCGCCGAGGTGCATCTGGAAGAGGCGCAACTGGCGCTGCAGCACGCCCGTGACCAAAGGGAAAATGCCCTGGAAAACCTGGCCGTGCTCATCGGTCGTGCCAAGACCGATGGTCTGGAGGTGGGCGCGCCGGTGATGCCCAGCTTCCCGCAAGGAGATCTGCAGCAATTGCAGGCCCAGGCGCTGGCGGACAATGCGGGGATCCTGGCACTGCGCGAGCAGCTGAAGGCAGCGCGGGCGGGGATCACGGTAGCGCGGGCGGCCTACATGCCGCACATCAACGCCATGGCCAACCAGGAATGGAATGGCACCGGCCTTGGTAACGGTGCACCCTCCTATACCGTCGGTGGTGAGGTGAGCTGGGCGGCGCTGGATTTTGCGCGGGGCGGGCAGGTGGACAGCGCCCGGGCCAAGGTACAGCTGCAGCTGGCCAAGTTGCAGCAGGCCGAAGATCACCTGCGGGTGCAGCTGGGCCAGGCCTGGCGCGCCGCGCAG
>NZ_JAGDWX010000030.1:1777-117642 GCF_023256195.1 Acidithiobacillus sp.
GCGCGTGAAGAGTCGGGAGCTGGCGGTGAAGCAGGCGGAAGAGGCGCAGCGACTCCTGCGCCTGCGCTACGACAACGGGGTCGAGACGCTCACGGGTCTCCTGCGCGGGCAGGCGGAGCTGGATCGGATTCGGGCAGAGCTGGTGCAGGCACGTTACGACGAAGCAGTCGAGCGGGCAGCTCTGTGGCTCGCCTTGGGTAAGTTGGAGCTATCGAATATTGTGGCGGTGACGGGAGAGTCCATGCCGCGTGAAGGAGCAGCCGGATGAATGCAGCGAAGAGAAGCTGGATAGCGGGTGGGTTGGCGCTGACCCTGTCATTGGGCCTTGCAGCCTGTGCCAAGAGCCCTCGGGAGGCGCCGGCGGCCGGCGCGACGGTGCAGGCCCAGGTGCTGACCCTCGAGAGCAGCTCGGAAAAAGGCTACAGTTCGGTGCCAGGGACCGTGGTCGCGGCGCAGCAGGTGCAGTTGAGCTCGCGCCTCAGCGGTTATCTGCGCCACCTGGATCTGCGCGTCGGCCAGGCCGTGCAGCGCGGGCAACTGCTTTTCGAGGTGGATCCCGCCAGTGCCGACAGTCAGGTACGGCAGGCCCAGGCAGGCCTGGCCCAGGCTGAGGCCAATTTCGCCAATGCCCGCTCCAACTACGAGCGGTTCAAGAAGCTCTATGCCGAGTCGGCGATTCCCGCGAAACAGTGGGACGAGGTGCAGTCGCAGTACCACATGGCCCAGGCGCAGGTGGCGGCGGCACGTGCCGGTATCGCCAGCGCTCAGGCCAATCTGGGCTACGCTCGCGTGACGGCACCGTTTGCCGGCATCGTCACCGAGAAGTTTCAGCAAAATGGGGATCTGGTGGCGCCGGGCCGGCCGGTGCTCAGTCTGGCCGATCCCAGCCACCTCGAGGTGCAGGCCAGTGTCGGCAGTCGTCTCTTTGCCAGCCTGCATCAGGGGCAGACCGTACCGGTGCTGGCCGATGGGCATACCATCGACGCCCGCGTACTGGACCTCGTCAGCGTCGCCGATAGTCAGACCCACACCCACCTCGTCAAGCTGACCGTTCCTGCCGGCAGTCCGCTGCAGGCCGGTGACTACGTCGAGGTACAGATTCCAAGCCCCAGTCGGCAGGGTATCTCGGTGCCGCGTAGCGCGCTCCTCGACCGCGCCGGTATTCCCGGCGTGTTTGTCGTCGATGCCAAAGGTATTGCCCATTACCGTCTGGTCCGTCCCGGGTCCGTGGTGGGACAGAACGTAGAGATACTGGCCGGCCTGGCTCCGGGGGAGCGCATCGTGGTGAATCCCAGTGCGGATCTGGTCAACGGTGATCGGGTGGTGTCGGTGGGAGCGCAGCATGACTGAGGGACAGTCCCCCCTGAATCTTGCCGGCCGACTGGCGCAGGGTTTCTACCGCTCCAAGATCACCGTCCTCATCATGCTCGCCATCGCCCTCTTTGGGACCCTGGCGGTGCTGGTCACGCCGCGGCTCTACAATCCCGAGATCGTGGTGCCGGCGGCAGAGATCTTCGTCATGCGGCCGGGCTCCGACAGTGAGGAGACCCATAACCTCGTGGTGCGACCATTGGAAGCGCTCATGGCTTCCCTGCCTGGGGTCCACCATACCTACGGCTACGCCATGAACGACATGGGTATCGTCACGGTGGAGTTTCAGGTAGGCGCCAATGAGGAGAAGAGCCTGCTGGAGGTATACAACCAGCTGAGCCGCAATATCGACCGCATGCCGCCCGGAACCAAGCAGCCGCTGGTCAAATCCATCGGTATCAACGACGTACCCATCGTCACCGTGACCCTGAGCAGCGATCGCCACAATCCGGCGCAGTTGCGCCAAGTGGCTCTGCGGCTCATGGAGCAGTTGCAGAGCGTGCCCGATGTCGCCAATGCCGAGGTCATCGGCGGCAGCCCCATGGCCGTCAATGTCTGGCTGGAGCCGGGTAAACTGGCTAGCCTCGGCCTGGGTCTGCAGCAGGTTCGCCAGGCTCTGGAAGCCAGCAATGTCATCCTGCCTGGGGGACGCCTGGTTCACGACAACCGGGAGATACCGCTGAGGGTCAATGCGGCGGTGGGCTCGGCCCAGCAGGTGGGCCGGGTCATCATCGGCAGCCACGACGGTCGCCCCATCTTCCTCCACGACGTCGCGCGCATTGAGGAAGGCCCCGCCGAGATGGACACGGCTGTCAGCAGTACCCTGGGGCGGGCCAATACCCTGGGTCTGCCGGCGGGAACCAGCATGCCCGCCGTCACCATTACCCTGGCCAAACGTCCGGGCGCCAATGCCGTGACCGTCGCCGATGCCGTCAAGGCCAAACTCCAGCGCTTGCAACGGGAGGCGATGCCGCAAGGCATTCACGTCACCTTGACGCGGGATTATGGCGCGCGTGCCGACCAAGCCGTCAGCACCCTCTTTGAGCACCTCAGCATCGCCATCGCCGTGGTGGCCGTGATCCTGCTGCTTTTCCTGGGCTGGCGCGAGGCCGGCATCGTCATCCTGACGGTGCCCTTGACCCTGGGCGTGGTGCTGGGCATTGGCTGGTTGCTGGGGCAGACCATCAACCGCATCACGCTGTTTGCACTGATCCTGTCGCTGGGTCTGCTGGTGGACGGCGGTATCGTCGTCATCGAGAACATCCACCGACACATCAGCGGGGGCGGTGGCGGACGCCTTTCCTTTGCAGAGCGGGTGGTGCGCGCCACCAACGAGATCGGTAACCCCACCAATATCGCCACGCTCGCCGTCATACTGGCCTTCATTCCCATGGCCTTCGTCACGGGCATGATGGGGCCGTTCATGCTGCCCATTCCCATCTTCGTGCCCATCGCCATGATCGCTTCGGTGCTGCTCGCATACACGGTCGTGCCCTGGGGCGCCTATCGCTTTCTCCGACGCAAGGCGCAAGCGCACGAGCGCGAGGCCATGGCCGCGGGCGAGCACGGCACGCAGCGCGATGCGCTGCAGAAAGGTTATATCCGGGTGTTCAAGCCTCTGCTTGAGTCCGGGAGCAAGCGCAACCTGTTCTTCATCGTCGTCTTGGTCCTGCTCTTTCTGGCGATGCTGATGCCGGCCTGGCAGTTCATCCGTCCCTCGGGCATGAACGGGCCTCTCAGCCTCTTGGGGGTCAACGTCAAGATGCTGCCGGAGGGTAATGTCAGCGATTTCATGATTCAGGTGGACACCCCGGCTGGTACGGCGCTGGATGAGACGGGACGGGTGGTGCAGGCTGTGGGCGAGGTGCTGGCGGAAAATCCCTACGTGGAAAACTTCCAGAGCTATGTCGGGCGCTCGGCGCCGGTAGACTTCGCAGGTCTCGTGCGCGGCGACATGATGCGGCAGGGAAGCAACTACGCGCAGATCCAGGTCAACCTCGTACCAAGGGACGAGCGACCCATGTCCCACGAGGTAGCCGTCCGTGTCTACCACGCCCTGAAATCGGTGCGCCAGCGCTTCCCCCACACCGTCATCAAGATCTTCGAGGTGCCGCCGGGGCCGCCGGTGCGGGCGCAGGTGGTGGCAGAGCTCTATGGCCCCAATTACGACAAGTTGCGGCAGCTTGCGGGCGCCGTCGAAACGGAATTCCGCAAGGTCTACCGGATGGTGAACGTGGACGATTCGGTGACGGCAACGGTGCCGGAGTATCGTATTCACGTGGAGCAGGACAAGGCCATGCTGGCTGGTGTGGCACCGGCACAGGTAGCAGAACTGGTGCACGATTATATCGCCGGTACCAAGCTCGGGGCCCTGTCTGTGCCCGATGCCCGGGAACCTGTGGATATCATCCTGCGGGTTCCGCCCGCCCAACGGGCCTGGAAGCAGCAGATTCTTGACTTGCAGATCCGCAACCGCATGGGGCAGGAGGTACCACTGTCCAGCATCGTCCAGATTCAGGATACCCATGAGGACAAGCCCATCGTCGATCGCGATCAGCACCGGGTGGTCTATGTGACCGGTGATCTACTGGGCTCGAGTCCGGTCTATGCCGTGCTTTCCCTGAATCACTGGCTCGATGGCAAGACGCTCGACGGCGTGCGCCTGCACACGGGTAACCTGGGTTTCATGCCGGCGCAACCCGAGGACATCACCCACTACCAGATCCTCTGGGGTGGCGACATGCGCCTGACCCTGGATGTGTTCCGCGATCTGGGCGCCGCCTTCATCGTGGCTCTGGTCTTCATCTATCTGATGTTGGTGGCCTACTACCAATCCTTCATCATGCCGATCATCGTCATGGGCGCCATTCCGCTGACTCTGGTGGGTGTGTTCCCCGGCCATTGGCTACTGAATACGCCCTTCAACGCCACCTCCATGATCGGGGTGATCGCCCTGGCGGGCGTGGTGGTGCGCAACTCCCTGCTGTTGATCGACTTCATCATCGAGTATCGGCGCGAGGGCTATGCCTTGGAGGATGCGGTGCTGGAGGCTGGAGCGGTGCGTTTCCGGCCCATCCTCCTCACGGCACTGGCCATCATGTTCGGCTCCGCCATCATGGTGACGGACCCGGTCTTCGGTGGGCTTGCGGTATCCTTGATTTTCGGGACCTTCGCCTCCACTATGCTGACATTGATCGTGATACCGCTCCTGTACTATCTCTGGGAGCGGCGCCTGGAGAGAAAATCGGGGGTACAGAAATGAATACCGAACGTTGGGTACGCGTGGTTGCCGGACTTTTCATCCTGCTCAGTCTGGCGCTGGGCATTCCGGGCAGCCCGGTCTTCGCCAGTGAGTGGTTTCTGGCCTTTACCGCCTTTGTCGGGCTCAATCTGATGCAAAGTGGGCTGACCTGTTTCTGCCCTTTGGAGAAGATCCTGCTCAAGCTCGGCGTGCGCGATGCGCGCGTCTGCGGGAGTTGAGTCGCGATGGCCAATCTGGGTAGCTACCTGTCGACGCACTGGCCGCTGATACTGGCGGTGCTGGGTATCCTGCTGCTGCTGTTCAAGGGGCCCATCGTACGCAAGCTGGCCGGGATCGAGGAAATCGCACCGGAGAATGCGGTACGCCTCATCAACGACCACGATGCCGTGGTCATCGATGTGCGGGAGTCGGCGGAGTGGTCGCGTGGTCACCTGCCCGGCGCTCGCCACATTCCTCTGGGCGAGGTGGGCAAATACCTGCCGGATCTGCGCAAGCACCAGGAACATCACGTCATCTGTCAGTGCGCCAGTGGAATGCGCTCGGCACGTGCCGCCGGTATACTCAAGAAGGCCGGTTTCACCAAGGTTTACAGTCTCAAAGGGGGCATATCCGCGTGGCGCAGCGCGGGTCTGCCGGTAGAGAAGGACTGAGGGCGATGCCCGTGGATGTGCGCATCTACGCCACTGGGAGCTGCCCCTACTGCCATATGGCCGAAACCCTGTTGCGGCGCAAGGGCGTTCAGCCGCGGATCCTGCGGGTGGATCACAACCCTTCTTTGCGTCAAGAAATGCTGCGGCTGAGCCAGGGTCGGCGTACGGTACCGCAGGTATTCATCGGTGACCGACACGTCGGTGGTTTTGACGATCTTTCCGCCCTGGAGCGCCAGGGGCGCCTGGATGCCCTGCTGGCGGATACCGGGCTATGCTGAGTCGGGAGGCTTTCCATGGCTAAGATCCATGTGGTGTGTCCGCACTGCGGTGCCATCAACCAGTTGCTCGAGGAACGCCTGGGCGAAGAGCCCAAATGCGGCAAATGTCACCAGGCCCTGCTGCCCCAGCATCCGGTTGAACTGGCGGGTGCGGCCTTTGCGCGCTTCATCGACAAGAACGATCTGCCGGTATTGGTGGATTTCTGGGCTCCTTGGTGCGCTCCCTGTCGCGCCATGGCGCCGCAGTTCGAGATGGCGGCGCGCCGCCTGCGCGGGCACTGCCTCTTTGCCAAACTCAATACGGAGTCGGACCAGGCCACTGCGGGTCGCTTCCAGATCCGCTCCATTCCCACCATGATCCTCTTCCGCGGGGGCCGTGAACTGGCCCGGCAATCGGGTGCCATGAACGCTCCAGACATCGAGGCCTGGCTCGCGCGCCAGGGCATATCGTCCCGAGCCTCTTGACTTGTTCTGAAAACTCTTTAGATTGGAGCTCTAAGCCATTGAGTTTCATGATCTAGGAGGATGCCTTGCCCCCTGCCGGAAAGTGCAATCCAGGACGTCGTCGCTTTCTCCGGGGAGGAGCGGCGGCCCTGGGACTCGGGCTTGCCGCGGGACTCGGCTGGGAGCCTGCGCTGGCCGAGACCTTGCGTCCCGTCGTGGTCTGCATCGACCCCGGCCACGGCGGTCACGATCCGGGCTGCGTCGGTGTCCGGGGCCTGCGCGAGAAAGATGTGGTCCTCGACGTCGGTCTGCGCGTGGGGGCGCTGCTGGAGGCCGTGCCGGGTCTGCAGGTGGTCTACAGCCGGCGCAGTGACGTGTTCGTACCGCTGGCGCAGCGTCTCCAGCTGGGGATACGGCAGCGAGCGGATCTGTTCCTATCCATCCATGCCGATGCCTTCCCGGAACGGGATGTGCGCGGTTCCAGTGTCTGGATTCTGTCGGAGCGGGGCGCGAGCAGCAGTGCGGCACGTTGGCTGGCCCAGAGCCAGAATGGTGACTTCTGGGACAGCAGAGCGGCCCTCAGCGGCAGTCGTGAGCTGCACGACGTGCTGCTGGATCTCAGTCGCAGCGCCGCGACCAGTGCCGCGACGCGCGCGGCCCAGCTCATGCTCCGGGCCCTGGCGGAGGTGGAGGACCTGCACACGGCTCAGGTCCAGAAGGCCAATTTCGTAGTCCTGCGCGCGCCCAACGTACCCTCGCTTCTCGTGGAGACTGCCTTCCTCAGCAACCCCGAGGAAGAACAGCGACTGCGCGACCCCGCTTTCCGCGCGCTGCTGGCTCAGAGCATCAGCGATGCCGTGCTTGCCCATTTCGTACAGGCACCGCCCAGTGACTCGCGCTGGTCCTCTGCGCGGCACGCCATCGCCCCGGGCGAGACCCTGTCGGAGCTTGCGGCGCGCTACGGAGTACGGCCCGAGGTGCTGCGCCTTGCCAACGGATTGGTCTCGGCGCAGTTGCCCGCGCGAGGCTATCTGCGCGTCCCCATCCTGCACGCCTAGGCCGCGACATGGTCAAAGCGGCGGTCGTCCAGCTCTGTTCCGGTGCTGAGGTCGATAGCAACCTGGCGACGGCAGCGGAGCTCCTGCGGGAGGCGGCAGCCCAGGGTGCCCGTCTGGCGCTCCTGCCGGAGAACTTTGCCTTCATGGGGCGGCACGAAAACGACAAGCTTGCCATCGCCGAAGCGACAGGTGCGGGTCCCATCCAGGATTGGCTGGCGACGCAGGCGCGCCAGCACGGATTATGGCTCTTGGGTGGCAGTATTCCGCTGCGCAGTCCCGACGGGCGGGTTTTTGCCAGTCTGCTGGTCATGGATCCACAGGGCCAGTGTCGTGCCCGCTACGACAAGATCCACCTCTTCGACGTCGATCTGCCCGGCGGCGAACAGTACCGGGAGTCCCGTACCATTGCTCCGGGGCGGCGAGCCGCTGCCGTAGCAACGCCCTGGGGCAGGGTGGGGCTATCCATCTGTTACGATCTGCGCTTTCCGGAGCTCTATCGTTCCTACGCCGGCGCCGAATTTCTGGTCGTGCCCAGCGCCTTCACGGCCCAGACAGGAGCGGCGCACTGGGAACCGCTCCTGCGTGCCCGTGCCATAGAGAATCAGGCTTTCGTTCTGGCGGCCGATCAGGGAGGGCGACACGCCAACGGTCGTGAGACCTATGGCGGCAGCATGATCGTGGACCCCTGGGGACAGGTGCTGGTCCGCCTGGACCAGCATCCCGGAGTCTTGGTGGCCGAATGTGACCTCCATCGCCAACAGGCCCAGCGCCGTAGTCTACCGGTGTGGCAGCACCGGCGCTTGTGAGGACGATCTCGATCCCTTACCAGGCGATGTAGGCGTAGCCCTGCTGCTGCAGCAGCATCAGATCCACGGCGCCGCTGAATACCTGCTTTGCCTCCGGGATCAGTTGCTTGGCCGTGATCTTGATGGTCTTCATGGTCTGCTCGCAGGCATTGAAGACCACGCCGTACATCGCCAGGCTCGATACCTGCTCGCGGATGAAGGCCTCGTAGTGGTGCTTGTTGTGTTCATCCTTCACCAGCAGCCAGATGCCAGGGCCGAAGCAGTCGATGACGATGTTGACGTCGTTGTTGAAGTGACCGAGGACCACGGCGGCGCTGTGGAGGATGTCGAGGATGTAGGCCGGGTCGGATTTGTTGAGCTGGTAGACGACCTTATTCTTGCTGGGACCCATGCCCATCCCCATGCCCATCTCGCCCCCCTGGGCACTGGCAGCGATGGCGCCAACGCTGGCGATGGCAAGACTGCCGATGAACTGTCGACGGGAATGGTTTTTGGTTTCGGCCATGTTATGCTCCTTGCTTGCGTGAGGGACTCTTATCTCAGCCTAGCAATAAGCGGACCATCGAGGACCGCATTCCGGAGCTCCCTGGGAGCGTCTTCCAGCACATGGAGTGATCGATGCAGCAGTTCAACCGAGCGTTCTTCAAGGATCTGTGGCAGATCATCAAACCCTACTGGTCACGTTCACCGGAGCGCTGGCTGGCACGCTGGGTCTTTGCCCTGATCATCGCGTTGAACCTCTTCATGGTGTTCATTTCCTACCGCATCACCCAATGGTACGCGGTGTTCTGGAACGCGCTGCAGCATTTTGAGGTGCAGGCGGCCTGGACCCAGATGGCCATATTTCTGGGTCTGGCGACCCTGTACATCATCGCTGCCGTTTCCCAGACCTTCTTCACTCAGATGCTGGAGATACGCTGGCGGCGCTGGCTGACCGTGGAATATCTGGACGCCTGGCTCGCCCGTGGCACCTTCTACCACATGCAGGTGCTGGGGGATGGCACGGATAACCCCGATCAACGTATCAGCGAGGATCTGGCGAGTTTCACCAGCATGACCCTCAACATCGTCATCGGCCTGCTGAGCTCCATCACTACCCTGTTCGCCTTCGTGTTCATGCTCTGGGAACTGTCGGCCCTGATCACCATTCCCTGGCACGGGCACACCTTCACCATTCCCGGCTATCTGGTCTGGGCGGCTCTGATCTACGCCGTTTTCGGTACCATCGTCACGGCCTGGATCGGCAAGCCCCTTATCCAGCTCAACTTCAATCAGGAGCGCTATCAGGCGGACTTTCGTTTCAGCATGATGCGTCTGCGCGAGAACAGCGAGAGTGTGGCCCTGTATCGCGGCGAGGGTGAAGAACGCCACCACTTCCTGCGTCGCTTCGCCGAGGTCTACGCCAACTACTGGCGCATCATCTGGCGGTCCATGCGCCTGAATTGGTGGAGCTCGGGCTATGGTCAGGCGGCCATCATCTTTCCGATCCTGGTCAGTCTGCCCGCCTACTTCGTGAACAAGGCCATCGGCATCGGCGGGCTACAGCAGATCGCCTCGGCCTTTGGTCAGGTGCAAGGGGCGCTATCCTTCATTGTCAGTAGTTACAGCAGCTTGGCCAACTGGCATGCGGTGGTGGATCGTCTGCGTTTCTTCCAGCAGTCCATGGACGAGGTGCACCGCATTCAGGAAAACCACTACCACATCGACCGGCGCGACGGTCCGCACCTGCAGGTCACTGGGCTCACGGTGCGTCTGCCGAACGGCCGCGAGTTGGTACGGGATCTGGACTTTGAGCTGCATCGGGGCGAGCGGCTTCTGATCATGGGCCCATCGGGTGGAGGCAAGAGCACCCTGATTCGTGCCCTGGCCGGCATCTGGCCCTTCGGCGATGGTCGAGTCGCCCTGCCGGCGGGCGACCGGCCGCTGTTCCTGCCGCAGCGCCCCTACCTGCCCATGGGCACCCTGCGCGACGTTCTGGTCTATCCCTTCGGGATCTCGGCCCCGGACGACGAGCGACTGCGCCAGGCCTTGCACTTGGTGGGCATGCCGTCTCTGGTGGACCAGTTGGAGGAGGTCAAGCTCTGGTCGCACACCCTGTCCCTGGGCGAACAACAGCGACTTGCCTTTGCCCGCGTGCTCATCCATCGACCGCCCTGGCTGTTTCTCGACGAGGCCTCGTCGGCCTTGGATGAGCCGGCAGAGGAGGCTCTCTATGGGCTGCTGCTGGAACAGTTGCCCAGCACAGCTATCGTCAGCGTCGGTCATCGTTCGAGTCTTTTAGTCTTCCATGAGCGCTGTCTGCGGCTGGACGGGCAGGGCGGCTGGACGATACGGCCCATCGACACCCCGTCACCCGGCCAAGCCTTGCGCTTGCAGCCTTATCCGGGATAATCCCGTCTATCGTCCGGATCTTGCATTGAGGAGGAATGTATCGTGGCCATGACCGGTAAGGATCTTCCCTTGGGTAGTCCGCTGCCATCCTTCGAGCTGCCCATCGGTGGCGGTGAGGGACGCTGGCGCAGTGCCGAGGCGGCGGGCAAGCCGCTGCTGGTGCTTTTCTTGTGCAATCATTGCCCCTACGTGCTGCACATAGCGGAAAAGCTCGGGACGCTGGCCCGCGGCTGGCAGGAGCAGGGTTTGATGGTGGTGGGCATCAATGCCAACGATCCGGAAACGTATCCCGAGGATGCGCCGGAGCGCATGCCAGCCGAGGCCAAGCGGGCAGGGTATACCTTCCCCTACCTCTTCGACGCCGATCAGTCCGTGGCCAAGGCCTTCCACGCTGCGTGCACGCCCGACATCTTTCTCTTCGATGCGGCGGGCAAGCTCTTTTATCACGGCCAGTTCGACTCCAGCCGACCCAAGAACAACGAACCCGTCACCGGTGCCGATCTGGACCATGCCGTACAGGCACTGTTGCAGCATCGCGCGCCGCCCAGCAACGTAGCGCCCTGTATGGGCTGCAGCATCAAGTGGCGAGCCGGTAACGCCCCGGCGGACTGAGCCCTTGAGTACCGCGGCAGCCCGCGAAAAACAGCGCATCGGCCAGATTCTCCTGCGCCGAGGCTTCATTTCCGAGGCGCAGCTGGAGCGGGCACTGGCCCGCCAGAATACGACGCACCAGCGCCTTGGGGCGCTACTCATCGCCGATGGTGTGGTGGCTGAGCAGGATCTCGCCCTGAGTCTCAGCAGCCAGGCACGCGAGATCTTTACCGAGCGCCGTCGTCGTGCCGCCAAACTGTTGGCGCAGATCGCAGAGAAGCAGCGCGCAGAGCTGGAACGTCAGACCCTGGATTTCATCAACGAATGGCAACAACGGGTGCGCCGCCTGCAGGATCGGGAGAATGGCGAGCGCAAGCGACGGGAGGCGGCCCTACGACTGGCCATGGATTTCCCCCGCGCCCTCATTGTGGCACAGGAGCGTATCGGCGAGGCACAGAGACGGGACGATGCCAATCGACTGCGCCGGATTCTGGGCGGTCTGGCAGAGATAGAGCGCAACTTTGCCGCGTTCCGCCAGGCCATGACCGGCGCCAGCCTCTATCCCCTGTCGGAATGGATCGGCCGCTGGCAGACCTTGGCGGAGTGGGCCAAGGATTTACAGCGGCAGCTCGTGTAAGAACCAGAACGACTGGATTCCGACGGCGACTCGGTCCGCGCTGCTCAGTGGAAGAGCGTGCGCAGGAAAAAGGGGCGTCGTGCCCGGAGCCCCAGGTGATGGATCGCGGCGGAACGCTGCCGCTGCCGACGCAGCTGCAGAAGACGCAACTGCAGATCGCGCTTGATCCGGTGGCGTTCGTGTTCGGCCATAAAAGAGTGATAACTCGGAAAGTTACGCACCCTGCGCAAGGCGGCCAGGAGTTTGCTGGTGGTGTCCATGGCGTGCTCCGAAAAAGGTCTTACAAAGACTTAAGCAATAGGCATGCCAGTTTCGTAACACGCTGAAAGTGAGAAAGTTTTTATGCCGGTGGGCGTCCTTATTGGCTTTTTTTGTCTCCGGCGCACGACAAGCCCGAGAAAAACGGCACTCAGTGCCGTCGAAAGGCGTCTATGATCAGCATCACCGCGCCGATACTGATGGCACTGTCGGCGATATTGAAGTAGGGCCAATAGAGGTGCCCCCAGTGGGCACCGATGAAATCCACCACGTAACCCAGCCGGATACGGTCGATGAGGTTGCCCATGGCACCACCGAGGATGAGCGCTAGGGCTGTGGCGGTCCAGTGCGAGCCTGCTTTGAGCCGTCGCAAAATGGCAACAATGACGACAGCAACCGCCACGGCGATGAGGATCAGCAGCCAACGCTGCCAGCCGCCGGCGCCGGCCAGGAAGCTGAAGGCGGCGCCGGTATTGTGAACCAGGCGCAGATCGAGTAGTCCCGGAATGAGGACGACCCCCTGGCCGACCCGCCAGATGTGACTGAGCCAGAGTTTGACGCCCTGATCCAGCAGAATGACCGCCACGGACAACCATAGATAACGCAACATCAGCAGAACTCCCGGGTCTCGCCCTCGTCACTCAGATTCCGGATACAGCGACCGCAGAGCTCCGGATGCTCGGCGTGCTGTCCGACGTCGGGGCGGCGATGCCAGCAGCGCGCGCACTTGCGGTCCGTGTCCGGCGCTACCGAGATCCGCAAGCCCGCGGGCACGCCTTCCTGCACGACCGGTGCGATGTCGACTTCCTGCAACTCGAGGTCGGAGCACAGCAAAAAGAAACGCAGTTCCTGGGCGAGACCCTGGAGGATCGTAAACCAGTCGCCGTGGGCCTCGATCCGCACCCGCGCATCCAGGCCCGAGCCGATGCTTTTATCGCGACGCAAGGGTTCCATCTGGGCGTTGACGGCCTCGCGCAAGGAACGCAGCCGCTGCCAGCGCAGCTCCAGAGCGGCGGCATCCGGGATCTCCGGGAGATCCACGAAGGTGGCCAGGAGCACGCTCTCGCTCGGCCGTTCCGGCATGTGCTGCCAGATGTCCTCGGCGGTGAAGCTCAGAATGGGCGCCATCCAGCGCACCATGGACTCCAGTATGTGCTGCAGGACCGTCTGCGCCGAGCGGCGCGCCCGGGAACGGGCCGGCGTGGTGTAGAGGCGATCCTTGAGGACGTCGAGGTAAAGTCCACCCAGATCGAGGTTGCAGAACTGATGTAGGCCCTGAGCAACTTTGACGAAGTGAAATTCCTGGTAGGCGGCGCGGATTTCCGCCTGTAGCTTGCCCAGACGGGCCAGCATCCAGCGATCCATCTCCAGCAGTTCGTCGGCGGCCAGGGCGTCGCGACTGGGCAAGAAGTCGTGATTGTTGCCGAGGATGAAACGGGCGGTGTTGCGGATGCGGCGGTAGCTGTCGCCCAGACGAGCGAGGATGTCCTCGGAGATGGGGATCTCACCTCGGTAGTCCTCCGAAGCCACCCACAGGCGCAGGATGTCGGCGCCGTAGCGGTCGATGATTTCCTGGGGAGCGATGACATTGCCCAGGGACTTGCTCATCTTGCGTCCCTCGGCATCGACGGTGAAGCCGTGGGTGAGCACCGCCAGATAGGGCGCGCGACCACGGGAAGCGACGGATTCCAGCAGGGAGGACTGAAACCAGCCGCGATGCTGGTCGGAGCCTTCCAGGTAGAGGTCGGCGGGGCTACGCAGTTCGGGACGCCGATCGAGGACAAAGGCGTGGGTGGAGCCGGAGTCGAACCAGACGTCGAGGATGTCGGTGACTTTGTCGAACTGGTCGTGGCCGCATAGAGCGCAGTGCTCGTCGCCCCGGAGAAAATCGCTGTCGGGATGGCGATACCAGGCTTCTACGCCTTCCGCCTCCACCAGGGCCGCGATGCGTTCGAAGAGGGCGGCGTCGCGCAGGGGTTCACCGCAGCGGCGGCAGGCAAAGAGCGCCACCGGTACCCCCCAGGAACGCTGTCGGGAGATACACCAGTCTGGCCGCTGGGCGACCATCTGCTGGATACGCTCCCGACCCCATTCGGGGATCCAGCGCGTGGTCTCGATGGCCGCCAGAGCCTGCTGGCGCAGCCCCCCCTCATCCATGCGGATGAACCATTGCGGTGTGGCGCGAAAGAGCAGGGGGGTCTTGTGCCGCCAGCAATGGGGATAGCTGTGGTGGATTTTTTCCTGGTGGACGAGGCGGCCCAGTTCGTGCAGCAGTTCCGGTATCCGTACGTTGGCCTCCTGCATGCTCAGCCCGCCCAGCCCTGAGCCGAGATCGGCGCGATAGTGGCCGCTGCCTAGCACGGGGCTGTCCGTGGGCAGACGATACTGAAGGCCGAGAAGATAGTCGTCGACACCGTGGGCCGGGGCGGTGTGAACGCAACCGGTGCCGGTGTCCAGGGTCACGTGCTCGCCCAGGACGATGGGTACCTGCCGCTCCTCCCAGGGATGCTGCAGGGTGAGTCCCTCCAGCCGGCGTCCCGTAAAGGTCGCCACGGTCTCCACCGGCGGTCGGCCGTAACGGGCCAGGGCGAGCTCCGCGAGCTCAGCGGCCAGGATGAACCAACGCCCATGTTCGTGCACCAGCACGTAGGTGTAATCTGGATGCACGGCCACCGCTTGATTGGCGGGCAGGGTCCAGGGCGTGGTGGTCCAGATGATGACCTCCGGGACGATCTCTGGGGCAAGCTGCAGCCGCTCTTGCCAGCGTGGCAGATCGGCAGCGAGGAAGGCGACGTCGATGGCCGGATCGTTGCGTTCCTGATATTCCACCTCGGCCTCGGCAAGGGCACTGCCGCAGTCCACGCACCAGTGCACCGGTTTGGCGCCCCGGTAGACGAAACCCTGGACGGTCAGGCGCCCCAGCTCACGCAGGATGTCGGCCTCGGCTTGATAGTGCATGGTGAGGTAGGGGTGTTCCCAGTCACCCAGCACGCCGAGACGTTCAAAATCGGTCCGTTGTCCGGCGATCTGACTCTCGGCATAGGCGCGGCAGGCCTGACGGAAGGCCGCGGCGCTCAATTTTTCGCCAGGGCGTCCGAATTCTTTTTCCACCTGAACCTCGATGGGCAGACCGTGGCAGTCCCAGCCGGGCACGTAGGGCACCCGCATGCCCTCCAGGAGTCGGCTTTTATTGATGATGTCCTTGAGGATCTTGTTGACGGCGTGACCGATGTGGATCTTGCCGTTGGCGTACGGCGGACCGTCGTGCAGGATGTAGCTGGGCGCGGTGGCGCGCTCCTTTTGCAAGCGCCCATAGAGATCCATGCCTTGCCAGCGCGCCAGGAATTCCGGTTCGCGACTGGGGAGTTTTCCCTGCATGGGGAAATCGGTCTGGGGAAGGTTCAGGCTGTTCTTGTAATCCATGGTTGTCCCAAAGCGTCGGGGTGATCGAGAAAGTACTGGCGGGTGTTGGCGACATCCTGTGTGATGGCAGCGATGAGCTGGTCCAGCTGATCGTAATGCGCTTCATCCCGCCACTTGTGCAAGAGCTGGACCTGTACCATCTGCCCGTAGAGATCTACCGTCACGTCCAGGCAGTGGGCCTCCAGCAGCAGACGCTTGCCGCCCACGGTGGGCCGCAAACCGATACTGACGGCCGCGGGCCAGGCCTGCTGGTTGGTGCGCAGGATACCGGCAAAGATGCCGCGCAGGGGCGGCGGACGGCGTGCCAGATCGATGTTGGCCGTGGGAAAGCCAAGTTCGCGACCGAGGCGATCGCCGCCCACTACCCGGCCGCAGATGGCATAGGGTCGGCCCAGCCACTGTGCTGCCTCGTCCATCCGGCCTTGTTGCAGAAATTGGCGGATCCCGGTGCTGCTGACACGCTCCCCCTGCAGGCAGAATGGGGGCTGCTCCTGGACCCGGAAGCCGAGCTGGCGGCCCATACGCGCCAAGAGATCAAAATCGCCTCGCCGTCCGGCACCGAAACGAAAATCGTGGCCAACATGGACGCTGTGGGCGGCCAGGCGGCGATGCAGGATCTCGCGGGCGAAGTCCTCGGCGCTCAAGGCCGCCAGGGCTCCGTCGAAGCGGGCCACGTAGACGGCGTCGGCGCCCGCCTGCCGCAGCGCCACGGTCTTCTCCCGCAGGGAATTGAGACGTGCGGGCGCCTGCGCTCCCCGGAAAAACTCCCGTGGCAGGGGTTCGAAGGTCAGTACGCTGCGCACGGGCCCCTCCATGGCCGCAATCAGGGCCTGGTGACCGCGATGCACGCCATCGAAATTGCCGATGGTCACGGCAACGGGGTGCGGCTCAGGGCGGCGCCATCGCAGACGGTGCAGGCGCAAGGCCGAAGTCTCAGAGGGACCGGACATGAAAGGCGGTATTCCACGGGCACAAAGTGGCCGCTATCTTAGCCCAAAGCCGTCCATCGTGCATGCTCAGAGCGGATCCTGTACCCGCGCCGGTTCGCCCGCTGTCATCATACTGTCATATTCGCCTGCTATGCTTTCCTCGCTGTACTTCCATAGATAATCGATAGAGAGGGCGTAACATTATGAATATCAAAGTAGTTGCTCTGAGCGTGAGTCTGCTTTCCCTGGGTATGGCGGGAGCGGTGCAGGCGGCGGAAAGTTTTTCCGGGTCCGGCAGTACGGCGATCCAGCCGGTGCTGACCAAGTGGGCCGCCACCTACAAGGAGAATACCGGGGTCGAGATCAACTACGGCGGTGGCGGGTCGGGCCAGGGCATCAAGGACATCAAGGCTGGACAGGTGGCCTTCGGTGCCACGGACAAGCCTCTGACCAGTGAGGAACTGCGCAAGGATCACCTGATCCAGTTCCCGGCCATCATCATCGGCATCGCCCCCATCGTCAACCTGCCCGGCGTCGAGCCTGGTCAGATGGTGCTGGACGGCAAGGTTCTGGCGGACATCTATCTTGGTAAGATCACCAAGTGGAACGATCCGGCCATCGTCGCCCTCAACAAGCAGATGAAGCTGCCGGACCTGGACATCACCGTGGTGCATCGCTCCGACGGCTCCGGTACGACCTTCAATTTTGCCGACTACCTGTCCAAGGTGAGCCCGGAGTGGAAGCAGAAAGTGGGTGCCGATACCGCCATTTCCTGGCCGGTGGGTACGGGTGGCAAGGGTAATCAGGGTGTCGCCTCCTTCGTGCAGAAAATCGTCGGTTCCATCGGTTACGTGGAACAGGCCTACGCGGTGGAGAACAAGCTGGCCTACACCCGCATGATCAACGCGGCCGGCAAGGTGGTGATGCCGGACATGAAGACTTTCCAGGCGGCGGCTGCCAATGCCAACTACGGCAAGGCCGAAGACTTCTACCTGATCCTGACGGATCAGAAGGGCGCGCAGAGCTGGCCTATCACGGCGACCACCTGGGTCATGCTGCGGGACGACGCTCCCAAGGCGACCAACGAGGGCGTCGTGAAGTTCTTCCGCTGGTCCCTTACCTCCCCCAAGGCACAGCAGGAAGCCGAGCAGCTGGCCTATGTGCCACTGCCCAGCAGCACCGTGAAGCAGATCGAGGGCTACTGGAAGAGCAAGCTGGGCCTGTAAGGGCGGCGCTTTCTCCCCACCATGCATCCGGCGGCAGACCTTCGCGCGAGCCGCCGGATCTCTGTCTGGGCCGGCGACCGGCTTACCGGCGCGGCCCGCTTTCGTGATGGAGTCGCACCCATGCTCGCGTCCAGCTCCGGATCTCCCCGTCCGAGTGTCGGGGATATCTTTTTTCGCAGTCTTGCAGGCTTTGCCGCCCTGTTCGTCCTGCTCGTGCTCTTTGGCGTTGCCGTCGCGCTCTTATGGCGGTCCCTGCCAGCCTTTCAGCATTTTGGCTGGTCCTTTCTCTGGACCGGGACCTGGGATCCGGTCCGTGACCTTTTCGGCGGCTGGATCCCCATCGCCGGTACGCTCATCAGCTCGGCCATCGCCCTGCTCATCGCCGTGCCGCTGGCCTACGGTGTCGCTCTCTTCGTGACCAGCCTGGCACCGGCCTGGCTGGGACGGCCGGTGGGCAGCGCCATCGAGTTGTTGGCCGCCATCCCCAGCATCATCTACGGGATGTGGGGTCTGTTTGTGTTCGCGCCCCTCTTCGCCAAGGCGGAGCCTTGGATCTCGGCCCACATCGGCACACTGCCTTATCTCGGTGTCCTCTTTCGCGGTCCGCCCATGGGTATCGGCATGCTCACGGCGGGCCTGATTCTGGCCATCATGGTCCTGCCCTTCATCGCGTCCATCATGCGCGATGTCTTTGCGGTGGTGCCACCCATGCTCAAGGAATCGGCCTATGCCCTGGGTGCTACGCCTTGGGAGGTACAACGCCACGTGGTTCTGGCCTACACCCGCAGCGCCGTTCTTGGCGGCATCTTTCTGGGCCTGGGGCGGGCCCTGGGGGAGACCATGGCGGTGACCTTCGTCATCGGTAATGCCCACCAATTGAGCAGCTCCCTGCTGAAGCCCGGGAATTCCATCGCGGCACTTCTGGCCAACGAGTTTGCCGAGGCCTCTTCGCCGCTGTACCAGTCCTCGCTGCTGGCCCTGGGTTTCATACTCTTCGTCATGACGCTCGTCATCCTGATCCTCGCTCGTCTCTTGCTCTGGCGCCTTGAAACGGCGCAAGGAAAGGCCGGCCTATGAATGCGCTCTATGCCCGGCGTCGTTTCTGGAATTTCTTTCACTTCGGCATGGCCATGCTGGTGACGGTCATCGGCCTTGTGGTTCTGCTGTGGATCACCTGGACTACCCTGCGCTTTGGATTTTCCGCCTTGAATCTTCAGCTGTTCCGGATGGATACTCCGGCGCCCGGGAACCCCGGTGGCCTGCGCAATGCTTTTGTCGGCAGTCTGCTGTTGGTGGGGCTTGCCGTGCTGGCGGGCACGCCTTTGGGCATTCTCGCCGGAACCTTTCTGGCGGAGTTCTCCCAGGGTAGGCGCATCGGCGGGGTGGTACGTTTTTTCAACGATATTCTGCTCAGCGCACCCTCCATCGTCATCGGCCTCTTCGCCTACAGCGTCGTGGTCTACCCGATGGGGCACTACTCGGGTTGGGCTGGTGCCGTTGCCCTGGCGATCATCTTCGTCCCCGTGGTGTTGCGCACCACCGATGAAATGCTGCGGCTCGTGCCCGGTAGCCTGCGCGAGGCCGCCCTTGCTTTGGGTGCCCCCTACTGGACAATGATTCTGCGGGTGACCTATCGGGCGGCAGGCGCGGGCATCCTGACCGGCATCCTGCTGGCGCTGGCGCGAATCAGCGGCGAGACGGCGCCCTTGATCTTTACGGTGCTCAACAATCAGTTCTGGTCCACGGATCTCGGCAAACCCATTGCCAGCCTGCCGGTGGCCATCTACCAGTTCGCCATGAGCCCCTATGCCGATTTGCAGGCGCTGGCCTGGGCGGGTGCGCTGGTGACGGTGATCTTCATCCTCTTGCTGAGTCTTGCCGCGCGCTACGTCCTGTATCGCTCCCAGCGCAGCTGAGCCGCTTACCATTAATTTGTGTTATAGTATATAGGTAAAGTGAAGTGATCTGCCGACAGCGGCGCGGATGGACCTGAGGATGTCCGCTGCGGCGGACTGTATGTGGATTGGGAGGTGGTTTTGTCATCACTTTGGTACGCCTTGCCCATGGATAGCCAGTGGGTTCTGGCACATCTGGCCTACAGCGCCATTCTGCTCGTCCTGGGCGTCTTGCTGTCGCGCTTTCTCCACGGAGTCTTTGGCAAGCTTCTGACCCTGATGGAGCGGCGGCGGCGGGTGTCGCGCGCCTATGTCGCCATCCTGCGGCGGGTGACGGGCTGGTTCCTGTGGCTGTTGCTGGGCGTGATACTGCTGCGCCTGTGGGGTCTGGACGTTTCTGCCATCTGGACCACTTTTGTCAGTATGCTGGCGGTCATCGGCGTCGGTCTGCTGGCTGTCTGGACCATGATCAGCAATGTCACCGCACGTTTCTTCATCTGGTTCTGGCGGCCGCTGCAGATGGGGCAGCGGGTCGAAATCTTTCCCGAAGGACTGTGCGGCGAGGTGGTAGAGGAAAACCTCATGTTCACGGAACTGCGCCAGGAAGATGGTCGTGTGGTCGTGATCCCCAACAATCTGTTCTTTCAGCGGGTGGTGCGTCGCGAGGCGCTGGAGGACAAGGCGTGAGCGAGACCCCGGCGGCGGACGGGAATGAGGCAATCTGGGTACTGGGCGAGTGTCTGGTAGACGACTTTGGCGATTTCCAGCGCCTGGGCGGCGCACCTTTCAATGTTGCGAGCCACCTCTGGGCTTTGGGCCAGACGGCGTACTTCATCAGCCGTGTCGGCCGGGACGGACCCGCTGCACAGATCCGCGCGCAGTTGCAGCGGTGGCCAGGTGCCGAGGCCTGGCTGCAGGAAGACGACACCCTGCCGACCGGTCGGGTGCTGGTGCATCGGCTGGGAACCGGTATGCACCGCTTCGAGATCCTGCCCCATCAGGCCTACGACGCCATCGCCACGGACGAGGCACTACAGGCAAAGGCGGCTGAATCGTCCTTTCTGCTCTATCACGGCAGCCTTGCCCTGCGTGAGGAGGGGCTCAGCCGTGCTACCTGGCATTTCCTCGCCACGCGGGCACAGGGGCGCTTTGTCGATATCAATCTGCGCGATGGCTGCTGGCAGGCGCCTTTTTTGGCGAAGCTGCTGCAGGGCGCCTTGGTCCTGAAATGCAACGACGAGGAATTGCGCATCCTGCAGCGCGAGTTTGCGCTGGGGGATGGTGCGGTGGAGCACATACTGGCGACGTTGAGACAACACTTTGATGTCGGCGAGATCATCGTGACCTGTGGCCCCGATGGTGCGCTGCACTGGGACGGAGTGTCCCTGACCCGCGCTTTGGCGCCGGCAACGGCGGTGGTGGATACCGTCGGTGCCGGCGACGCTTTCAGCGCTGCCTGGTTGCATGCCCGCAGGTGCGGGGCCACGGTGGCACAGGCTCTGCGACTGGCCAACGGCTTGGCAGCCAGGGTCTGTGCTCTGGACGGTGCGCTGCCGGAAGATCCACACGACTTCTACCGCGAGTTCATCGCGGAAGTGGGGGAAGCAGCCCGGGGCGGCTGAGACGGCGAGGAGGCAGAGGCATGGGCGAGCGGGAAGGCTATTATGTCTTGATGTTGAGTCTGCATGGGCGGGTCTGTGCCGAGCCGGAACTGGGCGCCGATGCCGATACGGGAGGCCAGATCACCTACGTCCTGGAAGAGATGCGCGCGCTGGCCCGTGATCCGCGGATACGCCGTGTCGATCTGCTGACCCGCCGTTTCGCGGACCCGCGCCTGCCTGCCATCCACGACGAGCCTGTGGAGGATCTGGGCGACGGGGTGCGCATCGTCCGCCTTTACTTTGGACCGCGCGACCGCTATCTGCCCAAGGAGCAGCTCTGGGATCATCTCCCGGCGCTGGTGGATCGCACGCTGCAGTGGCTGCGTGAGACGGGCGAGGTGCCGGACTGGTTGCACAGTCACTATGCCGATGCCGGTTTTGTCGGGGTACGTTTGGCGCAGCTGCTGGGGGTGCCGCTCATCCACACAGGCCACTCCCTGGGTCGGGACAAACGGGAGCGTCTGCTGGCTGCGGGAGAAAAGGCGAGCAGCATTGACCGCCGCTATCGATTTGCCCGGCGCATAGCCGCCGAAGAGGAGATTCTGGCCGAGTCTTCCCTCATCTTTGCCAGTACTCGCCAGGAGGTGGAGCGTCAGTACGGTCTTTATGAGAATCGGGCACGGGCGCAATTCGAGATCCTGCCACCGGGCGTTGATCTCGCGCGCTTTGCGCCACCTTCGGACCGGCGCCGCCCCTCGCCCCTGCTGGCGCAACTGCGTCGCTTTTTGCAGCACCCACGCAAGCCACCGATCCTGGCCATTGCCCGTCCCGACGGGCGCAAGAATCTGCAGCGCCTCCTGACGGCTTATGCCGGTTCCGCGCTGCTGCGTGAGCAGAGTAATCTGGTACTGGTGATGGGGCAGCGAGAGCGCCTGGACGCGCTGGAGCCGGGTGCCCGTGAGGTGGTCACGGACATCCTCCAGGGCATCGACGATCACGACCTGTATGGCAGTGTCGCCATTCCCAAGAGCCACCATCAGGACGATATCCCCGAGTACTATCGTTTTGCCAGTCAATATCGCGGAGTCTTCGTCAATCCTGCCCTCACCGAGCCCTTTGGCCTCACGCTCCTGGAGGCCGCGGCCTCTGGCTTGCCGGTGGTGGCTACCCGCAATGGCGGGCCCCAGGATATCTTGCGCAATTGCCGTAACGGCATACTGGTGGATCCCATGGAACCCACGGACATCGCTCGCGCCCTGGAGACCCTGCTGACGGATGGTCGGCGCTGGCAGCAGGCGAGTCGCGCCGGGCTGCGTGCGGTGACCCGGGTCTACAGCTGGGACGCTCACGCCCGCGCCTATCTGCGCCGGGTCGAGCGCATCCGCCATCGGGAACGCAAGTCCCGGCGGCGACGGCGCATGGTCCTGGAGCAGAATCCCAGCTTTCTGCCGAGGGCAGATCACCTATTGGTGTGCGATATCGACAACACCCTGGTGGGCGATGACGCGCAGCTGCAGCGGCTGATCGCCTGGCTGAGGGCGCGACCGCAGGTCGCCCTGGCCGTGGCAACGGGACGCAATCTGGAGCAGACCTTGGCGGTTCTGGCAGAACACGAGGTGCCCAATCCGGAGATCTTCATCACCGATGTCGGGACCCGGATTACCTATCGTCAGCGTCTGCACGAGGATCAGGCCTGGGCGGAGCACCTGCGCCATCGCTGGTGGCGCGAGGGCGTTCTGGAGGTCCTGCGCAGCCATGGGGATCTGCGGCTGCAGGAGAAGGCGGCGCAATCGGAATTCAAGGTGAGCTACTATTTCGAGCCACAGCGACCGCCCTCCGTGCCGGCCCTGCTCAAGGCCCTGCGCGAGAAGGGCATCGCGGCTCGAGCCATCGTCTCCCACCAGCGTTATCTCGATATCCTTCCCAGTCGTGCTTCCAAGGGGCATGCCATCCGTTTTCTCTGCTTTCGCTGGGGCCTTCCCCTGGACTGCGTACTGACGGCGGGCGACTCCGGCAACGATCTGGATATGCTCGGAGGGGGGCTGCGCAGCGTCGTGGTGGGCAACCACACACCGGAGCTGGAAGAACTTCGCGGACACGCGGAAGTCTATTTTGCCAAGGCTGCCTGTGCCGGAGGAATCCTGGAAGGCATCCATCACTATCATTTTGCCGGAGCCAAAGATGATTGAAGCCCTACGCCAGCAGCTTCTGGAAGAACCCCGCTCTCTCTATGCCTTTCTCCGCCACCTGGTGGCGGGCCAGCGCGAATCCTGGCTCTACACGGACCTGCAGCGGGCCTGCGCCGAGTTCCGCACACAGCTTCCGAGTGAGTACGCGGATTGTATGGGCCCGCTGGAGGATTTCATCGCACACACCCAGGAGGTCATCTTTCGCGACCCATGGATGGTCTTTGCCTGGCGCCCGCGCCCTGGCCGCTGGATCTATCTGCGCATCCACCGCGAGCAGCTGGCGTTGGAAGAGCTGAGCACCGCCGCCTACCTGCAGGCCAAAGAGGGCATCGTTGGCCACGGCAGCGAGGATGAGGCGGTACTGACGGTGGATTTCCGAGATTTTCGGCCCGTAAGCCGCCGCCTGCGCGACGAGAGCACCATCGGTGATGGTCTGACGCACCTCAACCGCCGACTGGCGGGGCGGATCTTCAGCGATCTGGCGGCCGGTCGCAGTCAGATTCTGGAGTTCCTGAGCCTGCACCGTCTGGACGGGCAGAATCTCATGCTCAGCAACGGCAATACCGATTTCGACAGTCTGCGGCAGACCGTGCAGCACCTGGCGACCCTGCCGCGGGAAACACCCTGGGCGGAGATACGCGAAGACATGCGTCGCCGCGGTTTTGCTCCGGGGTGGGGAGATACGGCTGGGCGGGTGCGCGAGACCATGCGTCTGCTCATGGACCTCCTGGACAGTCCCTCGCCTTCGGCCCTGGAATCCTTCCTGGATCGCATTCCCATGATTTCCCGGATTCTCATCGTCTCCATCCACGGCTGGTTTGCCCAGGACAAGGTGCTGGGTCGACCGGACACGGGTGGACAGGTGGTGTATATCCTGGATCAGGCTCGGGCTCTGGAACAGGAGATGCGCCAGCGGCTGCGCCAGCAGGGTGTTGATGTGGAGCCCCGCATTCTCATTGCCACGCGCCTCATCCCCGAGGCCGATGGCACCACCTGTGACCAAAGGCTGGAACCGGTGGTCGGGTCGGAAAATGTGCAGATTCTACGGGTGCCCTTTCGCTATGCCGATGGCCGTATCCACCCCCACTGGATCTCCCGCTTCAAGATCTGGCCTTGGCTGGAACGCTACGCCCTGGATCTGGAGCGGGAGGTGTTGGCAGAGCTGGGCAGCCGTCCGGACCTCATCATCGGCAACTATTCCGATGGCAATCTGGTGGCCACCCTGCTCAGCGAACGCCTCGGGGTGACCCAGTGCAACATTGCCCATGCGCTGGAGAAGAGCAAATACCTCTACAGCGACCTGCACTGGCGCGACCACGAGCAGGATCATCATTTTGCTTGTCAATTCACAGCGGATCTCATCGCCATGAATGCTGCCGACATCATCGTCACCAGTACCTATCAGGAGATTGCCGGCAACGACCGCGAGATCGGCCAGTACGAGGGGCATCAGGACTACACCTTGCCGGGGCTGTATCGGGTGGAAAACGGTATCGACGTCTTCGACAGTAAGTTCAATATCGTCTCCCCCGGGGCGGACCCGCGTTTCTATTTTTCCTATACCCGCAGCGAGGAGCGCCCGAGCTTCCTTGACGGAGAGATCAAGGCCCTTCTCTATGGCCACGAGCCGGGATCGGATCGGCGCGGTGTGCTGGAGGATCACAACAGGCCTCTGCTCCTCAGCATGGCGCGCATGGATCGCATCAAGAATCTGAGTGGTTTGGCCGAACTCTACGGGCGCTCAGCGCGGCTGCGCGACCTGGCCAACCTGGTCATCATCGGCGGCCACGTGGATGTGCAGAACTCGCGCGATGCCGAGGAGCGCGAGGAGATCCGGAGGATGCACGAGATCATGGACCACTACCAGCTGGACGGGCAGCTGCGCTGGGTCGGTGCGCTTTTGGACAAGACCGTCGCCGGGGAGCTCTATCGGGTGGTGGCCGATAGCCGCGGAGTCTTTGTCCAGCCTGCGCTCTTCGAGGCCTTCGGCCTCACGGTGATCGAGGCCATGAGTTCGGGATTACCGGTGTTTGCCACCCGTTTCGGTGGACCTTTGGAGATCATCGAGGACGGGGTTTCGGGTTTTCACATCGATCCCAACGATCACGAGGCCACCGCCCAGCGTCTGGCGGACTTTCTGGAGGCCGCCCGTGAGCGCCCGAAGTATTGGACGGAGATTTCCGACGCGGCCTTGGCGCGGGTAGCCGAGCGCTACACCTGGGAACGCTACGCCGAGCGTCTCATGACCATTGCCCGGATCTTTGGCTTCTGGCGCTTCGTGCTGGATCGTGACAGTCAGGTGATGGAGCGCTACCTACAGATGTTCCGGCACCTTCAGTGGCGGCCTCTGGCCCACGCGGTCCCATTGGACTAGGGAATCAGTCTTCGGCGTCGAGCGCCTTCAGGATGGGGCAGGGATTGTCTTTGCCAATCCTGCCCTGCTGGCAGGCCTCCAGAAGTTCGGTCAGGACGCCTTCCATCTGCGACAGGGCTTGCAGTTTGGCGCGGATGGCGCTGAGCTTTTCTTGAGCGTGATGGCGCATGAGCGCGCAAGCCTGCGGATCGTCACCCCGCAATTCCAGCAGCTCTCGACACTCCTGCAAGCTGAAGCCAAGGGCTTGGGCGTGCTTGATGAAGCGGATGCGATGCACGGTGTCCTGGGGATAGCGGCGGATGCCCATGCTCGGCTTGGGAGGCTGGGCGATGAGACCCTCGCGTTCGTAGAAACGGATGGTCTCCACGTGTACCCCGGCATTCTTGGCAACCTGGCCGATACTCAAAACCGCCGCGGCACTGCGAGGCCTTGCGGTTGGTGGATTTTTTCGGTTCATGGGATGGTCATCCGGCGCAACAGGAGAGTTCCGAAACGTCCTTGGTGAAGGTCTGGGCGCAGAGTTTCAGACCTTCCACCATGGTCAGGTAGGGGAAGAGCATTCCGGCAAGATCCGCGACCCGCCATCCCGCCCGCAGGGCGACGGCAGCGGTCTGAATGAGCTCACCGCCCTCGGCGGCCAATACCTGCACGCCCAGGAGGCGATCCGTGTCGGCGTCTGCCACCATCTTGATGAAGCCGCGGGTATCGAAGTTCGCCAGCGCCCGGGGCACCTGATCCAGATCCAGACGGCGGACTTTCACCTTGTGGCCGGCGGCACCGGCCGCCCTCGCATCCAGACCGACGGTGGCCACCTGAGGGTCGGTAAAGACCACCGCGGGTAGCACCCCGAGATCCAGCTGCGCTTCGCCGCCCAACATGTTGATGGCCGCCCGGGTGCCGGCGGCTGCAGCGACATAGACGTACTGCGGCAAGGTGCTGCAGTCGCCCGCCGCAAAGACGCCGGCGATATTGGTGCGCAGCCCGCTGTCGACGCGAATGGCACCGCGGGCGTCGCAGTCCACTCCGAGCCTTTCCAGACCCAGGTCGTCGGTGTTGGCGCGCCGACCGGTGGCCACCAGCAGAGCATCGCTGACCAGGTCCGTATCGCCCAGACGGATGTGGAACACGCCCTCGGCGTAGCGGACCGCGTCCGGTTGGCTATGCAAGCGGATATCCAGACCCTCGTCCTCCAGCACCTTCTTGAGCTCGGCGCCGATTTCCGGATCCAGCTGCGACAGCAGGGTGCTGCGGGCCAGGATGGTGACGCGGCTGCCCAGGCGGGCAAAGGCCTGGGCCAGTTCGAGAGCGACGATGGAAGCCCCGATGACCACAAGACGCCGGGGAATCTGGGTGGCCGCCAGCGCCTCGGTAGAGGTCCAATAGGGGGTCTGGTCAAGGCCAGCGATGGGCGGAATCTGAGCACGGGACCCAGTGGCAATGAGTATGCCATCGACACGGAGGGTCTCGCGCTGCCCGTCGCTGCCCTCGATCTCCAGGCTTTTGGAGTCCAGCAGACGGGCGTGGCCGTGGCGCAACTCCACGGCTGGGTGGATTTCGAGGACGTGACTGTATTTGGCTTCGCGCAGTTCCTCCACACGAGCCTGCTGCTGCGCCTGCATGGCCTGGCGGTCGATCTGTGGGCGGTGACGCTCCAGACCTGCCACCGGGTGATCCTGCTGGAAGTGGGCGATCTGGGCCGCGCGGATGAAGATTTTCGAAGGCACGCAGCCGACGTTGACGCAGGTACCGCCCAGGGTAGCGGCTTCGATCATGGTGACCCGGGCACCACCCTCCACTAGGCGCAGTGCGGCAGCAAAAGCGGCGGAGCCCGAGCCGATGACGGCGAAGTGCCGTGCGCCCGCCGGGCTACCCTCGCCGCCGATGCCGTACCCGGCGGCCGTGACGGCGCGGCCGAGGGCAGCCGGATCAAGGTCCTCGCTGGCCCGGATGTGGGCTTTGCGCTCCGGCCAGGATACCTGTGCCGATAGCACGCCCGGGACCGCGCACAGAGCCTTTTCCACCGTGCGAGCACAATGCTCGCAGGTCATGCCGGTGATGCCGAGGTCAAGACTCTGGGACATGCGTTGCTGCTCCTGTCGATGGTTTTGCAGGACTGGATCGGGTTCGGGATCTTGGGCTGGTAAGGTCGATCCCAAACTTGCCGTATTCTAGACCCCGTATCCGAGTACGGAATCAAGCCAGGCATCTCTGCCCTTGCGGTGGGCTGGGAGACTTCCATAAAATCCACGTTTTCCTGCGGACAACCATGCACACGGACGCCCCTCTGCTACTGCTGCACGCCATCAACCTCATCGGTATCTTCGTCTTTGCCGTGAGTGGGGCGATGCGCGGAGTGCGCAGTCAGCTGGATATCTTCGGGATCATCGTCCTGGCGGTGGTAACGGCCGTCTTTGGCGGGATCGTTCGCGACCTGCTCATCGGCGCTATTCCGCCGGAATCCATCACCGATTGGCACAGTGTTGCCCTGGCGGTATTTGCTGGCGTCTTTGTATTTTTCTTTCATCGCCTCTTCGACCGTCTGCAGCATCCGGTGCTGCTCTTCGATGCGGCCGGGCTTGGGGTGTTCGCCGCGACCGGCACACAGAAAGCCTTGGCCTTTGGCCTCAGTCCCTTCATGGCCGCAGTGCTGGGCGTCATCAGTGGGATCGGTGGCGGCATGGTCCGCGATGTTCTGAGCGGGCAGGTACCCGTCGTGTTGCGGGCCGAGATCTACGCCTCGGCGGCGGCCTTGGGCTGTGTGCTGGTCCTGGCGGGGGACGCTCTGCACCTGCCGCCGCTGGAAAGCACCCTGGCGGGTGCGGCTCTGACCTTTTTCCTGCGCACCATGGCGCTGTACCGGCACTGGAGCTTGCCGCGAGCCCGCTGAAGGTCTCTCCTTGCTGGCTTCAGACGCAGAGTACTCTGCCCAGGTGTGCGCTCAGCTCTGCCAGATCCGCCTGGATGTAGTCCTTGTTGATGCTGGCCCGCTGCAGCTTGGCCGTGGGTTCGTCCAAGGCCTCGCGCAGCAGGCCGAGAAAGGCGGGCGGAGCCACCAGAACAAAGTCGTCGTAATCCGTCTGGACTCGCCCCTCTCTCAGGGTCTGGGCAAGCTCGCGAGCAAATTGCTGGAGCTCCTGGTCCTTGGGCGAGCTCTTTCCGTCCAGTGCTGGTCTTGCGCCGTGGGCAAAGCTCTGCTGTACGCGTCCGGGAGCGTCGCTTACGAGCTCCGTCCCCTTCAGGCGACTGCTGTCGTGATGCCGCTCGGTCAAGGCTTGTAGCCCTTTGCCGCAGCCGGAGTGGAGAAAGAACTTGGCGTGGCTGCCGTTGCTGACGAGTACCCAGGTTCTGGTCATGGAATGCTCCTTCGCTGTGTGGCCCTATCGGCTGTTGGTGGGGATACTTCACCCTTCCAGTATAGGACCGGACGATCCCTTTTGCCGGGGCCATAGCCCGAGAGACCGCTTATTTCTCATAGCGCGGCCGGTCTTGCCTTTGTGCATAAAACTGTATAAATTTACAGTATTCGATGGGGAGGTGAGCAGCGTGGAAAAACTGAGCAGAAGACAGGCAGAGATTCTGCAATGGCTGCACCGCTATGTGCAGGAAAACGACGTGCCACCAACCCGGGCGGAGTTGATGCAGGCCTTTGCCTTTCAGTCTCCCAACGCTGCCGAATCCCATCTGCGCACCCTGGAGCGCAAGGGCTATCTGCAGTTGCAGCGGGGCAGGGCGCGCGGCATCCGCCTCACGGAGACGGTGCAGCAGGAGGGTCTGCCGCTGGTGGGACGGGTGGCGGCCGGTCAGCCCATCCTGTCGGAAGAAAATCTGGAATCTTATCTGCCAACGGCCGACCGACTTTTTCCCGAAGCCGATTTTCTCCTGCGGGTGCAGGGGATGAGTATGCGGGATGCGGGCATCCTCGACGGCGATCTCCTGGCAGTCCAGCGTTGTCTAGAGGTGCACAACGGGCAGATTGCCGTGGTGCGCCTGGACGATGAGGTGACGGTCAAACGTTGGCAACAGGAAGGGGAACGGCTCTGGCTGCTGCCGGAGAATCCGGATTTTGCCCCCATCGAAGTGGATCTCGGGCGTCAGGCCCTGAGTGTGGAGGGGGTGGTGGTGGGTTTGATACGGCGAGGAGGAAAACTATGAAGCCGGCATTGGAATCCCTGCTCCGAGAGCATCCGCGCCACCTTTGGCGAGGCCTGCAAAGTCCGGGAGAAGGCAGGGCGACGGGTGGCGATGCGGCCACCCTGAAAACGGGCCGGGAGGAACTGGACCGATTGCTGGGAGGCTGGCCGCGAGGAGGCATCACCGAAATCCACAGCAGCACCCCGGGCATCGGCGAACTGCGCCTGCTGCTACCCTTGCTGGCTACCCTGAGTCAGCAGCAGAAACGTTGGATTCTCTGGGTGACGCCACCCTACCTTCCTTATCCTCCGGCCCTGGCTGCCGCCGGCCTGCGCCTGGAGCGTATGCTATGCCTCCACCCACGGCAGCGTCAGGATCGCCTCTGGGCCCTGGAGAGTGCGCTACGTTCCGGTACCTGCAGCGCCGTGCTGGCCTGGCCTCCACCCTTGGATACCACGGCCTGGCGGCGTCTGCAGCTGGCGGCACAGGAAGGGGATACGGCGGCGTTTTTCTTCTTTCACGAAGCGCAGCCGTCGGCTTCGGGGTGGGCAGCACTACGTCTAGAGTTGCGGCCCGACCCTCGGGGAGTGGCGGTAGCCGTGCAGAAAAGGCGAGGTGGGATGCCTGGTCGTGGAGTCGTTCCCCTGTCGGAAGGGGAACAGCTGCCTTTGGCCATCGGCTGATGGACGGTGACGGCCGTGCCCTCCTATTACGTGGCCCTCTATTTTCCAGAGCTGGATGCCGGCCTCTGGGAGCGGGATGAAGAGGGAGTAGGCCCGGTGGTGCTGGCGGATGGTCGGCGTCGCATCCGTCAGCGCGGTCCCCTGGCTCTGCGCCGGGGTCTGGAGCTCGACATGAGCCTCGCCAAGGCCAGAGCTCTTTGTCCGGACCTGCGCCTGCGGCCGGAGCGATCGCAGCGTCGTCGCGAGTTTCTGCGGGACTGGGCCCATTGGCTTTACGGCTGGGGACCTCAGGTAGCCATGATCGAGCCTTGGGCGACGATTCTGGCGGTGGAGGTGGGCAGCAACCCTCGCTGGCGTGCCGACCGCAGGGCCTTTCTTCAGGCCTTGCGGGAGCGGGCCGAAGGCGGGCCGCGCTGGCGCTGGGGAGCCGCACCCACGGCCACGGGGGCCGCTCTCATGGCTCTGAGCACGGCGGAGGCCAGTGGTCGGGCGGCCGTCCCCAGACGTTGGGCGGAAGTCTGGCCGAATCTGCCTTTACGCCTGCTACCCGCCGAGGAGCGGGTGCGGGAGCTTTGGCAGAGTCTGGGCTTGCACAGTCTGGGGGACCTGGCTGCCTTGGACGATGCGGCGCGGGCCCAGCGCTTTGGCCCCCACTGGGGCGAGTTCCTGAAGATCGTGGCGGGCGCGCATCCCGATCCACGTCCCTATTTTGCCTTTCCGGAAACGCCGCGGCGCGAGCTCCGCCTGGTGCGGCCGGTAGAGGACTGGCCAGCCTTGCGTTTTCCTTTGGCCCGTCTCTTTCGCGAGCTCCAGGATATGCTGGCACGGGCGGGCCTCGGAGCCCGCCGTTGGCGGCTCCGTCTGCAGGCTCGGGAGGCGTTTTTCGAAGACTGTCTGGAAAGTCGGGAAGTACTCAGCGATCGGGAACTTTTCCTGGAGCTCTGGCAAAGACGCCTGGAGCGTCACCACTGGACCTTTGCCGCCGAGACCATCGTCCTCGAAGCGCTGGATAGCCGTCCCTGGGGTGGGCGGCAGCAGGATTTCTGGCGAGAGGATCTGGCCGAGCGCCAGGAGCAGCTCGTGGAGCAGTGGCAAGCCCGCCTTGGACCAGAGGCGGTGCAGACCTTGAGCCCCTGGCCCGATCATCGGCCCGAACGGGCCTATCGGATTCTCCCCCACGGCCGTGGGCAGGTCCGCGGCGGCGTCCTCTGTGGCTCCTGCCCAAAGCGCAGCCTCTGGAAGAGAGGGATGTCCATCCCCACAGCGAAATCGAGCGGATCCAGGGCGGCTGGTGGGACGGTGCCGACGTGGATCGCGACTATTTCCTGTGGCGTCGTCGCGATGGCGCGCGCTGCTGGGTCTTTCGCGATCGTCGTCACGGAGGAGTCTTTATCCATGGTTACTTCGCCTGAAACCGAACCTCCCTACGTCGAACTGTGCGCACAGAGCCACCTGAGTTTCCTTCAGGCCACGGCGGCGGTGGAAGATCTTATCGAACGCGCCGTCAAACTGGGCTACGCCGGCCTTGCCATCACCGAGGACTGCAGTCTCATCAGCGCCCCCCGCGCCCACGTGGCGGCCCGAGAGAAAGGGCTGAAACTCATCCTGGGAAGCCGCTTTCGCCTGGTGGACGGTCAGGAGCTCGTGCTGCTGGTACAGGATGTTTCGGGTTATGCGGCCTTGGCGCGCCTCATCACCCTGGCCCGGGGACGGGCAGACAAAGGCGAATATCGTCTGGAGTGGGGGGATCTTCCGCCTTGCCCGGGGCTGCTGGCCATCTTTCTGCCGGACTGGGAGCGGGCCGAAGAGCCGCCTGAGACCTTGAGAGAGCTTTCCGGGTATTGGGGGACGGAACGTCTGCGCCTTGGCCTTGTCCTGCGCTATCAAGGCGATCATTCCCAGCGTCTGGCACGGTTGCGCCATTGGACGGCGCGGACAGGAATCCGCGGCTTGGCCTGCGGGGCAGTCACCATGGCGCGCCGGCGCGAGCGTTTTCTGCTGGACGTGCTCACCGCCATCCGCCGGGGACGCCCGCTCAGCGAACTGGGTTTTGCACTTGCGGCCAACGGCGAGGCGCACCTGCGTTCCCGAGCCCAGCTCGCCGCCATCTATCCCCGGGACCTGCTGGTCGAAACCCTGGCGGTGGCGGCTTCCTGCGATTTCTCCTTGGATCGTCTGCAGTATCGCTACCCGCCCGGGAGTTGTCCGCCGGGGCAAAATCCTGAAGAGTACCTGAAGGCTCTTGCCCGCGCGGGGCTTGCCCGCCGCTATCTCGACGGCGTGCCGGAGAAGGTGGCGCGGCAGCTGGAAGAGGAGCTGCGTATCGTCCACGAGCTGGACTATGGCCAGTATTTCCTGACGGTGCACGAGATCGTCCACTTTGCCAAAAGCCGCGGCATTCTCTGCCAGGGGCGGGGTTCGGCGGCAAACTCGGTGCTCTGCTACGCCCTGGGCATCACGGAGGTGGACCCTGCCCGGAGTAATCTCCTTTTTTCCCGCTTTCTCTCGCGCGAGCGGGGGGAGCCGCCGGATATCGACGTGGATTTCGAGCACGAGCGCCGGGAGGAGGTCATCCAATTCGTCTTCGCCCGCTACGGTCGCCGTCACGCCGCCCTTACCGCCAGCATCCGCCACTACCGCCCCCGCAGCGCCCTGCGCGACGCGGCCCGGGCCCTGGGTTTCAGCGCGGCGGAGCAGGATGCCCTCGGCCGCGATCTGGCTTGGTGGGATGGTCGTCGGATAAGGCCGGAACGGCTGCAGGAGGCGGGTTTCGATCCCGAAAGTCCGGCGGTGCGGCGCCTGCTGCTGGTGGCCAACGCCCTGGTGGGTCTGCCCCGCCATCTCTCCCAGCACGTGGGCGGGATGGTGCTGAGCGCCGAGGCTCTGGACGCTTTGGTGCCCATCGAGCCCGCCCGGATGGCGGGCAGGACCGTCATCCAGTGGGACAAGAACGACCTTGACCTCTTGGGTATCCTGAAGGTGGATCTCCTCGCGCTGGGCATGCTGAGCGTGCTGCGCCGGGCGCTGGACGATCTGGGTCTCGGGCTTGAAGGCATTCCGCCGGAGGATCCAGCGGTCTATGCCATGCTCCAGCGGGGCGAGAGTCTGGGGGTCTTTCAGGTGGAGTCGCGGGCTCAGATGAGCATGCTGCCTCGCCTCAAGCCGCGTTGCTTTTACGATCTGGTTATCGAGGTGGCCATCATCCGCCCGGGGCCTATCCAGGGGGGTATGGTCCACCCGTACCTGCGCCGGCGTGAAGGCGTCGAAGCGGTGCATTATCCCGGCCCGGAAGTGCGCAAGGTCCTGGAGCGGACCCTGGGGGTACCCATCTTTCAGGAACAGGTGATGCAGATTGCCATGGAGGCAGCGGGTTTCGATGCCGACGCCGCCGACGGCCTGCGCCGTGCCATGGCGGCTTGGCGTCGGCACGGCAATCTCGGCCCTTATCAGGACCGCCTGCGGGCGGGATTGCAGGCGCGGGGTTACGACGAAGCCTTTGCACGGCAACTCTGCCAACAGATCCAGGGTTTTGCCGAGTACGGCTTTCCCGAGTCCCACGCGGCGAGTTTCGCCTTGTTGGTCTATGCCTCGGCCTGGATCAAGTGCCATCATCCGGCTGTTTTCTGCGCGGCGCTGCTGAACAGTCAGCCCATGGGTTTCTATGCTCCGGCCCAGATCGTGGCTGAGGCGCGGGAACGGGGGGTGCAGGTTTTGCCTCTGTCTATCCGCCACAGTGTCTGGGAAAGCCGCGCCCGTGGCGGCTCTCTGCGTCTCGGTTTCCATCAACTGCGTGGCTTGCCACAGGCGGTGGCCGATAGGATCGTCGCCTGGCGTGAGCAGGGCGGTTCTCTGGATCCCGTGGCGCTGGTGCGGGAGCTGGGCTGCCCCCGCGCCGAGGTGGAGCGGCTCGCCCGTGCTGGGGCCTGGGAAGACGAAGGTCAGGATCGACGCCAGAGTCTCTGGCAGGTGGCGGCCGTGCGGGAAGCCACCGCCTTGCCCCTGGCGCCGGCGGCGGAACCCGAAGTCCCCCTTGCGGCGACGCCGGCGGCGGCGCGCTGTCGCATCGACTACGCTCAGTTGGGTTTGAGCCTCGGTCCTCATCCGCTGCATTTCCTGCGGCAACGCCTGCAGGCGGAAGGCTATCGGCCCATTGCCGAACTGCTGCGGGCGCCGGCGGGGGGAGGCAAGGGCGTCGCCGGCCTGGTTACCCATCGTCAGCGCCCAGCCACCGCCCACGGAACGGTCTTCCTGACCTTGGAGGACGAAAGCGGCCGGATCAACGTCATCGTCTGGCCCAGTCGGGTGGAGCCCTGGCGTCGGGCCATCCTCCAGGGCCGGCTCCTGGGGGTGCGTGGCAAGCTAGAGAGGGACGGGCGGGTCTGTCACCTCATCGCTCAGAGTCTTACGGATTACAGCCAGTGGCTAGGGGAACTGGCTACCCGGTCCCGGGATTTCTGTTGATCTGCGGCGATCCTGTGGCGCACGGGGGGGTGCCGGGCAACCGCGCCAAAATCGACTAAGTATCCGAAGAAATCTAGCTCCAGGAGAAGACTTCATGACCGCCGCCACGTGTGCGGACACCCACCCTCCGTCCCCAACGGCGCAGGCTCTACAAAAAGCGTGCATGGCATCTGAAGAAATACTGCGACGCGGTGTGATGATGGTGCGCAAGAGTCTCGGGGTCGCCGAGGTGGTGCTGGCCCTGGGCAGTGCCGATCGTTTCCAGCTGGTATTGACCGATGGTGCCGCAGCTCTTGCCCGCGAGGCCTTGGAGGACCTGTGCCGCCAGGGCATGGCGCATTCGCAGCCGCTGTGGTCCGTGCCGGATACCGGCGCTGTAGCCGACGGCGAGCGCACTGATCGTGCGGAGATTGGGGCCTTTGCTGCGGCGCGGATCGCCGTGGATGGCGATGCCACGGTGGGTGTTCTGTGTCTCGTTGAGACCCGCGCCCGCCTCTGGCCGGAGGATGCACTCGCGCTTTTGCAGGATTATGCGCTGGAGTTCGCGGCGACCCTGCAGGCCCGGCTGGATGCCGAGCGGCTGCTGGCGCAATTACGCGCGCGCGAGGATGAACTCGTGCGGGAGCGGGCGCTGCTGCGGACGGTCATGGACAGTACTCCAAGCCTCATCGCCGCCATCGACGATGACCAGCGATTCATCCTGATCAACAAAGCCTTTGCCCGTCTGTTGGGAAAATCTCCCGAAGCACTGGCCGGGGAATATCTGCATGCCGTGCTCCCCCCCCAGGTGCTGCGCACCTACACCGCTTTGCAGGCCAATATCCGCAGTACCGGGCAGCCTGCCCGAGAAAAGCTCGTGTTGCCGCTTGGAGGGCGTCTCTGGCACCTGTTGACCACCATGGCACCACTCCTGGAACCGTTCGGCGACCGCATCGGTTTTGTCGTGGTCATCCAGGACATGACGGAAATCGACGCCTTGAATGCGGACCTCGAGCGCCTTCAGGATATTCAGCGGCGTGGCGAAAGGTTTACGCGGCAGGGTGCCTGGTCTCTGGATATCGCCAGCGGTGACATGACCATAAGCGAGGGCTTCGCTCGTCTTTTTGGTCTCCCACCGAACACGCGGCAGATTCATCAAGGGCAGCTGCGTCAAGGCATCGATCCTGCCTATCACGCCGCCATCGACCGCGCCTTGCAGCAATCCCTGCGCGATGGCGTCGGCTTTCGTTTCGATTATCCTCTGGTCCGATCGGAGGGAGCGCCGGCAACCTGGCTGCGAGCACGCGGTGACCTGGTCTACGATGACCGGGGCCAGGCTGTGGCTCTGGTGGGGATCACGCAGGACGTCACGGCCGAGGTGGAAGCGCGGCAGCTCAAGGAGAGTCAGGAAAAACTGCTGGCGGGTCTCAATGAAGCGGTACAGTCTTTCCTGCGCGAGGTGGATTCGCGCTTGGTCTGGGATCAGATGCTCAGCCAGCTCCTCACCGTGACTGGTGCCGACTATGGATTTCTGGGGGAGGTGCTGTTCGGGGTCAAGCCGGAACCCTGTCTGAAGATTCACGCCATCACCAATCTGTCCTGGAGTCCCGAGTCCGATGCCCTCTATGCGCAGGTGCTGGCCGGGGACTTGCTCTTCTGCAATCCCGACAATCTCATCGGTGCCGTCATGCGCAGCCGCGCCCCGGTGATCGTGCCCGACATGCGCCAGGAGCAGCGCCGCGGCGGGACGCCGCCGGGGCATCCGGAGTTGCGCAACTATCTGGGCGTTCCGCTTTTTCAGGGGGAGGAACTGGTGGGCGTCGTGGGCTTGGCGAACCGCGAGCAAGGTATCGACGAGTCCTTGCTGCACCTTCTGGAACCCTTCTTCAGTACCTACGCCATCATGATCGTAACTTTGCGCCAGCGCGAGGCACAGCGGCAGTATGAACAGCGTCTTCTGGAGAGTAAGGATCAGGCGGAGCGCGCCAATCAGGCCAAATCGCAGTTTCTGTCGTCCATGTCCCACGAGCTGCGCACTCCCCTGAATTCCATTCTTGGCTTTGCGCAGCTCTTGGCCGCCTCGCGCCGCGAGCCCCTGTCGGAGCGTCAGCAAGGTTTTGTGGAACACATACGCGATGCGGGCCAGCACCTGCTCAGCCTCATCAACGATGTGCTGGACCTGGCCAGGATCGAGGCGGGCGAGCTTACCTTCTCGCCCGAGGTCCTGAATCTGACTACACTGATACGAGAAACCAGCGAAATGGTGGCGGATCTCGCCCGTGGACGCGAGGTACAGATCGTGGATGCTTTGGGAGATACGGCAATACCAGTGCGCGTCGACCTCACCCGGTCCCGTCAGATCTTGCTGAATCTGTTGAGCAACGCCATCAAGTACAATCGTGCCGAGGGGCGAGTGCGGATATGGGCCTTGCCGACCGTGCCAGCGACAGCGGATCGGCCGGCGCTTCGCGGTGTGGCCATCAGCGATACGGGGATCGGTATCCCCGCAGACAAGCAGCATCGACTTTTTCGTCCTTTTGAACGTCTTGGTCAGGAAACCGGTCCTATCGAGGGGACCGGCATCGGTCTGATGATCACCAAGGAGCTGGTAGAGCGGATGGGGGGTGAGATCCATTTTGAAAGTCGCGAAGGCGAGGGTACGACCTTTTTCGTATATTTGCCGGCGCCAGAGCTGGAGTCCGTGCCTGCGCCGAGAGATGCGACGACCTCCTCTCCCTCGGATGCCGCTGCCCGAAGTGCCGGGCCCGACCAGCGCCGTCGCCTGATTCTGTATGTGGAGGACAATCCCGCCAATGCGGCACTCATGGAGGAAATCGTTGCGGAACGCGATGATCTGCGCTTGCTGCAGGCCAGGGATGGCGAGAGCGGCCTCGAGCTTGCCCTGCTGCACCAGCCCGATCTCATCCTCATGGACCTGAATCTGCCCGGTATTTCTGGACAGCAGGTGGCGGCGCGTCTGAAGAAGTGGTCGGAAACGGCGGCCATTCCCATCCTGGCGCTCTCGGCGGACGCCACCTTGCCCGCGCGTCAGCAGGCGGAGCAGAGCGGCCTTTTTCAGGGATATCTCACCAAACCCATCGATCTGGCGCAGATTCATGCGGTCTTCGATCGGCTGCAACTGGCTACGAAGGATTTCGCACGAATGACTTCGGACCTGCCATGAAGGTTCTTGACCGCCAGGACGCGAGCGCGCTCCCCGAAGAGCTGGCCGCCGCACGCATTCTCGTGGTGGACGATAATCCCGCCAATCTCACGGTACTGGCCGAACTGCTGCGGGAGACGGGCTATCGCTCGGTAGACCTGGAAGCCTCGCCGGAAATGGCCGTGCGCCGCTGGCTCGCCCAGCCCTACGACCTCCTTTTGCTGGATATGCGCATGCCGGAGTTGGATGGTCTCGAGGTCATGGCGCGGCTGCGCTCGCAGGTGGCCGATGGCGACTACCTGCCTTGCATCATCCTGACGGCGCAGACCGACCCCGAGACCCGTGCCGCCGCATTGGACGCTGGCGCCTTGGATTTTATCCTCAAGCCCTTCGACTTCGACGAGGTCCTCAAGCGCATCCGCAATGCCCTGCAGACCCGCCTGCTCCATCGTCAGGCGCGGCAGCGGCTCGATGCCTACGGACAGACCATCTCGGCCCAACAGCAGGCGCTGGCAGAGCGCGAGCACGATATCGCCTACCTGGCCAGCCACGACAGTATCACCGGACTGCTCAACCGCCACGGTCTTTGTCAGGGACTCGAGGAGCTCGCGCAAGAGACGAAGGGAGATCTCGTTTTTCTGCTGGTCGAATTGAGCGACGCCGATCAGTTGATGCTGCTGGAGGGCGCACAATCCGTAGACTATCTGTTGCGGGAGGCAGGTACGCGTCTGGCAGCGTTGATGCAGGACCTGGGGGGCATCTGCGGGGTATGGCGTGGCCAGACCTTCCTGGCAGTTTTTCCGGCACGGGAGGATCTCAAGTCGGAAGTCGAACGCATTCTCGACACGGTTTTTGCGCCCTTGCCCTTCCACGGATCCCACGTGGTTCTGCACGGGCGCGGCGGCTATGCCCTGGCGAGCCCCGCCAGCAAGGATGTCGATCTTGTCGATCAGCGCCATGCGGCTTTGCGCGCTGCTGGACTCGCGCTGGCCTCTGCGCACCGACTGGGCAACCGGGCACTGCTCTACGACGCGCGCCTGGCGGAAAGTTTTGCCAGACGGCACCGTATCGAGAGGGCCATGCAGGAAGCGCTGCAGACACAGCCCGAGCAATTCCAGCTGGCCTACCAGCCCAAGGTCGATATTTCTGGCCATCGTGTCGTTGGCTGTGAGGCTTTGCTGCGTTGGCATCATCCCTCTCTGGGGACTATCAGTCCCGGGGAATTCATCCCCATCGCCGAGGATACCGGCGCCATCGAGATCCTGGGAATGCTGGTCATGGACCGGGTATTCTCCTTTCTTTCCCAACGATTGCAGCGTGGATCCTGGAACCTCCCCATAGCCTTCAACGTTTCGGCGCGCCAGTTTGAACTCATGCGTGCCCGGGGTATGAGCCTGGTAAATGCCATCGAGACCCGACGGGCGCTGTACCATATCCCGCGCGGGCTCATCGAGCTGGAGATCACCGAATCGAGTCTACTGACGGACTTCGACTGGCTGGTGACGCAACTGGAGAAGCTGCGTGAAAACGCCATCGGCGTTGCCTTGGACGATTTCGGTACAGGATATTCGTCTCTGTCCTATCTACAGAACCTTCCTATCAACACCCTCAAGATCGACCGATCCTTTGTCGATGGCGCAGCACGCGACCGTAGGCAGGCCGCCTTGCTTTCCAATATCCTCCAGCTGGCCAGAGACCTGAAATTCGTCAGCGTTGCCGAGGGGGTCGAGACGGTGGGCGATCTCGATCTCCTGCGGGATCTGTCCTGCGCCATTGCTCAGGGATATTACTTTTCGCGCCCATTGATGGAGCCGGATCTTTTGCTGTGGCTCAAGGCATTTGATCATAGGTCCTGATGCTCCAAGATGCTTCACGGGGGAGAGTTATCGAAGACCACGGTATCATTTATAAAGATTTTACAGAATTTTTATCCGCTGTTTACACAAAAGATAGCCTGTTGTTTGAAATGAAGAAAAAGATATGATCGGAAGGGCCGCGCAGGCTTTACGGTTGACCTTCGTGGTACATCCTGTCATCCTTATATTCCCTTCGAAAAATAAGGATATCTTGTGGCAAAACTCAAGAACCTCAAGAATCGTCTCCGTCGAGAAGGAACCCTGCAAGGTCTGATTCTCGCCTGTGTCGGCGCCTCCATCGGTTCCGGGTGGTTGTTCGGGCCACTCTATACAGCACAAATTGCCGGACCCTATGCCGTTGGTTCCTGGATTATCGGAGCCGTGGCGATATTACTGCTTGCCCTGGTTTTTGCGGAACTCGGGCCGCTCATTCCCAAGGCGGGCGCGGTCATCCACCTGGCCCACGTGGGCAATGGTCCCATCGTCGGCAACATGTGGAGCTGGATCCTCTTCCTTTCCTACGCCACCATCGCGCCCATCGAAGTAACGGCCTTACTGACCTATGCCAACAATTACCTGCCGATCTTTCTGCAGCCCCATACGGCATTGCTCAGTACCCGTGGATTTCTCATTGCTCTGGTCTTTTTGGGACTGTTCATCGCCGTCAATTTTCTGGTGGTGCGTTGGGTACTGCGCATCAATAACGGCGCCACCTGGTGGAAGATCGTGGTACCGCTGCTGACCGTCGGTATCCTGGTCGTCCTTGCCTGGCACCCCAGCAACTTCCAGATCCAGCAGGGCAATGCTGGGTCGGATCTGCAGGGGATGTTCGTGGCGGTGGCGACGGGCGGGGTCATTTTCAGCCTTCTGGGCTTTCGTCACGCCATCGATCTTGCCGGGGAAAGCAAGAATCCCAGCCGCGATATTCCACTGGCCACCATCGGTTCGGTGCTGATCGTGGCACTCATTTATCTCGCATTGCAGGTGGCCTTCATCGGTGCCGTTCATCCTTCGGATCTGGCGCACGGCGGCTGGCCGAATCTGCAGTTCAAGGGCATCAACGGACCTTTCGCGGCGCTGGCGGCGGCGGTGGGTGCTACCTGGCTGTCGGTGCTGCTCTACATCGACGCCTTCGTGTCACCGGCCGGGACCGCCCTGATCTATACGGCCACGGCTTCACGGGTGACGCTGGCCACGGCGGAGTCGGGCGCGGCGCCGCAGTGGGTCAGTAAGGTCAACCGTTTCGGTGTACCCTGGACCAGTCTGTTGCTCCTCTACGCGGTGGGGGCCATCTTTTTCCTGCCTTTTCCTTCCTGGCAGAAGATGGTGGGCTACATTGCCTCCATGACCGTCCTGTCCTACGTGATCGGACCGGTGGCCATCCTGCAGCTGCGTAAAGCCATGCCGGATCTGGAGCGACCCTTTCGCCTGCCCCTGGCACCGGTCATCGCACCTCTGGCCTTTGTCGCCGGGAGCTGGATCGTCTTCTGGTCGGGTCTGCACACCCTCAACTTCATTTTTGGCACGCTGTTCGCCCTGCTCATCGTCTATGCCCTCTGGGGCTGGCTGAGCAAGACCAAGCTGCGGGAGATGGGCTGGGAGTACATGTGGTGGATCATTCCCTACTTCCTGATGCTGTGGGGTGCGGCCTGGATCGGTCCCAAAAGCTTGCAGGGCATCGGCTTGGTCGGGTTCTTTGCGGACATGGGGCTCGTGGCGCTGCTGAGCCTGGTGATCTTTTACTGGGCCTTGCGCAGTGCCGTATCCGACCGGACCATCCAGCTCTATATGCGCAATCTCGGCAGCAGGGGCGTCGGGGCGCCATGAGTCGGCGCCAGCGGGAGGCGGCCTGGCCGCCTCGAGCGCAGCTGCAGATCGAGGCGCAGCGTTGGGTGATCAAGATCGGAAGCAGCCTGCTCACCAACGACGGGGCCGGGCTGGACCTCGCCTGGATCGCGCGCTGGATGGAACAGATTCGCCAGCTCCATCGCGCTGGTAAGGAGGTGGTCTTGGTATCCTCCGGTGCCGTCAGCGCCGGAACGGCTCTACTGGGCTGGGTCCAGCGACCCAGCGATCTGGCCTCGCGACAGGCCGCCGCCAGCGTCGGGCAGTCGGCCCTCATCCACCATTACGAAAAGATCCTGCAGCAGGTAGCGCACCCGGAAGATCCACCCTTGCACTGCGGTCAGGTGCTCCTCACCCACGACGAGCTGCGCAACCGCAAGCGCTATCTCAACGCGCGCAATATCCTGCGGGTGCTCCTGGACCGCAATGTGCTACCGGTGGTGAATGAGAACGACGCCATTTCCTATCGACCCATCCAGCTAGGCGACAACGATACCCTGGCAGCGATGGTCTGCAACCTGCTGGATGCCGATATTCTGGTGTTACTGACGGACCAGGACGGCCTCTTCAGTGCCGATCCGCGTCAGGACCCCGATGCGCGTTTCCTGTCGGAGGTGGCGGCGGGCGATCCGCGCCTGGAGGCCATCGCCGGAGGTGGGGGCTCGGGCGTCGGTACCGGCGGCATGTTGGCCAAGGTGAAGGCGGCGGCACGCGCGGCCCGTTCGGGTACCGCCACCGTCATTGCCCACGGCCGTCACCCCGATATCCTGCCGCAGCTGGCCGAGGGGGCCGCCATCGGTAGCTTCTTCCGGGTGCGCCGGCCAGCCCTCAAGGCACGCAAGCGTTGGCTCTCCGACCATCTGCGCGTGCACGGCAACCTGGTTCTGGATGCCGGCGCCGTGCACGCTCTGCGCGACCAGGGGCGGAGCCTGCTGAGTGTGGGTGTACTACAGGTGGAAGGGGAGTTCCACCGCGGCGATCTGGTGGCCTGCCGCAGCGTCGACGGTCGCGAGATTGCTCGCGGTCTCATCGATCTGGACGCCAGCGTCATGCGACGCATCCTGGGTTGCAGTCGGGCGGAGCTGGACGAGGACCCGACCGTTACCGACAGCGTCGTCATCCATCGCGATAATCTGGTTCTGACGGACACGGCGGCCGACTGGACACCGAAGCAGGGCAGTGAGCAGAGGCTGGCAGAGGATCCGGAGCCGCAGGCCCGAATTCAGGACGGCGGCGCGGTGGTATAGGGCCGCTGGGCACCGGCCTCGGCGCGCTCGGCGATGAGGTGGACGTCCTGCTGCGGATGCGCCAAGCGGATGCCGTGGCGATGCAGCGCCTCTACCGCCATGGCACGCAGCTCCGTCTGCGTCAGAAAACTCCGATTGCAGTCCGATATGTAGACGCGCAGATAAAAGACCAGGGCGCTGGGACTGACATCCAGGAGCAGGGCGGTGGGTGGCAGTCCGCGCGGGTCATCTTCCTGCAGCACCTCGGGGTGCTTGCGTCCCACTTCCTCCAGAATTTCCCGCACCTTATCGATGTTGGCATCGTGATCGATCTGCAGCGGGATCATCAGCCGCAGCACGGCGTTGGAATACATCCAGTTGGTCACCTGTCCCGAGATGAGCTCAGAATTGGGCACAAAGACCTCGGTGCGATCGAAGGTCAGGATCAAGGTATAGCGGATGCTGAGGCGCTGTACCGTGCCTTCGGTATTGCCTACCTTGACCCAATCGCCCACGCGAATGGGCCGCTCCAGGAGCAGGATGAGTCCCGAGACGAAGTTGTTGACGATATTCTGCAGACCAAAACCAATGCCGACGGACAAGGCACCAGCAATGATGGCCAGATTGTGCAGAGCAACGCCCGCCGTCGACAGAGCGATGAGAAAGGCAAGAAGAAATCCCAGGTAGCGGATGATGGCAAGCACCGAGTGGCGCGAGCCCACATCCATGTGGCGGAACAGGCGCGACCGGTTCGACAGCTGCCGTTGCAACCAATTGTTGATGTTGAACAGCAGGATGAGCAGAGCGAGGGCGATGAGCCAGCGAAAAGGCTCCACGTGCATCCCGCCGATGGTGTAGCCCTGCACGAAGTAATGCCAGACCAGGGCAAGACCGCTATGGCTGAGCCCCCAACCGAAGAGGGCGGCAATGAGGGCGCCGAGCCAGATGGCGACAAACAGCAGGGCCTTGATCCAGGTCACCCAGGGGATGATCTCGGTAGGGCTGAAGCCCAGACGACGGCGCAGAAAGTCTCCAATGACGCCGGTGTCGCTCTCCTCATTTTCCGAGAGATCCTCAACGACCCAGGTGAGGATGAGCGCCAGCAGCAGACTCACGACCGTCACACTGATGCCAAAGAACAGGAAATCCGCGAGGTTGACGTAGCCCAGCAGGTCCAGGGCTACGGTAGCCAGGATCGAGCTGACGAGAAGCAGCTGGGAGAGTACGTGGCGGCGGAAAAAAGTAAAGCGTCGCGCCCGCCAGAGCAGCCAGAGCAGGGCAATGGCGACAAGGACGTGGAAGACCGTGAGCAAGGCTACATTGTCGAGAACCGCTCGACTCGCCTGGCGATCCAGCAACTCGTAGAGACCGATGAAGCTGGCGAGGGTCAGGACGAAGCGCAGCGGCCGCCAGAGCACCCGCAGGAGGACGGCCTCCCGCTGCGCCCGCGCCGGCAGTCCTTGCAGGTGGCGCAGCAGGGTCTTGAAGGTCCAGGTGAGGACGATGAAGGTCGTCCAGACCCCGACGAGCAGGACGATGAGGGGATAGAACACTCCCAGGGACCAGGCCAGCAGACCCAGACCGATGGGGGCAAGCAGGGGATAGAGGTGGCGCCAACTCCGGCGACTGCGCTGGCGCAGCAGGGCTGCGAGGATGTACGTGGCCAGGGCAAAGCCCAGGGCCCCCTGAAAGCGGCTCTGCTGCAGGACCGGCTCGCCCTCGCGATAGAGCCAGAAATCCCGTTCCTGGGTCCAGACCTGCACCGGCAGCGCCTGCAGTCCTTGCCATTGTCCGAAAATATCGGCTCCACGTTGGAAGAGGTAGCGCGTACGCAAAGCCAGCTCTTTCTTATGGATGCTGTTGAGGATGTCGTTGCCACCGACATAGAGCACCTTGCAGGCTGCCTGCCTGCCGCTGGCACGGCGCTGCTGCTGCAGCAGATTGTCCCGCAGCTGGGTCAGACTCTGGGGTTCGCCGGATACGAAGGGCCCCACCACCTTGAGGCCCTTGTCGATGTTGTCCAGGTCTGCGGTTTCTTCCTGGATGCAGGCGTTGGCCTGGCGGATGATGTCCTGGACCTGCGCGCGCCAGGGCCGCAGCTGACGCGGGTCGGTGGAATGCGTCAGGGCTTCGTGGATGTGCTTGAGTACCAGACTGTCGGTGGCAAATTGGGCACTCTCGGCATGGACTCCGGAGGCGCCGACCCCAAAAAGCAGGACGATCCAGGCAAACCCGATAGCGATCCGCAATGCCCACGCGCTCACAGCTTTCTCCCTGGACCTTTGGATGCGGTCACGCCCCCGGGCCAGTGCAGATGCCTCAAAGCAAGGGCTACCGACTCAACCCGCCAGGACCTTGCGCGCCTTGCGCGTCAGCAGGGGCACCGCCGCTCGATGCAAAAAAGGCGGAAGATCAATGGGTTTCAGCAGCATCTTGACGGCCATTTCGAAGGGGTAATAGCGTTGGATCCAATTGCCCATCCGCCGGCGGAAGGCGTCGAAATCGGCACGGCTGAAGTGCTGTCCCCGGTTGTGCGTCTCGTAGGCGGCCTGAATCGCCAGAAAGGTGTCTTCCTGATCCACCTCCGAGACCCGACGCAGCAGTTCGCGCAGCAGGCGCCAGCGTGACAGGCGCTCGCGTTGCTGGTACTCGCGGAAGTAGCGGTAGAAGTACTTGTAGTGGTGGACTTCATCGGCGCGGATGCGACCCGCCAGATCGCGCAGCACGGGTTCGGGACTGGCGGCCTGGATCATGCCGTAGAAACTCGACGTGCCCGTCTCGACCACGCAGCGGGCCGCCATCTCCAGGGCCTTGGTCGGACCCAGCAAGCCATCGGCGCAGAGCGGACGATAGGCGCGTTCGAAGGCCGCATAGGCCGTTTCCCAGTCGAAGTCCGGCCAGACGGTCTGGACATAAGCACGCAGGGCGCGCCCGTGCTGCAGTTCTTCCCGTTCCCATTCCCCGCCGAGCCAGCGCTGGGCCGCGGGGTTGTCGTCGTAGTAAGCAACGAGGTTATGGGCATAGAGATCCGCCAGGGATTCGACAAAGGATGCCCCGGCGAGCAGGTAGAACCAGTCCTGATCGTGGACGATGCACTCCTTCTGAATATGGTCGAAGGAAACATCCTGCAGTGACCAACGAGGTTGCGGCGTTGCAGGGGCCATACGATAGTCTCCTGTATACGAAAGGTCTTCAATGACCGGAGTAGACGACATCCTTGTGGCCCAGCCCAGCGTCCTGGAAGGCCTGTCGCCTCCGGATGCATTGTGGACAGCGGCCACAGTGCGTCTCGTATCCCAAAATGCAACTGTACGACATTTCCCAGGGGACGCCCAAGTCCTCACCGTATCGGATCACCTCTGCCTTGCCGTATTGGGCGAGGGGTGTGGCAAGATTCAGGTCCGAGGCCTGCAGAGTGGCGGCCAGAGCTGCGAGGAACGCACCGTTGCCGTTGCGATCCGTCTGCCCATCGTCGGCGGTGGTGCCGAGGACCAGGGTATCACGCCCAAGGCCGCTGGCGACGTTGGCTGCTGCCGCCACGGCCAGGAGATTTCTGTGGGGCGTGGGCACGTGGTAGCGGTGCGGGCGCAGCCGGCCGACGGCCTCACCGAAGGCGCGCAGGTCGAAGCGCCCCTGCTCGAGTCGCAGGTCCTTCCCGAGACGCTGGACCCGCGCCCACTCCTGCGCGGCCGCCCGTTGTCCGTAGTCCAGGAAGAGCAGGTAGGCACCGGTATGGGCGGCAAAGGCATGGGCCAGGGTGAAGCTCTCCACGCCGCCGCTGCAGAGCAGAAGCGATCGCTCCGCTGGCGGCAGTGAAGGACGTAGCGCCATGCGCGGCCTATGCTCTATCATGCCTGAACTCGGCTCGGCTGCCTGCCCCGGGGGGAGGAAGATCATGGTGCCCTGTCTGCATCTGCATCCGGTGAATCCACAGCCGCGCCTCATCGCGCAGGCCGCCGATGGTCTGCGCCGCGGCGAATTGCTGGTCTATCCCACGGACAGCTGTTATGCGCTGGGGTGTTGCCTGTGGGCCAAGGACGCCCAGGATCGCCTGCGGCACATCCGGCAGCTCGATATCCAGCACGACCTTTCCCTCCTGTTCGCAGACCTGTCGCAGCTGAGCGAGTATCTCAAACTGGACGATCGTGTCTATCGCCTCCTACGCGGCTTGCTGCCTGGCCCTTACACTGTGATTCTTCCTGCTACCCACGACGTTCCGCGGCGCCTTGCCGACGGCAAGCGGCGCAGTATCGGCGCGCGCATCCCCGATTCTGCCATCTGTCGGGCGCTCCTGGCGGAACTGGGTGAACCGCTGATGAGCTCGACCCTGCATCTGCCCGGTGACGATCTGCCTCTGCACGATCCTGAGGATATCTGCACGCGCATGGAAAAGCGGGTGGATGGCGTCCTGCTGGGAGGCGAGGGCTCGACCGTGTGTTCGACGGTGGTGGACTGCACCCAGTGGCCGCCGCAGATCCTGCGCGAGGGACTGGGCGACAGCACCGCGCTGCGCCAGACCCTTGGCCTATAGGTAGCGCTTTATCCGGCTGATATACTCGGGTCATGAACGACATCGACGGTTTCCTTCGCGGCCTTGCCATTTGGGCCATACCTGTTTTGTTCGCCATTACCGTCCACGAGGTTGCGCACGGCTGGGTGGCCTGGAAGCGCGGCGATCCGACGGCCATGCTCATGGGCCGTCTGACCCTCAACCCGCTGAAGCACATAGATCCTTTCGGTACCATCCTCCTGCCAGGCATGCTTCTGTTGCTGCATTCCCCCTTCCTCTTCGGTTACGCCAAGCCCGTACCGGTGAATTTTGCCGGTCTGCGTGACCCCAAGCGCGACATGGTCCTGGTGGCACTGGCTGGACCGCTTGCCAACGTGCTCATGGCCTTCATCTGGACCTTCATCCTCTGGCTCGGTGGCCACCTGCCGGGACCTTTGGCGTATCTCTCCGTACCCATGCAGCTCATGGGGCAGGCGGGTATCCTCATCAACGTCGTGCTCTTTCTCTTCAATCTCATCCCCATCCCGCCCCTGGACGGCGGGCGGGTGGCCGTCGGACTGCTGCCTGCAGGACCCAGCCTTGCCTTGAGCCGCGTCGAGCCTTACGGCTTCATCATCCTCATCGTCCTGCTCTTCACGGGCGTCCTGTGGGCGGTATTGGGGCCGGCCTTCGTCGTCGTGCGCGGGATTTTCCTGCACCTGGGAGGCCTGCCGTGAGCCCCGTGGTCGTGTCCGGCATGCGTCCCACGGGACGCTTGCACCTTGGCCACTATCACGGTGTGCTGAAGAACTGGCTGCGCCTGCAGAACTCTGCAGAGTGTTATTTCTTTGTGGCGGACTGGCACGCGCTCACCACCCACTACGAGACTCCCGGAGGTATTGCCGAGGCCAGCTGGGATCTGCTCATCGAATGGCTTGCCGTGGGCATCGATCCGGAGCATGCGACCCTTTTCCTGCAGTCCTGGGTGCCCCAGCACGCAGAGTTGGCTCTACTGCTCGGCATGCTTACACCCTTGTCCTGGCTGGAGCGTGTTCCCACCTTCAAGGATCAGCAGGAAAAACTGCGCGAGCGCGATCTGGCTACCTACGGTTTCCTCGGCTATCCCTTGCTGATGACCGCCGACATCCTGCTCTACGGTGCCGAAGAGGTGCCCGTAGGAGCCGACCAGGTGGCCCACCTGGAGATCAGTCGGGAACTGGCGCGGCGCTTCAATTTTCTCTACGGGCGCGAGGCCGATGCGCCGGCCCGCGTCGCCGATGCTCTCAAACGCATGGGTAAGGCCGGTGCCCGCAGCTACCACAATCTCAGCCAGCGCTATCAGACGGCGGGTGATGCGCTGGCCGTCGCCGAAGCGGAGACCCTGCTGGCTCAGGCAGCCAGTCTGTCCGCGGACGATCGGGCCTTGTTGTTGCGCGAACTGCAGGGGCGAGGTCGGGAGATACTGGTAGAGCCTCGCGCCCTGCTCACGGAGGCACCACGCATGCCGGGTCTGGACGGCCAGAAAATGAGCAAATCCTACGGGAATACCATTGCTCTGCGCGAAGATCCCGAAAATATCCGTCAGAAGTTGCGTACCATGCCTACGGACCCTGCCCGGGTACGCCGTCAGGATCCCGGGGATCCGGACAAGTGCCCGGTCTTTGCCCTGCACCAGGTCTACTCCGATGTCCAAAGGCGCGAGTGGGTGGTGACCGGTTGCCGCAGCGCCGGTATCGGCTGTCTGGAGTGCAAGGCGCCACTCATCGAGGCCGTTCTGGAAGAACTGGAACCCATCCGCGCGCGGGCCGAGTTCTGGGCGGCGCGACCTGCGGAACTGCGGGACCTGGCGCGTCAAGGGGCGGCACGGGCGCGTCAGCGGGCAGAGACCACCCTGGAGCGCGTGCGCGCCGCCATGGGCCTGACCTCGGGCGATACCCTTGCTCGCTAGCGCAGCAATGTCCGGCGCTGACCGGGTCGAGGTGGAGATCCCCGAGGACCTATATATCCCGCCCGATGCTCTGGAACTCATCCTGGACCGCTTCAGCGGTCCCCTGGACCTCTTGCTTTGGCTGATCCGCAGGAATCGCATGGATATCCGTGACATTCCCGTGGCGGAAGTGACCCGTCAATACCTCGCGTATCTGGAAGAGGCGCGCCGCCGCAATCTGCCGCTGGCGGCGGATTACCTGCTGATGGCGGCCTGGCTGACAGAAATCAAGGCACGCCTACTGCTCCCGGTTGCCCCCGCCTGTACGGACGAGGAGGCCCTGGACCCGCGGGAAGAGCTGGCACGGCGTCTGCAGGCCTTGGCGCAGATCCAGGCGGAGTCCGCGGCCTTGGCCGAACTCCCGCAGGAGGGCAGGGATTTCTGGCTGGTACGGCCGGTGGATGCGACGGATCTGCCGCCGCCGGTGCCCTCCCTGAGTCTCGGGCAGTTGTGCCAATGCTGGGTAGAACTGCGTGTCCGCCAGGCGCGTCGGGTGGAACAGGGCGTGCAGGCTGCGCCGACGCCGCGACCGCCACAGTGGAGTCTACGTCAGCGCATGCTCGAGGTGTTGCAGCTTTGCCGGGCGGCACTGCGACCATTGACCCTGGCGGATCTGCTCCCGCAGGGCAAGCTGGACCCGCTGGCGGTCGGCCTGTCATTGCTTGCTGTCTTGGAACTACTGCGCCAGCGCGCCTTGTATCTCCTGCTGGATGGCGAGGATGAGGCACATCTCTGGACGGTGCGTACGGCGGAGTGACGGCCCGTGACCGAGCTCACCGAAGAGGCGGTGCTTGCCCTCCTGCTCGCCAGCGATGCCGGACTTGCGCACAGCGAGCTCGCGGCGGTTTTTGTCGAATCGGAAGCAGCCGACCGTCTTTCGGAGATCCTCTCGACCCTGGCGCGGGAGGGCTTCGGCCCGCTGGAGTTGGTGCAGACGGCCGGGCGTTACCGCCTGCGTATCGGCTCTCGATTCAACCCCTTGTTGAGCCGTCTACGGCAAGCCGAGGCGCGTCCCCTCTCCCGCGCCGCCATGGAGACGCTGGCGGTCATCGCCTACCACCAACCCATCACGCGCCCGGAGATGGAACAATGGCGTGGCGTCAGCATCGGTACCCCTATCCTGCAACAGCTGCAGGAACTGGACTGGATCGCGGTGGTGGGCCATCGCGAAACCCCCGGTCGTCCGGCCCTGTGGGCGACCACCGAGCAATTCCTGCGCCATTTCGGCTTGAATACTTTGGCAGATTTGCCCAAGGCGGAACTGGATTTACTTGCTCCGGAGTGTCTTAGTAACTCATAAAATAAGGTAATGTTGTTGAAACAATAATCTGATTTGACGCTGTCCGTACTCTCGGCGATAGTTGCCATTGGAAGTGGGTGAGCCTGGCACTGGTGAGGGAGAGCAGCGTGGCTTGCCGATCCACGAACGACACGATCGACGCTTTGAGGAGCATGACATGGCACACGTAGTGATTCTAGGGGCAGGAACCGGGGGCATGCCGGCGGCCTATGAAATGAAGGATGCTTTGGGCAAGGATCACGAGGTGACCCTGATCAGTGCCAATGACTATTTCCAGTTCGTTCCTTCCAATCCGTGGCTGGGTGTGGGCTGGTCCAAACGGGAGGATATCACCTTTCCGATTCGGCCCTACGTGGAGCGCAAGGGTATCCACTTCATTCCACAGCGCGCTGACAAGATCGATGCGGAAAAGCAGGAGATCCAGTTGGCGGACGGCAGCAGCGTCCACTACGACTACCTGCTGATCGCGACGGGTCCGAAGCTTGCTTTCGAGAACGTGCCGGGTTCCGATCCGCACGAAGGCCCCGTGCAGTCCGTCTGCACCACCGATCACGCCGAAATGGCCTACGGCAAGTATCAGGAGCTGCTGGACAATCCCGGTCCCATCGTCATCGGTGCGATGCCCGGTGCCAGCTGCTTTGGTCCCGCCTACGAATACGCCATGATCGTGGCTGCCGACCTCAAGAAGCGCGGTATGCGCGACAAGATCCCGTCCTTCTCCTTCGTCACCAGCGAGCCCTACGTCGGTCACCTGGGTATCCAGGGCGTGGGCGATTCCCGCGGTATCCTGACCCGCGGTCTGGAGGAGGAGGGAATCACCGCCTACACCAACTGCAAGGTGACCAAGGTGGAGAATGGTCAGATGTATATCACGCAGGTCAACGACCAGGGTGAGACCGTCAAGGAGTTCACCTTGCCGGTGAAGTTCGGCATGATGATCCCTGCCTTCAAGGGCGTGCCGGCCGTGGCAGGTGTGGAAGGTCTGTGCAACCCCGGCGGCTTCGTCCTGGTGGACGAGAACCAGCGCAGCAAGAAGTATCCCAATATCTACGCTGCGGGTATCGCCATCGCCATCCCGCCCGTGGAGCAAACGCCGGTACCCACCGGTGCGCCCAAGACCGGCTACATGATCGAGTCCATGGTCTCGGCGGCCGTGCACAACATCAAGGCGGATATCGAAGGGCGCAAGGGGGATCGGACCATGGGCACCTGGAATGCTGTCTGCTTCGCCGACATGGGCGACCGCGGTGCGGCCTTCGTCGCCCTGCCGCAACTCAAGCCGCGCAAGGTGGATGTCTTCGCCTACGGGCGTTGGGTACACCTGGCCAAGGTGGCCTTCGAGAAATACTTCATCCGCAAGATGAAGATGGGGGTCTCCGAGCCCTTCTATGAGAAGGTGTTGTTCAAGATGATGGGCATTACCCGGCTCAAGGAAGAACCCGTGGAGCAGCGCAAGGCCTCCTGAGGAGCGCTGGTTGCCACACTTGGGTTAGCGTTCAGGCCTCGCTTTGCGGCGGGGCCTGAGCCTTTTTGAGGAACGAGGAGTGGACGAAAAACTGCAGAAAGTCCTGGCACGCCACGGTCTCGGCTCACGCCGTCAGATGGAGGAGTGGATTCGTGCCGGAAGGGTGCAGATCAACGATCGCCCGGCCAGTATCGGCGACCGCGTCACCAGCCGGGATCGCCTGTCCGTGGATGGCAAGGTCCTGCGGGTGCCGTCCTGGGTACGGCCGCGTCTGCGCGTGCTGCGCTATCACAAGCCGGCAGGGGAGCTGGCCACGCGTCAGGATCCCGAGGGTCGTCCGACGGTCTTCGATCGTCTCCCGCGTTTGCGGGGGAGCCGCTGGGTGGCGGTGGGACGACTGGACCTCAACACCGAGGGCCTGCTGCTCTTCACCAACGACGGTGATCTCGCCAACGCCCTCATGCATCCCCGCGCGCAACTCGAGCGGGTATATGCCGTGCGCGTCCTCGGCAGCCTCAGCGATGAGCAGAAGACCCTGCTCCTGAGCGGAGTGGAACTGGACGATGGTCCGGCGCGTTTTCTCGCCATCGAAGAGGCGGGCGGGGAAGGGAGCAATCGCTGGTATCACGTAAGCCTTGCCGAGGGACGCAACCGCGAGGTAAGGCGTCTGTTGGCGGCCGTCAACCTCAGTGTCAGTCGACTGATCCGCATCCGTTATGGACCGGTGGATATGCCTCGGCATCTGAAACTCGGCTACTTTGAAGAGTTGAGCGATGAGGAGAGAGCGGTCCTGCTGGCGGCCGTCGATTGGTCCGAACCCAATACCTCGCGGCCCGGGGCCAGTGCTGCTGCGGCGGCGGACAGCGCAGTGCACCTGCTGCGCAAGACCCGGCCAGGCGCGCGCTCGTCTCCTGGCCGAGGCAAGAGAGGACCGCGTTCCGGGCATGCCTGAGGATTGGCAAGAGCTCCTGACAAGGCTCGAACGCGCCTTTGGCCCGCAGCACTGGTGGCCGGCGGACAGCCCCTTCGAGGTCATGGTGGGCGCCATTCTCACCCAGAACACCAGCTGGACTCAGGTGGAGCGGGCCATCGACCAACTACGCGAGGCGGGACTCCTGAATGCCGGAGCGCTGCTGGAAGCGGCACCCGAGACCCTGGAGCCTCTGCTCCGCTGTACCGGCTACTATCGCCTCAAGACCCGCCGCCTGCAGGCTTTCTGCGCTTTCCTGAAGCGGGAAGGTTGTCTGGATCGGCCCGAGCGCCTGGGCGCAGCAGACGATCTGTACTGTCTGCGGCGCAAACTCCTGAGTGTATACGGCGTGGGCGAGGAGACCGCCGATTCCATCCTCCTCTATGCCCTGCACCGCCCCATTGCCGTGGTAGATGCCTACACGCGGCGTCTGGCGTACCGCCTGGGCTGGACAGACCCCAAGCCCTCCTATGCCGCCCTACAAGACCGCATGGAAGCGCAACTCCCGCCGGGAGATATACAGAAACGGCAGGAACTGCATGCCCTGATCGTCGTGCAGGGCAAGACCTTCTGCCGTAGTCGTCCATCCTGTCGGGAGTGTCCACTTCGCCGGGATTGCACTTATGGGGCGAGGGGCGGCGATCGGGAAGATCTGGTCGGATTGCGGCAGGGCTGAGCCACAGAGCTGAGGCGGATTCCCTCGGCTACACTGTAAACGATGGCGTAAGGAGAGTTCCGGTGAGTCGTGAAGTCATGGTCCTGGGGGCCGGTATCGTCGGGGTCAGTACGGCCTTGCAGCTGCAGTTGCGTGGATGGCAGGTGCTCCTCTTGGATCGCCAGGGTGCCGGTGAACGCACCTCTTTTGGCAATGCCGGCCTCATTCAGCGTGAGGCGGTGTTTCCCCATGCCTTTCCGCGTGCCTTGGGGACCATTCTGCATTACGCCAGCAACCGCTCGACGGAGGTGCGTTACCAGAGCAGCATGCTGCCGCGCCTGGGTTTTCCCTTCTGGAAGTACTGGTGGAACTCCGAGCCAGAGCGCCATCGACAGATCGCCCGGCATTATGCGGCGCTCATCGCCCACTGTCTGGAGGACCATCTGGCCGTCGCCGCGCTGGCCGGGGCTACCCACCTCTTTCGTCCCGGCGGCTACCTCCAAGTGCACCAGCATCGCCACAGCCTGGAGGCCGAGCTGGAAGCTGCCCGCTACAAGCAGGAACATTTCGCGGTGGAGTACACCGCCCTGGATGCGGCGGCCCTGAGCGCGCGCGTGCCCGGCCTGCGGGAGGGGCTGGCCGGTGGGATTCACTGGCAACAGCCTTTGGCGGTCGTCGATCCGCACGCCCTGACTCTTGCTTATCTGGATTATTTTCTGGCTCAGGGCGGCGAATTCCGTACCTTTGCTGCCCAAGGTTTGGCTCCCGAAGGGCAGGGCTGGCGCTTGCGCGGAGAGCGGGAGCATCTGCATGGCGAACGGCTGGTATTGACGCTGGGGGCTTGGACGCCCGATCTCACCCGAGGTCTGGGCTGGCACCCCAGTGTCTTCGTCAAGCGCGGTTACCACATGCACTACGCGCAATCGGCGCCCAATGAACTGACGACGCCCCTTCTGGATGCCGATGCCGGCTATGTGCTCGCGCCCATGCGCCAGGGTCTGCGCCTGACCACCGGTGCCGAGTTTGCGCCCCGGGACGCTCCGCCGTCACCCATTGCCCTGGATCGCGCCGAGCTCGCGGCACGGCAGATCTTTCCATCCCTGGGAGCGCGGCTGGATCCGACGCCTTGGCTGGGACAACGCCCCTGCACCTCCGACATGCTGCCCATCATCGGGGCGTTCCCCGGGAGAAATGGACTCTGGCTCAATTTTGGCCACTGCCACCAGGGTCTTACCCTGGGACCGACGACGGGTCGACTGCTGGCACAGCTCATGGGCGGCGAAGCGCCCTTCACCGATCCCACGCCCTACGCCCCGGCGCGTTTTTCTTGAGGGCTCGAGACGCGGCTGAATAGACGGCGATGTTCCAGGCTTCAGTAGCCCGGCTGGTGGCGGGTGAACTGGGCCGGACCAAGTTGTTGCAGCAGGGACGGGTTGTCCCAGCCGGGAGCGCGCTGTTCCACCAGCACGTCGGTAGCGATGCCGCCGCGCACATACCAGCGTCCCAGGAGCCGCAGATAGCGGGGCGACAGCAGATGGATGAGGTCGTCGGCGATGCGGTTGGTCATGGCCTCGTGGAATCCTCCCTCGTCACGGAAACTCCACAGGTAGAGCTTCAGGGCCTTGAGCTCGACGCAGCGTTGGTCGGGAATGTAGTCCAGCAAAAAGTGGGCGAAGTCCGGTTGGCCGGTGAGGGGACAGAGGCAGGTGAACTCCGGCAGATCCATATGGATGAGAAAATCCCGCTCCGGGTGGGGATTGGCAAAATGCTGCAGCTCGCGACTCGGTTGACTGGGCACAGACTTCTCCTCAATATGCAGCCTCCAGTAGGTCACCACTATAGCAAAAACACGCGCCCATGCGCCTTTCCGCCATTCGTCTGCACGGCTTCAAATCCTTCCGTGAAAGAACCCAGATCCGTCTGGAGGCCAATCCGGTAGTCATCGTCGGACCAAACGGTTGCGGTAAATCCAATATCGTCGACGCCATCCGCTGGGTGCTGGGGGAGTCCTCGGCGCGTCAACTGCGCGGTACGCAGCTCGCGGACGTCATTTCCAACGGTGCCGACGGCCGCGCTACGGCCAGCGAGGCGGTGGTGGAGCTCACCTTCGACAATGCCGATGCCAAGGCGCCGGCGCCCTGGACACCGGTCCCGGAAATTCGCGTCTGGCGACGACTGAGCCGCGACGGTGACAGTCAATATCGTATCAATGACGCCCGTTGCCGCCGTCGCGACGTCGCCGATCTCTTCTTGGGCACGGGCCTGGGGGCCAACGCCTATGCCATCATCGAACAGGGCACCATAGGCCGCATCGTCGAAGCGCGCCCAGAGGAACTGCGCGCCATCCTCGAGGAAGCGGCGGGGGTCAGCCGTTACAAGGAGCGACGCAAGGAGAGTCAGCAACGTATCCAGGAGACCCGCGAGCACCTCCAGCGCCTGCACGATCTCCACGGCGGCCTGGACGAACGCATCGAGCTCCTGCAACGCCAGGCCGAGTCCGCCCGGCGCCTGCGCGATCTCTGGCGGGAGCAAAGGTGCTGGCGCTGGTGGCAGCTGGTGGATCGGCTGGAAGCGACGGCTCGGGAAAGCGAGGCGCTGGAGCAGCGGATAAAATCCCAGGAAGAGCAGGCCGCTGTCTGGACCCAGGAGCTTGCCGAGCAGGCCCGCCAGCAGGAGGCACTCCAGCAGCGCCGCCAAAGCGGTAGCGAAGCGCTGCGCCAGGCCCAAGAGACGCTCTATCGGCTGCAGGCGGAACAGAGCACCCTGGAACAGGAGCTTCGCCACCAGGAAGAGCGTTGCCAAGAGACGGAACGAGCCATACAAGGCCAGCAGGAACGCCTGCAGCGCCTGCGCGAAGAGAGCGCGCGCCGTTTGGCCGCAGCGCAAAGTGCCGAGGACCGTTGCAGCGCCATCGGCGAAGAGGAGCTGGGCCTGGCGGCGGAACTGGAGGTCTGTCGCGGCCGGCTGAAGCGCATCGAAACGGAGCTGGACGAGTGCGCCCGCCAGCTGGATACGGAACGGGAACGGCGTACCGACGCCCGGCGCGAGCGGGAGGTGGCGAGCGCCCGGCGCCGGGAGCTGGCCTCCCGTCTCGAGGCCTTGCGCCGACAGATCGCCGAGCTCGAGAGCCGTCCCGATTCTTCGGCCGAGGCGGAGCTGGCGGCGGCAGAACTCGCATGGACGGAGCTCGAGACCACGCGCGTGCAGCAGGCCAGCGAACTGGCCGCGGCCACCGCAGCGGTCGAAGCGGCACAGGCAGAACTGGAGGCCCGCCGTGCCCAGCTGGCCGAACAGCGCGCCCGTCAGCAGGAGCTGCGTGCCCGGCGCCAGGCTCTGGAGCGCCTGGAGTCGGGACTGATGGCAGGTCTGCCGACAGCGGCGCAGGCCACCCCGGATCTGCTGGAGCATCTGCGCGTGGATCCGCCCTGGGAGTTGGCCGTCGAGCGCATGCTGGGTTCCCTCCTCGGAGCGCAGCTGCGTTCACCAGGAGACGGCGACCCGGAGGACCTCGACTGGGAACGGCCCTGGATTCTTGCGGATCGTCCAGCGGATCACCCCGCCGAAACGCGCGACGATGCCCTCTATCGGAGGATCCATGTTCCCGAACCGTGGCAAGGTGCCCTGCGCCAATGGCTCTGGGGTCTACGCTGCAGCGGCGACATCGCCGAGGCCTGGGCCCGACGCCATGAGCTCGCGAACGACGAGGCCTGGATCACACCGACGGGACAGATCTTGCGTCCTCAAGCCTTCAGCCCAGTGCCGGGCAACAGCGAGGCCAGTTTGCTGCAATGCCGTCGTGAACTCGCCGAACTGCAAAGCGAGGACGCCGCAGGGAGGGTGGAGTCGGAACGCCTGCAGCAGGAGGTCGCTGCCCTGGAACAGGATCTTGCGCAGCGCGTGCAGCACCGCCGGCTCTGTGCGCAGGCCGACCGTAATGGACAACAAGAGGAACTGACCCTACGCGAACGCTTGGCCAGCCTGCGCAGCCGGGTGGAAGCGCAGCGGGAGGCCCAACGCCGTGCAGAGGCAAATCTGGCCCGCCTGCACACGGAGGCGTCGACTCTGGCCGGCGAGCTCGCAGCCGTCGACGAGCGGCTGGAGCAGCTGCGCCAGAATGAGCCGTCCGAGGATCGGGAGCAGCTTCTGCGGCGAGAAGAGGAAGCGCTGCGCGGTCAACTGGCGCAGCAACGTGGACTGCTCGGACGGCTGCGCCAGCAGCAGCAAAGCCTGGCTCTGGAAAAGGAACGTCTCGGTGCCCAGCGCGTTGCGGTGGGCGAGCGCCTGCAAGAGTGGGAAGGGGAGGAAGCAGCGCTCTGCCGTACCCTGGCGCAGCTGAGGGCGGAGCGCGACGAGCGGCAGAGTCGATTGCCGGCTCTGCAAGAGCGTCGCAAGGTGCTAGAGCTTGATCGTGTCGAGATTCTCGAGCAGGTTCAGACGGCTCAGCGGGAGCTCGCTGCGGTGGAGGAGAGCTGGCGTCTTTCCCAGAGTGAGAGTCAGCGGCGTGACGGCGCCCTGCGTCGTCTGGAGCAGGGACTGGCCGCAGCACGGGTGGAGCGGGACACCTTGGAGTTGCAGCGGCAGGCGCTGGAGGCGGATGCCGCCAAATTGGCCGGCGAGCTTGGCGAAGACCCGGGGAGGGCCCCGGAGGACCGGGATGCGGAGCAGGAGCTGGCGCGGATCGAGGAGGCCATCTCCGCTCTGGGCAAGGTCAATCTCGCGGCCGAGGACGAGCTGCAGGAGGTGATGGCGCGCAGTGGGGATCTCAGTGCGCAGATGACGGATCTAGAGACAGCGCTTGCCGCGCTGGAGACGGCCATGGCCGCCATGGATCGTGAAACCAGTGAGCGTTTTCAGGAGACCCTGGCGCAGGTCAATGATCACCTGCAGGGGATTTTTGCCACCCTCTTCGGTGGCGGCGAGGCGCAACTGCAGCCTGATGGAGACGACCCGCTGCTGGCAGGACTGCTCCTGCGTGCGCGCCCGCCGGGCAAGCGCAACGCCCACCTGCAGCAACTCTCGGGCGGTGAGAAGGCCTTGACGGCGCTGGCCCTGGTGTTTGCCCTCTTTGCCCTCAATCCCGCGCCTTTCTGCATCCTCGACGAGGTGGACGCGCCCCTGGACGACGCCAATGTCGGGCGATTTTGCGCCCTTTTGACAGAGCTCGCCCACCAGACCCAATTTCTGGTGGTCAGTCATCGACATCTGACGCTGCAGGTTGCGGCACAGCTCCTGGGGGTCACCATGCCCGATCCTGGTATATCCCGAGTGGTGCCGGTGCGTATCGCCGATGTTCTCGCGCAGCACGGGCAGCAACGAGACGCCTAGGGAGTTCCCGGAGAGGTTCTGCCAGGCGATTCAGACCGCGGGTCGGCAGGCGCCGTGCAGGTGCAGGATCGGCCAGCCGCGCTGGCGGGCGGTGCGCTCCAGCTCGGGATCGGGATCGACGGCGACGGGCTGCCCCACGGCCTCCAGCAGGGGCAGATCGTTGTGGGAATCGCTGTAGAAGGTGGCCTGGGCGAGGCTTTCCTCCCAATCCCAGCCGCGCTCACCCAGCCACTGCGCAAGACGCTGGACCTTACCCTCGCGAAAACAGGGGATGCCATAACTGCGACCGGTGAAGGCGCCATCCGCGTCCGCCTCTACTTCGGTGGCCAGCAGTTCCGGTACGCCCAGAGCCGTGGCAATGGGCGCGGTGACGAAACGGTTGGTGGCGGTGATGATGAGCAAGGTATCACCGGCCTCACGGTGTTTTTCCACCAGCGCGCGCGCCTCGGGCGTGATCATGGGGGCGACCCGTTCCTCCATGTACTGGCGGTGCCAGTTCTCCAGACGACTGCGCGGCTGCTGCGCCAGCGGAGCCAGCACGAAAGACAGAAACTCCTGGATATCCAGGGTCCCGTCCAGATAGGCGCGGTAGTAGCGATCGTTGGCCTGGCGCAGGGTATCGCCATCCACCACACCCTGTTCGCTGAGGAATTCGAGCCAGGCATGATCCGAATCGCCGGCGAGCAGGGTGTTGTCCAGATCAAACAGAGCCAGTGCCATGAAATCTCCTTGGGAAAGCGCGGCGAGATTATACCGCAAAAGTGCTTTGCGCTATCCTGATATCATGGCCACCGCAGGTGCACTGACCCCATCATGATCTCCTCGACCGACCCCCAGGCACGCGTGCAGGAATTGCGCACGCTTCTGGAAGCTGCCAATCGCGCTTATTACCGCGAAGACGCGCCGGTGATGAGCGATGCCGAGTACGACGATCTGCTCCGTGAACTGCGCGATCTGGAGGAGGCGTATCCGCAGCTGCGCGTTGCCGACTCTCCGACCCAGCGGGTAGGAGCGGCGCCGGTGTCGAGCTTTGGCACGGTGCATTATCGGATCCCCATGACCTCTCTCGACAACGTCTTCTCCCCCGAAGCCTTTGGCGAATGGTGGGAGCGACTGCGCCGAGCCTTGCCCGAGGTCTCGGCACTCGTGCTCAGCGGGGAGCCCAAATTCGATGGTCTGTCCGTCAATCTGCGTTACGAAGGCGGCAAGCTCGTGCGCGCTGGAACCCGCGGCGACGGCGTGGAAGGCGAAGACGTTACCCACAACGTCCGTACCATCCACAACGTTCCGCTGGAGCTGCAGGGTACGGACTGGCCGGAACTCATCGAGCTGCGAGGAGAGGTGGTTCTGCCCATAGCGGCCTTCCGCCGCCTCAACCGAGAGCGGGAGCGCCGTGGCGAGACGCCCTTTGCCAATCCCCGCAATGCCGCGGCCGGAAGTCTACGCCAGTTGGATCCCCGCGTGACCGCAAGGCGCCCCCTGGCCTTTTTCCCCTGGGGCTTTGGCGAGTGCTCGGAAAGTCTGGGAGATAGTCACGTGCAGATTCTGCAGCGTTTTGCGCGTTGGGGTTTTTCGGTGACGGAATTCCTGCGCCCCATCCACGATCTGGACGCGGCTCTGGCCTATCATGAGGATATGGCGGCGCAGCGGGAGCGCATGCCCTTCGAGATCGACGGCCTGGTATTCAAAGTGGACGATCTGCGTTTGCGGGAGCGTTTGGGTTTTACCGCGCGGGCGCCGCGCTGGGCCATTGCCTGGAAATTTCCGGCTCATGAGGCGAGCACCCTGGTCGAGGACATCGTCGCGTCCGTCGGGCGCACGGGCGTGGTGACACCGGTGGCGCAGCTTCAGCCCGTGCTGGTGGCCGGAGTGATGGTCAGTCGTGCCAGCTTGCATAACGAAGACGAGGTCCGGCGCAAGGACGTGCGCGTCGGGGATACGGTTCTGGTGCGCCGTGCCGGCGATGTCATTCCCGAGATCGTCACGGTGCTGCGCGACCGACGGCCCGCCACCAGCCAGCCCTGGCAGATGCCTACCCGCTGCCCCGTCTGTGGCTCGGAGGTGCTTCGGCTACCCAATGAGGCGGCGCACCGCTGTACCGGCGGTCTGTATTGTCCAGCCCAACGCATGGGCGCCATCCTCCACTTTGCCTCGCGCCGTGCCATGGACATCCGCGGCCTGGGTGAAAAGCTGGTAGCCCAGCTGGTGGATCGGGGGCTGGTCAAAACCGTGGCGGATCTCTATCAGCTACGCAAGGATACGCTGCTGAGTTTGCCGCGCATGGGCGAGAGATCCGCACAGAAACTCCTGGACGAGATCGCCAACTCACGCCAGACGGAATTCGCGCGATTCCTCTACGCCCTGGGGATTCACCAGGTGGGCGAGAGCACCGCGAAGGCCTTGGCGCAACATTTCGGCGATCTGGAAGCGCTCATGGCCGCACCCGCCGAGGACCTCTGTGAGGTTCCGGACGTCGGGCCCATCGTCGCCGAGGCCATCCGCCATTTCTTTGCCCAGCCGCACAATCGTGAGGTGATCCAGGCCCTGCTGGCGGCCGGATTGCACTGGCCCCCGGTCCGCAAAAGCCTAGGGGGTGTGCTCCAAGGCAAGCGCCTGGTGCTGACGGGCAGCCTCCCGCACCTGAGCCGCGAGGCGGCCAAGGAACGGATCGAAGCGGCTGGCGGCAAGGTGGTATCGGCCGTCTCGGCGCAGGTGGATTACGTGGTCGTGGGCGATGCACCGGGCAGCAAGCTGGCCAAGGCCGAGGCTCTGGCCATTCCACGTCTGGATGAGAGTGCACTCTTGGCCCTACTGACCAAAGGAGAAAACGGTAATGTCTAGTGGAAAGCGCAGCTTTCGCTTGAATGTCGCGGATGTTCATGGCGAGGTGTTTACGGGGCTCGTGGAGTTCGTCGTCGTCCCCGGCATGCTCGGCGAGCTGGGTATCCTACCGGGACACGCTCCTCTCATCAGTATTCTGCGCGCCGGTGAACTGCGCATCACACCCGTGGAGGGACATCCGCAGATCCTCTTTCTGGAAGGCGGGATGGTGGAAGTCCAGCCGAACATCGTGACGGTGCTGGCCGACAACAGTCTGCGCGTGACGGACATCGATCCCAAGCTCAGCGAAAGCCGCATCGCCGCCGCCCAACAGGCGCTCAAGGATCATCGCGGCCATTCGGACATGGATTTCGCCAAAGCCGAGCTGGAACTACAACGGGAGCTCGCCAAACTGGGCGCCTTCGAACGCTACCGGGCCTCCGTACAGGAAGGCAAGGGCCAGTACTACGACTGGCAGCGCCCGGCACCTCAGGCCGCGCCAAAGATCCATGCCGAAGCCCTGGAGGAGTGATCCTTCCAGCGCCACGCGCAAAATGCCGTCGGATAGTTACTGTAGAAGCATCTATAATGCGCCAATGACGCTGGACTCCTGTGTTTTTTGTGGCGCGCGTACCCTTAACAACTTGCCGATCGGATTCATTTATTTTAGACTGATTGGTATAAAACCCAGGTTTTGATATCGGAGGTGTTGTGGTGCAGGCACCCAATCCCGGACGCCATATCTTCACCAAGGTATTGTGGCAGATGCTGCTTGGGCTGATTCTGGTTGTCGCCGCAGGACTTGCGATAAATTTCTCTCTGAAACATTATTTCCCACAATATATGGGTTATGCCCCTCTGGTTCGTGAGATTGTCTGGAGTCTGATTGTCTTCATTATCGGACTGTGGATAGCAAGCCACCTTGTAGCTTATGCCGAGAGACGGTTTGCCCGCACCCGCAAGGATCTCTACGGCCTGACGCTGTTGATCCGCATTGCCGTCTACGTCGTGCTCTTGGCGGTCATTCTTTCAATTTTTCACATCAGTATCGCGGGAATACTGGCAGGTAGCGCGGTTGGTGGCGTGGTACTGGGTTTCGCCATTCATACCTTTGCCTCCAATCTCCTCACCGGGATCTTCGCCACGGCCAGCGGCGCCCTGAATTACGGCGATGTGGTCTATGTGAACTCCTGGGTATGGAATATCAACAGTGTTGGCCAGATCGTCGAGATCAAAGCCCTGTTCTCCAAGATGCTCACACAGGATGGCGCTCTCATCAGTATCCCCAATTCCGTACTTCTGGGCAGCAGCGCATTGGTGGAATATGCGCATGAGGACGACAGCTACATTTATCCTGTGGAGACCATGGTCAACGCCGACGTACCCATGGAGCTGGTCATTTCCGAGGCCAAGAAAACACCGCTTTTTCAGCACTCCGATATTTTCATTCAATCGCGCAATGGCTTCAACAATACGCTCCATCTCCTGCTGCGCTTTCGCACCGTTGCCGAACTGAACGCGGTCATCGACGAGGCCAATCGCATCATCGATGCGGCCTATTGGAAGGCGAAGAACGGTGTGACGCTCTACGGCCCGTCCTACTTTGCGCGCGCCAGCGGCCGCTATCCCGTGCTGCTGGGCCTGCCCATCGATGTGCCCTCCGCTCGCATCCTGAGCGAGGCACGCGCGCAAGGCCTGGCGGTCAATCTGGTGAACAAGACCAACGCCATGAATACCTTTCTGCTGAGCGTGGCCGTGGATGAGAGGAAGGACCTGGCCCAATCCATCGAGGCGGCCAACCTTGCTCTCGAGGGTATCTATGAGAAAATCAAGGATGCAGCGGCGGCCACCGCTGAAAATCGGCAGTGATGATCAGCGGTGGTCGACCAAGACCGATTGGCGAGCCTTGGCTTTGCGCAGACGGATAGGCCGGTGAATTAAATCATCCCTCCGGCAGCCCCTCGGGATCACGACCGGAATCAGGAGCTCAGATGCGCCAGGAGATCGCGGCTCTCCAGACACAGAGCACCGCGCTCCCAGAAGGTCGTAAAGACGGATCCACCGGCCTGACGCCAGAGCACCGCGGCGCGCACGCCCGCCAGCAGCAGGGTGCGGATGCGCACCGTATCCTCTTCCTGGGTGAGAAAGCGACTTTCGCCGCTGACGATGATCCGTGGTGAGAGTATGCCGATGCCTTCAGCGTAGGTATTGGCGAGCCCCCCCAGCACGCTGGGGTGGATCGGGTCGCCGAAATGTTCGATCTGGCGTCGGGCCTCGTCTATGCCGCGGCGGACCCGCTCGGTGGCGCCGTGGTGGTGGGTCAAGGCTTTGCCCAGCTTGGCCAGCGACAGGGCATAACGCATCTGTTCCGCCTCCTCGGCACTGCCAGGGCCGCGCTGGAGCAGCGGGCAGAGACCCTGCAAAGCGCGTCTGAGGCTTGGCAATCCGCCGAGCACGGCGGCGCTGTCCCGGCCTTCGAGGCTGAGGATACTTTGCACGCAGTAGCCGAGCATGCTGTTGTCGTGGATGCCGCGGCGAGCGGCGTCCTGCACCTCCTGGGCGGCGCGCAGGATGCCGGCAAGGGCCAGGGTGCGGTCGGCGCGTCGCGCCGGATTCGTGAGCATCGCCATATCCCTAAGCCTCCGTCACGGCCCCGTCGCTGCCGAGAGCCTCCCTCAGCGCCGTGGTGAGCGCCTCGATCTCATGGGTACGGAGTTTGCGGTTCTGGGCGTTGCGGATGAAAAAGGTGTCTTCCACGCTTTCCCCAAAGGTAGAGACCTTGGCCCCAAAGATGTTGAAGCCCAGCCGGCGCAGGGTGCCACCTACGCGATAGAGAAGCCCGAGCCGATCCGGCGCGCGGATCTCCAGCAGGGTATCTTCCGCCAGGGTGTCGTTGTCGACGAAAAGTTCCAGGGGCAGATCGGCAAAATAGCGGTGGCGCAGATCGCGATGGCGCATACCGAAGTGCGGTTTGCGCGGGACCTCACCATGCAGGACGGCGCGCAAGTCCCGGCGCAGCATCTCCTGTGCCGCGGCGGGACGCGCATAGTTATGCGACTCGTCCAGGACTACGAAGGTATCGAGGACACGGCCGTCGTGGCTGGTGTCGATGCGGGCATCGAGGATGTTGAGGGAGTGCCGATCCAGGGTAGCGGTGATCTCCTCGAAAAGGCCGGCCTTGTCGGGACCGTAGATGAGAATTTCACTGCCCTCCACGGGGTGATCCCGCAGACGTACCAGATAGCCCCGACCGTGGTGTGCGCTGATCTGTTGCGCCTGCCAGAGCAGCTCATCGGCTCGGTAGCGCAGAAAGTAGCCGGACCGCATCTCCTGCCACAGCTCCAGGATCGGTTCCCGCGCGGAAGCGTCCAGTTCCGCCAGTACCGCCGCTTGTCGGGCGCGGATGACAGGGCCGTGGTCGGCAAGAACGGCATCGCCCCCCTCCAGGGCGGTCCAAGTGGCGTCGAAAAGCTTGCGCAGCAGGCTCGCCTTCCAATCGTTCCATAGGTCCGGGTTGGTAGCGCGCATATCGGCGATGGTCAGCAGAAACAGATGGGCCAGGTGGCCTTGATTGCCCATGCGCTCGGCAAAGTTGCGGATGACCTGCGGATCTTCCAGATCCCGGCGCTGCGACACCGTAGACAGGAGCAGGTGGTTGTGGACGAGCCAGACCAGCAGTGCCCCGGCATCCGGCTCGAGATGCATATCGTGGGCAAATCGCTGAATAAGTTCTGCCCCTTTGCTGGAGTGATCGCCTCCCTGTCCCTTGGCGATGTCGTGAAAGAGAGCGGCCAGCACCAGGAGTTCCGGATGCGGTATCCGGGCGCGCGCCTGTGCGAGCAGGGGATCGTCCCCTTGCTGCCACAGCCGTGCCAGCTCCTTGAGGACGAACAGCGTGTGCTGATCCACGGTGTAGACGTGAAAGAGATCGTGCTGGATCAGGCCGGTAATGGCCTGATAGGGCGGCAGCAGGCGCCCTAGCAGCCGCGTATCGTGGAGCAGGGTCAAAAAGCGGGCGGCCCGAACCGGATCGCGCAGAGCCTCTAAAAAGACGGCGCGTGCCGCGGGGTCGCCGGTCAGATCGCGCGCATGGTAGCGACCCCGCATGGCATGGACATCACGCCAGAGGCCGCCTTCCAACGCATCCGCATTCTTGCGCTCCGCCACCTGGGCGAGCGTTGCGAGCAGCTGCGCCAGGGGGGGTGCCACGGCTTCCGGCAACGATAAAGCCTGGGACGGGCTCCTCTCCGCGGCGCCCCCCGATAGGTGGCGCCCCTCGCTCAGGAAGTGACCGATGGCCTCCTGGACGATAGCGGATACGCGCAGAACGTCGGCAAAGACCTGGTAGAGCCGCTGCATCATGCGTTCTACAGCGCTGCGCTCGCCGCGCCCGTGGAAGCCGAGCTGTCTCGCCAGAGGCTCCTGATACTCGAGGCGCAGACGATCCTCGCCGCGGCCGGCACACAGGTGCAGCTGTTCGCGCAGGGTTTCCAAAAACGCGCGGGCGCGCAGGAGTTGGCGATATTCCGCCGGACGCATCAGGCCCTGCCGGCAGAGCGGCGCAAGACGAGCCTCTCCAAAAAGCCGCGCGGAAAGCCACAGCAACTGGTGGACGTCCCTCAGTCCACCGGGACCGTCCTTGATGTTGGGTTCCAGGTGATAGGCGGTGTCAGAGAAGCGCCTATGACGCTGATCCTGCTCGGCAATCTTGGCCGCGTAGAAGGCCAGGGGATCCCAGGGTGGGCGAGTCTCGAGATCGGATTGCAAGGCACGATACAGAACGGTGGAGCCGGCGAGAAAGCGCATCTCGTGCAGGGTCGTGGCAATACTGAGATCGGCGTGCGCCTCGGCCAGGCACTGCGCCACACTGCGCACGCTGTGGCCGATGGGGAAGCCTTGATCCCAGACCAGGGTAAAAAAGCGGCTGACGAAGGCATCCCGCTCGGGATCGTCGCGCGCATCCACGAGTACCAGCAGATCCAGATCGGAACCAGGGAAGAGCGTGCCCCGGCCATAACCGCCCACGGCAATGAGACAGGCATCGTGGCGTCTGCGCCCGGCATTGGCCTCGCGCCACAACTGCCGCAAGCTCTGGTCGTGCCATCGGGCCCGTTGACGCAGGCGCGCTCGTACCGGGGATGCAGCCACCGCGGCATCCCTTCCCGCCGAAGAACGCGGCGCCGAACTCGGCACCGGAGCCTGCGTGGTAGTCACTTTCAGAGGGGATCGCCCGGCAGCTGCGTCAGCACCTCGTGGCCATCCTCCGTGACCAGAATGGTGTGTTCCCACTGGGCCGAGGGGCTGTGGTCCTTGGTGACGATGGTCCAGCCGTCGGGCAGGGCCTTGATGTGGCGCTTGCCGGCATTGATCATGGGCTCGATGGTAAAGGTCATGCCCGGCACCAGACGCAATCCCTCGCCGGGATTGCCGTAGTGCAGCACCTGCGGCTCATCGTGGAAGACGCGACCGATACCGTGCCCGCAAAACTCGCGCACCACCGAACAATGCTGGGCTTCGGCGTAGCTCTGGATGGCGTGACCGATATCGCCCAGGGTTGCCCCCGGACGGACTTGGGCAATGCCCCGCACCATGCTCTCGTGCGCCACCTCCACCACTCGCCGCGCCTTCAGCGGCACGTTACCCACCAGAAACATCTTACTGCTGTCGCCGTGGTAACCGTCCTTGATGACGGTCACGTCGATGTTGAGGATGTCGCCATCCTTCAGAATCCGATCGCCGGGGATACCGTGGCAGATGACGTGGTTGAGGGAAATGCAGACGGATTTGGGGTAGGGCGGATATTCCGGGCTCGGCTGATAATTCAGAGGGGCAGGAATGGCATCGAGTTCGTTGACGATGTAATCGTGGCAGATACGATCCAGCTCGCCCGTGCTGATGCCGGCTTGCACGTAGGGAGCGATCATCTTCAGCACCTGGGCCGTGAGCTGGCCGGCGACCCGCATCTTCTCGATTTCAGCCGGGCTGTGGATGTGAACGGGGGGGCGTTCCTGACTTCGACGCAACATGAAAAACTCCTCGCGCGGCTATAAAAGTAGGGTTTCTGCCGCATCTAGAATTATTCTATCAGGACTGACCTCGCTGCGGTAGGCGAGGATCTCCACGCCCTTGCGACGGGCAGCACGCAAGGCCTCGGCATAGTGCGGATCGATGCTGGCCGCTGGCGCGAAGCCTTGCCCATCCTCCCGACCCATGAGAAAAAACAACACCCCGCGCGCGCCCGTCGCCACCACTTTCTCCAGCTCCTCCAGGTGGCGTCGTGCGCGCAGGGACACCGCATCGGGGAAGCGCACCACCCCGTCCGGATCCAGCATCGTGCAGGACTTCACCTCCACGAAGGCCGGAGCTTTGTCGCCGCCCATCAGGAGCATGTCGATACGGGCGCGGTCGCCATAGGGTACTTCGCGCCGCAGCTGCGGATAACCTTCCAGTTCCGGGACCCGGCCGTTGCCGATGGCCTCGGCGACAATGGCGTTGGGGCGTTGGGTGTTGATGCAGACCCAGCTGGCCCCACTCCAATAGAGTTCCCAGGTCCAGGGGTACTTGCGACGTGCCGATGCTTGGTACGACAGCAGCACCGGCTGACCGGGCGTGGCGCAGCTGCGCATGCTGCCGGAATTGGGACAGTGGACGGTGACCACCCGGCCGTCCTCCAGACGACAGTCCGCCAAAAAACGACGATAGCGCCGCAGCAGGGTGGCGGAGGTCAACTCGGGCAGTTGCATGTCCCGAGTATAGCCCCAGGGACGGGAGCCTGTCCCCTGCAAGCGCCTTTCAGTCTTTGCCCCAGATCAAGGCGGTGCAGGCTTCGGGAAGGATCACCGCCGCCGGCGTTACCGCCATCAGGATACGATCACCGCTAAGGGGGTAGAACAAAGCGCGGTGCTCCTGACATCGGATCCCGATTTCCTGCCGGCGGCACTGCCCCAGCTCCTCGCTGATGTGCTCGCCCAGGCGCGCCAAAGCAGCGCCGACAATACCGATAAGACGGGGGTCGCCGACGGTGCGTCCTTGCTCCAGGAGCAGTGTGCCATCACCCGCGATGAGGGCGAGGCCCAGGAGCTCGGGACAGTGCTCTTGCAGGCGATGGTAGAGTGCGTCGAATGCTTCAGGGGACATGACAGGCTCCTTGCAGCGAGGGGTGCGGTCAACGGGGAGGCGGGAAATGAAAATCGCCGGCATCGACCAGGTCGGGGCCGCTGTCGAGTCCGGAGAACCAGTCGAGAAAGGCAGTAACGGTCTCCTTGCCGCGAAAAGAGGCGCCGTGCTGCGGCACGATCCATTCCACGTCCATGCCCCGCACCATCTCCGCCCACAAGGCGCAGACCTTGCGCCCCCCCATGTAGCGGCGGTGGAAACCGTCCATACCGGATGCAGCCCGATGCGCGGCAAAGGCCTCAGCACCCTCGATGGCCTGGGCTGCCGCGTCACCGGAAACGAGGTTGGCACCGACGTCGCCACTGAAGAGGATGCGCGAGACGGGGTCGTAGATCTGAAAATTACCCACGGCGTGCAGATAGTGGGCGGGCACGATGGCCAGCTCCTGTCCTCCCAGATCGATCCACATACCCGCCGGTGGAATACCGATGACCCGGCCTGCGGTCATACCCTTGGTACAGAAGTGCGGCAGGAAACGGGTCCATTCGTCGGCGATGAGGATCTTGGCCTCGGTGATGAGCAGCCAGCCGTTGGCCGAGGCAACGATATCGGGATCCTCGTGAGAGGCAAAGACATAATCCAGGTGGGATGGCAGGAAATACTCGGCCATGCCCGCCAGAAGGTGCTTGTAGGTCAGATTGCCGCCCGGGTCCAGCAGCATGCCCTCACCCTCGTGCACGATGAGGAACTGATTGGCCTGAATCCCTTCACCTTCGACGAGGTCGGTGAAAGCGACACATTTATGAGACGCATCGGCGTACAGTACGGTAGACATGGAAGGCTAGCTCGCTGGGTTCTAATAAAAAACATCTGCGGATTCTAACGTACTATTTTTGGAATGGCGAGTCTCCTTCCCTAGGTCCCGTTGACGAGGTCCGGGCTTTGGGAGCGCGTGGCCAGAGCGGGGCGCCTTCACGCAGACACTGTAGCGCCCAATCCCGCAGGGTCCTGGCATCCGCACCTTGCAAGGTTTTCGGCAGATCCCAGCCAAGGTAGCGGAGACTGGCCTCCCAGGCCTGCTCCGGTGGCGTGTCGCAGGCCGGTGCACCGGCACTTTTGGAGAGCTTGCGGCCCCGTTCATCGCGCAGTAGCGGCAGGTGGGCATAGCTAGGGTGCGGTAGACCGAGATGCGTTTGAAGCTGTCGTTGCACGCCCGTCAAGGGCAGAAGATCCTCACCGCGGACCACCTCGGATATTCCCTGAAAGCCGTCGTCCACCACCGCCGCAAGCACGTAGGCCACGATACCATCGGCGCGTAACAGCGCCGGAGGTGGGCGCAGTGCCGGGGGGATTTGTGGGCCACGCCAGCGATCCTCCCAGACCGCTGTAGCCATTTCCATGGGGCGAAGCCGCCACGCGCGTGCTGCTACGGGCAACCGTTCTCGGCAGGGACAGTGTCCAGCGTTTTGCTGCAGGGCAGCACGACTACAGCCACAGGGGAAAGCGGCTCCCGCAGCGATTAGCGAATCCAGCGCAGCGCGATAGCGCTCCCGGTGCTCAGACTGCCAGAGAACCGCGTCGTCCCATTCCAGAGCGAGGCGCTCCAACTGGCGCTGGATCGTGGCCGCAGCACCTGGCTTCTGCCGCGGTCGGTCCAGATCTTCCATGCGCAGATACCACTCCCCACCAATAGCCTTGACGGAGAGATAACTACCGATGGCAGCGAGGACGGAGCCCGCGTGGAGGGGGCCGCTGGGGGTGGGTGCAAAGCGCCCGCGGGCCGGCGGTCGGGACCCATCCCCAGCTTGCAATGGCTGCGAAGGAAGCGGCATGGTGCCACTATAGAATGGTGCGGAGATTCGCCCAAGAGGGGGCGAGCCTTCCTGGATGGCAGTGGTGTCCGGGATCGCGGGTGAAACAGGAGGAGGGTAGACCATGCAGCTGGGCGAGTTTGGCCTCATCGAAGTGCTCCGGAAGGCCTTGGGCGAGGCGGACCCCGATCTGCTCATCGGTATGGGCGATGATGCGGCGGTGGTACGCTGTCCGGAAGCGCTGGCCGTCTGCAGCGACACCATGGTAGCCGGTCGGCACTTCTTTGCCGACGTGGCGGCCAGTGACCTTGCCTGGAAGGCCCTGGCAGTGAATCTCAGCGACCTTGCCGCCATGGGCGCCACACCCCGCTGGGCACTACTGAACCTCAGTCTGCCGGCGGGTCATGGCGAAGACTGGGGCCGGTGGGTGGACGAGTTCATCGCGGGCTGGCGTGCCATGGCCCTTCCCTGGGGACTGCGACTGATCGGTGGCGATACTGTCGCCACCGACGGCCCCCTCACCATCACCGTCGTCCTTCTCGGGGCGCAGCGGCCAGCCCCCATGCGACGGGATGCCGCCCGCCCAGGCCAGGGGATCTGGGTCAGCGGCAGCCTCGGCGATGCGGCGGCGGCATTGGACATTGCACGGTCCCGGCGTGGTCTGCCGGCACGCAGGCCTCAGGGTTTGAGCGCCGAGGCCGAGGACGCACTGGAGCAGCGTCGGCTGCGTCCTTCTCCACGTGTGGCGCTGGGGGAGGCGGCGGCAGGCTGCGGGGTCGGCTGCGCCCAGGACATATCCGACGGTTTTCTCGCCGATCTCGGTCACATTCTTCAGGCTTCTGGGGTGGGGGCGCGTGTCGATGTCGATGCCTTGCCCGTCAGCAGCGCCCTGCGGCCTGCCCTGGGCGAGGATTGGTCGGCCTGGCAGCGTTGGCCGCTGACGGGCGGCGACGACTACGAGCTCATCCTCTGCACCGCTCCGGAGCTGGAGCAGGCCTTGCTCGATATCGGTCGTGCCACGGACACGCCCCTGACGCGCGTCGGTGAGATCGTGCCGGCGAGCGCAGGCATCGAATTGCGCTGGCGCGGGCATGTCCAACAGGTAGAGGGGCACGGGGGGCACGAACATGTCTTCTGAGGCCCGGATTTTCTTGCCCTGGCGACCGGCCCAGCTGCCGCATGCCCAGCGCCTGGCGAGCTGGGGGGAGCAGGCAGGCTGGCGGGTCCGCCTGGAAATCGTGCAGCGGCTGCCCGAGGTCTCCGGTCTTGCCCTGGCGCTGGGCGATTTCCCGGAATACCGCAGGTGGCAGGATGGCAGCCCCCATCGCCACGTACTCGATCCTCTGGACTGGCCGACTCTGGCTCGGTGGGCGCAGGAACACTGGCCCTTGTCGACGATGCCCCTCAGCGACTTTGGTGATGGCACGCGGCGGTTGCCCGGAGAGGATTGGCGCCAGGACCGCGGTCTTGCCCTGGACCTCGCGCCTCCGGAGTGGGCACTGTTGCAGCAGGCGCACAGTCGTGGGCTGACCCTGGCCACCGCGGAGTCGTGCACCGCCGGTGGGGTGGCCGCCCGCGTCGCCGCCTTGCCCGGCTCCTCCGCAGTGCTGCAGGCTGGGCTCGTCACTTATGCCAACCCTGCCAAGGAAAGCCTCTTGGGCGTCCAGACGCAGACCCTGGAGCGTTACGGCGCCGTGTCCGAGGCAGTGGTCCTGGAGATGCTGGCCGGCGCCTTGCGCTTCGGCGATCTGGCCCTGGCCATCAGTGGTATTGCCGGTCCGGGAGGCGCGGTCCCCGGCAAGCCCATCGGCACCGTCTGCATCGCCTGGGGGCGACGGGGAGAGCCCGGGCAAGCCGCCGTCTACCACTTTCCCGGAGACCGCTGGGCCGTGCAGTATGCTGCCGGCAGCGTGGCGCTCGGCAATCTCATCGCCCTGCTGATGCCGCGTTGAGGGCGGTCCCCGCCTTTGGCCATCCGTCCATTGGTCATTGTCGGCGCCTCGGTTAGAATGCTGCGAACGTTTGGCACAATGTCGGGCTGCCGGAGCCCGGCGCTTGGCGTGTCCCTCGCATAGGAGAGCAGTGACCCATGGATGAACATCGCAGCAAGGCCTTGGCCGCCGCCCTGTCCCAGATCGACAAGCAGTTCGGCAAAGGTGCGATCATGCGCCTCGGCGAGCAAAGTGCCGTCAAGGATATCCAGGTGTATTCCACGGGCTCCCTGGGCCTCGACCTTGCGCTCGGGGTCGGTGGTCTGCCGCGCGGACGCGTGGTGGAGATCTACGGCCCCGAGTCTTCGGGCAAGACCACCCTCACCCTGCACGCCATTGCCAGCTGTCAGGCCAGCGGCGGAACGGCTGCCTTCATCGATGCCGAACACGCCCTCGATCCCAGCTACGCCCAGAAACTGGGTGTGGATCTCGAGAATCTCCTGATCTCCCAGCCCGATACCGGCGAGCAGGCGCTGGAGATCGCCGACATGCTGGTGCGTTCCGGAGCCGTGGATCTCATCGTCGTGGATTCCGTGGCGGCGTTGACGCCCAAGGCCGAGATCGAGGGAGAGATGGGCGACTCCCACGTCGGCCTGCAGGCCCGCCTCATGAGTCAGGCCCTGCGCAAACTCACGGCCAACATTTCCCGCACGAACACTTTGGTCATCTTCATCAACCAGATCCGCATGAAGATCGGGGTGATGTACGGCAGCCCCGAAACCACCACGGGCGGCAATGCCCTCAAGTTCTATGCCTCGGTACGTCTCGACATCCGCCGTATCGGCACCATCAAAAAAGGCGATGAGGTCTTGGGCAGCGATACCCGGGTGAAGGTGGTGAAGAACAAGGTCGCACCGCCCTTTCGCGAGGCAGAGTTCGCCATCTACTACGGCGAGGGCATCTCGCGCCTGTCGGAGCTGGTGGATCTGGGGGTCAAGTTCGACATCATCGAAAAGAGCGGTGCCTGGTACAGCTACAAGGGCGAACGGATCGGGCAGGGTAAGGACAACGCCCGCCAGTTCCTCAAGGAGCGACCGGAGATGGCCAAGGAGATCGAGGAACGGGTTCGGGCGGCCGCCAGCGGTCATCCCCTGGCCTTTGCCGAGGAAGGGCCGGGGCTCGCTGCCGAGGCCGGCGATTGACGGGATCCGAGGCGGTGACTCGGGCGGCCCTGGAGGCCCGGGCACTGCGCCACTTGGCACGACGGGAATACGCCCGGACCGAATTGCGCCGGCTGCTGCTGCGTTCCTGTGCGGACCAAGTTTTGGTGGATGCTGTCCTGGACCGTCTGGAGGCGGAGGGTTTGCTGAGCGATGCGCGCTATGCCGAGGCGCGCCTGCGCAGCACCCGGCAGCGGGGTTTCGGTCCTTGGCGGCTGCGCCACGATCTGCAGCGTGCCGGCGCCAGGGTGGATGACGATGCGCTCCTGGGCGATACCGACTGGCGCGAAGTCGCAAGCCTCGCCCTGGAAAAGCGTTTCGGCAGCCAGGCGCCGACCTCGCCCAAGGATTGGGGGCGGCGCGTCCGCTTTTTGCAGGCGCGCGGTTTTCCCGGCGAGATCATCGCTGCCGTATTGCGTGCGCATTACGGTAATCACCAACCGGAATTCCCGGCGGACTGAAACCACCATCATCACCAGACTGGAAGCCTCATGAGATCCCAAGCCATTCGCCAAGCCTTTCTCGAGTATTTCGCCGCTCGCGGCCACGAGGTGGTGCCATCGAGCCCCCTGGTACCCCGCAATGACCCCACGCTGCTCTTTACCAACGCCGGCATGGTGCCCTTCAAGGACACCTTTCTCGGCCTCGAGCAGCGGCCCTACAGCCGGGCGGTGTCGGCACAGCGCTGCATGCGTGCCGGCGGCAAGCACAATGACCTGGAAAATGTGGGTTACACCGCGCGCCACCACACCTTCTTTGAGATGCTCGGCAATTTCTCCTTTGGCGATTATTTCAAGCGCGAGGTCATCGCCTATGCCTGGAATTTTCTCACGGAGGTTCTCGGCCTGCCGCCAGAGCGACTGTGGGTGACGGTCTTCGAAGAGGATCCAGAGGCCGAGGACATCTGGCTGAAGGAGATGGGGATCGATCCGGCGCGTTTTTCCCGTTGCGGTGAGAAGGATAACTTTTGGAGCATGGGCGACACTGGCCCCTGCGGTCCCTGTTCCGAGATCTTCTACGACCACGGCCCGGAGATCGCCGGTGGCCCGCCCGGCAGTCCCGATGCCGATGGCGACCGCTACATCGAGATCTGGAATCTGGTTTTCATGCAGTACGATCGCGACTCCAGCGGGCATCTGACGCCGCTGCCCAAACCCTCCGTCGATACCGGCATGGGCCTCGAGCGCCTGGCAGCCGTGCTCCAGGGTGTGCACAACAACTACGACACCGATCTCTTCCAGCCCCTCATCCAGGCGGCTGCGGAGATCTCCGGCACGGTCTACGGTGCGGATCCGGCGACGGACACCAGTCTGCGGGTACTGGCGGATCACATTCGCGCCTGCAGTTTCCTCATGGCCGACGGGGTCCTGCCCGGCAACGAGGGACGCGGCTACGTGCTGCGCCGGATCATTCGCCGCGCTGTGCGCCATGGGCGTAAACTGGGACTGGGCGATATCTTCTTTCACCGTCTCGTGTCGCCCTTGACGGCGGTCATGGGCGAGGCCTATCCGGAGCTACGGCGCGCGGAGCGAGACATCCAACGCCAGCTGCAACGGGAGGAGGCCCGCTTTCGCGAAACCCTCGAGCGCGGCCTCGAGCTGCTGGAGGATGCCATCGGCCGTCTGCCCGCCGGTGCGCCCATTCCCGGCGAGGTCATCTTCCGCCTCTCCGATACCTACGGTTTTCCGGTGGATCTGACGGCCGATATCGCGCGCGAACGCGGGTTGGCCCTGGATCTGCCGGGCTTCGAGGCGGCTCTGGCGGAACAGCGCCAGCGTTCCCGCGCGGCCTGGGTGGGCAGTGGTGAGGTGAAGGCCGACCGCCTCACCCACGATCTGGCCATGGAACTGCCCGCGACGGAATTTCTTGGCTACAGCGGCTGTAGTGGCGCCGGTCGGGTGCTGGCACTGATTCGCGCCGGGCAGCGAGTGGATGTGCTGCGCACGGGCGAGACCGGTAGCGTGATACTCGATCAGACCCCTTTCTACGGCGAGTCCGGCGGTCAGGTGGGAGACCGTGGCATACTGACGGACGCCACCGGACTGCGCTTCGTGGTCCAAGATACCCAGAAACCCGTAGCCAGCCTGCACCTGCACATAGGCGTGCTGGAGTCGGGAGAACTGCACACCGGCCAGATCTTACACGCCGAGGTGGATGCCGAGGCGCGCGCCGCCACCGCCGCCCACCATTCTGCTACCCACCTGCTGCACGCGGCGTTGCGCACGCTGCTCGGCAGTCACGTGCAGCAGAAAGGTTCTTTGGTGACCCCCGACCGGCTGCGATTCGACTTCAGTCATCCAGAGCCCCTCACACCGGCCGAGCTGCAGAGTCTGGAAAGTTGGGTCAATGCCGCGATACGCGCCAATGTCGCCGCCGATGTGCAGGTGCTGCCTCTGGCGGAGGCTCAGTCTCTCGGTGCCCTGGCTTTGTTTGGCGAGAAATACGGTGAAGAGGTCCGTGTCCTGCGCCTCGGCGACTACTCCCTGGAGTTCTGCGGTGGCACCCACGTGCACGCCACCGGTGACATCGGCTGCTTCAAGATCCTTTCGGAAAGCGGTGTAGCTGCGGGCATTCGGCGCATCGAGGCCGTTGCCGGTGCTGCCGCCGTTGCCGCCATGCAGGCCGATGAACAGCGTCTTCGGGCGGCCGCGGCACTCTTGCGGGTCGCTCCGGCGGAACTGGATCAGCGTCTGGCACAGACCCTCGAGCGTCAACGGCAATTGGAAAAGGAGCTCGAGCGCCTCCGGCAGAAGCTGGCGGCGCAGGCCGGGGAGCGCCTGGCATCCGCCGCCGAGGCCATCGCCGGGGTACCCGTGCTCCTTCAGCAGATCGAAGGCGTGGATGGCAAGGGTCTGCGCGAGCTGGTGGATCGCCTGCGCAGCGAGATCCCGCATGGGGTGCTGCTGCTGGCCGGAATTCAGGACCGAAAGGTGGCGCTCATCGCCGCCGTCAGCAAGGATCTCACGGATAAGGTGGCAGCCGGTCCTCTGGTGCACGCGGTGGCGGAAGTCATGGGTGGCAAGGGCGGCGGTCGCGCCGATCTGGCGCAGGCGGGAGCGGAGCATCCGGAGCGGCTGGCAGCAGCCTTTGCCCTGGCACGGGAGTGGCTCGGCCAGCGGCTGTCCTCCGCCTGAGATCCATACCGTGCAACTGGTGCAGAGCTGCAGCAGTGGGTATGCTCCGGAACATAGGTTGCGGAGTCAACGAGGAACTCGCCCGGAATGAGCAGGTCTGCCGAAGATACAGAAGAGCTGGAGCAACTGCTGTTCGCCACCGCCCAAGGCGATCAGCGGGCCTTCAAGCGCTTTTACGATCGTAGTTCCGCGCATCTGTACCCAGTAGCTCTGCGTATACTACGGGAGGAAGGCAAGGCGGCAGAATGTCTGCAAGAGGCCTACCTGAAGATCTGGTTAAGGGCGGCAGACTATGAAGCGGGACGCTCGCCACTGGCCTGGGCGGCCGCGATCGTGCGCTATCAGGCCATCGATTTTCTGCGGCGCCTGCCCAAAGATCTGCCGGAGTGGGAAGAGCCGGACTGGGAACGGGCGGATTTCTCTGCAGAGGAGGCTTCGGCTCCCTGCGCCCGCGAGCGACAACTGCTGGAGGAATGTCTGGCGCAGCTTCCCGCAGATCAGCGCCAAGCCATTTCCCAGGCCTTTTATCGCGCTGCCACCTACGAAGAGGTGGCGCATTTTTCAGGGACGGCTCTGGGCACCGTGAAAAGTTGGATTCGAAGAGGACTGCTGGCCTTGCGTGAGTGTCTGGAACATGGAGCTGCGTAAATTCCCAAGATTGGCCGAGCTGCTGGCCGCGAGCTATGTGCTGGGCACGCTGCAGGGACGGGCACGCCTACGCTTCGCGCACATGCTGCGTCAACGGCCCTGGCTTGCCCGTATCGTTGCACGATGGGAAGACGCGCTGATGCCAAAGGCGCTGACGGGACCCGCGCGGCCGGCGCCGGCGAGCGTATGGCATGCCGTACAGGCCCAACTGCCGGGCCACACAGGTCCGGCGAGGATGGCCACGGCACCGGCCCAGAGCTGGTGGCGGGCTTCCTGGTGGCCAGCTCTGAGTGCGGCCCTGACGGTGGCTTTGCTGGTGGTCTGGTTCTGGCCGACCCCGCCACAGATGCCCTATACCGCGGTGCTCACCAACGCGCAGGGCAAGCCGACCTGGGTGATCCGAGCCAATGCCCACGACATGCGCCTGCGCACCCTGGAAAATGTCGCTCTACCGCAGGGACACAGTTATCAACTCTGGGCACTGGTGCCGCATCGCAAACCCATCTCCATGGGACTGCTGCCCACACAGCCCAGTGAATCGCCGATACTGCCGGCGCCGGATCACATCGACATGCAATCCGTGGAACTGGTAGCGGTGACCATGGAGCCCGCGGGTGGATCGCCCACCGGCCAGCCCACCGGACCCATCTTGTTCAAGGCCTATCTGATACGTTCCTGAATGGAGTGTGTGCTGCAATCGCCACCTGCATCCAACGATGCTTTGCCTGCGTAAGTGGTGATGGTGCGCAACGCCCTATGCGTTTCCACCGCGTTTTTTCGAGCAGGTCCATGCACAAGGAGAAAACCATGTCGTCCGAATTGCAGAATACCCACGACCGTCGCGACTTTTTCAAGAAGAGTGCTCTTTTTTCTCTGGGACTCGCCGCTGCCGGCAGCCTGCTGCCCAGCGTCGCTCTCGCCGGCCCCATGGCCAAGCCCAGCGCCAAAGGCGATCTGGATATTCTCAACTTTGCTCTGAATGCAGAACACCAAGCCATCGCCGCCTATCAGGTGGGGGCGGAAAGTAAGCTGCTGGAGCCCGCCGTACTCAAGGTGGCCTTGGCCTTTCAGAAGGATCACGAGGCCCACGCTGCCATTCTGCAAGAGACCATCGAGAAGCTGGGTGGCAAGCCGGTAGCACCCAAGGCGCCGCTGAACGCCCCCATGGCCAAGCTCGCAGCGGCCTGGAACTTCCCCTTGGACAAGCTCAAGACCCAAAAGGACGTGCTCGAGTTTGCCGCGGGTCTCGAGATCGGCGCCGCCAAAGCCTATCTGAGCGTGGTGCCCAAGTTCAGCAATCCGGAACTCGCCCATGCCGCTGCCAACATCGAGGGCGACGAGGCCATGCACTTCGCGGTATTGCGCAACGCCCTGGGAGAATTCCCGGTGCCGGCGGCCTTCATTTCCGCCATGCCAAGCTGAGCCATTCAGACTCTACAAGAAACGCCCCGCTGGGGCGTTTTTTGTTGGCCTTCGGGAGTCGACGCGGAGACTGGGCCGCGCCAGACCGTTACCCTTGACGCTTCTCGGCGGGAGTTCTAGCATCGTCGGATGATTGTCATGGTCAATGGTCAGCCCCACGAGCTACGCGATGGTGTGAACGTGGCGGAGCTACTGGAGCAGCTCGATTTTGCCGGCCAACGCGTGGCCGTAGAGCTCAATCGCGAGGTCGTACCCCGCAGTCTGCACCCCGAGACCCTTCTGCGCGAAGGGGACCGTCTGGAGATCATCCGCGCCGTGGGCGGCGGATGATCTGCTCCCCTCACTCCGTCTCCCAGAGAAAAGCTTATGAACGATGAGGATCTTCTTCGCATCGGTGATCGCAGTTTCCGCTCCCGTCTGTTGGTAGGTACCGGAAAGTATCGAGATTTTGCCGAGACCCGCGCAGCCATCGATGCCGCTGGCGCGGAGATCGTCACCGTGGCCCTGCGGCGGGTAAACCTCGGACAGGATCCCAAGGAGCCCAATCTGCTGGATGTCCTGCCGGCAGACCGGTTCACCATCCTACCCAACACGGCGGGCTGCTACACCGCTGAGGACGCCATCCGCACCTGCCGCCTGGCCCGTGAGCTGGGGGGTTGGGATTTGGTCAAGCTGGAGGTGATCGGCGACGCCGATACCCTCTACCCGGACATGCGACAGACCTTCATCGCCGCCGAGAAACTCATCGCCGAGGGCTTTAAGGTGATGGTGTACAGTACGGACGATCCGGTGGCCTGCAAGGCCTTTGCCAGCATGGGCTGCGTGGCGGTGATGCCCCTCGCCGCACCCATCGGTTCCGGGCTCGGCATCCGCAATCCCTATAACCTGCGCATCATTCTCGAACAGGCGACGGTGCCTATCCTCGTCGATGCGGGGGTAGGCACCGCTTCGGACGTGGCGGTGGCCATGGAACTGGGCTGTGACGGTGTGCTCCTCAATACCGCCATCGCCGCCGCTCGCGATCCCGTGCTCATGGCTCGCGCCATGCGTCTGGGGGTAGAGGCGGGGCGGGCCGCCTTCCGTGCCGGACGCATGCCGCGCAAGCTTTACGCCAACGCCAGCAGTCCTCTGGATGGGACCTTCTTCTGATGGAAGCCGAAGACGCCCTGGAATATGCCCGACACGCCGATCTCGATCGCCACTTTCTCGAGGCCATCGAGCGACTGGTGATGGGGCAGGTGAGCGTCGGCGCGCCGCCAGCCTACGCCGAAGACTGGGAGGAAGCGGAGCGGCTCATCGCCCGCTTGGCCGATCAGGGTGTGGGTGTGCGTCTCGAGCACGTGGTGGATGAGCACGGCGGCCGCTGGCGCTGCTATCTCGACTGGCAGGATACGGTCAGCCTCGAGTGGCAGATGGTGGATCTGGAGGAGTCCACGGCGGCCCGCGCCGTCACCCGCGCCGCCCTGGTCTGGTACTATCAGCAGGAAGTCAGCTCGGCCAACGCCCAGCCCCCCGATGCCTGGGCCTACTTTGAGGTATTGGAGCGGCTCGGCATGGCCCGGGATTTCTTGAGTCGCGCCCTGGAAGACCACCCCGTGCTCGCCGCGGAGGCCGAGCTGCGTAGTCAGTATCAGGAGATCCAGGAGCGTTTCAACGCTCTCTACGACCTGGCCAACCGTCTTTTCGACCAGCGCCTGGAATCGCCCCGCCTCGGTACCATGCACTAGCCATGCACATCCACATCCTCGGGATCTGCGGCACCTTCATGGGCAGTCTGGCGCGGATTGCCCAGGCGGCGGGATACCGGGTGACGGGGGTGGATGCCGCCATCTACCCGCCCATGAGCGAGCTGCTGGCTGAGGCCGGTATCGAGATGACGCTGGGTTACGACTCCGAGTTGCCATCCCCACGGCCGGATCTGGTCTTGATCGGCAACGCCTTGTCCCGCGGCAATCCCACTGTGGAAGCCGTACTGGCGGAGGGGATTCCCTACGACTCCGGCCCGGCCTGGTTGACGCGGGAGCTGCTGGCCGGGCGCTGGATCCTGGCCGTTGCCGGAACCCACGGCAAGACCACGACCACCGCCATGCTCGCCTGGATCCTGGAGCACGCGGGTCTCGCGCCGGGGTTCCTCATCGGTGGGGCGCCCAAGAACTTTTCCGAATCCGGGCGTCTCGGCCAGGGACCCTTTTTCGTCATCGAGGCCGACGAGTACGACACGGCCTTTTTCGACAAACGCGCGAAATTCGTGCACTACCGTCCCCGTACCGTAGTGCTCAACCACCTGGAGTACGATCACGCCGACATCTATCCCGATCTAGCCGCCATCGAGACCCAGTTCCACTACCTGCTGCGCACTGTGCCGGGCAACGGCCAGGTGATCTACCGCGACGGACTTCCCGCCCTGCAGCGGGTTCTGGATCGCGGCTGTTGGTCCGAAGCCATTCCCTTTGCCGGCAAGGGCCGGTGGACCGTGGAGCTGGAAGACCCAGCGGGCTCCGCCTGGCGGGTGTATGAGGACGGACAGCTGCAGGGCCGGGTGGCGTGGAGTCTGTATGGCGGCTTCAATGCTGAAAATGGCCTGGCCGCCATCCTTGCCGCCCGGCACGCGGGTGTACCCGTCGCGATCTCCTGCGCGGCCCTGTCGCAATTTGCGGGCGTTCGCCGCCGCCTGGAGGAGCGCGGCAAGGTTGCAGGCATCCGAGTCTACGACGACTTTGCCCACCATCCCACGGCCATCGCCGCCACCTTGCAGGCCCTGCGGGCCCGGGAGCCTCAGGGGCGCGTGCTGGCGGTGCTGGAGCCGCGCTCCAACACCATGCGACTGGGCGTGCACCGAGACGAGCTCAAAGCCAGTCTGGACGCCGCCGACGCCTTCTTTGCCTACGCGCCGCCGGACCTGTCTTGGGACCTTGCAGCGGCGCTGGGTCATCCAGAGCACGTCTTCACCGATCTCGATGCCTTGGTGCACGCCGTCGTCGACGTAGCGCGCCCAGGGGATCACCTTCTGGTGATGAGCAACGGGGCTTTCGGCGGCATCCACGAGCGCTTGCTTCGGGCCCTGGAGCAGAAACAGATGGGCCAAGGGATGAGCGATGGCCGATAGCGGGAGGCCGGGGCGCATCGGCGTGGCAGTCACCGGCGCCTCGGGGGCGCCCTACGCGCAGCGGCTCCTGCACCATCTTCTCGCCGCACACTGCGACGTGGCCTTGGTCTTTTCCGCTGCGGCACGGATCGTTTGGCGGGAGGAACTGGGACAAGTACTGCCCACCGACGTCGAGGAAATGGCCACCGTCCTGCGTGCCGCTCTGCCCGATACCGGGACGTTGCGCTGCTACGACGAGCGCGATTGGTTTTCGCCGCTCGCCTCCGGTTCTCACGCTCCGGATGCCCTGGTCATCTGCCCTTGTTCCGGAGGCACGCTGGCAGCCGTCGCGCAAGGGCTCTCCAACAACCTCTCGGAGCGGGCCGCCGATGTCATGCTCAAGGAGGGACGCAAGCTCGTCCTGGTCCCCCGCGAGAGCCCCGTCTCCGCCATCCACCTCGAGAACATGCTGAAGTTGGCCCGGCTCGGCGTATGCATCTTGCCGGCAAGCCCCGGATTCTATACCCGACCCCAGAGCATCGACGAGCTGCTGGACTTCGTTGTTGCGCGTATTCTCGATCAGCTCGGCGTCGGTCGCGATTTCGGTCCCCAGTGGGGCCTTTGAAGCGGGCCTCGGGAAAGCGCTCAGTGGGGATCGTCCAGACTGAATTCGGCACGACGATCGTCGTAGGCGAAGATCTCGGCGTAGCGACCCCAGTAAATGATGGTTTCCAGTACCGAACGGGCTTTGTCTTCGGGTAGTCGATCCTCGAGCTCGGACAAGAAGCGGGCGGCGGGCGCGCGATGACCGCTACGCGCATCCAGGACGCTGCGGATGTGGGCCGCCAAAGGCACGTGCTGGAGCAGATGACGGGCGAAGAGGGTTTTGCGCTCCTGAGTATCCCCCTGTACGAAGCGCCTGCCCGCGGCACTCAGTTGCACCCGGTCGTCGACGAGCTCCACAAAACCCAGCAGTTGGAGGCTATCCAGAAGTGGCAGGAGATCGTCCACGGAAAAAGCCATGGAGCGTGCCAGCTCCGCCGGACGTATCCCCGGCTGGCTCCCGTTGCCCAGGCTGTCCAGGGTCTCCAGGAGGCCCGCCATGCGGTTGACGGATACGGCCGGCAACACGCGATGAATGTCCGGGAGATCGGCTACCAGCGGGGTATGCCCGTCGCCTGCCGTCATCGATGCGTAGATCTCCTCTACCAACGCACGAAAATCCTCGGCATTGCGATCCCGGGGGTGTGGCAGGGGAATGGCTATCTCTTGGCGGACGCGTCCCGGGTGGCTACCGAACACCAGAACGCGGTCGGCCAGGAGCACGGCCTCTTCGATATTGTGTGAGACCAGCAGGATGCCGCGAGTGGCCGTCCGGTGCTCGAGCCAGAGATCCAAGAGATCGCCGCGCAAAGTCTCGGCGGTCAGTACGTCCAGGGCGGAGAAGGCCTCGTCCATGAGCAGGACCTGTGGTTCCACCACCAGAGCGCGGGCGAAGCCTACCCGCTGACGCATGCCTCCCGAAAGTTCCCGGGGGAAGGCCGATTCAAATCCGTCCAAGCCGATGGCGTCGATGGCCGCCAAGGCCCGCGCCCGCCGCTCCTTGCGCGGTACGCGCCGTGCCTCCAGGCCCAGCTCCACGTTCTGCAAGACGTTGAGCCATGGAAAAAGCGCAAAACTTTGAAACACCATGGCCGCACCTGCCACCGGCCCGCGCACGGGTTCGCCGCAAAAACATACCTCACCGCCACTGGCGGGTAAAAGACCGGCGAGAACACGGAGCAGAGTGGACTTACCGGAGCCGGAGCGACCAACGATGACCAGGATCTCGCCGTCCCGCAGGTCCAGATCGACATCCTCGAGCACGCGGATTTCAGCCCCCTCGGGATTGGCGAAACGGCGAGAGACGCCACGTAAGCGGTAGAGGGCAGGGAGCGTATCGGTGGGCATGTGTTTGCTCAATCCAAGCGTAGACGGTGCGCCGCCAGATGGTAGAGCCGGCGCCAGAACAGGCGATTGACGAGTACCACGTAAAAGGACATCACACCGATGCCCAAAGCTACGGCGTCGAGTTGGCCGGCGGCGGTGGCCAGGGTGATGTAGGCGCCGAGTCCCGTAGCGATGAGCGTATGATGGCCCCAGGATACCACTTCGGCGACGATGGACGCGTTCCAGGCGCCACCGCTGGCCGTGATACCGCCCGTCACGGTGCCGGGAAAGGTTCCGGGCAGCAGCAGACGCTTCCACAGCAGCCAGCCCCGCAGGCCCAGATTGCGCGCCGCCTCCTTGAGGTCGCTGGGCAGGGCGGCGGCAGCGCCGATGACATTGAAGAGCACGTACCATTGGCTGCCAAGGATCATCAAGGGACTTACCCAGACGTTGACGTTCAAGTGCCAGCGGAGAATGGCGAGCACCACCAGGGGAAACAGCAGGTTGGCAGGAAAGGCCGCGAGAAACTGGATCACAGCCTGGACGCGTCCGGAAAGGCCGGGGCGCAGGCCCACGAGAATGCCCACAGGTACCCAGACCAACAAAGAAAGCACGACCAGGATAAAGACACGCAGGCCAGTGACGAGACCGAGCAAGAAAACGTGCACGATTTCCTGCGTGCTGAAATGACGGAGGAGGGTCTCAACCAAGTGCCAGGAGAAGAGCCCCAGGGCAAGGACCATAGCGACGGAAAAAAAGCCGTCGCGCCAGGGTGTGGGGGGCCGCTCGTCCTGCCAGTGAGGCCGGCCCGGAGGCAGCCATCGCAGGGAAATCTCCCATAGCGCTTCGAGCAAGCGCGCGAAGACCTGGGCAATACGGCTACGGCGCAGACCCTCCAGAACGATGGACCGGGGTCGTTGCAGATCGGTGCCGATCTCCCACTTGAATTTGTCAGCCCAGGCTACCAGCGGTCGAAAAAGCAGAAAATCGTAGAGGCCGATGACGACGATCATGGCCAAGATCGCCCAGAAAATGGCCACCAGATCTTTCTGCTGGATCGCCATGGCGATGTAGGAGCCGATGCCGGGGACCATGACCTCATGCCCCGCCACGGTAATGGCCTCCGCTGCAACGACAAAAAACCAGCCACCCGACATGGACATCATGGTGTTCCACAACAAAGGGGGGACGGCGAAGGGCAGTTCCAGGCGAAAAAAGCGCTGCCATGCATTCAGGCGATAGAGGCGGGCGGCCTCGTCCAGATCGTGGGGCAGAGTGATGAGGGCTTGATAAAAGGCAAAGGTCATGTTCCAGACCTGTGAGGTGAAGACGGCAAAGATAACCGCCAGTTGCACACCCACCAGGCTTCCTGGAAAGAGCGCGATGAAGCCCGTCACGGTGATGGAGAGATAACCCAGGATGGGAACGGACTGGAGGATATCCAGGAGCGGGATGAGAATCTTCCCGGCATAGCGGTTCTTGGCCGCCAGGGTGGCGTACACCACCGTAAAAAGCAGAGAAGCCAGTACGGCGGCGAGCATACGCAGAGTGGTGAAGAGGGCATCGTCGAAGAGGGCATTGGGCTCGGTGGAAATGGGCAGCGGTTGACCGATGGAAAAAGGTACCGCCATCTGCCGGATGGCGTGGGATAGCGTGAAAAATCCCAACACGACCAGCGGCAGCAGCAGCAGATCCTGCCGATTCCCACGCAGCGCCAGCCAGATGCCGGCGTTGTGAACGCGACTCATGGCAATCCTTTTCGAGCGCTGTGGCTATGCAAGGCTACCCTCGGGACCTGTCCTAATAGAACATCGATTCAGTCACTTATACGACCACTGCCCGCGTCGTCTCGGGTTTTGAGGTGTGTAGCCGCCCCAAAAGCAACACGACCTTGACCCAAGCGACTATCGAGCAGTTCCATCGCCCGAGTATAACGAGGAATTGTGACAATATCATGACAACCAGGTCTGTTTTTCGATCCCCTTTGACGGATTGCGAGGCTCGCGCCACATCGATACGCAATGGCAGCCTGCATGTCACAGTAGATTCTGCAAAATGCCACGCAATTCCCAGGTCTACAGATCCGCTTTCCGGCCATCTGGAACCTCTGATCCTACTGGGAGTCGGACTGTGTGTGTCTGTTGACAAGCTATCCTTCCATAACTGCGCGCAGGAGAAAGAGATATGGTCAAATCGTGGCAAGAGGATGACGGCACTCTACAACCGGCTTTCGCCAGTCGAAGTATGGATTGCTCCGTACCGAAATATCGACTGCCGGAAAAGGAAATGGACGCCCGCACCGCCTATCAGCTCATCCACGACGAACTGATGCTGGACGGTAACGCTCGCCTGAACCTGGCAACCTTCGTGACCACCTGGATGGAACCGGAGGCCGAGCAGCTGATGGCGGAGACCTTCGACAAGAACCTGATCGACAAGGACGAATATCCCCAGACTGCGGAGATCGAGACCCGCTGCGTGAACATGCTGGCGCGGCTTTTTCACGCGCCGCAGCAGGGTAAGGCCGTTGGCGTCTCGGCGATTGGTTCCAGCGAGGCCGTCATGCTCGCCGGTATGGCGCTCAAGTGGCGCTGGCGGCAGGCGCGGGAAAAGGCCGGCCGGCCCGCGCACAAGCCCAACCTGATCCTGGGTCGCAACGTCCAGGTGGTCTGGGAGAAATTCTGTCGCTACTGGGAGGTAGAGCCACGTTACCTACCCATGCAAGAGGATCGTTATACGCTGTCGCCGCAAGCCGTGGCGGCCGCTGTGGACGAGAATACCATTGGCGTGGTGGCGGTGCTGGGAACGACCTTTACCGGTGAGTACGACCCTATCGCGGCCATCCACGATGCCCTGGTGCCTCTGACGGAAAAGCTGGGCTACGCAGTCCCCATGCATGTCGACGCTGCCAGCGGGGGCTTCGTCGCACCCTTTTTGCAGCCGGATCTGGTCTGGGATTTTCGTTTGCCCCAGGTAGTTTCCATCAACTGTTCAGGGCACAAGTACGGCTTGGTGTATCCGGGAGTCGGCTGGGCCCTCTGGCGCGATCGCGACTGCCTGCCAGATGCCTTGGTCTTTCACGTCAATTATCTGGGCGGTGACATGCCCACCTTTACCCTGAATTTTTCCCGCCCGGGGAATCAGATCGTCGGTCAATACTACAATTTTTTGCGACTGGGACGGGAAGGCTACACCCGGATCATGCAAAATCTCCGGGATACCGCTCTGTGGTTGGCAGACGCCCTGGAAAAGACGCAGCAGTTCCAGATCATCAACCGCGGAGATACCATCCCCGTGATCGCCTTGCGTCTACGAAAGGAAATACGCGACTTCGACGTCTTTGCCATTTCCGAGCGGCTGCGAGGGCGTGGCTGGCAGGTACCAGCGTATACCTTGCCCGCCGATTGCGAGGATATTGCCATCCTGCGTCTGGTCCTACGCGAGGGCTTCAGTCGCGATTTGGCCGAATTGTTTCTCAACGATCTCAAGGCGACCATACGCGAGCTCCGTCAGGGCCATGCCCAAACCCCAGAGCACCAAGCCCCGATATTCCATCACAATTGACGAGGATGGCGGCCCGCGTTCGCGCAGCGGCCGCCTGCGATGGATGCCTCAGTTCTTGATGGTGCCATCGAAATAGGCGCCGATGGCGAGGTTGAAGCGAGTGTGCCAGGCGCCATCGTCGGGACCATCGAAGGCCATGGCGGCGTTACGGCCGCTGATCACATCGGCCCAGATGTAGACGGGATTGGCGGCGAACTCCACGCCGGCAACATTCAGCTGTACGTCACCCACCCGGTGCGGATTGGCCACGCTACCGACGTTGAAGCCACCGGCTGTGGCCACGTGCAGGTAGCCATAGTCGTCGTACAGACTGACCGTGTGCACAGGCCCCCAACGCACCGGAAAACTACGCTTGAGGCTTACCCCGTAGAGTTGACCCTTGGCCGGCATGTGGTACGCAAAACCGTAATTCTCAGCGATGATGGAGCTACGCGGCAGGAGCATACCGCCGTAGCCGGCGTCGCGTGGCACGTTATAGGCGTAGTCCACTGCTTGCAGTTTAAGGTTCCAGGGCCCCCAGGTCCCGTCCATGGCTGCGGTGACAGCCCAGCGGCTTCCTTGCCGATCCCCGGCCTGCAGCTGCCCGCCTTTGGCTGCGACGGAGAAGACGGCGCGATGGTCCCGCGCATTCCCTCGCCAGTGATAGGCCAGACGGACGGCCCCACCATTGTCGCTGTGATAGCCGTCGGTGGGGACGCCTCCGGCGTAGGTGCTGGGCTGGCCCAGATTATCGTTCTTGAAGGCCGCAAGATTCACCTGCCACGGCCCATCCTGGAGACGATAGCCCACTCCCGCCCCTTGATGATCCGTAAACCCAGCGTAGTAGGCCAAGCTTCCCCAAAAGGAGTCGTAACCATAGGGAAGGTTGCCGAAGGGCTCGTGAAATAGCCCGAATTTTATCTGCTGTTGCTGATAATTTTTACCGAAATTGTAGGCGAACCAGCCATAATGTAGATAGGCATGATTTTTGATGTTGACCGTCGAAAATCGTTCATCCGCCGCATAAATCCAATGTTTGCCGTAATGCCCGTGCACGTTCAGGTCGAGATAATCGAGGATCAAATGACCGCCCGTGTTGTCTGGCCGCTGATACTGATACTCCGTCACCAGGCCGCCGCCAATGGTGAGTGCCGATGTCGACTGGGGTTTTTTCTTCTTGGCCGCCACCGTGCCAGTCTGCGTTGGCGACGTATGGGCCACTTTCTGACCGGATATCGTTGTCGGTTGCGTTTGTGGGTGTGATCTCGCCAATTGCGCTTTCAGAACATCGAGCTCTCTCTGCAGACGTTCTACTTCACTTTGTAGTTGTGCCTTGCTCGGTGTCTGCGCGGCCGCCACGACGGGTTGGCCGAGGCCCACGACCAGGGCTACGAGTACCATCCGCTGCATCTGGTAAGACATGGTGCTTCCTCCTTTTTGCTAGGGCGCTTATCCCTCCTTCTGGGATGATCGGGCTGGGTGTGTCAAGTTCAGGCGCTACGACTTTTTTGTACCCAGGAAGTAATTTCCGATTGGTGTGCCTTGATCCACTGCTGAACTACCTTGTCCAAAGACGCGCCTTGGCGTCGCTCGTTCATGAGCTTCTCCAGGCTGCCGATGGAAATGTAAAACTGGCGCAGGAAAGCGACGACCTGGGGCGCTTTTTTCTCCAATTTGGGGTTTATGACGGCATCGATGTTGCCAGGCTTACCATAGACATTCTTCGGATCCGAGAGTTCGCGCAGATGAAAGCGCGCCCAAATACTCAAGGGAGTCCAGGCGGTCACCACGATCCATCGGTGGGCCGCGATGGAACGCTTGAGCTCTGCCTCCATGGCTGGCGTCGAACTGCTCAATAGGCGCATGTGCCGCATGCCATAGCTCTCGATAGCCTTCTGGGTGGTGATCATCACCCCGGCGCCCGAGCCGATGCCGACGATGCGATCGTGGAACTTCTGGTGATACTGCTCCAATTGGGAAAGGCTGTGCACCGGCACATAATCCGGCACCGCGAGACCGGCCCAGGTGCCCTTGGTGATGGGACCGAGGTTTACGACCTGATGTTTATAGCGCTGCCAGTAGCTTTTCTGGATCACCGGTAGCCAGGCGGTGAGAGTGGCATCGGCACGCCCTGTGGCCACGGCGGCCCACATCGGTCCGGCTTCGGTATCGATGATTTTTACCGGATAATGCAGCTGGTCCTGAATGATCCGGGCGGCGATATGGGTGGTGATATTACTGCTGGACCACGATGCCACATTGGTGATGCTCACCGTGGGCTTATCCGCTGCCAACGCGACGCCGGTACCGATGATACTGACGAGTATTGCGCGACAGAGAAGCTTGTGAATGGGTGTGTTCATGAATCACTCCTTGCGCTGCTGACCGAAGGCCTGAGTAAGACGATCGATGATGATGGCGAGAATGACCACACTGATCCCGCCGACGAAACTTTTGCCCACATCCAATTGCGTAATGCCCTGGAGTACCTCGTTACCCAGACCGCCGGCTCCGATCATGGAGGCAATCACTACCATGGACAGGCCCAGCATGATGGACTGATTGACGCCCGCCATGATGGAGGGCAGGGCCGTGGGTATCTGGACTTTCCATAGCAGCTGCCACCAGGTAGCCCCAAAGGACTCCGTGGCCTCCACCAACTCTGCGGGAACCTGGCGTATGCCCAAGGCCGTCAGGCGCACCAGGGGCGGCAGGGCGAAAATAGTCGTGGCGATCACCCCGGGGACCAGACCCAGTCCAAAAAAGATCACGGCAGGCACCAAGTAGACAAAGGCAGGCATGGTCTGCATCACATCCAGGATAGGCCGCAGGATCTTTTCGGCGAGGTGGCTCTGTGCGGCGAAAATCCCCAGGGGGATGCCCACGATGAGGATGAGCAACTCGGCCGCAAGCACCAGCGCCAGCGTCTGTATCAGGGCGTGCCACAGGTGTAGATCCCAGACCAAACCAAGGCCGAACAGAGAAAAAAGCGCCAAGCCCCAGGCCCGCGGTCGCTGCCAGCCCAAGGCCAGCAGGGACAGCACGGCTACCAGGGGTATGAAAATCAGGACCGGTACAGCCCGCAACCCATGCTCCAGGAGAGATATGAGGGAGTGGATGAAGTGGCTGACGGCATTCAAGCTAGCCCCATAGTGCGCCGTCAGATAGTCCACTCCGTGGCTCACCCAGTGTCCCAAGGGAATGGTCGGTATTGACGTCACCGCTGCTACCTCCTCGCTACAGCTTGCTTCCATAAGGGCCGAGTCAGCGTTGCGGACATTGCATCGGTACCCGGTCGCCTATACCGCGACACGTTTTTCTCAGCTGCCGCTGGCAGAGCTCTCCGCCTGCGAAGCTGGTACGGACGCCATCGCGACTGCCGGCGTCGGATCGGCGTGGTTTTCCTCCACGGTCGGACCGTCGTCGTTCTGAGCCAGTGCCGCCAGAATCGTGCTCTTGTCTACTACACCGATGACCCGTTGGCGAGCGTCGATCACCGCCACAGGCGATCCTTTATCGGTGATGATCTGGATGAGGTCCACCAGCTTCGCGTTCGCATCGGCGGTGGGAATGGGTCGGAATAGATCCGTCGAGAGTTGTTCCTTTTCCCGCTGACTGCGTACCGCAGACAGATCGATATAGCCATGCAGGCGCCGCCCATTATCGATCACCATCAGTCCGCCAAAGCCGCTGCGTTCCATCTTGCGCAGCACGACCCGCGGAGAATCCTTGGGGTTGGCAGCGGTCCGTACGTTCTGCATGACATCGCGGGCCGTGAGCACCTTGCTGCGATCCGCCCCTTCGACGAAGGTCGACACATATTCGTCCGCCGGATGGGAGAGGATCTCTTGTGGATCACCCACCTGGATCAGGCGTCCATCGCGCAGAATAGCGATACGATTTCCCAATTTGAGCGCTTCATCCAGATCGTGGGAAACGAAGACGATGGTCTTATTCAAACGATCCTGGATTTCCAGGAGATCGTCCTGCAGTTGGCTGCGGATGATGGGATCCAGGGCACTAAAAGCTTCGTCCATCAGCAGTATCTCCGGGTCTGCCGCCAGGGCGCGGGCTAAACCAACGCGCTGCTGCATGCCTCCGGACAGTTCCGCCGCGTATCTCTGTTCGTATCCTTGCAGCCCTACGGTTTCAATGACCTCCTGCGCTCTTTCTCGTCTTTGCGACCGTGGTATTCCCTGAATCTCCAGACCGAATTCCACGTTTCCCAATACCGTGCGTTGAGGGAGAAGGCCAAAGTTCTGAAAGACCATCCCGAAGGCACGACGGCGCAGGGCACGCAATTCCGACGCTTTCATCTTCGTGACATCCACACCATCCACCAGGATCGATCCCCGGCTGGCTTCGTGTAGACGATTGATCAACCGCAACAGAGTCGATTTACCACTACCGGACAGGCCCATTATGACAAATATCTCGCCCGCCAGTATATTCAGGGAGATGTCGTGTATGCCGACGACCACACCGGTTCTTTTCTGAACCTCCGATTTGCTCAGACCCTTATCCAAGAGATCCAGAGCCAAACGCTCTTCCCGGCCGAAGACCTTGCTAGCGTGCCTGATCTCAATTTTGGCAGCGTTCTGATCCATCGATCCCCATATTGTCGTATGAATTTCTTTTAAATTCTATAGGATAGGTTAACAATTGTCAAACCAATCCATTAAAAGTCCATCGACGAACCATGAAAAATCGCTTAATTTGTTAAATTTTTTTAATTATATCAGATCGCTAGAACGCTTTGCGTCCAGTCATGAGCAGATGCAATGTCCGCTGCCGAAACAGTGGCGGGTGCTACTTTCTGCCCGTTATTACAGGCTGTTGATGGTGTTTTTGACGTTATGACCCAGGGCTCTGCCCTGTGCCGTTCTCGCGTTCTTGCAAGAACGATACTTATCTCTTCCCGCGCTGTTTTGGCACCATGCCAGCTGTGCTCGCATGGCTTTTTGATGGTGCAGATACCAGGACACGTTGTGTCCACCATGCGGTCCGTGTCCACCAATGGAGCAACCCGCAAGGCCTAATGCGACGGCAGAAATCAGGAGACTGCGTACGTGCCGCAGATTCACGCGAAACAGCTTATGGTGAGGATCGGGATCTTCGCAGGTATGGGTAAATCGACTCTCCACGACATGGCGCAACGCATCCATTTGCAACCTCCATAAAAAATGGTCTCCCTCTATTATGGATTCCATGATGTATGAGTTCAAGTCACGGCGCAGACTGGTCACACCCCGCGCTGTTATTCCGGCAGACTAGCGCGCTGCGCGTACATAATTCGGGCTATCTTTTCCCTGGCTGTAGGTATCCAGATTCTGGATCGTTGTCTCAGCAATGGTACTGAGCGCTTCGCGCGTAAAGAAGGCCTGATGGCCAGTGACGATCACATTTGGGAAAGTGAGCAAGCGTTCAAAAGTATCGTCACAGATGATGTCGTCACAGTGATCCCTGAAATATAGCTCCGCTTCTTCCTCATAAACATCCAGCCCCACGGCGCCTAGATGGCGGCTTTTCAGCGCCGCTATCAGGGCCTTGGTATCGATCAATGGACCTCGACTGGTGTTGATGAGCATGGCTCCTTCGGGCATGAGCGCAATTCGCTCGGCATCGATCAGGTGGCGCGTTTCCGGCACCAAGGGTATGTGGAGACTGATGATCTGACTTTTTCTGAGGAGCGCTTCTAGTGGGACGTAGACGACGCCTAGCTCCAGGCAAACGGGATTGGGCGCGATATCGTAACCCAGGAGATGACAGCCCATACCCTTGAGGATACGGGCGAGCGCGGTACCAATGCTGCCGGTTCCGATGATGCCGACGGTTTTACCGTGCATGTCAAAACCGAGCAAGCCGTCGAGGAGGAAGTTGCCATCACGTACGCGGTTATAGGCTTTGTGTAAGTGGCGATTCAGCGTGAGCATCATGCCGATGGTGAATTCCGCCACCGAGTAGGGCGAATAATCCCGTACCCGCATCACGGCGATGCCGTGTTTTTCGGCGGCGGGGACGTCGACGTGATTGAAACCGGTGCTGCGCAGGACCAGCAGCCTGGTTCCCAAACGCGCTAGGGTTTCCAAGGTATGGGCATCCAGCGTGTCGTTGAAGAAAGGACAGATAGCCGGAAAGCCCTGAGCAACGAAGGCGGTTTCTGCGCTGAGTGTGGTTTCCACGAAAACCAAGTCGTGGCGCCCCTGGTTAGCTGCGCGAAGGAACTGCTCGTCATAGGGGCGGGCGCTGGTGACCAGGCAGCGCATGGGAGAACCCTCCGAAGGACAGGAAAAGGACCCGATATATCCTTAAGCCTAGTCCGGACTGTGGGGATGCGCGAGGACGCTTTTACGTTCTTACAGTTCCCACTGCGAGAAGCGCAGAATGCCAAGCCACGGCGTGGATCGCCCGCGCCCGCGTGGGCCGTTGGGGCAACTGGGCGGAGACGGTGCTCAGAACCTCAGCGCGAGGGAATCAGTCCTGGGCCATCTGCTTTTCGCGCTTTTCTTCCAGGGTTTTGCAGTCGATGCACAAGGTGGCGGTGGGGCGCGCCTCCAGGCGACGCAGACCGATCTCTACACCGCAGCTTTCGCAATATCCGTACTCACCGGCATCGATACGGGCCAGCGCCTGGTTGATCTTGCGGATCAGTTTTCGCTCCCGGTCGCGTGCCCGCAGCTCCAGACCCATATCGGTCTCCAGACTAGCCCGGTCGTTGGGGTCGGAATAATTGACGTTTTCGACCTGCATGTTCTGGACCGTGCGCTCCACCTCGGACATCAGCTCGTCGCGCCAGTCTTCCAGGATCTTCCGAAAGTGCGCAAGCTGCGCGGGGCTCATGTAGGCCTCGTCCGGAGCCGGTTGATAGGGAGTGAAGGCCGTAAACTGCTGGCTGCTGGCGGGAGATGCGACGGGATTGGCACGTTGGTCGGTCATGGAAAGGTTCCTGTCCTCTCGGTAAATGGCGCTACGTTTAACAGAGAAGCCAGGCTTTGGCAATTCCTCCGTGGGCGGCTATACTGCGAGCCGACCGACCGGACGGCTGGTAGGCGTCCTTCGCGTTCTCAAATTATAAGCAGAGTCTGAAATGGAGTGGCGCCAGAAAATGCCTCTGAATACCCTGATCTTTGATGTAGATGGTACCTTGGCGGACACCGAGCGGGACGCCCACCGGGTGGCTTTCAACCGTGCCTTTGCTGAGGCGGGTCTGAATTTTGTCTGGGATGTGGAGACCTACGGTCGCTATCTCAAGGTCACCGGTGGTAAGGAACGCCTGCGTCGCTTCCTTGACGATCATCCGCAACACCAGCGGCTCAGCGATGCCGATATCGCGCGCATCCATCGTCGCAAGACAGACCTTTATGTGGAGATTGTCCAGAGCGGCGCAGTCGCTTTGCGCCCCGGTGTTGCCCGCCTGCTGCGGGCCGCACGGGCTGCGGGCTGGCGGCTGGGTATCGCCACCACGACCACCCCGGATAATGTCGAAGCGCTGCTTCGCAGCACCTTGGGCGAGGAGGGGGAGCGCGTCTTCCACTATATCGGCGCCGGCGATATCGTCCCGCACAAAAAGCCGGCCCCGGACATCTACACCCACGTCCTGCAAGCTCTCGCAGCGGATCCCGCAGATTGCCTGGCCCTGGAGGACTCGGAAAACGGCCTGCGTTCGGCCCTGGCAGCAGGACTTCATACCGTCGTCACCCAGACCGACTACACCCGCGGACAGGATTTCTCTGGCGCGCTGCGAGTCCTGGACCATCTTGGCGAACCCGAGGCACCGGCACGCATCGTCCAGGGTAAGGATTGCGGTAAGCCGGTCTGTGTCGGACTCGAGGAGCTTCAAGCCTGGTGGGAAGAGGCGCACGCCGCCAAATCGACGCGTCCAAGCGCCTAGGCTTCCCGCAACCCTGCGATTACCGCGTCGGTTCTCGCGGGCGTTCCACAACATAGGGCGTATGGTCGAAATACCTATGATGCAAAAGACAACAACGGGCCTGGAGAAAAACGCGTGGCAAGCCCGGGATAGGGTGCTCCCGAAGATTCTGGCGGAGTCACCGCTGCTGTGGCTTGGTCTGGCTCTGCTGGTGGGCGTTCATTACGCCCTCATCCTATGGGGCCCTTTCGGCATCTCCGGCGATGAGGCGCAGTACTGGCTGTGGTCCAGGCATCTGGCCTGGGGCTATTACACCAAGTCTCCACTCATCGCCGGCATACTGGCCCTCAGTACGCTGCTGGCGGGTAACAGTCTGCTAGCAGTGCGCCTGTTTGCGCCGATCTTTGCGCTGGCGCTGGCGGGCGTCGCCTATCTATTCGCTCGAGAGGTGCACGGTGAGCCGGCACCCGCGCGCCTCGCGGCCTTGTGGATGGCCTGTATTCCGGTCTATTTCCTGGGCGGGCTGGTCATGACCACGGATGTGCCCATGCTGCTGCTCTGGCTTCTGGCGCTCTGGGCATTCTGGCGGGCCATCGTCTGTGAGCAGCGGTGGGCCTGGCTTTTGGCGGGGACTGCCGTAGGATTGGGTCTGCAGGCCAAATACAACTTGGGGGTTCTGCCCGCGGCAGTACTCGTCACGCTTCTCGGCCACGGCTCCGGACGTCGGCAACTGCGAACGCCCTGGCCCTGGCTCGGAGTCGTTGTGGCGTTGCTGATCCTGGCACCCAACCTCAGGTGGAATTCCCAGCATGGATGGGCCACCGTGCTGGCCACCTGGGGAAATGTCACGGGCGGGCAGGGTGGCTGGTCGTCCTGGTGGAGTTTCTTGGGCGGACAGATTGGGGTCCTGGGCGTACTCCCCTTTTTCTTGCTGGCCGTGCTGCTGTGGCGGGAGCGCCGATCCTGGCCTGCCGGTCGCAGCGCCGTGTTGGTCTGGATCAGTCTGATTACCTGGGTCTTCTACGCGCTGAAGAGTCTTTCCGGCCAAGTCGATGCCAACTGGCCCATTGCCGCCTATCTGGGACTGATCATCTGGGCCGCGGGCCCCCTGAGCCGCGCGCCCTGGCGGCAATGGGCCCTGGCCTCCCTTGCCGTCTGCACCCTGCTCATCGCGACGGTTTTGGCACTCCCGCAACTACACGCCCTTGGCGTACCTTTACCCAGCAAGTGGTACGTTCCCTTCAAGCAGACCCGTGGCTGGCGCGAACTGGCAGCCGCGGCGCAGGATCGGCTCGAACGGGCCCAACCGGCTTTCGTCGTAACCAACTTCTACCAGTACAGTGCCACCCTGGCTTTTTATCTGCCGACCCATCCCTTTGTGTACTACCAAAGTTTTTCCAGCGAGCCGAGCAAGTGCAGTATCCACGGCAACCAGTATCTGTTGTGGCCCGGCTACGAGGGTCGCCTGGGCGAGAACGCATTATTGGTCCTCGATGGAGAAAACGCGGCGATTCCGAGCTCCTGGATCCGACAGTTCCGCCGTTGCGGCAGGCCGGAAAACTTCAGCGCGACCTCTGCCGGGGTGACCTGGCATCGGGTGACGCTGCTGTTGTGTCGCGACTTTCTGGGTCCTCAGTCGCGCTCTGGCCCTGGCAGTGGGGGCAGATTCCATTGACCACCATGTCTACGTCACGCAGGGCATAACCCTGGGGCAGCTCGGGTCTGGGTAACTGGGTATCGGCCAGACAAAGCAACTCACCGCAGCGTAGACAGCGAAAGTGGGGGTGTGGCGGATGTGCCGCATCGTTGGCGACACCGAAGCGCCAGACCCGATCGTCGGTAGTGATGCGATGCGCCAGACCTTGCTGCAGCAGCCAATCCAGATTGCGGTAGAGGGTTACCCGATCCACCAACTCCCCGGTGTCCTGCCGCAGGCTCTCCTGCAATTCTTGGTGGCTGAGGGGCTTGCCGGCATCCAGCAGCGCCTGCAGGATGCGAATCCGCCAGCGGGTAGCACGGCTTCCCGAAGCTCGAATCCGAAGTGCCGCCGAGAGTTCTGGGTCTTGCCCGTGCCGACCATCTGCCATGGCTCAGTTTAGGCTCGCGGACCTCGTCGGAGCAAGGGCTGGAGCCGACGAGGACCTTTCTCGAGGCGGCTGGACAAGGCACCGCAGCACGCGCTAGATTGAGCCAGAGATTCTGCGGGAGAGACCATGACTACAGCAACGTCCCTGTCCGTTGGCCAGCCGGCTCCGGAATTCTGCGCACCCGTCTCCAGCGGCGGTGAGCTCTGCTTGAAGAGCCTCCTCGGTCGCAAAGTGGTCCTCTATTTCTACCCCAAGGACAACACTCCGGGCTGTAGTTTGGAAGCCCAGGACTTCGCCACAATGTACCCGGAGTTCCAGGCCATGGGTGCAGAAGTCATCGGTGTCTCACGCGACTCGCTGGCCAGTCACCAGCGCTTCATCGACAAGTTTTCCCTGCCTTTCCCCTTGATCAGCGATGCCGATGAAAAGGTCTGTCGCGCCTACGACGTCATCCAGGAAAAGAAAAACTACGGCAAGACTTATCTGGGAATCGAACGTAGCACCTTTGTCGTGGATCGTGCCGGACAGCTGGCCCATATCGAACGCAAGGTCAAGGTTGCCGGGCACGCGGCCCACATTCTCGACATCGTCAAGACACTGCCATGACCGCTGTGGTCAGCTCGCTGACGGCAGCACCTCGACCTCGGCTGTACGTGCTCGACACCAACGTGCTCATGCACGACCCCTCGGCTCTTTTTCGCTTTCAAGAGCACGACATCTTCCTCCCCATGGTGGTTCTGGAGGAACTCGATCAGCACAAGAAAGGGCTCAGTGAGCAGGCGCGCAACGTCCGCCAGGTCAGTCGGACCCTGGACGATCTGCTGGAAGGCCACGAAGACCTGGAGATAGGCTTACCCCTGCCGCACGCCCAAGGTCGACTGTTCTTCCAGACGGCCGCCTATGAACAGGCCCTGCCGGCGGATCTCGCCGGAGGCAAGGCCGATCACGAGATTCTCGCGGTCACCTTGGCGCTGCAGAATCGGCATCCGGAAAAAGACGTCGTGCTGGTCAGCAAGGATATCAACCTGCGCATCAAAGGGCGCACGCTGGCCATTCGCGTCGAGGATTATCGGAACGACCAGACCCTGGAGGACGTCGATCTTCTCTATACCGGGGTGGAGATCCTCAGCCCCGATTTTTGGGACGTTCACAGCCGCGATCTGGATGCCTGGCAGGAAACCGGGCGCAGTTTCTATCGGATTACCGGCCCGTCCGCGGAACACTGGTATCCCAATCAGTTTCTGTTTCTGCCGCAGAGCGACGATGCCCAGGAAGGCTTTGCCGCCATCGTCCGGCGTATCGAGGGACAGCAGGCGGTCATCGAGCGGGTCAGCGACTTCCGCACAGAACGGCATTCCGTGTGGGGCATTCGCGCGCGCAACCCGGAACAGAATTTTGCCCTGAATCTGCTCATGGATCCGCACATCGATTTCGTCAGCATCATTGGCTCCGCCGGGACCGGCAAGACCCTGCTGACCTTGGCAGCGGCCTTGCACCAGATTTTCGAGAACAAACAATATTCAGAGGTCATCATCACGCGGGCGACGGTGCCCGTCGGTGATGAGATCGGTTTTTTGCCCGGCACGGAAGAAGAAAAGATGCAGCCATGGATGGGGGCGCTGGAGGACAACCTCGAGATCCTCGCACGCGGCGGCGAGGAAGGAGGCAGCTGGGGACGCAGCGCCACTCAGGATCTGGTGAACAAGCGTATTCGCATCAAATCCATGAGCTTCATGCGGGGGCGGACCTTTCTGGAGAAGTTCGTCATCATCGACGAGGCACAGAATCTCACCCCCAAGGAAATGAAGACCCTGATCACCCGCGCGGGACCCGGAACCAAAGTGGTATGCCTGGGCAATATCGCGCAGATCGACACCCCGTATCTATCGGAAACCACCTCGGGTCTCACCTATGTGGTGGATCGTTTCAAATCCTGGGAGCACAGCGGTCACGTCACCCTGCGACGCGGCGAGCGTTCGCGCTTGGCAGATTTTGCCAACGAGGCTCTGTAAGTTCCGCTTTGGAGGCAGCGCTGGCGCGACCCTCCACGAGAACTCTGCCCATTTCTTGATTCTCCACGTCAGTCCGGTATCTTTTGGGCTCCCATCACGTGCCATCCCCGGAAACCGCCGCCATGCCCTCCTGGACCGTTGCCGACAGTCGCAAGCTTTACAATCTGCCTCACTGGAGCGCCGGATATTTCGATATCGACGAGTCCGGTTTCCTGCGGGTGTTCCCCCACGGATCGCCCGGTTCGGAAGGGGTGCGCCTGAGCGAGGTCGTGGCCGCTCTGGGAGAGCAGGGCCTGACCCTGCCCTGTCTGCTGCGCTTCCCGCAGATCCTTGCCCAGCGTGTTCACAGCCTGCGAGCCGCTTTTGGTGCAGCCATGGAGAACTGGAATTACCCGGCGGCCTACACGCCCGTCTATCCCATCAAGGTCAACCAGCATCGACGGGTGGTAGAGAGCATCCTGCAGGCAGGTGACGGCAGCGTCGGTCTGGAAGCGGGGAGCAAGCCGGAACTGCTGACGGTGCTGGCTCTGTCACCGGAAAAAGCCACCATCATCTGCAACGGTTACAAGGATGCCGAGTACATCCGCCTGGCGCTCATGGGTGAGCGGCTGGGTCGGCGGGTTTTTCTGGTGGTAGAGAAAAGTTCCGAACTGCCCTTGATCCTGCAGATTGCCCGTGAACTCCGGGTACAGCCTCGTATCGGCGTACGCGCTCGGCTGGCTTCCGCCGGTGCGGGCAAATGGCAGAACACGGGTGGAGAAAAATCCAAGTTTGGCCTCTCTTCCCACGAGATTCTTCAACTTCTGGAGGAGCTACGCCGAGCCGGGGCGCTGCAGAATCTGCAACTGCTGCATTTCCACCTAGGATCCCAGATTCCGAATATTCAGCACATTCAGGGTGGTATGCGCGAATGTGCCCGTCTTTATCAAGAACTGCGGGGGCAGGGTGCGGATATTCGCGTGGTGGACGTGGGCGGGGGGCTCGGCGTCGATTACGAGGGCACCCACTCCCGCGCCTACTGCTCCGCCAACTACCGCGTCGCCGATTACGCGCAGACGGTGGTGGGAATCCTGGCCGAGCTCTGCCAGCGCGAACAGCTCCCCTACCCGGAGATCGTGTCCGAGTCCGGCCGCGCGCTGACTGCTCACCACGCCGTACTCATCAGCAACATCATCGATGTAGAGCCAGCGCCGGGCGAGCATCCGCCGGCAGGCTCGACCACCAGCCTCTCTGCGCAGGCCTGGCAGCGGCTTCTGGATCGGCTTCGCGGCGCCAGCGCGACACAAGCCATGGAAATCTATCAAGAGGCGGTTTTCCTTCTGGCGGAAAATCAGGAGGCTTTTCGTCTCGGCCTGTTGAAGCTGCCGGAACGGGCACAGGCCGAGAACAGCTATGCGCACCTAATGTGGCGGGTGCGGACCCTCCTGGACCCTGCCAAACGCGCCCATCGTGAGATTCTGGATGAACTGGAAGAAAAGCTCGTAGATAAATATTTCGTCAACTTTTCCCTTTTTCAGTCCTTGCCCGACGTGTGGGCTATCGATCAAGTCTTCCCCATCCTACCCATCCATCGGCTGGACAGCGAACCGACGCGGCGCGGTCGGCTTGAGGACATCACCTGCGACTCCGACGGGCGCATCGACAGCTACGTTTTTGCCGACGGCGTCGGACCGACTCTGCCGCTGCATCCCTGGACCCGCGGCGAAGCCTACCATCTGGGGTTCTTCCTCGTAGGCGCCTATCAGGAGATCCTGGGCGATATGCACAACCTTTTCGGTGATACCGATGCCGTGAACGTAGTCTGTACCGACGACGGCGGTTTTCAGTTGCAGGAGCCCGTACCCGGCGATACCGTCGAAGAAGTGCTGGCCTATGTACAGTTTTCGGCCCAATCCTTGGCTCAGGGCTTTGGCGAGCAGCTGGCGGCGCGGACAGACCTCAGCCCCGATGAGGCCCGAGACTTCCTGCGCCAGTATGAGGAAGGACTGAAGGGCTACACTTACCTCGAGTAGAACCCCAACCCGCGGCTGAGCGGCTGCCGTGGCTCAATCGCCGGCACAGCGCGGTATCTCTAAATCGAAGCTCGGACCAGGGGGTTCTGCCCTCGGGCTGGCGGATCGAAGGATGCGCCAGGCGTTGGCATAGATCGTCAGTCGCCCGTCTCGGGCGTAGCCGATGAGGGTCAAGCCGCAGCGCTCCGCCAGCTGGATCGCCAGACTACTGACACCCGATACGGCCACTACCGTCGGAATACCAAAGCTCAAGGCCTTCAACGCGATCTCAAAACTGAGACGCGAGGAGACCGCCAACAGCCGGGCATCTCCTGCGCTCCAGCCGCAACGCAGAGCGGCGCCGATGGCCTTGTCCACAGCATTGTGACGACCGATATCCTCACGTACGATGAAAGCATCCTCGGTGCCGATTCCGGCGGCATGTGCGGTACCGGTATGGTGGTTGAGCTGCTGCTCCGCACAGAGGCGGGCCAGGCTCTGTTCAATCAGGGTACAGGAGATTCGGCCCTCGTCACGGATCGGTGGAAAGGGCTGCAATCCGCTGAAGTTCGGCACGCCGCACAGTCCGCAGGCACTGCCTCCCGGCAGACAGCGACGTCTGGCATCGGCACGCATGGCCGCCTCGGTTCGCAGCTGCAGATACAGGGCCTGACCATCCGCGCTTTGCTCCCGTTCACAGGCGAGGATATCCTCAGGCGAGTGCAGCACGTCCTCGGTCCACAGAAAGCCCAACACGAAGTCCTCGAGGTCCCGGGGGGTGAGCATCATCACTCCATAGACCGCACCGTTGATGACGATGGAGACGGCGCACTCTTCGAGAATGGCCTCACGATGGACCCCGAAGTCTACCTCTTTATCAAGACATCTGGCCGAAGACCAGATCACCCCACCGATCTCTGGCTCGCGATTCACTCAGCCACCCAGTAAACCGAACACCCGGACGTTCCGGACGGTCCCGCGCGGCATCCCAAGGCCCATTCGGGCCAGCGCGCTCTTACAATGCAGCGGCATGTCGGCTCTCGCGGATGGCACCGGTATGGATACGCACGGGTACACCTTTGGCGGCGGGAGTTTTCGAGTGTTCGTCGTGATACCACAGGGGTATCAGTGGATTGAGCTCCGGGTAGTACCCTCCCACGCAACCGCGGGGCAGAGGAAAAGTCGTGACGCGCAAGCCATCCACCTGCCGTACCAACTCGTCTCCGGCATCGGACTGCAGGCTGACCTCCTGGCCCTCGCGCAGTCCTGCCGCCGTCATATCTTCGCTGTTCATCAACAGGACCATACGCGAGCCTTCCAGGCCACGCAGACGATCGCTATAGCCGTAGATGGTGGTATTGAACTGATCGTTGGAACGCATGGTGATGAGATGGTAGCGCCCCGGTGCATCGCCCAGCCCCAGGGAAGACAGCACCGTGGGTAAGGTAAACTCCGCCTTGCCACTGGCCGTCTGCCAGCGCCGCTCGCGGGCAGGGTTACCGCGGTAGAAACCGCCCGGCGTATCCAGACGTGCGTTGAAGTCGTGAAATTCTGGGTAGGTGGCCGCGATGAGGTCGCGCACCTTGCCGTAGTCTGCAGTCCAAGCATCCCAGTCACAGCGCGGGTTCGGCGCCAGAGTCGCCTTGGCCATGCCCGTCACGATGGCCAACTCGGAGCGCAGATGGGGGCTGGCCGGTTCGTGTTGTCCGTGCGAGGCGTGGATGTGGCTGAAACTATCCTCGATGGTGACGACCTGCGCTCCGCCGGCCTGTACGTCGATCTCGGAGCGCACCAGGCAGGGCAGCAGCCAGGCCTCCTTGCCCGGAAAGAGGTGACTGCGGTTGAGCTTGGTTGCGATGCTGACCGTCAGCTCCTGAGCAGCCCAAGCCTTCTCCATGGCTTCCTGCTCCGGGATGGCCCGCAGAAAGTTGCCACCCAGCGCGATAAAGGCTTTGACCCTCCCGGCGCGAATAGCTTCGCAGGCGTCGACGGTAGCCAGTCCCTGCTCGCGCGGCGGTTGGAAGTCGAAGAGCTCCGCCAAACGATCCAGAGGCACGAGCTCGGGTTTTTCCGAGATACCCACGGTGCGCTGTCCCTGCACATTGGAATGCCCGCGCACGGGGCAGATGCCCGCACCCTCGCGGCCGATATTGCCCCGCAGCAAGAGAAGATTCAGCAGCGTCCCGATGGCCTGGGAACCGTGTACGTGCTGGGTCAGACCCATCCCGTAGACGCCAATCACGCGCTGCGCCTCAGCGTAGACCGACGCTGCACTGGCGAGCGCGTCGCGCTGGAGACCAGAGTGTTGCTCGATCTCTTCCCAAGAGGTCCGACGCACCTGTTCCAGGAAGGCTTCGTGTTGATGACAGTGCTCCTGCAGGAAGTCGCGATCGAGGATGCCGGGACCCCCTCTCTGGAGCGCTGCGTCGTCCATTTCCAGCAGATGTTTGCACACGCCGACAATGGCCGCGATATCGCCGCCGGCCTTTACCTGCAGATACTGATGCGCCAGGCGCGTGCCGTGGCCCGTCAGCATTTCCAGGGGATTTTGCGGATCGATGAACTCCACGAGACCCTTTTCCATCACGGGATTGAACACGATGAGACGACAGCCGCGACGCACGGCCTTCTGCAAGGGGTGCAGAAAGCGGCCGCTGTTGGTGGCAGGGTTCTGACCAAAATAGAAGATGGCATCGCAGTGTTCAAAATCTTCCAGAACGCAGGTGCCCACGGGGGTACCGATGTGCTCCTTCAGGCTCACGGAGGTAGTCTCATGGCACATGTTCGAGCTATCGGGAAGGTTGTTATGGCCGTAAAGCCGTGCGAACAGGGCGTAGAGGTAGGACGTTTCCAACGAGGCGCGACCGGAGGCGTAGAAGACCACCGACTGCGGATCGAGCTGCCGAAGCGTGGCTCCGATGCTGGCGAAGGCCTCGTCCCAGGTGCAGCGTATATAGCGATCGGAACCGACATCGTAGCGCAGGGGCTCGGTCAGACGACCTTGCATCTCCAGGTCGTGGTCGGACCAACGGCGCAGCTCTTCCAAGGAGTGTTCAGCGAAGAATTCCGGCGTGCAGCGATCGGTGGTCAGATCCCAGATAGTAGCTTTGGCACCATTCTCACAGATCTCGAAAAGCCCCGGCTTGGCCGGCTTTCCCCAGGCGCAGGAAGTGCACATGGTGCCGCCGGGTTTGTTGAGCTGGATCAGGGTCCGGCCGACGCCGGGCACTGGGTGTTCCGCGCCGTAGACGTCGACGATGCCGCGCAGCGAGCCCCAGCCACCTGCCGCACCTACCCGAGTTCCTGTGATCCTTCTCTGCTTTTGTGCCATGTCCATCCCCCCGAGCAGGCCAGTTGCAAACCGTTTGGTATGTTCCATTAAACCTAGGCAGGGGGACAAGCCCTGTCAAGGCGCAGGGACTACCCGATTCTCCAAAAAGCCCAAGCCCTCGATCTCCACCCGAACGAGATTGCCGGGCTGCAGGAAGCGGGGCGGCTTGCGAGCAAAGCCGACGCCAGCCGGAGTGCCGGTGGCGACGAGGTCGCCCGGATGCAGGGGCGTCACCTCAGCCAGCGCCTGAATGAGTGTGGCGACATCAAAGAGGAGATCCGCGGTATTGCCGTCTTGAAGGACATCGCCGTCGACCTCGGTGCGCAGATAAAGTCCCCGGGCCCCTTCGGGCAGTTCCTCCGGGGTTGTCACACGCGGACCGCAGGGGCCGCTGTTGGGGAAGTTCTTACCCAGGGTCCACTGACTCGTTCGGAACTGATAGTCGCGCAGGCTGACGTCGTTGAAGATGCTGTAGCCGGCCACGGCCGCGAGAGCCTCGCGACGATGGACCCTGCCATGGACGGTCCGACCCAGGATGACCAACAGCTCGCCCTCGTAGTCCATGGCCTCGGACTGGGCGGGGTAGGGGAGGGCCTCACCAGAGCCGCACAGGGTATCGGGAAAGCGGATGAAAAAGTTGGGAGCGCCGGGCAACTCTGCCCCACTCTCCAGCGCATGATCGCGATAGTTCAAGCCGGCGCAGAGTATTTTCTGTGGCGATGTGGGCGGCAGATAGCGGATGCTCTCCGGATCGACAGAACGGATATGCGCGGTACGGCGCCGGCGCAGATGGCGGGAGAGGATTTTCGGGTCTTCCTGTAGCAAGTGCTGGGGCTGGAGCGTCTCGTCCAGCGATTGCAGGGAGAATAGCTCTTCCTCCAGCCAGACTCCCCACTCCACCACGCCCCTGCGAACATAACGGCTCCACTGCACAGCACACCTCCTAGTCGTTGTTCGGGGTGGCAAAGGCACCCGCGTCCGGGCCTTCCAGCAAGAACTGCTCCACGGCCTGCAGACTTTTGGGATCCCCGAAGATAACCAGCACGTCGCCGGCGCGCAAACGCATGCTGTTGGCCGGATCACGCCCGCGGATACCCCGCCTGCGCAGCGCCGTGACCTGCACCCCCAAAGCGGGCAGATCCAGCTCGGCCAAAGTCTTGCCAATGGCCCAGCCGGTATCACCCAAGGCGACGGAGAGCAGCCGTGGAGAGTCCCGGTCCTCGCCCGGTTCCGAACCGCCCCAGAAGCTGGCGCGGAAGACGTGATAGCGTTCCTGCCGGAAGCGACGCACCCGGCGCAACACCTGACTCATGGGGAAGCCCAACTGCAGCAGGGTCTGAGAGGCGAGCATGAGCGCGCCTTCCGTCACTTCCGGCACGACCTCGTCGGCGCCGGCGGCCTCCAGGATGGCAATCTGACTGTCGTCGTGGGCGCGAGCCAGAATCGGCAGCTGCGGCTGCAATTCCGCAGCCACGGCCAGAACCCGACGACTGATCGTCACATCCCCAAAAGTTACCACCAGGGCGCGAGCATCGGCCAAACCCGAAGCGAGCAGGACGTCACGACGACTCGCGTCGCCGAAGAAAATGGATTCACCGGCCGATTGCGCCTGGCGCACGCGGGCGGGATCGAGGTCCAGGGCCAGGTACGGAATGCCTTCTTCTTCCAGCACCCGACCGATACTCTGGCCCACCCGTCCGTAGCCGCAGAGAATGACGTGCTCCTTGAGCTGGATGCCGCGAATTTCGCGGAGGGCACGCTCGCGACTGCGCCGGTAGCTACCGACGAGTTGTCGCGCTATCCAGCCGTTGTGCTCCAGGAGAATGGGCGCGAGCATCAGCGACATCAGCATGGCACCGAGGAGCGGCTGCAGCACCGGTGCGGGCAACAGGTGGAATTGATTGGCCAGGGACAAGAGGACAAAACCGAACTCTCCCGCCTGCGCCAGCACCAGCGCCGTACGCAGCGCCACTCCCTGCTCGAAGCCGAATAGGCGGCAGCTGCCCCAGACCACCGCACCCTTGATGATCAGGATCGCTGCCAGTAGGGCAAGGATCCAGGCAAGATCGGCCAGGATCAGGCGCAGATCCACCAGCATGCCGATGGTAATGAAGAACAGCCCCAGAAGAATGTCGCGGAAGGCCGCGATGTCCGCCTCTACCTGATAACGGTAGGCGGTTTCGGCAATGAGCATACCCGCCACGAAGGCGCCCAGGGCCAAGGATAGACCTGCCGCCTCGGTGATCCAGGCAAGCCCCAGGGTGACGAAGAGGACGTTGAGCGTGAAAAGCTCACTGGACTTACGCTGCGCCACCAGCTGGAACCAAGGCCGAATCACCGGCCGCCCCAGCACCAGCAGAATCAACAGAACCACCGCCGCTTTTACCCCAGCGAAGGCGAGGGCGGCGGGCAGGGCAGCCCGATCCCCGGCCAGGGCGGGGATCAATACCAGCAGCGGCACCACGGCGAGATCCTGGAACAGCAGGATACTGATGGCGATTCGACCGTGGCGGGAGGCACTTTCCATTTTCTCCGCCAGTACCCGCGCCACCATGGCCGTCGATGACATCGCCAGGATTCCGCCGACGACGACTCCACTGCGCCAGCCCAGCCCCAAGACCGCCGCCATGCCAAGAAAGGCCGCCAGCGAGGCCAGTACCTGCAGACTGCCCATGCCGAACACCAGACGCCGCATGGTGATGAACTGCGCCGGACTGAACTCCAAGCCGATGCTGAACATGAGAAAAACCACCCCGAATTCCGCCAGTTGCCGCGTGCGTTCGAGATCGGGCACCACCGCCAGGGCGTGCGGTCCCAGCAGGACGCCCGTCAGCAGATAGGCGAATATCGCCGGTAGGCGCAGCCACTTCAAAAGTCCGACGAGGACTACCGTCGTCGCCAGCAGCACGACGACGATGAGCAGGCTGGAGTCGGGCATGGTTGAGGGGTCTCCCGGGCGGGTTTTTTGTTATCATAGCGCAAAAGGAGCACGACATTATGATCATCGTTACGGGCGGGGCAGGTTTCATCGGCGCCAATCTGGTGGCCGCACTCAACGCGCGGGGAGAGCGCGATATCCTGGTGGTGGACCACCTTCAGCAGGCGGACAAGTTCCGCAATCTCTCGGGCCTGGACATTGCCGATTATCTGGAAGCGGAGACTTTCCTTGCCCGCCTCGAGTCCGGGAGCTTCGCGGGTGTGGAAGCGATTTTCCACGAGGGTGCCTGTTCCGACACCATGGCCAGCGACGGTCGCTACGTCATGACCAACAACTATGAATACAGCAAGGCCCTGCTGCATTGGGCGCAGAGACAGGATGTGCCGCTGCTCTACGCCTCCAGCGCCTCGGTGTACGGCCGCAGCGGTCGCTTCACGGAGACTCGGGACGCAGAAGATCCACTCAACATTTACGGCTTCAGCAAATTCCAGTTCGATCAATACCTGCGTCGCCACTGGCAGGAGCTGCGTGCGCCCGTCCACGGATTCCGGTATTTCAACGTGTATGGGCCGCGAGAATTCCACAAGGGGCGGATGGCCTCCGTTGCCCTGCATTTCTCCCGCCAATATCGCCTCGATGGACACGTGCATCTCTTTGCCGGCTCCGGCGGTTATGCCGATGGCGAGCAGCGCCGGGACTTCATCCACGTCGACGACGTCTGTGCCGTCAACATGCACTTTCTCGAGCATCCGCGCTCGGGCATCTACAATGTGGGCACGGGCGTGGCGCGAACCTTCAACGCCATGGCGGTGGCCGTCATCAACGCTATCGAAGCCCGCCAGGGCGGTCCGAGCCGCGACCTGGAAAAGCTCCAGAAAACCGAGGTCATCCGTTACATTCCCATGCCCGAGAGTCTGCACGATAAATACCAGAGCTTTACCGAGGCCGACATCCGCCAGTTGCGGGCGGCGGGTTACCAGGCGCCTATGCTGTCGGTGGAAGAGGGCGTGGCCCGCTACATCGCCTGGCTCGAGGGGCAGAGCGCGTGACGCCCGGTCGTGTGCTCGTCACCGGCGTCGCAGGCTTCATCGGCTTTCACCTGTGTCGACGCCTGCTGGCCGAAGGCTGGACGGTCACCGGCCTCGACAACCTCAACGATTACTACGACCCGGCGCTCAAGCGTGCCCGTCTGAATCAACTGGAGGGACATCCCGCCTTCACCTTCCTGCACAGAGATATCGCCCAGCGTGCGGAAATGCATGCGGTGTTCTCCGGGCCCCACTTCGATCTGGTGGTAAACCTCGCCGCGCAGGCGGGCGTCCGCTACTCCTTGGATAACCCTTACAGTTATGCCGACAGCAATCTCACGGGTTTCGTACACATCCTTGAGGGCTGTCGCCAGCAAGGTGTAAAGCATCTTCTCTTTGCCTCGTCCAGCTCGGTTTATGGCGCCAACAGCCGCTTGCCCTACAGCGAACACGACCCCGTGGACCATCCGGTAAGCCTTTATGCCGCCACCAAAAGGGCGGCCGAACTGATGGCCCACAGCTACGCGCAGCTCTACGACATTCCCAGCACGGGGCTACGATTTTTTACCGTCTACGGGCCATGGGGGCGGCCTGACATGGCCTACTTCAGCTTTACCCGCAAGATCCTGGCCGGCGAGCCCATTCCCGTATTCAATCACGGTCGGATGCAGCGCGACTTTACCTATATTGACGATATCGTCGAGGCAGTCGTGCGTCTTGTAGATCATCCGCCCCAGAGACAGACGCAGTGGCCGGTGGATCCGGCCAGCAGTGCGGCGCCCTTTCGGATCTACAATATCGGCAATCATCAGCCGGTGGAACTTCTCGATTTCATTACCATTCTGGAGGAGTGCCTGGGACGCAAGGCACAGTTGGAATTGTTACCCATGCAGGCGGGCGACGTGCTCGCCACCTACGCCGAGGTGGACGATCTCGCGAGATTGGTGGACTTCGCCCCGCGCACCCCTCTGGTGCGGGGGCTCGAGCAGTTCGTGCAGTGGTATCGCCAGTATTACGGCACACAGTAGCCGGCGGGCCGCTTCCGGATCCGGGCCATGCACGAGACAAGGGGTCGAACGCCGGATGAGCCGGCGTTTACGCCTAGTGTGGAGTGACTGCCCCGATCTGCGCTCCCTCTGCAAATTCAGCCCCCGGCACCATTTGCCGTAGGGAGCGAAAACTCAGCCACCGCTTGTTCTCATAATCGTAAAGCTGGCACTGGCGAAAAATCCGGCGTACCAGCGCAAAGCTGAAGCGACTCTCGTGTAGATAGGCGCCATAATGTTTGCGCAGATCCGCATAGGCACCGCGCAGATGATAGAAAGGGATACGCGGGTCCACGTGATGCGGCGCGTGTATCAGGATGCCGTGGATGAGGGCCTCACTCAAGGCCGAGCAACGTACGACGGTACTGCAATACATCTGCCCAATGCTCTGACTCCATTCCTCTTTTTCCGAGAAAAAAGGAAGATCGGGATGGGTGTGGTGAAGAAACACGAACAAGGCGATGTAGTAGTTGAAGACCACGAAAGGCAGGATCAGGGCCGCAAACCAGCCAACCCAGCCCGACAGCCACAGCGCCACGGCGGAAAACACTAAGAAAAAGAGCAGGGTATAGATCTTTGCCAGCAAAAAGGAACGCTGGTCCTTGTTCTTTGGATCGGCGCGAAAACGTACCATCCCAGGCCACCACACCCGCAGGAGATAGTGCAGAGCGCAGCCGTAGGGGCTGCGCTCCAGCCGATAGAGGAGTCGTTGCCAGACGCTCTTGGCGCGATACTCCGCCGGTGTCCAGGGGCGCCAGATCCAGTCGATGGATACCAGACTGGTGAAGCCGTGGTGCACGCGGTTGTGGCCAAAGGCCCAGAGGCGATACATGTTGAGGGAAGGCAACATGAAGAGGGTTCCGAGTATCTCTCCCACACGCTTGCTCTGGAAGAGGGCGCCGTGGGCGGCGTCGTGGGCCCAGACAAACATGAAGGCAACGGCCGAGCCCGCCAACAACCCACAGAGTATCTGCGCCCACCACCACGGGAGCAGAAGGGCACCGGCGATGCTGAGCAGATAGAGCGCGCCGTCAAATCCGTACCACAGCAGCGCTCGCGCCGGCGAACGACGGTAGCGCTCGGGTGAGATGGCGTTACGCAGCTCTTGTAGCTTTACCGATTGCAGGGCTTCCCAGTCCTGAGACGCGTTTGCTTCGGACATTGCACTCCCTCCTCCAGCAAGATAGGTACATGAACAACGATATTAATACGCGATTATGCTAAGATGAAGTTCGTCAGGCAAGTCCTGGGCAGCACGTGTTGGTGCCCTTGGGCGGCCGAATGCACTCATATGCTGCGGGTCTGCCTTCGGACCACCACCGGCGCACGACCAGGCGCGACCATCGGCCGTGGGCTCTTCCCCTTTCGGCGCTGAAGGTGCTACTCTTTCTCAGAGGTATGTCAGCGACCTTCGTGTAGTTACATCTGTGTTGTTCATCCATCGTGCAAGGAGAAGTGCAAACATGTTAGACGTAGCCAAATTCAAGCCCGTCGCTCGCGTTATCTTCATCGCCGGCGTCATCGCTCTTGCCAGCGCCTGTGCCAAGAAGGAAGAGTCCAGCGCCCCGGCGAGCAGCTCCGCCACCACCGAGTCCTCGTCTTCCGCTTCTTCGGACAACGGCAGCGCCGCGACCGAGAGCAGCAGCTCCAGCGATATGTCCTCCAGCTCCACCGCTCCGATGGAATCCGCTGCTTCTTCCGATGAAAGCGGCTCGTCCAGCAGTGCCGGCACGAGCAGCAGCGACAACGGCAGTTCCGATTAATAACCCATCTTTACCAACGCTTGTCAGAGTCCTCTGAACAGGGAGGGGCATCATGATTCGTGTAGATAACATTCGGGCGTCTTGGCTCCGCATCCTGGCCATGTCCTGCGTAGTTGCGCTGGCCGCCGGCTGTGGCCAAGGGAAGCAGAGCGAGTCCACCGGAAGCAGTGATTCCGGTGCGACCAGTTCCAGCTCTTCCTCCGACAGTGGTTCCTCTGCCGCGACCAATTCGCCTGCGGCTTTCCAGCCGCAGAGTGGGGGCGGTCACCTGGTCAAGGTGGCAGCCGCCATGAGCAGCGACCAGATGGCCAAGGCCAAATCCCTGGCGGAAGCCAAGGGCTGTTTTGCCTGTCATCAGGTGGAAGCCAAGGTGGTTGGTCCGGCCTTTGCCTGGGTAGCCTATAAGTATAAGGGCGATCCCAAGGCTCTGGCGACCGTCAGTCACGCCATTCAGCACGGCGTCGCTGGCGTATGGGGCGGTATGCCCATGCCGGCCCAGAATGTTACGCCGGAACAGGCCAAAGAGCTGGCCAGTTGGGTACTTGCTCAAAAGCCTATCGCTCCTCCCAAAGCCTCCTGAGTACTCAGTCGGCGATCCAACCCCCGCTTTGGCGGGGGTTTTTGTTTTGAGCCATGCGAATTCACGAGCGACTGAAGAAATTCTCCTGGATTGCCAGCACCTATTATGCTGAGGGTCTGCCCTTTTCCCTGGTGCAGCAGGTATCGGTCCAGTTCTTTACCTTTGCGGGCGCCAGTCTGCAGACCATCGGTCTGTTATCCCTGTTGGGCCTCCCCTGGAATCTCAAATGGTTCTGGAGCCCCTTCATCGATCTGTTTGGCAACAAGAAAAGCTGGCTGGTCCTCATGGAGCTGCTCCTGGGCGCTGTCGCCATCCTGCTCATTTGGCCGGCCCAGAAGCTCGACCTGGATCTGGCTTTCAAGATTTTTGCGCTCATGGCCTTTCTCTCAGCCACCCACGATATGTCCGTGGATGGCTACTACATTCAGACCCTGGCGGTAGATGCACAGGCCGCCTACTCCGGTCTGCGCGTTGCCGCCTATCGTGTGGCCATGCTGGTGGGCAACGGTGGACTGGTTGTCCTGGCGGGCTGGGTATCCTGGACCGCCTGCTTCCTTACAGCAGGGGGGATGCTGTGGCTGCTCGCCGCCTTCCATCGCTGGATCCTCCCGCAACCACCCTCGGCAGTAGTCAGGGCAAGCCGCCGCATCGCCACCGTGCAGGCCTTTCGCTCTTACCTGGGACAAAAACATATCGTCTGGGCGCTGGCCTTCATCCTTTTTTTTCGTGCAGGGGATGCCTTGATGTTTGCCATGGTCACGCCCTTTCTCAACCATCTCGGGTATGGGCTGGTGGCACGCGGCCTGCTCACCGGGGCGGTCGGTACCCTGACCGGTATCGGCGGCGCCCTGCTGGGGGGGGTGATCATTGCCCGCTGGGGACTGCGCCGCGCGCTTCTCCCTTTGGCGGCCGTGCAGTCCTTTGCCATTCCTGCCTACGCCTGGCTGGCGTGGGCAACGCCCGATCTGCTCTGGGTCGGCCTGGTGGTGGCTTTCGAGCAGGCCGCGGCAGGCTTGGGTACTGCCGTGCTTATGGTGTTTCTCATGCAGCGCTGTCAGAAGAGTTTCGAGGCCACCCATTTTGCCATCGGCTCCGCACTGATGTCCGTCGCCTCTACGGTGGCTGGAAGCTACAGCGGATTTCTGGCGGCTGAAGTGGGTTTTACCACATTTTTTCTCTTGGCATTCGTCGCCGCATTGCCTAGTCTGGTGATTGCATACCTGTTGCCAAAGGACCTCTTCCCAGAACACCGCCATAGGGTCTGAGCGAACCCAGAAGGAACCGAGCGATGCCCGAAAGTTTTTTCATGCGCATAACACGACGCTGTCCGCCGATCCCTGGGTGCAGGCTGCTCCGACTGGGCCTGCTGTTGCTGGTGTGCGGCGGTTGGTTTGGGGTTCCGAGAGTACACGCGACGCCCCTGCCGGCGCTGCCGACCCACGCGGCCGATGGGAAGTGGAGCGTGCTCATCCAGAGAGCAGACGAGGCACAGCCGATCTTTGCCCATCAGGCGAACACGGCGCTTGCTCCCGCTTCCGTTCTAAAGCTGTTCAGCACTGCCTACGTCTTGGATCGTCTCGGAGCCGATGCGCGCCAACGCACGGAGCTGCGGGCCGAGGGCCTGGATCGGGGCACGGTTCTGGGTCCCTTGTATCTTGTGGGTGGTGGCGATCCCAATCTCTCTTCCCGCAGCTTTCCCTACACCGGCCGATCAGAGCACGGACCCGATCCCTTGATCGCTCTGCGCGACCTGGCCGCGCAGTTGTGGAAGGCGGGCGTGCGCCGCATTCCCGAAGGTATCGTCGCCGTGGATGGGCCATTCCCAGCGGAATCCAGTCCGCCACCCGGCTGGACCTCGGACGATCAGCGATTTTGGTATGGCGCTCCCATTCACGGGCTCACCATCAACGATGCCAGTGTCCTGGTACGCATCCGTCCGGCAGCAAGATCGGGCGTTCTGGCCGAGGCGCAGATTACGCCGAATCCTCAGGGCTTCATCCACAACGCCGTGCGCACGGTAGGCAAACAGCAGGAAGTCGAGCCGATCCGTCTGGTGGCCGAGGCTTCCGGCTGGCGCCTGTCCGGCAGTGTACGTGTGGGATCTGGGGTTTTTGTTGCGGGTCTTGCACAGCCCGATCCCCCACGCTTTGCCGCTGTAGCTCTGATGACCGCGCTGCAAGAGCAGGGGATAGTCGTTTCCAATCGAATTCAGGTACAGCCTCTTTCCGTCCACGCCGATGCAGGGGAGGGCATGCCAACTGTGGGAGCAGCGATGCCCCCCCTGGCCCACGCCAAGCTCTTGCTGGCAGAGCATTGGTCGCCGCCATTGGCAGAGGAAATCCAAGTCATCAACAAGGTCAGTCAAAACACGCACATCGAGACCCTGCTGCGCCTGGCGGACCTCGCCCAAGGTCGCACCGGCACCCGGAGCTCGGCCGTGGCCGGCCTGCAGGATTGGGCGCGCGCACGGGGACTGGTCGATGCCGAGACGCGACTGGTGGACGCCAGTGGTCTGTCGCGAGAGGATCGGCTGAGCGCCAACGATCTGGTGCACCTGCTGAGCTGGGCCCTGCGTCAGCCATGGTGGCCTGTATATGCCGCCTCCTTGCCGGAAGCGGGCAGCGATGGCACCCTGCGCCACCGTTTACAGGATCTGGACGCGGGGATCGTTCTGGCCAAGACTGGCACCCTGGCCGAAGCCTTGTCTTTGGCTGGTATCCTCTACGTCAAACCCGGACAGGCCTATGTATTTGCGATTCTGGTCAACGATTTTTCCGTGTCACGCACGGCCTTGCGCCGAATCATGGACCATTTTGTGCGGGAATGGGTGCGCACCCTTGCGTTGGAAACGCCGAGCGAAGCGAAGAGCGTCTCTGCTGTTGCCGGTGCAGGTGGCTGAACTCATGGAAGCGTATCGGTCATCCAACTACGTCTGCCCAAGCCTCCGGCACAACTGGACGATTGGCGGTCCGGCCGGCGGACATCGCGGCGCGATCCTAGGCGCCTGGAATCCGCACTCGCAGCGCCAAAGCCTCTGGCGTAATCTCCGTGCAGATCGCCAGCTTAAACAGCGTCTTGCACGAGAAATATCCGAAACTCCACGAAGTGTGTGGGGTGGCTGTGCATCGTGGTGGGAGCACCACTACTTTGCGCCTGGGCTTGATCCACGTACCGCTTGCCGGATTGCTGGATGGATGCGCCAGAATGCCTGGCTATGGCTGGATGGCCGACACGTTTGCCTGGTCTACTGTGCGGGCCGGCGAGCGACGCGAGCAGCCTAGTTTCGCTCGTCTTTCTTATTTGGAAGCACTTCGGAATCGTCGCCCAGCACTCGGTAATCCCTCGTGAAAATATCTTTCCGTACAGCAGCATTCCGCTTGCGACCACGCCACCAGAGATAAACGGTCCAGACGACACCTAACACGGCAAAGGCGATCAGCGCGAATATCGCAAAAAAGAAAAAGGCCAGTAGCAGTACAGCCGCGACCAGGCTCAGCAGTACGCGCTGCCACCAGCGAGGGGCGTTCATACGAAAGCTGCGAAACCTTGCCATCCGTGCTCCGAGCTAGAAAGAAAATTTCCCATGTAGACTTCCCATGGTAGAGTCCGAGGGTAGCATAAGGTTCCCGACGCTAACGAGGT
>NZ_JAGDWX010000031.1 GCF_023256195.1 Acidithiobacillus sp.
CCAACGAAACCCGGCGGGACCCTCAACAGGACGCCGCCTGAGTCATGTTAGCAAAAGCTCATACACCAGGCTTGACCATACCCCAGCGCTTACCTCCATTGAGCACGTCTGCGTGGGAGACGGCGATTTCGCGCTAGGGTCTGAGATTCATGGATGGGATCCAAAAAGGGGTAGCGCTTCCAAAAAGGTCAAAAGCGCAAGAAGGATCAAGGCCACCGTCATCAGATTGGACAGTTTTTCTTGACGCAGGCGCTGATGTTCCTGTTCCGCTTCCAACACCACGTGACGCAGGGCACTCGCCTGAGAGAGGAATTCGTCGAGATATTCCTGCAGCCGCATGCGATCGCGAATCTCATCCCATACAAAAGGTAACTCTGTATTTTCCATGCGCACCGGGTGCCTAAAGTAGTATCGGGCAGAAAACTCGTAGGATTCCTTGATCATCTGGTTGAGAGTAGTACAGTCATCCGGTGCATTGGCAAGCTCGTTTATAAGCTTTTCTATACGCAGCTTATAAGCAGCACAAAGGCAAAGGAGCAGGATATATCGCTGAAAAAACACTGGACAATTTTCCGAGAAATTGCCAAAACATTTTGTGGAAAACACAGCTATGCCGCGACCGTCGACAAAAAGGAAACTCCCATGCTTTGCCACATAATTTTCGATGCAGATAGACTTTGATCCACGCAACCATTGGGACGCCGTTTCCAATTGATCGTTATTTGGTTCACCATCAGAAACTTTATCCCAAAACGCCTTGAATAAATAATTTGGATCGCTCCTTGGCTGTGTATCAGAAAATCGCACGAATAATTTTTCCGAATAGCTTTTATGATTAAAAAAAGTAAGCTTCCATAACTCTGACCCTTCACTCTTGCACATGTAACCCTTAAACTTATCTAGGATGGGCGCTTGAAAGAACTTGATAGGTTTGTCGTCAATTTTCAGATCTTTCCATTCGCACTGATTGGGTTGGTTGTCTTCTTTAGAGATCGTGACATACCACATAAAGTCCTCCTCATATGTCAAACGGGATCTGTATGCCGGCGTAACCGATGCGGCTGGGACCAGCTCGTTGCAGGCACGGGCTTCGTCCGCCCAGTTCTGGAGTTCGCACAGGACATATTGGCGTGGATTAACCGTTTCGCTTCCTGAAATAAAGCATGATGGAGCAAGACGGGTATGTTCAGTTCACCTTTTAGGGTTTTAGGGTATTCCTCATATCGAGTCCGTATCCCCACGATGCTCCATGGTAATAGATGCAGTTTCCTAATGGGTGATCTTCCCCAAGTTTCAACCCTTGCGGCGTGACAATAACCTTGCTGATGCAGAGAGGTAATCATCATTAAGGAAAGTTGACGGTAAGGGTGTATTGGTTTCTTCCAACCCGTTTCAGGTCACCAATTTTTGAGTAGCCTCCGGCCGTTCCAGAATTTTTCGCCATTTCTAGCGTTATGGGCTTGGGTTTGCAACCCATGCCTTGATACCCATTCAAATTGCCCAGCATCGCTTTCTTACCACCCGGCAGCACTCGCAAAACAACCGTCGCTCCATCTCCCGGTCGAACATAGTATCTCGGCTGAATGGCGGTGAGATCCACGGCCTGTACGATACCCTGAAGGTCGGTTGCCACATGCGTTTTCCTGCCAAAGTACCACTGGTTCCCTTTCTTCGTAGAACGCATCTCCGGATCCCGCTGGCGATCCCGATTCTTGGTGGAACTCGGGGCATGGATGAGGGTAGCGTCCACGGTCTTGCCTTCCTGCAGCAAAAGCCCTTTCTCCCGCAACACCGACTGCACCTCGGCGAAGAGGGCTTGGGCCAGCTTATGGCGCTCCAACAGGCGACGGAACTTCAAAATCGTCGTCTCATCGGGCACGAAGTCCCGACCCAGGTCGATGTCCACGAATTGGCGCAGCAGGGGAATCTCATAGAGGGCCTCCTCCATCCCCGGATCGGAATAGCCGAACCACTGCTGAAGAAAGTGGATCCGCAGCATCCGCTCCAAAGGCATGGGCTTGCGGCCACTGCCACCCTGGGGATAGTGCGGCTCGATCAAGGCCATAAGTCTGCCCCAGGGAACCACCACATCCATCTCCGCCAAGAAGCGCTCGCGCTTGGTCTGCTTGCGGAGGCGCGAAAAGCCGGGCTCTCCGGCAAAGGTCCTCTGTCCGGCCGTGGGCGATCTGTCGTCACCGCTCAGTCCGCCCACTATATCCGGGAGTTACGGTCAAGGGTGCGATCCGTAACCCATTGATCTTGGCGCCACCCTGGCGCCATACTTGAAACGGGAACGACAGGGAACATTAGAGAATGGTGAAGCACGAGAATCTATACAACTTTCTGATTTATATATATTTTCATGTCTAACCTGTTGATGCGAAAAAGGCAAAGATGGCATTTTTTTGGCCTTCTAAGCCGTAGGTTGCAGGTTCGATTCCTGCTGGGCGCGCCACTGATCGCTTGTGCGTCAAGCCAAGCGCCCACACACGTCACCAGCGGAGACGCACCCCGCGCCGCCGGGCCCGGAGCCCCGACCCTCCCGGATCTGCGCTGGCATCTGCCTTCCTCACAGACGGGCAAATGCGAAGGGCGCTGGGCTATCCAACGAATCCTGCCGCTGTCGTCAAAGCGCTCACGCCAGCGTCGGGGAAGGATCGGACCGTAGCGAACGGGGAGCGCGACTCGGCGCGCGTACCAACCCATTGGGACTCCAGGGAGCCACAAACTCTCTGTCCGCGCAGGCCGGACGTTACTATTAGGACTAGGGCTATCCATCTGTTATGATGCAAGCGCCGCGACTCAGTCTACGCGGAGTACTTTATCCTCAGCCTGAGATCTGCCGTGGACTGGCGCCGGCAAGGCGCGGCCGATCCTACCACGGAGATTCCCTTGACACTTTTCACCGAACTGGGCCTCGATCCGGCCCTCTGTGCCACTGCCGCTGCGCGCGGTTACCAGGAAGCCACGCCCATACAGGCGCGCGCCATTCCCGAAATCCTGCAAGGTCACGACCTTCTCGCCGCGGCCCAGACAGGCACCGGCAAGACCGCAGCCTTCGCCCTGCCCATTCTCCATCGCCTGTCCGAGACCCCCGTGTCATCGGGCCCGCGCCCCGTGCGCGCTTTGATTCTCGTACCGACCCGAGAATTGGCAGCGCAGGTGGAAGACAATATCCGCCTCTATCGAGGATCCATGCCTCTGCGCTCCCTGATGCTCATCGGCGGCGTCAAGATTGGTCCGCAGATGCAACACTTGCGCAACGGTGCGGACATCATCGTGGCAACGCCTGGACGTCTGCTGGATCACTTGCAGCAGCGCAGCCTGCGTCTGGATCGGGTGGAGACCCTGGTTCTGGATGAGGCCGATCGCATGCTCGATATGGGCTTCATCCGCGATATTCGCAGAATCATCGGCATGCTGCCGCCAAAGCGGCAGAACCTGCTCTTCTCCGCCACCTTCTCGCCGGAAATCCGGCAATTGGCCGAGAGCCTGCTGCACCAGCCCGTCACCGTCGAAGTCACACCTGCCAACGCTACTGTGGACAGCATCGTCCAGCGAGTCATTCGCGTCGACCAGGAGCGCAAACGCGATCTGCTGCTGCATCTGATGGATGCACACCAGTGGCACCAGGTGCTGATCTTCACCCGCACCAAGCACGGTGCCGACCGACTGGCGCGGCAAATGGAGCGGGACGGACTCCAAGCCATGGCGATTCACGGTAACAAAAGCCAGGGCGCACGCACGCGCGCGCTGGCGGAATTCAAGGCCGGTAGCCTACGAGCGCTGGTCGCCACGGACATTGCCGCGCGCGGCATCGATATTCAGAGGCTGCCACGTGTGGTCAACTTCGAGCTGCCGCAGGTCGCCGAGGATTACGTACATCGTATCGGCCGTACGGGGCGTGCTGGAGAGGATGGCGAGGCCATTTCCCTGGTCAGCAGCGAGGAACGGGGCCAGCTGCAGGCCGTCGAACGGCTGCTACGTCGCCGTTTCGAAACGGAGCAGGTGCCGGGATTCGAGGTGAAAGGACCGGGTCCGGACCGCGCCGCCAAGCCGGTTCCGCCACACGGTCGAGGGCGCGCACCCGAGCACCCTCGGCATCCACGCCGGCAAGCCGGTACCCACTGACGCAACACCCGGAACCGGCCGGGGTGGTACAGCACCACTCCGGAGGTCTATACTCAAAATGGTAGTAGACCAATGGCTCATGTGGAGGTCAATATTCATGGCACAGCAGGATTCCGAGCATAAGCAGCAGAAAATTTCCCGTCGGCACTGGCTTCGCAGCACGGCGCTGATGGTGGCCGCTGGCGCGGCAGCACCGCTTGTCTTCGTCGGCAATGCGGATGCTGCCAGCAAGATGGCCAAGACGGCGGTGGACTATCAGGATCATCCCAAAGGCAAAGAGATGTGCAGCAATTGCCGCCTCTACATTCCCGGCTCCAACCCCAAAGGACCGGGCGCCTGCAAAGCCGTGGCCGGGGCTATCAGTCCCGATGGCTGGTGCAACATCTACATCCCCAAGGCCTGATCGCAAGATAGTCACGGGCGGCACGGTTGCGCCCAAGCCTCGCCCCCGAGCCGCAGCCATTGTGCTGCGGCTTTTTTGTGAGCACGCGGCAGGACTCCATCCGCTTGACCTGGGGCTATGTGGTCACGAAACAACATTTGGAACGCTTGGATTCATCCCTCTTTCCGAGCGTCCTCTCCTGGCGATAAAACTCCATCGGAAAATCCCAAGATCCTGATTAAGGAGCCTAATTATTTTCCATAGGATTTTTTTCGACTTAATCGCGTGGACGATTGGAACACCCTTATATTTCTTATATTCTACTTATGCAGATTATATAATTCGGTATTTATGCGACACATTGCTCTTCGTTAACTGCTTACGATTACCGAAGCATTTGACATCGGCGAAACAGGTTTGTTAGGGTGAAAAGAGCATATTTCATTATGCTTTATGTCACAGCATTCTTATGCAACGCGGATATTCAACCCAAGGAGATGTCTTTGATGCTACCCTCTCTACGCGACACACTGATCGGGCTCATTCTTTTCAGCGCCGGCAGTAGTCTTGCCTTCGCCAGCACGGCACCTGCCATGACCGGTAATGGCGCTGAATCGAGTTCCGGCGGGATGATGGGTCCGAATCAGGGGACCGCCAACGGAGCGATGGGAAACAACATGGGACAGGGGCCCTCCGCCATGGGGAACGGGTCAACCGGCGCAACCATGCAGGGGACTAACCCCGGGGGAGCGCAGAGCGGGATGCCCATGAACACGCCGAGCACCGGCCCCCACGTGAGTCACCGGAAGCTGCACGATTTTGCAGCCGCCATCAAGGATATACAGCCCATCGACCAGAAGGCTCATAAGGTGCTGACCGACAAATCGCTCTCGGAAAACGCCCGCAAGGCCAAGCTGACGAGCTACGACCAGGAGATCGTGACGATATTGCATCGGCACCATTTGTCACCCGTCGATTATGAGACCCTTCTGCGCAAGGCCCAAACCGATCCAAACTTTGCCAAGCGCACGGAAGCGGCGCTGCGCTCCATGCACTGAATCCTCACCCACTCCGTATCCGGATCATCCGGATCGCAACCCGATCCTCGGTGTGATAGCCGAGGTTCGGGTTTCGGTTTTCTGCAGCGGAGTCTCCCGCCTCCGTGGCATGGGCATCCTGCCAGGTGAGCGCTTGGCCCGGCTGAATCTTCAGACGGACTATACTGTGACTCGCTGCCTCGATCACTGCGCACGCGCCGCTACGACGTCCGGGAAAGGCCCAGCGCCAGGGTCGGATATCCGTCTGTACAGCGACGACCCTGTCCTGTGCGTCCAACCAGATGAGGTCCAGTGGAATCCGCATTCCCCACATGTGGATCGACGAACATGGACTCAGCCACAGGGCCTGCTCTTCTTCCAGACCCCGCTTGCCCAGCAGCCCCCACGCGCGCGCCAAAAAGTCGTCGGCCTTGCGCGCCTGGGGCCATAGACATTCCCCACCACGCCAGATGCCACCCGGCCGACTCACGATGCCACCTCCTGTACGTATTTCATATAGATAACAAAGGTCAACACGATGAATACGATGGGAAAGATAAACATGATCAGTGGCGCCAGCAGCTTCACCGGGGCTTCGAGCGCCGCTTTTTCCGCACGCAGAAAACGCTCCTCGCGGCGCTGTTCCGCTTGGGCCTTCAACACAGGGCCAAGACTGCCGCCCCGTTCCTCCGATTGAATGATGGCAGTAACCAGGCTACGCAGCTCCTGCATCGCGACGCGATCGCCAAATCGGCGGAATACCTCGATTCGGGGCATACCAGAGCGAAGATCCCGTAAGATCATCCGAAACTCGTTGCGTAGGGGACCCTCCGGTCCCTTGTCCACGGCGATCTGAATGGCGCCCGTCAGATTCAGGCCACCCTCCACCATCAGCGTAATGAAATCCAGGTACACCGGCAAATCTTTCAAGATGCGCTTCTTCCTTTTCTTGGACTGCTCCACTAGCCAGAGATCGGGATAGAAACTGGCCAAGAGCATGCCCAAGAGCACGAGCTCCCAACGAAATACGTGCAGGGCCATGTAGACAAAAAGTGAAAAAAGCAAAGGAAACAGAGAGGACAGGATCTTCAGTGCAAAAAAATCGCGCGGCGTGATCATGTAGTTGAGCCCCGCCCTCTGAATGCGCGGAGCACTGCGGTAAACTATAGACTCTGGGATGAAAGCAACGATGGTAGAGTCGATAAAACGCACCACGGGCCAGATTCGCCGCAGGCCCTTGGGGAGTGGATCAAAGTACTCGCGAGGCTGGGATTCCACCACCGTCAATAGCGTGGAGAGACCGTAGACGATTCCGGCCACGACCAGCGCCACCAAAAGACCAACCAGGATATAAGGGATCTGCCCGCCGCTCTGGGCCAGGGCATCCAGAATCCACGCTCCAAAAAATATACCGCCGAGGAGCAGGATGAGACCCCCGATCAGCCAGATTAGCCAGCCCCTACCTCTGCTTGCAAAGGATGACGCGCGCGGAACGTTCATATCATACCTCGATGCTCACGATCTTCCGGATACCCCAATATCCCAACAACTCAAGAACGATGGCGATGGCCAGCACACCCCAGCCGCGGTAGGTATCGAATAGCGCCCCGGTAGCGGCGGGCTCTATGCGCAGAAGCGCCAGGATGATAAGTACGGGCAGAGCGGTCATGACCAGACCCTGCAATTTACCCTGAGAGGTCAGCGCCTGGATCTTCTGCTCCATCATCAGCCGTCGACGCACCGTCTCGCCCAGGCGCTGCAGGGTATCGGCCAGGTTGCCGCCCACCTCCCGATTGATTCGCAGCGCCGAGACCACCAGATCGAAATCCTGTGAACCCACACGCTCTGCCAGGTGGCTAATGGCGTCCTCAAAGGGCACCCCCAGGCGCTGCTCGCGCACGACCAGGGCCAACTCCTGATTCATGGGCGGGCTCATGTCCTTGGCCAGGCCCTCCAGAGTCTGACCCAGGTTGGCACCGCCACGTAGGGCCGATGCCATCATCAAGAGGGAATCGGGCAACTGATTGTGTAACTGGTTGTATCGGCGCTTCTTGAGGAAAGCGATGATCCAGCGCGGCGCGAGGCCCACCAGAACGGCAGAGAGCACCACGACGGGCAGGGAGTCCACCAGAAAAAAAACCAGCAAGGGGATCAAAAGCACCGCCACCAGATTGATCCGCCAGAGAAGTGCCGGATCCGCAAAGATGAACATGTCGGCCAGACTTCGGCGAGTTTCCGTCGAGAAGCTCTGGCGTTGGCGTTGCAAGACACGCCGGGAGCTCTCGACTACAACGTATAGCAACACGCTCACCGCCAGGAAGACGAGCAGCGCAAAACCGATTTCAGGCGCGTTCATGATCGGCTTCCAGGAAAATGCTGGTGTCGACGGGCAGGCCGCGGGCGCGCATCTCCTCATAGAATTCCGGCATGCTGCCGCTAGCGCGGAAGGTGCCACGCACCTTGCCGTCGGGGCCAAAACCCTGTTGTTTGAAGCTGAACAGCTCCTGTAGCTGAATCACGCCGCTCTCGGTGCCCGTCACCTCGACAATGGCAGTCAGTTTGCGGGAGCCGCAGGAAAAACGCGTGATCTGTACGATGATGTCGATGGCCGAAGCAATCTGTTCGCGGATAGCGGTCAGGGGTAGCTCCATGCCGGCCATCATGACCATCACTTCCATACGCGAGAGCATATCCCGAGGACTATTGGCGTGTGCCGTGGTCAGGGAGCCGTCGTGGCCCGTATTCATGGCCTGAAGCATGTCCAAGGCTTCTCCGCCACGACATTCGCCGACAACGATCCGATCAGGCCGCATACGCAAGGCATTACGCACCAGCTCTCGGATGGGTATGGCCCCCCGCCCCTCCACGTTGGCGGGGCGCGCTTCCATGGATACCAGGTTGGGCTGATACAGCTTCAGTTCGGCGGCATCTTCGATGGTCACGACGCGCTCATTGGGCGGAATGAAATTAGAGAGCACGTTCAAAAGAGTGGTCTTGCCCGAACCCGTACCACCGGAGATGATGATGTTCTTGCGTTGCTCCACCGCCACCTGAAGGAACTGCGCCATGCGCGGTTCCACCGAACCGAAGCGGATGAGATCCTCCATCTGTAAACGTTTCTTGCTGAACTTTCGGATGGTGATGTTGGCACCCTTGAGCGCAACGGGTGGAATCACGGCGTTGACGCGAGAGCCGTCGTGTAAACGCGCGTCCACCAAAGGTGAACTCTCATCGATACGGCGGCCAATGGGCGCGACGATACGGTCGATGATATTGCGCACCGCCTGCTCGCTGCTGAAAACCGTCGGCGCCGGCTCCAGGCGCCCTCCCCGCTCTATGAATACCTCGTCGTAGCGGTTAACCATGATTTCCGTGATGGTCTCGTCGGCCAAGAGGTCCTCCAATGGTCCAAGACCGACCGCCTCATCGACCACCTCCTTGATGAGGCGCTCGCGATTCAGTTCCGGCGGAACCCGCATGCCCTGAAGCGTGTCTGTGGCCAACTGCGATACCACGCGCTGCAACTCCTCTCGACTGAGGGCCGTCAGATCCATACGGCGCAGATCCATCTGCGCCCGCACCCGCTCTTCCAGTGCGAGACGCCAGCGCATCCACTGGGGATCGACCGGCGTCTTCGCGATCTCCTGCGTCCGCGCCGCCGGGGGCGGCGTTTCTCCCATCGTCGTTGTTGCCCTGCTCGTGGCAGGCGAGTCGGAAGAGGCACCGACTCCATCCGACGCCATGGCTTCGACAGGGGCGGTCACCGTTTCCCGTGCCGGCTCCGTCGACTCCGCCTCGTGGTGTATGCGCAGGGTAACTCCGGCCAACTCGATCACGTCCTCCGCTTTCAAGGGGCCGTACCAGCGCACCTTCTCACCGTTGACGCTGATGGATGCCAAGGGACCTATGGCCTCGACATAGGGACCATCTGCACGACGCAAGATGCGCGCATGCTCCTTGCCGATGTTCCAACCCTCGACACGAACGTGTGCCTCCGCCGATCGTCCGATGAGACAGACGCCCTCGTGCGGTCGAACCTGCAGCGGGCCATGTTTGGCATGCTCGGCAATCACTCGAAACATGATCTACTCCTCATTGTGTGTCGCCATTACTAGGGGGCTGGGTGACCACCAACGGAAGCGAGGGCTTCGGCGCTGGGACAGCCTGGGTTTCCGGATAAGGCGTTTTGGACCCCAAAGTGCGATCCACGGCCTCGCGGGTCACGGAGTCCTTGCTCAGACTTTTGCGGTACTCCTCTTTCAATTCCACGGCACGAGATACCTGGCGAATGTTCTCCAGCGACGCCGCACTCACCACACGCGGTGTCACCAGAATCACGAGATCCGTGTTACCGGACCGAAATTCGGTCGATTTGAAGAGATTACCGAGGATCGGGATATCTCCCAGCCAGGGGAGCTTGGAGGCATTTTTTGCCGATTTAGGATTGACCAAGCCGGAAATAACCATGGTCTGTCCATCGCCGACGTTGATATCGGCCTCACTGCGCCGAGTGGTGAATCCGGGTACCGAAAACCCGTTGAGTACCACACTGGTCGCCGGATCGATTTCCGACACATCGGCCAAAACCTTCATGGTGATGTTATTGTTGTCGTCAACTTGGGGAGCAAAGTTCAACTGGATGCCGTAATCCTTGAAGGTCACGTTTTGGAACGCGGCGCCACCGGTGGACAAGGCCTGCAGAATGGGAATCTGGCCGCCCGCCAAAAAACTCGTCTTTCCACCGCTGCGGGCGCTCAGCTGTGGATTGGCGATCTGGTAGGCATCCCCATTACTGAGGGCAAAATTGATCTTGGAAAGCATACCGGTGATGATGCCGACGTTCAGCGCGCCGCCGATGGGCCGCGCGAGATTGGCCAAATCTATTACGCCATCCAGGCCCGGGGGGGGCGGCGTCAGACGTATGCCGGATCCCGCCACCGGCGGCTGCGTGAGATCCTGACCGAGCGGAATCGTCGGCACATTTCTTGGCCCAATAAAGTCTCTGCCATAACCCACAAAGGGACCGGCAATCTGCTTGGTCCAGTCTACGCCAAAATTCTCCAGGAGGCTCTTACGAATCTCCAGTATGTTCACATCCAACCACACCATCTTTTCCATCTGGAAGGGCGAGGCCGTGGCCAGGACGATGGTGTTGGGGTACAGCCCTCCTAAGGCTGAGATGCGCGACATAAGGGCGGGCGGGATATTTTTGCCGTCCACCACGATCTTGTCGCCGACGATACGGATCTGCACGTCTTTGTGCTCCTTGCCCAGGAGCTCCCGCATCTCCTCGGCGGCACGTCCGATATTCTTGGGTGCCACCATCACCCGATACGCTGCCTCGCTACCATCTTTGAACCATAGCCGCAGACTGGTTTCCCCTTCGGCCTCGCCCAGCAAAAGCAGCTCCTTACCATCCACCACCGTACTGCTCACCACCTTGCCATTACCGATAGCCACCCGCTTCACGGGCTTGGTCGGTAGCACCTTGACCTGACCGGCGTAGAGGTCGATGTTGGGATCCTCCGCTGCACTGGCAGAGGCACCGAAACCGAGGAGCAGGAGGAGGGCTACGAGTTTTTTCACGGGTTGCATGAGACTTCCTTTTTTAACGTCCAGCATTGGGGTTGACCGGTGGTAGTAATTCGTCGATGGGAATCGGACGATTGGGGCCCGCAGCTTGCCTTAGCCCATATGAGTCGCTGCCAGGACGACCGGCTCCTCGTCCAGTGGCTTCCGCAATGCGACGCAGATTGCGGACGTCCAGGCGGGCAGTGAGCTGGCCATTGGTGCCGGTTCCGCCGACGATGTACTCTATGGCGTCGGCTGCATAGAGGCTGCCTCCCGAACGCCCCCGGATTCCCAGGATATCTCGGACGCTGTACACCTTTGCCGGAGCCACTACCTTGGAATCGTGGCTGCGTAATACGAGTTGCAGCGAACCCAGGCGTTTGGCCATCGCCAATTTCTGAATCTGCTCCGGTGTCAACTCGACAGTCACCGTGCCGAACTGTGCGGGCCGCCCTGCTTCTGCGGGATCGCTACTCAAGTTGGCGGCGGAATCGTCCCCGACGGTGCGATTCCCGGTGGCGATGACCTTGAGGTCGCGCTCCAGATAGCGCACGGTTTCTTTGGGAAGCTGGCTCTCGCTTGTGTTCCCACCCGCCCGGAATAAGAGCGGTCCACCCGTCTGCGCACCGGCAAACTCCAGTCCCTCCGGCGCGCCCTCCATGCCGCCATAGGAACCACCGGCATTAGGCCAGGAGGCGGGTAGCGCGCGGCCAGACATGCGGCCATCGCCACGCCCGTTCTCGCCCTCCCCGGTGTAAAACCACAGAACATCGACGTGATCGCCCGGTTGCAGCATGCCATCGAGACTACTGAGGTTGTCCACGGAAAAGGTCATGGCAAGCTTGTCCGGAGCGATGAGATCGGCCAAGGTTCGGCGGCCGCTCAGATAGGAGGCCAGAATGGGCCGCCCCTCCTGCAAAGGAACGTTGACCCGGTGACCGGCAAAACTGTCGAAGCTTTCCGGAGTGATGACATCGCTGGGCGCCGTGTCGGCAGGAATGGGACGGGCCGCGACCATACTGAGATCGAGGATCGCACCGGCCGGGACATCGCGGGTGGGAACCACGACACGGATGGTGGCTTGCTTCTGGCTGGCGCGAATGTTCTCCAGGGCGGCTTCCTCGCGCGAGCGCAAGGTATGTACTGCCAGATAAGCAGCGCCAAGCCCGGCCAACACGGCCACCAGGAGGATCAACCAGCCGCCCAGGGCTCGCGCGGGCTTTTTCTGCACATTGACGCCATCAAAATCGTTAGGTAGTTGGGTAGACACTCGGATTCCTTTTTCTTATCAGTCGACAACGGGCTGTGAGGCGGCCCAGGAATAATCGGCATAAGCACCGCGCAAGGCCACGGAAAGCTGGGTCAGCACCGAGGCATCGCCGGGAAGTTTGCCGGGGACGAGCGATGGTAAAGGGGCGAGAAGCGCAACGATGATGGCCAGCAGCACGACGAGATATTCGACTATGGACTGTCCGCTCTGGCTGCTGGTGCAATTCACAGGGATAGACTTTTTCAACATGAGAACTCCTCAGTAATCAACGGTTCTGCCACACCAAGACGACCTTTGTGCCCCTCGAGTGATCGCTGGGGAAGGCGAGATCCAGCGAGGCCCCGGGCTTGCGCAGACTCAGGCGTTCGCGCTGCTCGCTCAGATCCCCGACAGGTTTCCAACCTTGGCTTGCCGCGTTGCGAAGCAGCTCCGCGCGCAGTTGCGGAACACTCAAGCGGCTCTCCACCAGGATCACCCGACCTCGGGTGGAGCCATCGCGGCTTTCGAGGTCCGAGATCACCTGGGCGTCCTGGGGCAAAGCGATAGGCAGTGGGCTTTCTTTGACGCTGGCATCGAGGCGCATCGTGGAGAGCTCACCCTCGATGCGTCCGCTTTTGGACTGCCAGCGCAAGGTCTGAGAATAAGGCTCCCGCACGCAGGACCACAGCCGCCGGAAACCGTCCGGGAGCGCCTGGAAGACGCCCCGTCGCTGTCGGCACTCGCGCTCCATATCCCGGCGAAAATCCCGCTCGCTGGCGATGCCGCTGAAGAGGGCCACGCGCACCGGTACGCCGTTGAGGCGCAGATCATCACCGATGCTTGCCGTACGAAAACCTTCCGGAAGGGGCCACAGCGGCAATTCCTCCGCACGCAAGGCACCGGACCAAAGGAAGATCGCGCCCATCAGGCTGGCCAGAAATACGTATCGCCTACGCCGCATGGCTCACGGACCCGTGTAATTGGGTATCTTTGGCGCCGGCTGCAAGCGATCGCCAAACTGAAGCTCTGTATCTATTTTTAAACGGTTGGCGTCCGGATCGGAATAATGATACTGCGCTTCGCGAAACAAATATCCAAGCGGCACACCAAGGACGTACAGGAATCGGGACAGCACGGTGAAGGGGATCTTTCCGTGGGACACCGTCTCCAGGCGTTTCATGAACCCGTCCCGAAGAAGCTTCTCCTCCTCCCGACTACCGTTGGCCGTCCAGGCATCGGTCAACACCGCCGCCTGGGCACGAAAAGTCAGCGGATTACCCAGTCCTACCTGTGCGAAAAGCCTCTGCGGTAGCCCCGCCGCTGTGGCGCTAACGGTGGCCACCGTCGGCCCAGTCATCTCCATGGGATTACCGGTAACCCTATTCAAGGTGTTCATCACTCCGTTGGTCCATCCTCCGTCAAAAGCCTCTTGACGAGTCGCCACGGTGACGTTCTGTTCCCGCTCTACCAAGAGAGGATCTCCGTCGTGCTTGCGCAAAAGCGGATCGCGGCTTGAGCCCTTTGCGGCGTCCGCGCCATTGGCGCTGCCCGCTACGGCCGTTATGCGCTCGCGGGTGCCACCGAAGTAGCGGACACGAATTTCATTGGCTAGATCGGCGTCGGACTTCAACGCTATCCATTCCCGATTCTTTGGTGGCTCCGTCCGCCAGACTACCCGCTCCCACGCCGCGTAGCGGGCGGCCTCGATGGTACGATCCTGAAGATAGGCCCACTTACCCACGTAAACCCCAAGAATCAGCAGCGGTACGAGAACAAACCCCGCAACGACCACGGTTTCCGTGAGCGCCTGACCCTTTTCTCCGCCAAGAAGCGGCCCGGGCCGCGACGCACAGCGCCACGACAAACGCTTTACCAGCCCTAAAGAAGACATCGCCCCCTCCTGCCCAATCCTTTACCCACAGCCCGAAACCTCCCCATGCTCCCCGCGCCCGGAACGGCCTCGAACGCGAGCTCCAAGGAAACTCTCCCCACTAAGGCACGACGAGCGCCTCCACTCCCCGAACTCTTTTGCCCCATCGACCCGCCCAGCTCCCATCTCCAGCTGACTCCTTGCCCGCGCTTCCCCTTCGCGCGCGCTCATTGCCAGATCGACTGCAGCAGCTTTTCCACGTACTCCGCTCCAGCGTGGGAAGCGCGTTGCACCGCGCGATAAGTTTCCCGAGCGTAGTCGGCTAGCCCATTGACAAAGTCCATGGGCACACCCGCCTTAGGAAGCTCCCGACGAATGAGATCAGGTTGGACTATCTCGGCCTGTGCCGCGACTTTTTCCACTTTCTTATATTGGTCACGAACTTCCGCCCAAAAGCGCTGAAAGTTGGGCGCCTTCTTTGCCGCTTCGCGGAAAGTTCTCTCTGCTAACGCCTCGCGTTCCGCCATCACCTGCTCTGGAGTCATCTTCCTTTCACGAGCCAGACGCTCGTCGATATAGGCGTTGGTAAAGAACTCCGTTCCCTTACCCAGCGGGATCGCCGAAGTTTGCACGACGTACCCAAATGAAAGGTCGCGCTGGGCGTATGGTTCGCCGGTCTTTGGATTACGCTTGTCCAGCCAGGAACGACCAAAATCGTCAGTCACCAAGCAATGAATGCTTTTTATCGGGAGGGTGTCATCGTACTCATTAATGCTTAACAACGCGCCATTATGGACATTTGGAGTGACTCTTTGTTTCAAAAGCGAAGCATGATAACCCGCCACCCATCCTTTTGCTTTGCGCGGGGTCACATCCTCGTAACCACGCTGTTCCGCCAACTTGACGATAGCCTTGGTCACTTGCTCGGGCGTTCCCGTGGTCACAAACGGAATGATTCGATAAAAGGTTTGGAGTTTACTTTTCACATGTTCCCGACGCACTGGATTTGTCTTGTAGAAATCCGCTTCCAAATACGCGGAAAAACGAACCGTTTCCCAGTCTCTCATCCCGAAGGGCGCGAACAAAATGCCTTGTAAGGCAAGATAGGCCTGCAATTCCCTCAGGGGAACCACAAAGTCGTGTAGGTCTGAACTGATTTCCACGCCTGGGAGATGGGCCGCAAAAGGCCTGCAATCACGGGCGTCGTTTTCCCAGAGCGCGACGAGTTTGTCGAACTTGGGGTCCGCAGACCCCACGAAAAAAGCGCCCGAGTGATCCCATCCCTGCATCGCCTCGGGTCTTTCATCCAGGTAACGGCTTCCATTCTCGCGGACGAGGCGATCGGCGGCTGGGTAGGGATCGCCGACACCTTTGCTCTTCACACGGATGGCACTCTCCGGTGCCGCTGTGGGAATACTCTGCAAAGACGCGATGATCGCGTCCGTTTCCGCCTTCATTTTGGCAATTTCTTCCTGATAAGGCGACGCCCATGCCGGAGCCGACGCGCCGGCGGCGAGCGACGCTAACAGGAACCCCCGCACCAGGAACGCTTTACGCCGCATGCTTCTCTGTCCTCTTAGTCTCTCTCACTCGGCCAGATTCAAAGCGGCAATGGCAGCACGCTCTTGCTGCGTGAGATCGACCAGCCGCGCCGACCAGAACGGACTGAAGAGGTTGGCGCGCTCGTCCAAGCCGTCGCTGCGCGGCCAGAGTTCCGCTGGGCGACGGAAGTAGACCTGGGCGGCGGCGGCGGCGCGAACGCCCTCGTTCTGGCCGGCACCCTTGGTCTCCAGGTGCATGTTGAGCCAGCCGAGGCGGGCGTTGCCGGCGTCTGGATCGCTGCTAATCCCTAGCGCCGTGACAGAATCGCGCACCGCGCCGCGTGGCAGGTCGACTACCACCACGAAGCGCGGGGCGGTGTCCGTGAGATCCACCTTTTCTCGGGTGACCCGTTTGCCCTGGGAATCCGTCGTCTCCCACTTGAGATCGCGATATGTCGCTATCCCTTTATGAGCACCCCGGCCAACTCCAAAACTCGGCATATAATCCCCGACCAAGCGATCGCTATAGTCGGCCACCACACGATTCATGCCGCGCGAGTCCTGACGCCAGGCGTCGTTGTATACCTGACCATCACGTTGAAGCATGGTCTTATTGTCTGCACTCTGGGCACCCTCCATATACGGATACGACCAAGCGCGGTCCGCAGACTGGTAATAATCGAAAGACCCCCGACCGGGGAAGGACCAGGTACCACCCCAGCCCCAACTTTCTCCGTACAAAGTTTTCCATCCACCGAAGAGGATAAACTTGCGCATTTGGATCTGCGTTTTAATGGTATCGGCGCCAGACCAGACGTAGTTGCCGTTTTCGTCCTTGGCAAACTGACTGCCGCCCTGCTTGTCGGTACCCGCTCTAAAACCAAGGATGGGAGGGAAAGACAAGGGAGGACCTACATGGTGACTACGATTTCTGGTAAATTCGCCGCGGCCCTCGTTGATCATACTGGCCATTCGTGCGCGCCCGCCGGGGTCATTTCGGCCGCCGTCGGCGCTACCACCCCAGGTCGTCACGTAGTTGCGTCGCGCGTTCCAATAAGGCGCATTCAATGCGACTAGCCCTGCCGGGGTGTAGTTCAGCGCTCGCGCCCTGTCTCCGGCATTCAGCCGTACTATCTGCTCCACCGTTTTGGCCACAGGTCCACCGGGAGTGGACACGTTAAAAGTGGCGTTGAGGATTTGGGACGCGCCGGCATAAATGGCGTCGTAGGTATTTCCCGCGCCAACGTAAAAGCTACCATAACGGTTTCCTGCCTCGGCGGTTAATTTTGCGGTGTCCTCGATCGCTTTCTGGTAAAAATCCAAGAGTCGTACCAACGCGCTCCCCGCTCCAGGAAGAACGATGTCAAGGAGTCGCGCCGCACCTTTGTAAGCAGCAAATGGATATTTGATGTTGTCCGCGACGTGTTCGAGGTAGCGGGACCAAGAGACAATGCTCACAGCCTGACCGATGGCAATCTCGTTCACGAGCATGGCGCGGTTGAGGTAGGCGTCGAGGTTCATCTGCCGGGCCTGGAGTTCCATGGCAGAGAAGGCGGCGGCGTCGGCGGCGTTCTGGACCTTGAGTTTGTTGGCCGTGAGCTGGCCGGTGTTGAAGACGAGGAGCACACCGGCGATGGCGGCGGGGATGAGCAAGACCGCTACCAAGGCCGCCTGACCGGACTCGTCCGCCGCGACCGGCCGCCTTTCGCCCCGAGATCGGAACCTCTTCCTCAGCAATCGCATCCATGCCATATCGGTTCTCCTCCGTCCATCCAATCCTGCCATCCGCTTGACCAACTCAATTCTTTCCGGCCTTACCGAGGTCGGCCGTCGCCCCGTAGTTGCCCATACTCTTCTGGATGTTGGCCGCCTCCGCAGCCTTGCGCGCCTTGCCCTGGGCGCTGTCGCTTTTGCCGGCGTCCGGTGGGGCCTTGCCTACCAATTCGCCGGCGATCCCTGCCACCTGGTAGCGCATGGTCTGACCAAAGCGGGAAAATACCGCGATGGCCGCGATGGCGATGAGGGCCACCACGATGAGGTATTCGGTCATGCCCTGACCGTGTTCCCTTGATGCGGTCTTCTTCCCGAAAAACCGCGGTTTAAGCTTGCTCATCGTCATCCCTCGCGAGCCTCTTATCGCCGCCTTTTTGGAGCAGAAAGCTCAGGCAGTGCTTCCTCTTCCAAAAGGGCGACCGCACGAACGGTCGCCACGTTTCTGCGTCTCTACACGCCTGCTTCGATCACTTGGTGTTCAGAACCTTCGCAGAACTGTAATCGCCCATGTTCTTGGGCAGGGTACCTTGGCTATTGGCCTTGCTCGCCGTGCCCTTGGCGTTGCTGACGCTCGTTGAGGAGTCATCACCCGCCAATTCCGAAGCGATACCAGCCACCTGATGGCGCATGGTCTGGCCGAAGAAAGAAAACACGGCGATGGCGGAGATGGCGATGAGGGCCACCACGATAAGGTATTCGGTCATGCCCTGACCGGCTTCCCGAACGGACTTGCGCACAGCGATAAACTTCTGCTTCATGACAACCTCCATAGAACGATGTGGGAGTACAACAGGACCTTGCTTACGCAAGACAAAAATCACTTCTGCTTACTGAGGATATTGGTCGAGGAATAGTCCCCCATGGTCTTCTGCTTGCTCGCCGCGTCGTTGGCATAGCCGGCGTCTTTCTTGGCGAATTTCACGCCATATTTGGTGGAATCCGTTCCCACCAGCTCATGGGCAATCCCACCCACCTGATTGCGCATGGTGCGACCAAAGTTGGAGAACACGGCGATGGCGGAGATGGCGATAAGGGCCACCACGATGAGATACTCTGTCATCCCCTGACCGCGCTGGTTGCGGGTCGATTTCATGAAACCAATGAACATCACTACTCCCTCCTGCACTGTGTCGGTACGTTTACGGCCGCGGCGCGGCCCCTGAAAAACCGGGCGAGTTTCGGAAAGCAAGGGACTCGGCGTGAGATGCCTCTGGCTGAGAGCGGCGGAGACCATCTCGGCCCTCCGGTCGACCCTCGTCGCGGGCGATCCGCTCACTGCGGCATTCCGGTGCGTCCTCGTCGCCCGCCAAGGCCGGGGACGCGGAGCTGAGGCAGATCATCAAGGCGAGCCCGGAGAGGAGGACATATCTGGCCACCTCGTCGGCAAAAAACAGCTTGCGGCGACGAGCGTAGACCGCCCAGAGCGCGCCGCGCAGGTCGGCGCGGGATGGCAAGGCAAGGCGCGCGCGCATTCGCCGAAGACAGCTGCGCACGGTCTTCTCGTCGTAGGCACCGCTGGCCGCGATCTGCGCGGGCTCCTGTCCCTGCATGTAGGCACGCAGTATGGGGAGCTCGCAGGCTTCGATCTCGGGCAGGAAGGGCACGTGCTGACAGACGTCGCGCAGTATGGCATCGGCGGCCTCCTGCGCTAGCGCTGGCGGCAAGCCCTCACGGAACCGGACGATGGCGGCGAGACAGGCGGCACTGTTGCTGACCGACCGAATCTGCCAAAGGGTCTGGTCATCGCGCCAGCACCGACGCGTATCACCCATCGGGGAACGCTGCACCCAGGTGATGAATTCGCGCGGCAGACGTGGCCAGGAAGAGTTCGGTTTACGCCACCATGGCTCCAGCACAAACTGTCCGACTCCACGCTGTCGCCGCAGCCGGTAAACGGTGACGGAGCGCAGATAGCGGCGGTCAAGGCTGGGCGACTGATAGAACACGTCCACCCCCTTGGGCGGCGTGAGACTCAGTGCTATGCTTTTGACCGAATCCTTCGGATCCGATCCGCCTCTGCCAAAAAGGCGGAGCCAGTAGTCCGTCATGTAGAACGCTCCCTCTACTATCTTCGCAATCACCCTATCCACTTAGCGTAACAGCGAAATATGACACTGTTATGAAACGCGTTCTATATAAAAAGTTATTATTAATCAATGTTATAGCAGTTTAATTCGTACATCGCTACGCGGATGACCGGGGAGTCGGGCTGGCGGGGCCACTCAGATCGGCATGGCGACTGTGGCTAATCCGTCCAGGAAGTGCGCCCATGGCTTGGGCACGTCCGCGCGTCGGTGTCTTCCGCCCCTTCGTGTATGGCGAGCCATACCTAGGCTGGACACGATCAAAAAACCTGGTGGGATGGGTAACGCAAAAAGGCGCCATCCATACTTGGATGGCGCCTGTGCTTGTTTCACCGTTGTTTTTCTGGCTCCCCGGGACGGGCTCGAACCGCCGACCTAGTGATTAACAGTCACCCGCTCTACCGACTGAGCTACCGGGGAAAAGTCCGCGTAGCATACCCACTCGCCGCCTGAGGGTCAAGAAATCCCGATGTCGGAGTAGAGCTCAAGACCATCGTAGGCAGGCCACATGCGCGCGGGTAGCCGCTCGGCGAGGGCGGTAAAGCCGAGGTCGTGGGTCATGTGGGTAAAATAGGTGCGCCGCGCGCCGATAGTCTGGGCCAGTGCTATGGCCTCGGTGACATTGATGTGGGTTGGGTGTTCGTCCTCGCGTAGGCAGTCGAGAATAAGGATATCCAGATTCTGCAACAAGGCCATGCTGCTGTCGGGTATACTCTTGAGATCGGTGAGATAGGCGACGTCGTTGAAGCGGTAGCCGTAGATAGGGAGGTATCCGTGCAGCACGGGCACCGGAGTCACGCGCAGCGGCCCGAAGTCCCGCGGACCCTCAATGGGGTGCATACGCAAAGAGGGCTTGGCCCAGGCCGGATCTGGCGGCAGGAAACAATAACGGAAACGCTCTTCCAGCTCCTTGCCCGTGCGCGCGTCGCCGTAGCAGTCAAGCACCTGTTTTTGCAGAAAGTTGAACGCTCGCAGGTCGTCAATACCGTTGATATGGTCGGCGTGAAAGTGCGTGTAGAGCACCGCCGTCAGGGCGCGGATGTTTTCTCGCAGCAGTTGCTGGCGCAGGTCGGGACCGGTGTCCACGAGCAGTGCTACATCCGTGGCCTCCACCAAAATGCTGGCACGGCTACGCCGGTTGCGCGGATCGTCACTGCGGCAGACGGCGCAGTCGCAGCCTACTTGCGGGGTACCGGCACTGGAACCCGTACCGAGAAAGCGTACGCGCAGGCTCACGCCGCCACTCCCGCAGCGGGAAAACAGCGGAAGAAATTGGTGTAGGTCTGGGCAACCAGCGCCTGCGGATCCTCCCGGCGCAACTGCGCCAGAAATTCCGCGACGTGGACCACGTAGGCCGGTTCGTTACGCCGGCCACGCTGCGGTACGGGCGCCAGATAGGGGGCGTCGGTCTCGATGAGCAGCCGATCCGCCGGGATCTTTTTAGCGACCTCCTGCAGCTCCGTGGACTTCTTGAAGGTGACGATCCCCGATAGGGATATGTAGAAGCCGAGGTCCATGGCCGCACGGGCGAAATCCCAATCCTCCGTAAAGCAGTGGATCACCCCGCCCACATCTCGAGCGCCCTCGCTGCGCAGAAGCTCCAGGGTATCGGCGGCGGCAGCACGGGTGTGGACGATGAGGGGCTTGCGACTTTGCCGTGCGGCAGCGATATGCAGGGCGAAGCGGCGCCGTTGCCAGGACAGGTCGCCTTCGCTGCGGAAATAGTCCAGTCCGGTCTCCCCCGTTGCTACCACCTTGGGTGCCGCCAGTGCATCCAGAAGGACTTCGAGTTCCGGTGTGGACGCCGGGTCTTCGTTGGGGTGTACCCCGGCCGCGGCCCAGATGCCCGCCTGTTCCGCTGCCAGCGCCTGCACCCGTGACCAGTGGCTGGGAGTCACGGCGGCGATGAGCAGGTGCTCGACGCCAGCGGCGCGAGCGCGCGCCAGTACCGCCTCACGATCCTCCGCGAAATCGTCGAAATCCAGATGACAATGGGAATCTACCAGAGCCGCCTGCAAGACCATGCTCCTCCGTGCCGGGGACTCTATTCTAGCGCAGTTCGTCCGTCTTTGCCTGCGCCTGCCGCTGCCGGCGCGCCTCGAAAAGGGCCAGGGCAGCGGCGACGGAGACGTTGAGACTTTCTATCGCCCCGGACATGGGAATGCGCCAGAGAAAATCGCAGTGTTCCCGGACCAGGCGCCGCAGACCTTTTTCTTCACTGCCCAGGACCAGCGCCAGGGGGCCGCGCAGGTCGGCCTGGTACAGATCCGCACTGGCCTCCCCGGCAAGTCCAGCGATCCAGTATCCCTGTTCCTTGAGGCTTGCGATGCTACGCGCGAGATTGGTCACCACCACGACGGGCAGACGGGAGGCCGCGCCGGCGGCCGCCTTGCGCACCGTAGCGTTGATGGGGCAGGCGTGATCCTTGGGCAGGAGCACGGCGTGTACCCCGGCGGCTTCAGCACTGCGCAGGCACGCGCCGAGATTGTGGGGGTCGAGAATACCGTCCAGAATCAGCAACAGGCCAGGGGCGGGAATACTCTCCAGCACCTCCGAGAGCTTGCGCGCCGGTGCAGGCAGCAGGCGGGCAGCCAGACCCTGATGCTGGTGGCCAACACCCAGGCGATCCAGCTCTGCCGCCGCCGCCCAACGCAGGGCGGTACCTTGCCGCTCGGCAGCGGCGAGGACGTCCTGGATACGCCGATCGCCGGCACGCTCTTTGGCTAGCCAAAGCTGTTCTACTTCGCCGGCGTCGATGGCGGCGGCGACGGCGTGCACGCCCACCGCCCAGTCTTCAGCCACGCTGGCCTACGACACCGGCTACATGCGTGGCGCTACGGCGGAGTAAGTACATCAAAAGGAATCGAAGATGTCGTTGACGACGTTTTCGGCAATCCCAAATCCGGCACCAAGCCCCAGGCCTGTCACGACGTTGCCCAGGAAGCCGCTACCCATGCCGGGCTGCATGGGCTGGTTCCAGGCCCGCTGCGCCATGGGATTGGGGTTGACCCCAGCCTGGCCCATGGACTGCAGCTGCATCTCCAGTTGCTGGATGCGCATGCTGAGCTGCTGCAGGAGCATGGCGGTGCTCTGCTGCTGCTGTTGCAGATTCATGGCCAGATTGCGCAGCTCCAGGATCAGTTCGCGCGCTGTGGTGTTGTCCGGGACTACGGTCTGAACCCGCTGCGCCACCTGTTGCAGCGCCTGGATGTTGTTCTGCGTCTGCTGCTGGAGTTGATTGTACTGTTGATCCAACACTTGATAATCCACGGCCACACCCCCTTGCAAAAGCGTCTTGCCGAATCGAATTCAGGCGCCGAGCCGTACCCGCCGCTCCCAGGAACGCCAGATACCTCGGGCCAACAATACTAAAATAGGGCCGATGATCAGCCCAATCAAGCCGAAGGCCTCGGCACCCCCGAGGATGCTGAAGAACACCAGAAAAAACGGGGCCTGGGCCTGAGATCCCGTCAGCAGGGGGCGGATCACGAGATCGGCCACGGTGATCACCACCAGACCCCACGCGAAGATGATGAGTCCGGCCAGCCAATGGCCGGAGAACACCAGCCACAGCGTCGCCGCCCCGACCACGGTGGTCGCGCCGAAAGGGATGGGTGAGATGAGAGCCGTCGCCACCAGCCACAGCGGCCACATCTTCAGGCCCGCGACAGCGAAGGCAGCGCCGATGAGGATTCCCTCGATCACCCCCACACCGATGAGGCCGATGAGAACCGAACGTGCCGCCTCTCGTGCCGCGCGCAGAAAGCGTTCGCCGCGATCCCGCCCCCAGAGTTCACTGGCAGCCAGTTGCAGCATCTCGTGGATGCGTTCGCCATGCAAGGTCAGCGCGAATACCGTCAGCGCGGCAAAGAAGGTATGCAGGGTAAAGAACCAGAGCTGCCCGAGGGAACTCGTGATGATGTCGGCATGCTGGCGAAAAAAATTGGACAGATATGCGCCATTGATCTCGGCCAGATGCGCGGACAGCCAGTTTCCAACGAAGGGGAGCTGTTGCAGGCTGATGGGCAAGGTGAGCAGGGGCATGCCGGTCTGCCAACGCAGCACCAACAGGTGGAGTTCGGGTAGGACGGAATCGACGATGGCCACGGCGGGAATGATGATGACGGCAACCCAGGCGGTGGCGTGCAGGAGCGCTCCAAACCAGCGCGGCAGATGCAGGTAGCGCTCCAGACGTACTTGCCAGGGCCAGCCGACCACCGCCAGCACGGCGCCCATGAGCAGCGGCCCGGCAAAGGGGCTGAGAGCATAGGCTGCCCCGGCATAGATCAAAAGAAGCACCAAGGTCCCCCAGGGACCCGTGCGGACATGCCCGGCGTTCACGACCGCGTCCTCCCGAGATTCCTCACTCAGTGGGTGGGGAAAGGAACCGCCACGGGGACCCCGAGACGATCCCAGATGGTCTCGACGCCATCGGGCAGGGGCAACAGCTGGCCGATCTCGGCGTGGCCGAGTTTGGGGCCGTGAAAGTCGGAACCGACGGAGCCTGCCATGCCGAGACGAATGGCGAGACGTCCAAGATGCTCGCGGTCTGCAGCGGCCTGGGAGCCAGAGCAGACCTCAAGGCCCGCGCCGCCGACGGCACGAAAATCCTCCAGCAGGCGCTTGAGACGCGCTCCACTCAGCTTGTAGCGACCCGGGTGCGCCAGCACCGCCTCGCCGCCCGCCGCCCGGATCCAACCCACGGCCTCGGCCATGGGAATCCAGTCGCTGGGAACGTAAGCCGGCTTGCCACGCCCTAGATACCGTTGAAAAGCGTCCTGACTATCCTTGCAATGACCTGCCTGCACCAGCCACTGGGCAAAGTGGGCGCGCCCCACCAACGGACTGCCGGCAATGGCGCGTGCGCCATCCCATGCTCCGGCGATACCCTGCTGCTGCAGACGCTCGGCAATCTCCAGGGCCCGCTGGTCGCGCAGCTGGACGATACGCTCCAGACCCCGCTGCAAGGCCGGATGTTCGATATCCATGGCGAGACCGACGATATGGATCCCCTGCTCCTCCCAGACACTGGAGATCTCGACGCCGGGGATGAGGCGCAGGCCGTGGCGCTGGGCTTCCTTCGCGGCCAAGGCCACACCGGCCGTGTTGTCGTGGTCGGTGAGGGCCATGACCTCGACTCCGGCGGCCGCCACTCGGGCCACCAATTCGTCCACCGGCAGACTACCGTCGGAGAAAGTGGAGTGCATGTGCAGATCCACGCGGGAGCGCGGCGAGGAGTCGGTGGTGTGGGTGAGCTGCATGGGCGGGTCAGACTTTCCAAGATTCGTACAGGATCCAAGGATACCATTACCCAGCGTCTAGCCATAATCCCTTCCTTCCTGACACAATGGCGAGGTGTCTCGACCTCGTCGCAGCAAAGGAGCATGACGTGGCATCCGTATTGGATATTTCTGCAGCCAAATCCCGCTTCGAGCAGTTTGCCCAGCCCCTCTTGGCCAAGTTTGCCGAGAGCAAGATTGCAACGGGTGAGCAAGTCACTCCACCGCAGCTGGTGGATGCTCTGCGTCAACTTTTCCTGGTCCTCGAGAAAGACGTAGCCAGCTGGGACCCGTCCCTGCCCGAGGATGAACCGGAGCGGATTGGTGACCTGACCATCGGCCTGCTCCTGGATCTGGCGACCTGGGCCGATCGCCTGGGTGAGCGTCCGGCCAAGGCGGCCATGGAAGTGGTGAGCGTCGCCGTTGCTGCCTGGTTGGTGCAGCAGGGCCAGCCCATCCACACCCTCGAGCCGGTGGTCAACGGGCTGGCGATCCTGGCCAACGCCGAAAAGGATCCGGAACCGTTGCAAAGCCTCGCGCGTCTCATGGGAGCCGTTGCCGAAGCCGCGGCCACGGACTATGCCGCGGACCTGGAAAGTCAGGACCCACAGCGTCCGTGGCGGATTCTGCTGTTCAACTGGGCCATCGCCGCCACCCGCGCCCAGGACCCCGAACAGATGCGAACCGCCTTTGCGGCCTTGCAACGCTATCTGCCCGCCGATGCGCCCCTCTTCTTTCAGGAGGGACGGCAGCAGGTACTGCAAGGGGACTACACGCCGGAAGTGCGTGAGATCATGCTGGCGGCCGCGGAAGCTGCCGGCCACGGTCTGCACTGAGCGGCGGTGCCCATGACCAGGGACGCGCCATCGGCGGGCGAGGCTGTGAATTCGGCAAGCGTTCTGCAACGTCTGTACGTCATGGCAGGTCTTGTGGCCGGGGCCTATGTGCTCTACCGCCTGAGTGCGGTCCTCACACCTTTCCTGATTGCCGGCATCCTGGCGTATCTGGGCAATCCGCTGGTCAGCCGTCTGCAGCGCTGGGGCCTGCCCCGCAGTGCCGGCACCACCCTCGTCTTTGTGCTGGTCGTGCTGCTGGTGGCTGGAGTCGTCACGGCACTGCTTCCGGCCATCCGCCACCAGGCTTTGCTTTTTCTGGACTATACCCGCCAGTATGCAGAGCTGCTGCAGCGCCAGATCATTCCAGAGCTGTCGGCGCGGTTGGGCATCCACCTGGATAGCCAGACGGTCACGCACTACGCCTCGGCCAATGCGCAGAAACTCGCGGATTGGCTGGGAAAAAGTCTGCGCATAGCCGTCAGTTCGGGCAGTGGGATCCTCGCCACTCTCCTGGATATCGTGCTCATTCCCGTGCTGGGCTTTTATCTGCTGCGCGATTGGCCCGGTCTGCTGGAGCGTATCCGCGAGTTGATCCCACGCCGTCGCTTACCTCTGGTCGAACTCCTGGCCCGCGACGCCAACGCCATGCTCATGGCCTTTCTGCGCGGGCAGATCCTGGTCATGCTGGCCCTCGGCACCAGCTACGCCATCGGTCTGTCCATCGTCGGTCTGCAGACGGCCATACTCATCGGCCTGCTGGCGGGTTTTCTGAGCTTCGTGCCCTACCTCGGGGTCATCAGCGGGATCAGCATGGCAACCCTGGCGATGTATGTGCAGACAGGCGCCTTTCTGCCCATCGTCGGGGTGTGGGTGGTCTTCGGCATAGGGCAGATTCTCGAAAGCATGGTCTATACTCCCTATCTGGTGGGCGAGCGCATCGGCTTGCATCCGGTGCTCGTGATCTTTGCGGTGCTGGCGGGCGGCGAACTCTTCGGTTTTGCCGGGCTGCTCCTCGCCCTGCCGGTGACCGCGGTGCTCATCGCCCTGTTGCGCCACGCACAACGCTGGTATCTGGATAGCCCCTGGTATCGCGGCTCGGCCCAGGCGACAGAGGAGGCGCAGTCGTGCCCAGAGAAGAAGTGATCGTGGTCGGCGCTGGTCTCACCGGGCTCAGCGCCGCCTGGTACCTGCACCAGCGCGGCATCCCCGCCCTGCTGCTAGAGGCCGAGGGAGAGGTAGGCGGCAACGTGCGCAGCCGCGCCGAAGGTGGCTTCCTGCGCGATCTGGGACCCAACTCGCTGATGGTGAAGGGCGAGCTTCTGCCGGATATGATTCGGCGGCTGGGTCTGGAAGACCGGGTGGTGGAGGCCAACCCTTTGGCCCGCCGCCGTTTCGTGCTGAACCGCAAGCGCCGCCCGGTGGCCCTGGGACCGGGGGTGCTCCTGTCCTCGTCCCTGCTGAGCCTGTCGGCACGCCTGCGCTTGCTGAGTGAGCCCTGGCGGGCTGCCCGCCCAGCATCTCATGACGACGAGAGCATCGCCGACTTTGTCCGTCGACGCCTGGGCCCCGAGGCCCTCGCTTGGTTGGTGGACCCCTTCGTCTCTGGGGTCTTCGCCGGTGACCCGGAAAAACTCTCTGTATCGGCGGCCCTGCCCCGCCTTGCGTCCATGGAGGCGGAGTCGGGCTCACTGCTGCGGGCCGCCCTGCGCAACCGACGCACTGGCAAGAAAGGCACTGGCAGTCGCCTCGTCTCCTTTCGCTCTGGTCTACAGGAACTCCCCATGGCTTTGGCGGGCGCGTTGCCACCGGACCGTCTACAGCGGTCGCGGGCCGTCATCGGGATTCAGCATAGTGAAGAGGGCTGGCGGCTGCAGACCACGGGCGGGGAGCTGGAGTGCCGACATCTGGTGCTCGCCCTGCCCGCCTCAGAAATTGCCCGTCTGCTGCGGCCGCTGGCGGCAGAGCTCGCCGATGAACTGGACTCCATCTTCTATCCCGCAGTGGCTACCATTGCCCTGGGCTTTCCCCGCGAGGCGGTGGCGCATCCCCTGGATGGATTCGGTCTGCTCATTCCACGCCGTCTCGGCATCGAGACTCTCGGCGTCTTGTTCTCCTCTACCCTTTTCCCGGAGCGTGCGCCGGAGGGCATGGTCCTGCTCACGGCTTTTCTCGGCGGCGCGCAGCAGGATATATCGCAGCGCAGCCCTGCCGAACTGGAGGCGCAGGCTCTGCGGGACCTGCGCCCCATACTGGGTATCCGCGGCGACCCCAGCTATCACCGTTGTGCTCTGTGGCCGCGGGCAATCCCCCAGTACGCCCTGGGTCATGGGGAGCGCATAGCGCGCATTCACGAGCTTTGCCGGCGACTTCCCAATCTCGATCTGCTGGGCAACTGGCAGGGCGGCGTAGCCTTGGGGGACTGTGTCGCCCAAGCCAATGCCTTCCAGAAGGCTTTTATGGAAGCACGCACGGCCACCGGCCAGAACGAAGCCCCCTGAGTCCCGCAGCCCGCTACATCCTCGGGGTGTCTAGGGACGGGCCGCTTGAGGCGCGGGAGCTGCGCCGTGCTGGAGAGAGGCTAGGAGATCGTCCAGGTGCTTCTCCGGTGTATCGGCTACACTCTGCAGACCGGCGGGCCGCCGCTCGGCCGGTGTGCTGCCGCGATAGCCTGGGACCTGTCCAACGATTTCAACGGGAGTCCCCACCCGCACCAGTGTGGCGAGCTGGCGGGCGTCCCAGTTGGACAAGGCGACGCAACCGGCTGTCCAGCGACCCGGAAAGACCTTGGAATCGGGATCGTCCGAAAACTGTGGGCCCATACCGTGGATACCGATGTAGCCGCCAAGGGGGGTGTTCTGCGGTGGAGTCTCGCCGCGATCCAAGGCGGTGATGATGGCATCGTACTGACGCTGGTTGATGATGCCCTCGCGCAGGCCCCAGCGGGCGTCTTCACGATTGGGGTAGGTCAGCAGCATGAAGGGGCCGTAGCGGGTGCCGAAACGCACATAGCCGATCCGGTAATGCCCCACCGGTGTAATGTCATCACCGCGGGTACGGCGCGGCGCGGCGCCGTTGAAGCCGATGGCCACAGGGAAGGTTTCGAGGAGGGACTCGCCCTTATAGATGCGTAGCTGCCGATCACGGGTGTCGACCACGATGTGCACTTCCTGAGGCACCGGAGCCGGCTGAACGGATACCGTGGGAGCACTCACCGTCGGTACCACCGGCGGCGGAATGCGCGCCGCATACCAGGCGACGGAGTGCACCTCCGCTGGCGGCATCTGACTGGCGCAGCCCGCTAAAAGTGCCGGGAAAGCGCACACCCATAGTGCGCGCCAACAGAGCGCGGCCTTGCTCATGGACTATCTTCCTCCAAACCCAGGGTCTACCCGACGTCGCCGTAGGCGACGGTGCTGCCAAGCCAGCGCCGGATGAGGACGGCGGCCGCCTCCGGCTGCGTGCGCAGCAGATTCTCACCCAAATCGGGGACAATCTCCAGTAGTGCCTCGTCCCGTATGGGGTCGGCGATGCGCAGAGTGCGTTCTCCACTCTGGCGCACCCCCAGCAATTCTCCCGGACCGCGCATTTCCAGATCCTTGCGGGCGATGAAAAAACCATCGCTGCTGGAGCGAATCACCGCAAGGCGCTGGCGTGCCCGCGGCGACAGGGGTGGACGGTAGAGCAGTATGCAGGTGCTCTGCTCCGCACCCCGCCCCACGCGACCGCGCAGCTGATGCAGTTGCGACAGGCCCAGGCGCTCAGCGTGTTCGATGACCATGAGGCTCGCGCCCGGCACATCCACGCCCACCTCGATGACCGTGGTCGCCACCAGGATCTGCGTGGTTCCGGTGACGAAGTCCTGCATCCGCTGCTGCTTTACTTCGGCAGGAAGACGTCCGTGCACCAGGCCGATACGGATATCCGGCAAGGCGTGGCACAGTTCGGCGTAACTATCCTCGGCCGCCTGCAGCTCCAGCAGTTCGGAGTTCTCGATGAGAGGACAGACCCAATAGATCTGGCGTCCTTCCGCCAGGACGCTGCGCATGCGCGCGATCAGTTCGCTGCGGCGCGTGTCGGGCATCACCACCGTGGTCACGGGCGTGCGCCCGGGTGGCAGGGCATCGATGATGGACAGATCGAGATCGGCGTACAGGGTCATGGCCAGGGTACGGGGGATGGGGGTCGCCGTGAGGATGAGCAGGTGCGGCATCGAACCCTTGGCCATGAGCCGGCGTCTCTGCTCGACGCCGAAGCGGTGCTGCTCATCGATGATGACGAGACCGAGACGTGCGTACTCCACCCCCTCCTGAAACAGCGCCTGGGTACCGCAGACCACGACGAGTTCACCGCTAGCCAGGGCCCCGATCAGATCGCGTCGCTCCTTGGCGGAAATGCCACCGAGCAGCAGTCCTGCACGCAGGTCCAGAGGCTGCAGCCAGTCTTCCAAACGATGGTGCAACTGGCGGGCGAGGATCTCGGTGGGTGCCATGAGAGCGACCTGATAGCCTGCCTCCACCGCCTGCAGCAGTGCTGCGACGGCCACCAGGGTCTTGCCCGACCCGACGTCGCCCTGCACCAGACGCCGCATGGGCGCGGAAAGACCCAGGTCCTGGCGGATTTCGTCAATGACTCGGAGTTGTGCCGCCGTAGGCGCAAAGGGCAAGGCCTGCCGCAGCCGTTCCCAGTAGCTGCCAGGTGCCGTCAGGACAGGGGCGGAGAAATGGCGCTGGGCGCGGCGCTCACGGAGCATGGCCAGATGGTGGGCCGTGAGTTCGTCCAGGGCCAGACGCTGACGCGCTGGGTCGGCATCACCTGGAACGCCCTCCTCGCTGCGATGCAGGCGGTACAGACTGTCCTTGAGGCTGGGCCAGCCCGCGGGAAGCAGCTCTGCCAAGGGATCGACCAGTTCGTCCAGCTGCGCGAGGGCCGCATCGGTCCAGGCACGCCAGTGCGTCTGGGTGATGCCGGCGACGCTGGGATAAAAAGGCGTGAGACGATCGGGCAGGTAAAAGTCCGGCCCATCCGCCAGCTGCCACTCCGGATGCACCATTTCCAGCCCAAAGGCACCGCCGCGTACCTCGCCGAAACACCAGAGGCGACGACCGGGCCGCCACTGGCTGCGCATGGCTCCAACCCAGTGAAAAAAGCGCAGACGCAGGACCCCGCCTCGGTCATCGCCCAGGGCCACACACCATTGCGGACGGCGACCGCTCTGGGGGCGGATGTGCAGAATCTCACCGAGCACCGCCGCCTCCTGTCCCGGTCGCAACTGGCCGATGGCGTGCAGCTGGCGGCGATCCTGATAGCGGCTGGGAAGGTGAAAGAGCAGATCCTCGACCCGGGAGATACCCAGAGGGGTCAGACGCGCCGCCAAAGTCGGGCCGACCCCCCGCAGCGCGGTGATGGGGCTATCCAGACGGACGCAGGGCGAGGCCACGCGACGGGGCACGGAAGTCAGGAATCGGTGGACGCGCCCGAGCCAGAATCCAGCTCACGCAGGAGTTCCTGCAGATCAAGATCGTGCATGGCCGCCATCCCGGCCAGGGTCTCGCGGTCGGCGATGAAGCATTCCTCACAGTGGATGCCGCGCCGGGCGAGCAGATCGCGCAGCTGCGGGTAATCCTGCAGCAGTTCGCCGATGGGCCGATGCAGTTGCGCAGGATCCAGGATCATCCGGCGCTCGGCAAGGCCACGATGCCGTCGATCTCGACCTGCGCTCCACGCGGCAGGGCGGCCACCTGAATCACCGCCCGCGCCGGATACGGAGGCGAAAACACCGCTTCCATGGCCTGATTGATCTCCGCAAAATGCGCCAGATCCGTGAGGTAGACCTGCAATTTTATGGCCGCCTGCAGCTCGGTTCCCGCGGCAACACAGACCGCCTGCAGGTTATCCAATACTCGACGTATCTGCAGTGCGATATCCCCCTCCACCAGCTTGCCCGTGGCGGGGTCCAGCGGAATCTGCCCCGATAGATAGAGCAGGTCTCCGTGGATCATGGCCTGACTGTAGGCGCCGATGGCCTGAGGCGCCTGATTGGTGGTGATGGCTTGTGTTTTCATGGGACGATCTTCCTCTGTGCTCTGGATAGGTGTCTCGGCGGCAGCGCCAGCTACCGGCCAGACCCAGTTTCAGCTCTTGATGCGCTGTACTCGCGATATGCTCGGCAAGGTACGCAGGTTGCGCTCCACTCGCGCCAGATGATTGCGGTCGTGGACCAGGATGGTAAAGGTTATGCCGGTGTAGAGTCCATCCTGCGGTTCGATATCCACCCGATCGATGTTGGCGTCCGCGTCGGCGATGTGGGTGGCGATTCGCGCCAACACGCCGCGCCCGCTTTCGGCCACCACCCGGATGGTGACGGGAAACTCACCTTGCACCTTGGGGTCCCACTGCACGTCCACCCAGCGATCACGGCGTTTGCGCCACTCGCGGATGTTGTGGCAATCGTGCGTGTGCACCACGATGCCCTTGCCCGCCGTGATGAAACCCAGAATGGGGTCGCCGGGAATGGGTCGGCAGCAGCGGGCCAGGGTGACGGGCAGTCCCTCGGTGCCGCGAATGAGTAAAGGCTCTCGCACCCCCCCACTGGCGGACCGTCCCGGCAACAGCTGGCTGACGGCCTGCCCCAGGCGCCTGGCCGTCTGCTTGAGACGGCCCTGGTCTTCCTCCGGCTGCAGTTTATGGGCGAGGACCAGAGGAAAGATCTCGCCCATACCCACCGCCGCCAGCAGTTCGCTCACCGATGCCTTGGCAAAGGCCTTGGGCAGGTCCTGCAGGGCTCCCTCGCCCAGATCGGCAAGGCTACTGCCGAGACTCTGCAAGGCTTTGTCCAAGAGGTTACGACCGAGCATCTCCGCCTCATCCTGCTGGATGGTCTTGAGGTAGGCGCGGATGCTCGTGCGCGCCTTGGCGGTGACGACCACGTCGAGCCAACCGGGCTGCGGCCGAGCCGAGGCCGCGGTGATGATCTCGACCTTGTCGCCGTTGTTGAGCAAGGTGCGCAGGGGCGCAAACATGTCGTTGATGCGCGCCGCCACCGCCCGATTGCCGACGTCGGTGTGCACGGCATAGGCGAAATCCACCGCCGTCGCTCCCCGCGGCAGGCTGAGGATCTTGCCCTTGGGGGTAAAGACGTAGACCTCATCGGGAAAGAGATCGAGTTTGATGTTTTCCAGAAATTCCTGGGAATCGCCACCCTGGGCCTGGAGTTCCAGCAGACGCTGCAGCCAGGCCCGGGCCTGAGCCTCGGCGTGGGCGTTCTGAGCGCCGCTCTTGTAGAGCCAGTGCGCCGCTACCCCCGCTTCGGCCACGCGATGCATGTCCTCGGTGCGTATCTGGATCTCCACGGGGTGACCAAACGGGCCCAGCAGCACGGTGTGCAGGGATTGGTAGCCATTGGACTTGGGAATGGCGATGTAATCCTTGAAACGCCCGGGCAGTGGTCGAAAGAGACTGTGGACGATACCCAGTACTCGGTAGCAGGTATCCACATCGTTGACGATGATGCGGAAAGCGTGCAGATCGTGAATGGCGCTGAAGGGCAATCCTTTGGCCTGCATCTTGCGGTAGATGCTGTAGACGTGCTTTTCGCGACCACTGACCGCGCCGACGATGCCTTCCTGACGCAGGCGCTCGGCGATGATCTGCTCAATCTTCTGCACGGCTTCCTTGCGGTTGCCGCGCGCTGCCTTCACCGCCTCACCCAGGGCGTGCCAGCGCTTGGGATACAGGTGCGAGAAGGCCAGTTCTTCCAACTCGATACGGATGGCCTGGATGCCGAGACGCTGGGCTATGGGCGCATAGATGTCGAGGGTCTCGCGGGAGATGCGGCGGCGCTTCTCCGCGCTCATGACCCCCATGGTGCGCATGTTGTGCAGGCGATCGGCGAGCTTGATGAGTACCACCCGGATGTCGCGGGACATGGCCAGGAACATCTTCCGGAAATTTTCCGCCTGGGCCTCTTCTCGGGTTTCGAAGCGCACCTGCCCGAGCTTGCTGACACCATCCACCAGCTCTGCCACCTCCGCGCCGAAGCGAGCGGCGATATCTTCCTTACTGACTCCGCAGTCTTCGATGACATCGTGCAGCAGGGCCGCCTGAATACTGGCGGTATCCAGCTGTAGTTCCGCCAGGATGCAGGCGACGGCTACCGGATGGTGGATGTAGGGCTCACCACTGCGACGGGTCTGCTGGCCATGCGCCTTGGCCGCGAACTCGTAGGCTTCACGGGCGTGTTGTACCTCCGTCACTGGGAGATAGCCGCGCAGCAGCTCGCGCAGGGGCGCGCAGGGATCGTCCAGCACCGGCCGCACGGGCGGCAGGCGCAGCACCGCACCGGGCTCGGTTTCCACGGGCCGCGGCACGGGATCGCGGCGTTCAGTCGCCGGCTGCATCCTCTACCCGCAGGGCTTCCCGCCGACTGGCACCAGGGAAGCTGCTCAGAGGAGGCGGATCCTGCTCATCGAGGATCGAGCGACCCACCAGGCCCTCCGCAATCTCGCGCAGGGCTACCACCGTATTCTTGTCCCGCCCCACGTCCACCAGAGGCGTCGAGCCCGCGGCCAGTTGCCGTGCCCGGCGTGCCGCTACCAAGGTCAATTCAAAGCGATTGTCCAACTTGTCCAGACAATCTTCTACCGTAATGCGTGCCATGATCCACTACTCCACAGATAAGGGGTGGCTATGCACCACCCAAAAGATGTTCGAGGCGTTCTCTTTCGGTGAACTGCTGCTGCTCCCGGCGCAGATGCCCTGCCCGAATCACGCAGCGCAGATCTGCCAGCGCGGCGGCAAAGTCGGCATTGACCACCAGATAGTCGAACTCGTCGTAATGTAGCAATTCTTCCCGCGCGGCCGCCAGTCGCCGGGCAATGACTTCGGCGCTGTCCTGGCCACGTCCGCGCAGGCGTTCCTCCAAAGTCGACAGGGAAGGCGGCAGGATGAAGATGCTCTGGGCGTAGTCCGGAAGTCGCTCCCGTACCAGCCGCGCCCCCTGCCAGTCGATTTCCAGCAGACAGTCGACACCCTGAAAAAGCTGCTGTTTGACCCAGCTTTCGCCGGTACCGTAACTGTTGCCGTGCACCAGGGCATACTCCAGGAATTCACCACGCTCGGCCATGGCCGCAAAGGCTTCCTTGCTGATGAAATGATAGTCGACCCCATCCTGCTCTCCAGGACGCGGCGCCCGGGTCGTGTAGGAGACGGAGCTGCGCAGATTGGGCACCTCCGCTACCAGAGCGCGGGCCAGACTGGTCTTACCTGCACCGCTGGGCGCCGACAATATCCATAGGATCCCGGCAGCGCGGCTCATGATCCCGCGCCCCCGCTCACACCCGATCCTGCGCCAGCGTTCCATGGCAGCGCCCGTCCCTCACTCCACATTCTGGATCTGCTCCCGTATCTGCTCGATCAATACTTTCAACTCCACCGCCGCACGGGTGAGCCGATGGTCACCGGCCTTGGAGCCCAGGGTGTTGGCCTCGCGGTTGAGCTCCTGCACCAGAAAGTCCAGCCGCCGCCCCACAGGCTCCGACCGCTGCAAGATGCGCGCCAATTCTTCCACGTGGGTGTCCAGACGGTCCAGCTCCTCCGCCACGTCTTGACGCTGCAGGTAGAAGAGCAACTCCTGCTCCCAGCGACCGGGTTCGACCTGCTGCGCCAGTTCCTGCAATCGGGCACGGAGACGTTCGCGCAGGATCGTCTCGATCTCCGGCAGCACGGCGCGCAGCGCCACCACCTGAGCACGCATGGCGTCCAGACGCTGCAGCACCAAATCCTTCAGGGCCTGTCCCTCACGGATCCGGGTCTCCTGCAGCTGCGCCAAGGCTTCATCGAAGTGGCGCAGGGCCATGGCCGGAAGCTCGGACGATTCCGAGTTCCCCGACTGCACGACGCCGGGCCAGCGCAGCAGCTCCAGAGGCGACACGCTGTAATCCGACAGATCCCAGAGATCCGTCAGCTCCTCCAGCAGCCCCCGCAGCTCGGCCGCCAGAGCGGTATTGAGCTGCAGATTACTCCCCGCCGCCGGCTGATAACGCAGCCACACATCCACCCGTCCGCGGGCCAGAGCCTTGCCCACCCGACTGCGCAGCTCCCCCTCCAGGGCATTGAAGGCCTCCGGCAGGTGCATGGAGACTTCCAGAAAGCGGTGATTGACGCTGCGCAGCTCCCAGGCAAGACTTCCCCAGGGGCCTTGAGCCTCCACTCGCGCAAAACCCGTCATGCTTTTGAGCACGCTGGACCTCTCCTGAGCCAAGATCAAGGAATGACGTTACCACAAGGCGGGGCGCGCCGGTATCGCCATGCGGGCGACAGCGATCGACGCTGCAGCAGCAGCCCTTGCCCTTGCCCGCAGCGCGTCTGCCTGCGACGATAGTTCCATGATCACCCCCAGCCTTCCCTTGCCCCCTTCCTGCCGTGTCGCGGCCGAAGCCCTCGCCATGGAGGGGTCCTTGGTACTGGCGTCGATGCAGACGATCTGGGAAGCGCTGGACGACCCGGCACGCGCCACTCTTTCGGCGCGCCTCGACGACCAAGTCTCTGGCCACTGGGCGCGCGTTGCCTGCGCCAGTCCCTACTGGCGTCGCCTGCTGGAGCGTGAACCCTTCTGGATCCTGGACCTCGAAGCGGCACCGGTGGTCTTGGAAGCCAGCGCCGTCGCCAGCACTGAGGAGGATTTCTTCCGGACCCTGCGTCGCGACCGACAGCGGGCCATGGCACGGATCATCTGGCAGGATCTCTGGGGGCCAGAACGCCTGGATGCCACGCTCACGGCCCTCACCGAGCTCGCCGAGGCCTGTCTTGGCCGCTCCCTGGAGTTCGGTCAGAAGCTCTTGACAGAGCGCCACGGCCAGCCACGCAACGCGGCCGGTGCCATCGTCCCCTTCACTATTCTGGCCATGGGCAAACTCGGTGGACGCGAGCTCAATCTGTCCTCGGACATCGATCTGCTCTTTGTCTACGGCGAGGGCGGGCAGAGCGATGGCCCCCTGCCTCTGGATCTCGGAGAATATTTTCAGCGTCTGGCGCGCTGGCTCATCCGCGCCCTGGACAGCAACTCTGCCGACGGCTTCGTCTTTCGCGTGGATACCCGTCTGCGCCCCTTTGGCGATGTCGGCCCACTTTGCGTCAGCGCCGCCGCCCTGGAGCAGTACTACCAGGCCCACGGGCGCGACTGGGAGCGATTTGCCTGGATCAAGGCTCGGCCCGTGGCGGGCGATCTGCGCTTTGGCGAGCAGGTGCTGGCCGACAATCGCCACTTCGCCTATCGCCGTTATCTGGACTTCACCGCCCTTGCCGGCATGCGCGAGGTCAAGGCCTTGATGGATCTGGAACAGGGCCCCAACAGCCGAAATCTCAAAAAAGGGCGCGGCGGCATCCGCGAGATCGAATTCGTCTGCCAGGCACTGCAGCTCATCCACGGCGGTCGCCTACCTGGCCTGCGCCAGCCCAATACTCTGGAAGCCCTGCAGGCCCTGCGCACGGCGCAGCTCCTGGCACCCGCCGATGCCGATTTCCTGGAGTCCAGCTATCGGCTTTGGCGCCGGGTGGAGCATGCCCTGCAGATGGTCGAGGACCGTCAGACCCAGCAACTGCCGGACGATGCTTTGGCCTGGCAGCGCCTGGCCTGCGCCCTGGCCTACTCCGACCCCGCCCATCTGCAGAACGAGATTCGCGCGCGGCGAGAACAGGTCCACGCGCTTTTTCACGATCTGCTGCTGGAGGGTCCGGAATACCGTGACGACCCCACCCACCAACTATGGCAGACGGCGCAGGTTGCCGCGCCGGACTTCGATGCCCGCGCCCTGCTGGCGCCCTGGCAATTTGAAGATCCCGAAACCGTCTGGGAGCGTCTGCGACGTTTTGCCCAATCGCGCAACGTAGCACTGCGTCTGTCCCAACGCGGGCGCCAACGCCTGGATCAGCTCCTACCCCGATACCTCGATCTTTGTCGAAGTTTCCAGCCGGCCGACGTCGGTCTGCAGCGCCTGTTGGATCTTACGGAAGCCCTCTTGCCCCACGCCCACTATCTGGCACTGCTGGCAGAGAATCCCGACTTTCTCGCCAGCGTTGCCGACCTCCTGCACAGCCCCTGGCTTGCCCAAGCCCTTGTGCGGCATCCTATCCTGCTGGATGACCTGCTCAGTCGGCAGGAGCACGACCCTACCCTGTGGCGCCGGGAGCTCGCCGCGGAGCTTGCGGGCGCCACGGACACGGAAGAGCGCATGGATGCGCTGCGCCGCTTCAAGAATAGCGAGTATTTGCTGCTGGCCGCCGACTTCTGGAGCGGTCGACTGGACAGCATGCAGCTGGGCGAGCGCCTCAGCGAACTGGCGGAAATCGCCATCGAGCAGGCGCTGCAATGGGCCGAGGCGGACCTGCGGGAGCGGCACGGATCGCTGGGTGTCGAAGCGGGCGGTTGCGACGAGGATCATAAGCCAGCTTTCGCTGTCATCGCCTATGGCAAACTTGGCGGGCGGGAAATGGGATTGGCATCGGACCTTGACCTCGTCTTTCTCTACGATGCTCCGCCGGACGCCGAGAGCAACGGCCGCATACCACTGTCTGCCAGCGCCTGGTATGCGCGTCTGGGACAGCGCCTGATCCACATCCTGACCCTCCCCACCCGGGCAGGCATCCTCTACGAAATCGACATGCGCCTGCGCCCGTCGGGCCAGTCCGGCCCTCTGGTCAGCTCCTGGACCGCCTTTGCCCGCTATCAGCGGGAGTCGGCCTGGACCTGGGAGCATCAGGCCCTGTGCCGCGCCCGTCCCATCGCCGGCAGCCCCGATCTGTGTCAGCGCTTCGCCCAGTTGCGCCGTGAGATCCTGTGCCGGCCACGCGAAGCCGGCAACCTTGCCCACGACATCATCGCGATGCGCCAACGCATCCAGGACGCCAAGCAGATCCCAGCGCATCGGTTTGACCTGAAGCTCAGTCCCGGCGCCCTCACGGATATCGAATTTCTCGTGCAGTTTGCTATGCTGTCCACTTGTGCCCGAGCACCGCAGCTCAGTGCTCACAGCAACACCCGCAAGCTCATCGCCGCATTGCAGGAGGCGGGGGTCTGGACTGCAGCCCGGGCAAAAACCCTGGAAGAGGCTTTGAGCCTCTTTCGTTACAGCGAAAATCGCCGCTGGCTCGCCCTGGTCAGCCGCAGCGTGGCCGACGTCGATCCCGAGGCGGCAGCGTTGCGCAAAGCCGCCCGGGGCGTGCTCGAGGTCTGGCGAGAAGCACTTGGCCCGCGGGCCGCAGAGGAGAATTAACGGATGTCAATGGCAGATCGCGACGGTTTCATCTGGATGGACGGCAAGCTTCTACCCTGGCGCGAGGCCACGGTGCACGGGCTCACCCACACCCTGCACTACGGTCTTGGTTGTTTCGAGGGCGAGCGCGCCTACGCCACTCCTCGCGGCGCGGCCATCTTCCGCTTGCCCGAACACACCAAACGCCTGTTCAACAGCGCCAAGATCCTGCAGATGGAGATTCCCTTCAGCCCGGCCGAAATCGACGCCGCCACCAAGGAAGTGGTACGTGCCAACGGCCTGGAATCCGCGTATATACGCCCGCTGGTCTTCTACGGGGCGGAAGGCATGGGTCTCGCTGCCAAGGGTCTGAAGGCGCACGTACTCATTGCTGCCTGGTCCTGGGGCAGCTACCTCGGACAGGAGGCTCTGGAGCGCGGTATCCGCGTCAAGGTGAGCTCCTACAGCCGCCACCACGTCAACATCCACCTGTGCAAGGCCAAGGCGACGGGCAACTACATGAATTCCATGTTGGCCCACAGCGAAGCCCACCGCGGCGGTTACGACGAGGCCCTGCTCCTGGATCGCGAGGGCTATGTGGCCGAGGGTTCCGGCGAGAACGTCTTCATGGTGCGGGACGGTGTGCTCTACACCCCGACGCTCACCAGCGCCCTCGAGGGCATCACCCGCGACACCATCCTACGCTTTGCCCGGGACGCTGGTCTGCCCATCGTCGAGAAGCAGCTCACCCGCGATGAGTTCTATATTGCCGACGAAGCCTTTTTCACCGGCACGGCGGCCGAGGTGACGCCCATCCGCGAGATCGACGATCGTATCATCGGCAACGGCCGCCGCGGCGAAGTGACGACCATGCTCCAGAGCCGCTACTTCGATACGGTTTCTGGCAAGCGCGACGACCACCCCGAGTGGCTGCATCACGTAGGCTGACATGGATTCGAAAGTACGCTGCTGTGCCCAGAAGCTGGTGGAGGTGGAATCCAAGGATCTGCCGCTGTACTGCCCGCGCCCACCGAGCTGGGACGGCCACCCGCGGGTGTTTCTGAAGATCGAGGAGACCGGTGAGGCGCGCTGCCCTTATTGCGGTACGCTTTACATCCTCAAGGGCGGAGCCCTCGCTCGCGGCGGGCACTGAGAGGTCTGTCGCCACGTTGCGGATATCGTTGTTCAGGCTCCAACTCTTACGCACTTTCCGACCGGAGTACGGTTCTCCTTGCACCGCGCCGGCTATAGGGGGAAGAGAAGGCTACAGCGCAGGTCAGGACTTCAGCCAGCGCAGGAAGGCATCGGGTCCGAGGTAGCCTTCCTGCACCTTCACCACGTGGCCGTGGGCGTCCAAGCGGATGAAGGCCGGGGGTCCTACCAGGTGAAAGCGCTCCAGGAGCGCCTTGCTGGCAGCATTGTCGGCCGTGACGTCGACCCGGATCAGCACATCGCCTGCCAGCGCCGCGCGTACCTTGGGGTCGCTGAAAGTGACCTTGTCCATGCGCGTGCACTCGATGCACCACTGGGCCCAATAGTCGATGAGCACCGGCTTACCCTGGGCAGCCGCCAACGCACTATCCAGCGCCTGAGGACTTTTAACGACGGTAAAATGCGCCGCGTCGTTCGCCGCCACCTGGGCATTGGAGCTCGCCGCCGCAGCGGCTGTCCCCTTTCCAAGGGGTTCCAGTGGGTCACTGTGGCCGGTCAGGGCACCGTAGCCGGCAATGAGGCCATAGGCCAGCACGAGCACGGCGATGCCCTTGCGCAGATAGTGCCAGCCGCGGGCATCGGGCCCCAGGGGCTCCAGGGCGCGGAGATAGACGGCCGACACGACGGCCAAGGCGGACCAGAGCAGTAGACTGATGCTGCCCGGCAAGATCCGCGCAAGCAGCCAAATGGCCACCCCAAGCATGAGGACGCCAAAAACCGCCTTGGTGGCATCCATCCAGGGGCCGGCGCGGGGCAGCAGGTGGCCCGCCGAAGTGCCGATGATCAAGAGCGGTATACCCATGCCGAGGCTCAGCACGAATAGTGACAGCGCCCCCAGGAGCACATTACCGGTCTGGGAAATGAACAGCAGGCCACCTGCCAGCGGTGCCGCCACGCAGGGCCCGACGATGAGGGCCGACAGTACCCCCATGATGAAACTACCGACGAGATGGCCGCCCCGACCCACCGTCGACAGGCGGCTTTGGATGCTGCTGGGCATCTGCAGTTCGTAGAAGCCGAACATCGACAAGGCCAGGAGCACGAATATCCCGGCAAAGGCCGCCAGCACCCAGGGGCTCTGAAAGAAGGCCTGAAAATACGCGCCCGTCAAGGCCGCGAGGACACCCGCCAGGGTGTAGGTCAGGGCCATGCCGAGCACATAGGCCAGGGACAGGAAAAAGGCGCGCGCGCGACCGGGGTGATCTTTCTGACCGACGATGAGGGCCGACAGGATGGGGATCATGGGGAATACGCAGGGAGTGAAGGCAAGCCCCAATCCCGACAGGAAGAAGAGTCCCAGCGTCAGCCAGAAGCGGTCCTGCAGCGCCCCGGCCAGCGCCCCGGCATTGCTCTGCGGTCTCGGCGCCAAGGTGGTCGCGGGCGCGGCGGCGCTCGCCGTGGGCGCTGCCACCGTGCCGAGATCGACGTCGATGGTCTTGTGCTGCTCCGGATAACAGACTCCTGCGTTGGCGCAGCCCTGGAAGGTACTGCTGACCTGAAGCACCGAAGGGAGGGGGCCATCGCTGGTGTAATGGGCAATCACGGTGTTCTGGCCTTCCAGCACGCGCACCCGGCCAAAGGCGGGATCATCCAGTTCCTTGCCCGCGGGCAAGTCGATCTTCTGCAGGTGCAGGGTGCTCGGTGCCAGCGAGACTCGGATACGATCGCGATAGAGGTGATACCCCGGCGCCACCGTCCAGGTGAGTTGCAGACGGCCTGGACCATCGGCCTTGGCCGCAAACTGAAAGGCTTGATCCGGGGAGAGAAAACCGGCGGTCGCGAGCACGGGGATCAGCAGGAGCCCCACGAGCGCAAGCATCGCCAGCCCGTTGTGCCAAAGGGCACGCCCCCTCGATATCCACGATCCCGTTATGCCCATTCCCTACGCCTCCTGAACGCCATTCCGGCGACTATGCACGATACCGACAGCGGCAGCAAAATCCGCGCCACTGCGCCAAGGGTCGCGCACCGCTCAGGTCAAGGCGGCGCCGAGCCAGCCAGCGTAGGCGTCCAGCGCTGCATCTACGCGCACGGCGAGGATTTCCGGCACCTCATAGGGATGCAGCGCCAGCAGAGCCCGTTCCAGCTCGGGATAGCGCTGCGGCTGTGTCTTGATCAGCAAGGTCCGTTCGCGCTGCTCCTCCAACTCCCCCTTCCAGACGTAGAGGGACAGGCCTGGGGGAAGGCAGTGCACGCAGGCGGCGAGCTTCTGCTCCAGCAGCGCTCCAGCCATCTCGCGTGCCAAGGTATCGGAGTCCGGGATGCTGCAGAGCACCAGAAGTATCGGGTCAGGGGCGTGTGTCATCGTCTATCTCCGCGGGCGAGGAAGAACACAGGGCGGCACCCTGCCTGGGCGAGTCCTCGGCGTTGGCGAAACACCAGCTGCGGCTGCGCTGACCCTTGAGCGCCTTGGCTCGATAGAGCGCCAGATCGGCCAGCCGCAGCAGGCGTTCCGCATCCTGGGCGGGATGGTCCACGGCCAGGGCGACACCCATGCTGGCCTTCAGAGTCCACTCTCGACCCGCCACCGACAGAGGCTGCAGCAGAGCTTGCTCCAAGCGTGCCAGCACCTCCTCCGCGGCGTTGCGTTCGGCGCAGCCTTGTAATATCAGCACAAACTCATCACCACCGTAACGCGCCACGAAATCTCCCCGACGCAGACTGGCGCGCAGGCGCTCCGCCAGGGTCAGCAGCACGAGATCCCCCGCCTGATGGCTCAGCTCGTCGTTGACGACCTTGAAGTCGTCCAGATCCAGCATCACCACCGCCGTACGCCCTGCCCCGTCCAGGGCCCGTGGCAAAGCCAACGCCCGCTGCAGGGCGCGACGATTGGGTAGATCCGTCAGCGGATCGCGTTCCGCCACCTGCTGCAACTGTCGATGCAACCCGAGGGTTCGCCGCTGCGCCTCACGCAGGCGGAGGCTATCGGCTATGAAACGGGCGAGGATGGTGGAGGCCAGTTCCAGCTCCGCAGGCGGCAGCTTGCCGGTGCCGGCCAATACCAATACCCCCCAGGGTGTCTTCTGCCCACCGATGGGAGCGGCTGCCAGCCAGCGGATGCCGATTTTCGCGAGGGTCTCGCGCCAACCCGCAAGGCTTGGATGCTGCAGATACTCGCTGTGAAGATAGTCCGAAACGACCAGGGTGCGGTCTTCGCGCAACGCGCGCACCGAGACGCTGCGGGCGTGAGGGTGGTCCGGCGCGAAAAAGACCCGGACATCACCCAGAATCTGCGCCCGAAAAGGACCAGCTGCCGCCACGGGGCGCAAAACGCCATCGGCATCGGCACGCCCTATGGCCACGCTGTGCAACAGGGGACTTCCCTCCAGGCAGTCGGCCATGCGCCCGAGGAAATCCTCATCGGTGGATTCGTCCACACGCTCCATTTCGGCAAAGGGAATGCGGCTCACGCACGAAAAGACTTCCAGCCACGCCCGTAGATCACTCACCGCCACGCCCCCTTTTCCCAGCCTCGCGGGCTCCTTGCCTCCGGTTCACCGAGGCTCGTCTCCAGCGTATCTGCCAGGAGCCTAACCCTGCGCCGCCAGCCTGACAAGCGCCGAGATCAATGCCATCGCCATAAAAAAAGGGATGCCCCGGGCATCCCTTCCCTGCACCACAAGCGTGGAGCGTTGCTTCAGCTCGCCATGGGCGTATAGGCGTAGCAGTAGCCATGGGGGCTGATCTCACCGGCCACCACCTTGCAGGTGCCATCGGCAGTCGGCTTCGGCCCCGGGACGAAGTGAGCGCAGTTGCTGCACATATCCTTACCCTCAGGCTTGTCCTGATAGCTCACCGAGGCCTTGCTCTGCAGATCACTGTCGGCCGCGTTGGCGCGTGCGGTAAAGACAAGAGGAGCCACAACGGCAACGGCACTGATCTTGGCGGCAGACTTCAACCATTCACGACGGGATACGGATTTCATCACAACTCTCCTTGCAGTCAGAAAGAACCAGCACACGGTTTACGAAATTTCGCTCGGGATGGATGCAAAAAAGAGGGCACGAAGCCCTCTAAAAACCCAAATTCAGCTGGGTGAGGAGGAATGCTTTATGCCCATCTTAGCCCAGAGGCCCATTGGCCGTGACGATCTGCGGCTCCATGGGGGCGAGGAGGGACAGCAGATAGTTCTGGGCGCCGATGGGGATGTGGTGCGCGTCCATGGCGTCGATCATGTCCT
>NZ_JAGDWX010000016.1 GCF_023256195.1 Acidithiobacillus sp.
GGTGTCGTCGGGACAGATGCAAGAGGCCCTATCCGTCTTGTTGGGCGAGGAGGCCATTCGATGGACTTTTTGGACTGGACGATCATACCTCCGGACCCGCAATAGGGGCCATAGATGCGCTCCTTGTAGGGGGCCAACATGGTCACCAGGACACACCACCGAAGCTGGGGTGCAGAACTCGCCACCGCGCTTGCCCTCGGTGCTGGCGAACATGCCCAGGAAGTATTCATAGACCCAGCCCAGGGTGTCCCTGACCTGATGTTCGGCAGTGCCCAGGCCCATGGTGCCGATGAGGTCCACCGGTTCCCCCAGGCAGCGCTGATCAAGGGTAGGGCGGGCATAGCCCTTGGACAGGATGCCCTTGAGCCTGGGGTTTTCCTTTTCGATCTCGGTCATGGCGTCGTCGATGCGCTTGCCGATGTTCGTCTGCTTGGCGGCGGCCTGTACCACATGCCAGCGAGCGGACGCGGGCACCCAGAACACGCCTTCCGCCGTGTATTCGTCGCGGTCTTCTGGGTCGGCGCCGTTGCCGCCCGCAAGGCCTTCCGCATGGATTTCCGTACGCGTTTGGGCGAAGCGGTCCGAGATGTACTCCAGGAAGATGAGGCCCAGCACCACATTCTCGTAGTCGGCGGTGACCCAGAGCTTGGATTCCAGGCTCTGGCTGGCGGTTTTCCTGTCTTCTACCTGGCGGGTCCGCGCGGCATGCTGTCCCCTTCGCTGTTGTGCTGTTATGCCGTGGAATGGCCTACCACTCCTTATGCCTGCCCATCGAGGGCGGATTCAACCGCACTTCCTGGATGCCCGATACCGTTAGCATCCAGCCCCGTTCTTCCGGATGGCAAAACAGGGTCAGGCCCTGATCGCGGTATCGCTCCGTCGGATCCAGATGGGCCGCACCGGTATCCAGAAACACATGCCCAGCGACCTGCAACAAGGCTCCCCGGCGCGGCGGGGTAATGGTGTGCCCGACATAGGTGCGGGACAGCCCTGCCGGGACGATGGGCACGTCGTGAGTCAGGGCATAGCGTATCTCCCGCCCCCAAAGGATATGCTCCTCCCAAGTACCCACCGCGTCATAGCCGATAATCGGGTGCGCCTCCCGCCACCGGGGATGCTCCGCGTCGTCTAGATCGGCATCGTTCCAGAGCACCGCCACGCCCGCTCCCTGTTCCGCAGCCAGCTCCGCATGAAGCACATGAAAACGTCCGGCAGGGGAAGTATCCATCGGGTCGACGATGCGTACCAAAGGCAGCCGAGACAACGCGGACCGCCACTGTTCGCACCGATCTTCCTCCCTCCGAAAGTGGCGGAGCCAGTCCCAGCCGCCATTGCGGGCAAAGAGATCGGCGTAGGCAGCGGTCCGTTGGGCTTCCTCCCGCCGCATCTCTCGCACATGCTCCAGATTCAACGTGGCCAGCAGCATGGCATCGTGATTACCCAGCACCGGATGAAACCAGGGTTCATCCAGCAGATCCAGCGCCTTGGCACTGTTCGGGCCGCGATCCACCAGGTCGCCCACGCTGAAAAGGCGATCCGTGTCCTCGTCGAAGGCGACACGATCCAGGAGGATTTGCAAGGCGTCGGGATGGCCGTGCAGATCCCCCACGATGAAATCCCGGCCCGCGCGATTGGCCGGATGCGTGCAGACACGGGGGTTCATGGAACCTGTTCCTCCAGTTCAATCACCTGATCCAGGCGCACCCCGGTTCCTTCCCTCGGGTAGCCGAAGGCGTTGGATACGATGCGCACCGGCCCGATACGGTAATCCACCGCATGATGGGTATGGCCATGCATCCACAGCCGCACCCCCTGATCCCCATAGCGCGCCACGGCATCCTCCAATCGGCTGGCGTAGGCACCGGACAGATCGTCCTGCCGGAAGGCTGGGTAAATGGATGCCCATGCCGGTGCATGGTGGGTGATCACGACCTTGTGGCCGGCCCAGGGCTGCGCAATGGACTCCTCCAGCCAAAGCTTACTGGCCAGATGTACCTCCAGAGCATCCCGCGGCAAAAAGCGCCGGGCACCCCCATGGCACCGTATCCGCTTATGATCCTGCAGGGTTTCCTGTGCCGCCCGCATGGCATAGGGGTCGCCGCCATCGAAATCCGACCACAGGGTGGTTCCGAAAAAGCGGATATTGCCGATGTCCACGCCTTGTCTTTCCAGCAGGGTGAAGCGCGCCATCCGATCCTTCGGTAGATGCCTCGCCAGGCCCTCCCGCCACTTTTCCGCTGCCCGTTCGACGGAGTAACCCCAGTAATCGTGATTCCCCAACACCGCCACGATATGTGGAAAAGGGGTCGCCACCATCTTGAGCCAGTCGGCCAGCTTTTTGGGCGTGCCGAAGTCTCCCGCCAGGACGAGAATACTCTGCTTATCCGTCGGCAAAGGCGCCAGACGGACGGTATGGGGTGGATTCGCATCCACGTGGATGTCCGACAGGAGGCGCAGGAAGCGCGGCGGCTCGCCGGCCAGGGCGAGCGCGTGCTCCTTCGCCCGTTCCCGCATCATTGCAACCAGCCGCTATTCCGGTCCGACGGCCGCTCCGCCATGGCCTGCATCTCCAGCAGACGACACACCACACCCCGCAACGCCCGTAGGGACCGGGGGTTCCGGGCAAAGGCCCGTTGCAGACGATCCCGGACAGCCCGATCCAGTGCGGGCAAAGCTGCCGGGTCCACACCGTACTCCCGAGCGACGTCCTGTTGCAGGTTCTCGAAGATCCGATCGAAATCCTCCGCTTCGGGAAACCCCACCGAAACGATCTCCCAGCGGGAGCGCAAGGGTAATGGCAACTCCTCCAGACGATTCGCCGTCGCCACCCAACTGATGGCGGAATAATCGACCTCGCCGAGGAGGAACTCGTCCAGCACCCGGCGACTACTGGCCGGTTCCAGAAGGGTCAGCAGGGTTTCCCAGACCCGTCCGTTGTTGCGTCCCAGGCCGACCTTGTCGATCTCGTCCAGGATCACGATGGGATTGGGGCACCGTTGCTCCAACATCCTTTCCACCAGAAAACCCGGACGGGCGTTGCTCCAGCCGCGCGCGCTCCCCTTGAGTAGCATGTTATCGTTGGAACCTGCGAGCGGCACGAAGATCGTCTGTGCACCCAGGCTTTCCCCCAAGCGGCGCAGGAACCGGGTCTTGCCCATGCCGGCCGGCCCGAGCAGGAGCAAAGGCCGCAGGCGCAGGCTGTCCGCGCCCAAGCGCTGAGCCAGAACCTGCTGCCGTTCCAGCGCATTGATCGCCGCTTCCATCCAGGGAAACTCCTGCCGCAGAGTATCGGCCCAAGACAGGCTCTGCGGCCACGCCATCAACGGCAGGGGGCGTAAAAGGGGACGGAAGCGCTCCAGGGCACGGCGTTCGTCGTCCTTGCCGGGCGACTGCATGGATTGCAGCACCACCAACCGGGCACGCCGGCCCTCCACCGGGTTTTCCGTCGCACCCAGCACGCGGTCCAGGGCGCACTGGAGCGAGAAGAGGGAAAGCGGCACCTCGATTTTGCGCTCCCGGAGGAATCGAACGACCTCCCGGGCCAGCGCCGCGTCCTCCAGCCGGGCTACGGCCTGAAGACCCATTTCCAGAGTCAGGTTGCTGCATTGCCCAATACGGTTTCGGCCCTCCAGGAAAAAAGCGGTCTGGCCGCGCAACCGTGCACACCAAAGACGGAAGAGATCGCGCAAGAAGGTCCCATAGGCTTTCGGCCGCAGGCGGGCGGCCAGTACCACGGCGTAGGCCTCTCCGAGCTCCGAGCCCAGCTGCGCCGCCACCATGGCCCACTGCCAGGCAAATTCCAGCGACGGGCTCCAGCAGCCTTCCCCCTGCTGCACCGCTTCCGCGAGGTCGCCAAAGGGGATGCACGCGACCGCCATCTCCAGGGCAAAACGCTGGGTTTTTTCCAGTACCCGGTCAGGCCAATCCTGGGGCGGGAGCCCGGCATATTCGCTGGCGGCCTCGCGCGCAGAAGGGAGTCCCCGAGTAACCCAAGACGGTACCGGCTCGTCCTTCTCCTCCAGGCTGGCGCAAAGCGCCCCCAGGCAATCCAGCAGGCGGGGCAAGCGCTCTTCGAGATCGGTGTACCAAACGAACATCTTCGGCTCCTTTGTGTGGACAGTGGGTCCACATTGCCGTTATCTTACGAGGATAGTGCATATTTGTCAAATTACCTGTACTATAGTCTTGTCCTGGGACGTGACTGGTCGCAGGACGAATTTCGTTCGTATTGCTTCTCCGTACCTAGGAGGCTTGCCATGCCGCGCCCCGCGCTCTCGTATCCCGTCCGTCTCGAACCGCTATCGGATTTTTACCTGCTGTCGCCCTGGAGCCTCTCGGAGATGGCCCGACGCTTCGGCTTGGGTCGCTCCAACCTGATGGGCCTGTTGCGCGGCGAGCGCACCATCAGCAACGCCAAACTTCTGGAGTTATTGCGCTGGTCCGGCCTGGAGGTGGTGGAAGGCGACTTGCGGCTGGCTCCCGGAGTACATGTGTGGCGCGTCGCCTCGGCCAAGCATCGGGAAGCCCTGCTGCGCCTTCCCAAAGACCTGCGGCCGGAGGATGCCTGGGATCTGGTCACCGAGAGCGATCGTCCCCGGCGCGAGTGGATTCACGTATTGAGCCATCCCCGCGACGCACGGCAGGTCCTTTTGTCCTTGCGACCGGATCATTATCCCGTTTTGCGGGATCGCTGGCCGGGCCTGGGACGGCATGGCCGACTGCTCCACTTCGCGGAGGGCAAAAAATACGACGAGATCGCGGGTCAGCTTGGGGGAGAACGGCTGTACCTGCCTTTGGCGCAGGGGGCTCTACTGTTCACGGAGGCCAAAGTAAAGGAGGGGAGTGTGGCTCCCGAAATAGACGAGTGGGCGCGTTGGCTACGGCAGACGCTCTACCTGGACACCAGTCCCTGGTTACTGCCCGAATTGGCGGCCGAAGCGACGCCAGGCGAAGGGCCAAGCCCTTCGGTAACCCCTGTTGATCCCGACGCCTGTCAGCGTGCCTGGGCGGCCCTGAGCCATCGGCTCGACCTGGGCGGGGCGCATGCCGACACTTGCGACGTCCCGGTTTTTCCTCTGGGCGATATTCGCCAGTATCCCGTCGGCATGGTGCGCTTGGACCGGTCCTTTCTTGGGGACAGGGCTCTGGAGTACGGCAAGGCGCAGCGCCTACGCTTCTATCGGGATGAGCACACCAGGGTCCTGTGGCTGATACTGTTGGAGCAGCCTTGTCCCTGCGGCCTGCCCAATCCGGTCCCTGCCGACGGGATTGGCGATCTCGTCCTGATGCGGCAGGGAACATCGCTCCAGGTTGGCCGGGCTTCGGTTCCGGGACAACCCATTCTGGGACGGGTTTTGAGTCGCATGGAGAATGGCGGGAAATAGGGCAGGAAAAAAAGCCCGCTGAAAAGCCTTCAACTACTCCCCCCGCTAGGTGCGGACGTGTCGGATCCATCGTCGCGCCTTTGGCGTACGCAAAACCGCGATGAAGGATTTTTCCTGATCAGCATGCTCATTTCGGTGCATTTGGGCACGCTAATCGGACACCAGAGTGGAGCCAAAGTGGAGCCAAAGTGGAGCCAAAGTGGAGCCAAAGTGGAGCCAAAGTGGAGCCACTTTGGCGCCACAATGGCACTCGCCCACTGCCAAAATACGGGGGGATGGACCCAGCCGTCGCCAGCCCGGATCTTCAGCGCTCCATCGTCGATACCCGGATCTGAATCCGGTCCGAGGGCGCGCAGCCGTTTTGTCGTCTATCGACTTACTGTTCGGGCCTTGGATTAGCCGGTCTTCTTACAGCCCGGAAAGCCCGAAAGATAGCACCTGCAGTCGCTCCCGGGTCTGCCCGATCAGGCATTCCAGGGCGCTGCCATGCCCTGGCTGGAGCGCCGGGGTGCTCGGACCGCACTCCTGCCGCTTTTTCTCGATCCAATGGACCTCCTGGGTCTTGAGATCCCGCTGTTGAGCAGGGTTGGCCTGATGCATGAGAGCTTCGTAGCGTTGTCCAAGTTGCTGTGTCAAGGTTTGATATTGGGCTACCGCCTCGGCGTGGGCGGACTCGGCGTTGTCACTGGCAATGACCGTCGGGGCATTGAGATAGGTGGCAAAATCCACCGCCCTGGGATTATCCTTCTCTAGCAGCCAACCACCAAACGCGGGGTTCCATTGCCAGGATGCGCTGGCGCTATAACCGCAGGCCATGCACTTGGTGCTGCGAAAACCGCCAATGGTCAGGGTGTTTCCCTGAGTCCTGATCGATAGCTTCCCATCTTCCTCGCTAGCATTGAAGAGTCGGCGCATGCCGCCACCCTGGTAACCGTAGATTTGGTAGCTGCTACTGCCCGCGTCGGCTCCCGTCGACCAGCCGTAGGCAGACAGCTGGGCATAGGGTCCAGGTACGAGATGCAGAATCCGAAATTGATAGGCGGCGGTGCCTGGGATGGGATTTTGCGCCGTCTCGACGTAACTCGCCTTGACCGCACCGTTGACGACAATTTCAGCAACCGCATCACAGGTGCCATATCCCCCAGGTTTCTCCACGATGCGCAAGATCTGGGCACCCGGCCAAGGACCAAACTCTGCCGGCCGCTGGGACAGTACGCG
>NZ_JAGDWX010000004.1 GCF_023256195.1 Acidithiobacillus sp.
TCTCGAAAAAGCGATTGAGCTTGTACCAGCGCTCGTCACCGGTCTTGAGCCAGGCTATCTCCAACGCGAAGAGCAGCCAGGACATACCGATGGTCAGTGGCGTCCAGAGAATGTGCATGGTGGTGATCCAGGCAAAATCCAGACGACTGAGCAGCACCGGCAGGCTATTTTCAATGATCATGATAGGTACCCCCCAGGTTACTTTTAACTTTTAGCTAGTTGAATGCTCTACAAAAACTTCCCGATCCCATACGAGCAATCGCTGTGCCACATCCTTACCGAGCGCAAGGGGCTGTAAAATCATCACATGCTGATATTCTGGCGGAGTATCGTGGTCAAAAGCACCGTTGCATTGGTTGAAAAGCCCCGTCAGACGTCAAATAACCCAATATAAACATATATCAAGACCACGACATCGTTTTATTTTACCGGTGTCTCCAGGCTCTCGATGAAGGCAACGTCCCGACTTTTTCTTGCCCCTCAGCTTTGCCTCACCTAAGCTCAAGAAGACTCGTCCGGCAGCGCCGGTCGCGTCATCCCTGGGGCAGGAAGAGGTGAAGCATGACGCAGCACAGTTTGGTGGACCTTGCCGTCTGGCAGGATTTGCGGGGACAGGCGGCGGCGTGGCACGGTCGCCATCTCAAGGATCTCTTCCGCGAAGATCCGCAGCGCGCAGAGCGCTATGGGGTCGAGGCCTGCGGGCTGTACTTCGATTTTTCCAAGAACTGGCTGGATGATAGAGTCCTGGCCGGCCTTCTGAAGCTTGCCGAGGAGCGCGGCGTCACCGCGCGGCGCGATGCCATGTTCGCCGGGGAGCACATCAACGCGACCGAGGATCGGGCAGTGATGCATGTGGCCCTGCGCATGCCGCCTTCGGCGCGGTGCGTGGTGGACGGCAAGGACGTGGTCCCCGAGGTGCAGGCGGTGCTGCAGCGGATGGCGGACTTCAGTACCCGAGTGCGGGAGGGACGCTGGCTTGGCGCCAGCGGCAAGCGGATCCGGACGGTCATCAATATCGGTATCGGCGGTTCGTACCTGGGTCCGGAAATGGCCTACCATGCCCTGCGCCGTTTTTGCCACCCGCAGATCGGTCTGCGCTTCGTCGCCAATGTGGATGCAGCGGCGCTGGAGCGGGCCGTTGCCGATCTCGATCCGGCGGAAACCCTCTTCGTCGTCGCTTCCAAGACCTTCACGACCCTGGAGACCATGACCAACGCTCGGGCAGCTCGGGAGTGGCTGGTCCGCGCCCTGGGTGAGGCAGCCGTGGCCCAGCACTTCGTCGCGGTATCCACCAACACCGAGGCAGTGCGGGCCTTTGGCATGGACACCGAGCACATGTTCGGCTTCTGGGATTGGGTAGGTGGACGGTATTCCATGGATTCGGCCATCGGTCTGTCCACCATGATCGCAGTAGGTGCCGAGGCCTTCACGGAGATGCTTGCCGGCTTCCACGCCATGGACGAGCACTTCCGCAGCGCGCCGCTGCGGCAGAATCTGCCGGTGCTGCATGGCCTCATCTCCCTCTGGTACAACGATTTCTTCGGTGCCCAGAGCCAGGCCGTGCTTCCCTACGCCCAAGATCTCAGCCGTTTTCCCGCCTACCTGCAGCAGTTGCAGATGGAGAGCAATGGTAAGTCCGTAGATATGCACGGCCGAGCCCTGCCGGTGGACAGCGGCATGGTCATCTGGGGAGAGCCCGGGACCGATGGCCAGCATTCCTTTTACCAGTTGCTGCACCAGGGTACGCGTCTCATTCCCTGCGACCTGATCGGCTTTGTGGAACCACTGGCCGATTCCGCCGCGCAGCACGATCTGCTCATGGCCAATCTTATCGCTCAGGCCGAGGCTCTGGCCTTTGGTAAGACGGCCGAGGAGTTGCGGCAGGAGGGCGCGCCCGACGCACAAATACCCTTTCGCGTCTGTCCGGGGAACCGCCCCAGCAACGTCCTCTTGCTGGATGCGCTGACGCCCTACAGTCTGGGGGTGCTGGTGGCCTTCTACGAGCACAGCGTGTTCACTCAGGGCGCCATCTGGGATATCGACTCCTTCGACCAGTGGGGCGTGGAGCTCGGCAAGGTGCTGGCGCTGCGAATCCTGGACGATATCCAGGGCAAGGCGCAGCACCCGCACGACAGTTCCACCCGACAACTCCTCGCCCGTTACCGAGCGGCACGCCGGAACTAGGGATCGGGCAAAACCTCGGGAACGGAACTCGGGAACGGAACTCGGGGCGAGGTTCCGGAGCCACAAGCCTGGGTTCGGCGAGATGACCGGCCGCCCGGGATCTGCCCTGGCTCCTCGTGATCCGGGAACTTTTGCACGGCTTCGCCCTTCCAAGGGACATTCCGACAAGCCGAATGTGCCGCACAACCATGAAGCCATCCTTGCCCGTTTTGGGCCTTGCCACGCTTTTTTCCGCACAGATCGCCCTGGGGGGCGTGCCGCCCCTGCCCAGCCCACCACCGCCACCACCCATGCCTGCTCCGCAGATTTCGGGGGTGCAGGCGGCGGTGCTGTTGGATGTGCAGACCGATCAGGTGCTCATGGACGAGCACGGCGACCGGCCCCTCAACCCCTCGGGGCTGGTGAAGCTGATGACGGCCTATCTGCTCTTGCAGGCCGAGCACCAAGGCCTGGTGCGGCCGGAGCAGTCTGTGCAGGTGTCCGATCGCGCCTGGCACGCCCAGGGCTCAAGGATGTTCATCCAGCCAGGTCTGCCCGTCACCGTGGCACAATTGGAGCGGGGCCTGCTCATCGACGGTGGCAACGACGCCGCCATTGCGATCGCTCAGGTTGTGGCGGGCAGCATCTCGGGTTTCGTGGATCTCATGAACCGCGACGCCGCCGAAATGGGCCTGAAGCAGACCCATTTTGCCAATCCGGACGGTCTGCCCGCCCCCGATCAACGCAGTACCGCCCTGGACATGGCGCGTCTGGCGCGGATCCTGATCGAGCATTATCCTTCGGTGCTACAGGTGGCGGGGCAGCCCAAGTACACCTACAACCACATCACCCAGTACAACTATAACCCTCTGGCCGGGGAGAAAGGCATCAATGGCCTGGGGGTAGGGCTTGCGGCCACCAATCACTGGGATCTCGCCGTGAGCGCCAACCGTGACGGCCGGACACTGGTGGCCGTGATTCTGGGCGCGGCCTCCCGCAGTGCCGCTGGCAGCGATGCCAGTGCCATGCTGCACTACGGCTTTCACGGCTGGCGGGTACACACCGTTTACGCAGCCGGGGCGCAAGTGGGGGAGATACGCCACCTGACCTGGAGCCCCGAAACCCTCGAGGTGACGACGCCCAAGGCCGTAGAGGTAGCCGTGCCGCAAGGTGGGATGGGCAAACTGAGCAGCCAGTTCGTGCCGAGCCCGGGGCTGGTCCTGCCCATCCATGCCAAGGAGGTGGTGGGCCAGCTGGAACTGCGTTGGCAGGGGCGCTTGCTGAAAACGGTACCCGTGCAGGCAGCCCGATCCGTGCACGCCGCCGGCCTGGTCACTCGGCTCTGGCATCGTGTCCGGGCTTGGCTGTGAGATCCGTGCCGATCCTGGAGTATTGCTGCGTGCGGGCTGGGGGAGGGCGCTGAGGGATGCACCCGCGCTTGCGCAGACTGCGGCCGTGGCTGCTGTGGGGCCTGCTCTCCATCGTCCCTTTGTTCCTCTTGGTCTTGGCGGGATTGGGTGTGTGGACCTACCGCCTGTGGGAGAGTCTGCCTGCCGTGCATCAGTTGGAGGACTGGCATCCGCAGGAACCGCTACGCATCTATGCCGACAATGGTCAGCTACTGCAGGTCATCGGTCCGCAGTTGCGTTATGCCCTGCCTTTGCAGAAGATCCCCCGCCACCTGCAAGAGGCTTTCATCGCCGCTGAAGATGCCAGTTTCTACAGCCACAACCCCCTCTATTACCCCGTCAGTTTTCCGGGAATTGCGCGCGCTGCCTGGGTCGATCTCACGCATCTGGCACCGGTGCAGGGAGCCAGTACCATCCCGGAGCAAGTGGCCCGGGATTTTTACCTGAGTCCGAAGAAGACGGTGACGCGCAAGGTCGCACAGATCCTGCTGGCCTATAAGCTGGCGGCGCACCTCGGTCGACAGCAGATTCTGGATCTCTATCTGAACAAGATCTACCTTGGTGAAGGCGCCTATGGCGTGCAGGCGGCGGCCAGGACCTACTATGGCAAATCGGTGGACCAGCTGACGCTGGCTGAGATGGCAACCTTGGCGGGCCTGCCGGCAGCGCCCTCGGCCTTCAATCCCATTGCCTCGCCCGCGGCCGCCAAAGCGCGCCGCGATTACGTCCTGCGCCGTATGGCCCGGCTTGGCTTCATCAGCCCAGCCCAGGCGCAGGCCGCCACCGCCATGCCCATCCGTGCCCGCTATCATGCTCCCGCGAGCAATGTCGCTCCCTATGCCACCGATTGGATCCGTCACTGGCTGGAGTCCCATTTCGGTGCCGATTTTACCTACCGCAGCGGCCTGCGCGTCTACACCAGTATCGATCCGGCGGATCAGCGTGCCGCCGACCGCGACCTGGCGATCGGGCTGGAGAACTACGCCATGGGGCTGGACAGCATGGATCCCAAGGCTTGGCATGGCCCCATCGCCCAGCTGCACGGGGCGGCACTGACGGCGGCGCTGCACGGTCAGCGGCCGTCCCTGCTGCCAGAGCACGATCCCGCCAATCTCCGCTGGGCGGTGGTGGTGAGGGCCTCAGCCCGGGGTGCGGAGCTCTCTCTGCAGGGACGACGACCCGTGCACCTGACGCTGCGCGATGTGCGTTGGGTGCGATTGCCTCCCGGCGGTCAGGCGCCGCAGGCCGTGGATCAGGTCCTGCAACGGGGCGATCTGGTCTGGCTGCGCCGCTATGTGGCCGCAGCCACGGCGGGTACAGGCAATCCGGTCTGGGGCAGCAAGGTCTGGCATCCGGTACCCCACGGCGGCTGGCAGCTGACTCAGATTCCGCACGTACAGGGCGCGCTGGTGTCCCTCGATAGCCACAGTGGGGGCATCCTTGCCCTGGTGGGCGGCTTCAGCTACGAACTGAGTCACTTCGATCGCGCTCTCTATGCCTACCGACAGCCGGGCTCGGGCTTCAAGCCCTTTGTCTATGCCTCGGCCATAGACGCACCGAGTCTGTTGGCCAGCGGTCACAAGGGCTACTATACGCCGGTATCGCTCATTGCCGACACCCCGCTCATCATCCATCTTGCGGACGGGCAGATCTACGCGCCCACCAACTATAGCCGGACCTTTTCCAAGACGCCTTTCCCCATCTGGGAGGACTTGGCGGATTCCCACAATGTGCCCAGCGTCCGGTTGCTCATGGATGTCGGCATACCTTATGCGCGCGCCTATGTGGAGCGCTTTGGTATTCCGGCCAGGCAGATTCCCGCCAGCCCATCCATGGTCCTGGGTTCCGGCGACTTCACGCCCTTGCAGATCGCGCGGGGCTACGCGGTTTTCTCCAGCGGTGGCTTCCTGCCCCATCCCTACCTGATCCGCAAGATCCTGACGCGCAACGGTACGCAGGTCTCTCTGCTGGACTGTCCCCTGGGTTACCGGCCGCCATCCAAAGAGACGGTCATCCCGCCCGGCGTGGCCTATCTGCTCACCCGCATGATGGAGCGAGTGATCCGCGAGGGCACCGGTGTGGCCGCGCAGATCCTGCATCGTCACGATCTGGCCGGCAAGACGGGCACCACCAACCACGAGGACAATGCCTGGTTCAATGGCTACAACCCGGACATCACGACCTCCGTCTGGGTGGGCTACGACGACAACCACAGCATGGGGACCTGGGCGGCTGGCGCGCGCGAGGCGCTGCCCATCTGGATCCGCTACATGCACACCGCACTTGCGCCCTATCCGGACATCGGCTTCTTCCAGCCGCCGGACGTGGTGACGGCCCGCTACGATCCCAAGACCGGTACCTTGGTGTCGGCGAAGGATCCCCAGCGTGGCAGCAAGATCGGCTACTTTCTGGCGGGTTACCTGCCGCCCTCGGCCAAGGCCCAGCGGCGGTCGGAGCTGCGCAGCTTCATCCACGCTTTGATGCACATCTTCTAGGAGGTCTTTCTTGACCGATCCCCGTGGGGAGTATTCCTCCCCCCACCCCCCCAAAGTCTCTTCTCGCACTCGCGAGCTCCTCGCCGTTGTACTCGTTCTGGTGCTCTTCGCGCTCGCCTATGTGCTCATTCACGCCTGGCTGGTACAGGTCCCGGATCGTCCGGACCCGCACCCCTTACACGTCATGTCACGGTCACGCTGAGACCTTTTCCCCCAGGATTCGGGCGAGCACGGCGTAGATGGCGGGCATCACCAGCAGTACCAGCGGGATCTCGAAAACCAGACCGGCGATGATGGCGACGGCCAGGGGCGCCTGCATCTGGGCACCGGCACCGATTCCCAGAGCCAGCGGCAGCAGCGCCAGGATGGCGATGAGTGCGGTCATCAGCACCGGGCGCAGGCGGACCTGTCCGGCACGGACGAGTTCTTCGCGACTATCGTTACGCAGTTCGGCGAAGTAGAAGATCGCAGTTTCGGTGACGATGCCGACGATCATGGTCATGCCGATCATGGCCGTCAGGTTGCGTTCGATGCCCGTCAGCCACAAGCCGATGAAGGTAGCCCCCAAGGCCAGCAGATCGGTGGCGAGGATGGCCAGGACCACGGAAAAGCGTTCGTACAGAAAAAGTAGGAGCAGAGCTACCAGGAGAATCGCCGCCAGCAGTACCAGAGCCAGCTGTTGCATGGCGCGCTGCTGCTCGGCGTAGAGACCGCCGTAGACGATCTGCACGCCGGCGGGTAGCGTCAAGCCGTGCATGGCTTTTTTCACATCGGCCATGGTGCTGCCCAGGCTGCGTCCCTCGATGCGGGCGGTCACCGCCACCATGGGTTTGAGGTTTTCCGAGTGCAGTTCCGCCTGACCCGCTGCTACGCCGATGTCGGCGACGTCCCGCAGCTGAAAATAGTGGCCGTCCGGCGCCAGGATGGGCAGGCGCTCGAGGTCGTGGATGCGCTGCCAGAGAGCATGAGGGCCACGTACGCGGATGCCGATGGTCTCTTCGGGCAAGGGAATGCGGCTGGCGACCTTACCGTCCATGAGCACCTGCAGCTGGCTCGTGATCTGTCCCGGTGACATGCCCTGGATGGCCGCACGCACGGGGTCGATGCGGATATCGACACCGTCCCCCACCACCGTCACGCCATCGAAGATCTCCGTGACCCCCGGCACCTTGGCGATGGCTCCGGCGACCTTGGGTGCCGTACGTTCCAGGACCTTGGGATCGCTGCCGAAGAGCTTGATCTCGATGGGCTGCGGCACGGCGGTGAGATCGCCGATGAGGTCCTCCATGAGTTGGCCCGTCTCCACGCGCAGACCGGGTACGCGGTCGTGGATCTCCTGGCGCAGAGCCGCCATGATCTGCCAGATGTCACGCTGTCGGTGATCCTTGAGTCGGATGAAGAAATCGCCGGTGTTGGCCTCGGTGAGTCCACCGCCCAGTTGCAGACCGGTGCGCCGCGAATAGCTCGCCACCTCCGGGGTGTGGGCGAGGATCTCCTGAACCTGATTCAGCAGGCGGTCGGTCTCGGCCAGAGATGTGCCGGGCGGGGCAGTATAGTCGAGGACGAATCCGCCCTCGTCCATCTGGGGCATGAAGCCGCTGCCCACCTGACTGTAGGCGAAGAGGGAAAGCGCCAAGAGCACACCCACGGCGGGTAGGAGCAGTATGGGACGCTGCAGCAAAGCGCCGACCGTCCGCCGATACCAACGCCCCAGCGCCTGCTGGAAGCGCCCCTCGTGTTCCACCGCCTCGGCGTCGCGCTGGCGCAGCAGGAGTTCCGCCAGGAGGGGTACGGCGATGAAAGCCACCAGAAAGGACACCACCAGGGCCGAGGCGATGGCGATGGCAAGTGCCTGGAAAAAGGCGCCGGAAACTCCGGAGAGGAAGGCCAGGGGCGTAAAGATGACGATCGTGGCTGCAGAGGAACCGGCGAGGGGCCGTGCAAGCTCCAGCGCCGTCGGCAGGATGGGCAAAGGTCGCCCTGCCTCGCTGAAGCGGTGCATCAGGTGCTCCAGCATCACCACGGCATCGTCGATGATCAGCCCCACTGCCGCCGCCATGCCGCCCAGCGTCATGATGTTGAAGCTCATGTGGAAGACATAAAGCATGAGCACGCTGGCCAGCAGCACGGCGGGCAGAGTGATGGCAACGATGAAGGTCAGGCGCAGGTTGCGCAGGAAGGCGAGAAGCACCAGGGCAGCCAGCACGGCGCCGATGAGGATGGCATCCCGAACGCTGCCGGCGGCGGCGGTGATGAGCTGGCTCTGGTCGTACCAAGTGTGGATCCGCACCCCCGGGGGTACCCGTAGATCGGGAGATGCCAGGGTCGCGCGCAGGGCACGGTCGATGGCGACGGTATTGCCGCCGATCTGCTGGCGGATATTGAGGAGCACGGCATTCTGGCCATTGGCGGTGACGGTGGTCCACTGAGGCACGGTGCCCGGCTCGATACGTGCGACATCGCCCAGGTTCACCACGCCGTTGGGGCCGCTTTTGAGGACGATGGCGGCGATGGCCTTGGCGTTGCGCACCGGGCTCTCGCTGAGGATTTGATAGAGGCGGTAGTGGCGCTGCAGACGACCCACGGCGGTGATGACGTTGCCTTCGGCGAGGGCTCGTTCTACATCGCTGGGGCTCAGGCCGTAAGCCTGCAGGCGCATCGGGTCCACCACTACCTGATACTCACGCTGCGCTCCCCCCTGTACGTCGACCCCGGCTACGCCTTTCAGGGCCAGGAGGCGTGGACGCAGGCTGTAGTAGGCCCAGTGCCGCAACTCCACGGGACTCAGGCTGTGGGAGGTGAGGGAAAGGCCCAGCACCGGGAACACCGTCGGATCCATGCGCTGAGCATGGAAACTTGTCTCCGGCGGCAGCTTGGGCAAGACCTGATTGATGGCTGCCTCCGCCTGCAGGAGGGCCTCGTTCATGGGCGCGCCCCAGGCGAACTGGACGGAGATCTCGGCGGCACCGCGGCTCGTCGTGGCGCGGATCTTTTCCACACCGGGGACACCGCGCAGGGCTTGTTCCAGCGGCAGGGTCAGGGCCGTCTGGGTCTCCGCGATGGGCATGTTGCCGCTGTCGGCGGAGACCACGATGCGGGGGAAGGTGATCTGCGGAAAGAGCGCGACGGGCAGGCGCAAAGCGGTGAAAGCGCCGCCCAGGACCAGCAGCACCAGCAAAAAAAGTAGGGACCGGCGATGCTGGAGGAGCCACTCGCCAAGGGACGCCGTTCTCATGAGCCCGCACCCGATGTACGCAGCCGCATGTGCTCGTGCAGCTCGTAATTACCCAAGGTGACCACTTGTTCGCCGGCCTTCAGGCCTTGCCGCACGCCCAGCCAGCGGCCCGCCCGCGGGCCCAACTCGAGCCAGCGCCGCTGCGCCCGGCCGTCTACCGCGATGAAGGCGTAGGGTCGACCATCCTGGCGCAGGACGGCGCTGTCGGGCACGGCCAGCATATGCACCGTGTGCAGACGAATCTCCGCCTCTACCATGCTGCCGGGCAGGAAGGGACTGTCCGCAGGCAGGCTTACCACCGCCTGGGCCAGGTGGGTGCGCGGGTCCACCTGAGCATAGATCTCCCGGATCTTGCCCGCGACCACGGCGCTGCCCCGCTGCAGGCTGCGCACGCGCACGGGGTCACCCACCCGCACGGCGGCCAGGTCCTCTGCTTCGATGCCCAGCAGCACCCGCATCCGCCGCCCCTTCTGTACCTGCATCAAGGCCTGTCCGGCGGGGATGAGGTCCCCGGCCTTGGCGAAGACCTGGGTGATGACACCGCTGCCCGTGGCGCGCAAGACCCCGCCCTGCAGGGGAGCCAGACGCGTCGCCAGGGCCCGATAGTCTGCCGCCGCCTTGTCGCGATTCTGGCGAGCCGTGGCCAGCTGGGCATTGGTGGCCAATTGTCGGGAGAGCAGGGACTCGGTGCGGCGCAGGTCCTCTTCGGCAAAGTGCAGATTGATGCGGGCCTGCTCCAGCATCTGCCGATCGTTGCTGGAGGGATTCAGGCGCAACAGGATCTCACCTTGGTGGATCTCTTGCCCCGGCGCCACCAAGACCTGCTGGATGAGGGCCTCGGCCTGCAGGCTCAGGGTCTGAGCCCCCTGGGGGTCGAATTCCACCGTCCCGTAGGCGCGCAGATTCTCGTGCAGATCGCGCTCGCTGACGGTCTGCAGCTGTACCTGGGCCGAGACTTCGGCGGCTACCTCCGGGGCGACTCCCAGCAACAGGACAGGTGCGAGGGCCAGAAACAGGAATAAAAACGGGACGGGTCGATGGCGGCGATGGGTCATGGCGTCTTCCAGGTGGACCAAGGGGAGCCGACGGCAAGCTCCAAAGCGACCTCCTGCTCGGCGAAGCTCTGCTCCAGAGACGCCAATTGCAGGGATTTGCTCAGAGCCTGACTGCGCAGGGTTTCGTAATCGAGGAGGGTGACATTGCCCTCGTTCAGGGCAGCACCGAGGCGCTGGGCCTCCGCCTGCAGGGCGGGAACCTGCTCCCGTAGCAGCGCTATCTCGCGCCGCAGACGGTGCAGGTCTGCCACCAGGGCGTGGATGTCGGCGCGGGTCTGGAAGAGGCGCGCGCTGTATTCGGCGTGCAGTTTGGCCCGCGTGGCCTCGGCTTCGGCAATCACTCCCCGATTGGCGTTGAAAAGCGGCAGACTGAGACTGACGTTGGGCCCCCAGGTCTGGACATTGGAAGTATCGGCGGCGCGGGTGAGGCCGATGGACAGACCCGGGTACTGACCCAGGATGGCGCGGCGCAGGCGGGCATCCTGGGCGGCGTAGCCGGCGCGTAGCGCGGCCAGATCCAGACGTTGCTTCTGGGCCAAGGCATCCAACACGGCGCCTGAGGGAATGGCTTCGTGCAGCTGGGGTGGCGCGAGGGCGATGCGCGCGTCGGGGGGCAGCCCGAGGGTCTGCAGGAGTTGTTCCCGGGCTTTGGTGACCTGCCGCGCCAGGGCCAGGGCGCGGTCCTTGCTGTCCACGTAGGCGACGCGTCGCAGGGCGGCGGTGGCCAGGTCCAGATCGCCGCGCGCCAGCTCCTCCCGACTCTGTTCCCAGACTCTGCCCGTGAGACGCGCTGCGTCCTGGGCGATACCTTCCTGCTTTTCCAGATAGTAGAGGCTGCGTGCTTGTAGCCGTGCCTGACCGGCTACCAGCCATTCCTGCCAGGCGACGTGGTAGCGCACCGAGCGGGCGTTATCCTCGGCGGCGCGCCGTTCCAGCGGCCGCGTGAAAAGGCTGCCGATACTCCAGTTCAGGCCGATGTTGTAGGCAGTGAAGAGCTGCCCATCCCCGTTGCTGGGAAAATCGGCAGCCAGGGAGATCTGCGGATCCGGCAAGAGTCCCGCCTGAAAGACCTGCGCCTCGGCCACACCATTGTCCTTGCGCAGAGCCCGCAGATCCGGATTGAGCAGCACGGCGATCTGGGCGACGGCTTCGCCGCTCAGGGGTTTGGCAAAGTCGATTCCCTGGGTCCGCAAGGGAAGCTGCGGCAGCGCTTGGGCCAGCTCCTTATGCAAGGTCGCCGCACTGGCGGGGGCCTTGGCCAGGGGCAGGGGTGTATAGCTGGCGCAGCCGGCGAGGCCGAGGCCCATCAGCAGCAGGGGGAGCAGGCCGCTACCGAGGGCGGCGCGGTGGCCATTGCCTCGGGAGAGCAGCAGCGAGGCACCCGCCCGCGCGGCGCGTGGGCGGATGCCAGGCGCTGCGAGATCACGGGCGCCTTGGACGCTGGGGCTGGGTACACGCTCAGGCATGTGTATTCTCCGGGGGATTGCCGGACCTCATGGGGTGGCGGTAGAGGAGGCGCAGGCCGTGCTGATGGGGTCCGTCCTGCAGCTCCAAGCGGCCGCCCAGACGCGCCGCGGCGGCACGGATGATGGCGAGGCCCAGACCACTGCCTTCCCCTGGGCTCTCGGGCAGGCGAAAGAAGGGGTCGAAGACCCGCTGACGGAGCGCTGCAGGAATGCCCGGACCCTCATCTTCCACGGCGAACTCCAGGCTATCCTTTGCCGCACGCACCGTCAGGGTCACCTGGCTGCCAGGCGGACCGTATTGTAAGGCGTTGTCCAGCGCGTTGGCCAAGAGTGTCTCCAAAGCGATGGGGTCGGCGTAGATGGAGAGATCCGCGGGTGCCTCGAGGCCCAGATCGATCTGCCGTTCTGCCGCGATGGGCTCACGTTCCGCAAGCAGACGGTGTAGCAGGGGCATGAGCGCAAATGTCTGCCAGACCGAGGCACGGGACTCCTGACGCTCAAGACTCAGCAATTGGTCGAGCAGGTGGCGAGCGCGGTCGAGTCCCTTGTCCACCTGTTCCAGACGCTGGCGACTCAGACCGAGGTCCTCCGCATTGCGGGCGTTATCCAACTGCAGGGACAGGGCCGCCAGCGGGGTGCGCAGCTGATGGGCGGCATCGGCGACGAAGCGGCGTTCGCGTTGACGCAGCTCACCGATACGCTGCAGGAGATTGGAGATGGCGTCCAGAAAGGGCCGCAGTTCCAGAGGCACCTGTCGCTGCGGCCAGCGCAATGGCGCTTCCGCGGGCTGCCGCTCGAGATAGTCGGCCATCTCCTGCACCGGTGCCAGCGCTCGACTGACGGACAGCCGCGATACCATGACCAGAAAGGGCAAGAGGATGAGGAAGGGCCAGAGGGTGCGTTCGGCACCGTCCTCTGCCGCTTCCGCACGCAGTTGGGTGGGCTGCAGCACCGCGAGCCCTCCCCCCTCGGGGTCGGGACGAACGAATACCCGCCAACGGCGCTCTCCCAGCTTGAGGGTGTGAAAGCCCGAGCCTAGGGACGCGGGCAAGGGATGTGGTGCGTGCGCGTCTCCCAGACGCTCCACCAGCAGGCGGTTGTCCCGGTCGATATCACCGTACAGGCGCTCCGGACTTGGCGTGGAGGCGGCTGCCAGGGAGACGTAGCGGGCCGTCTGGGCCAGAGCACTGTCCTGCATTTCCTGAGCATCGCGGTAGGCGAGCAGATAAGACGCTGCCGCCGCCAGGATGCCGGCACCCAGAATCCAGGTGAAGAGCGCCCAGGACAGGCGGCGACGCAGTGAAAAATCGCCGGTGTCGGCGCCAGCCCGCCGATGCCGACGCTCCATCACGCGCGCCGCTCCACCAGCCAGCCCGCCCCGCGGATATTTTTGATGGCGTCGGCACCGAGCTTGCGCCGCAGGCTGTGGATGAGAAAGTCGATGCTGTTGCTCTCCACTTCTTCGCCCCAGGGATAGAGCCGAGTTTCCAGCTCCTGGCGGCTGAAGATGACCCCAGGGCGGGCCAAGAGAGTCGAAAGCAGCGCGAACTCCCGCTGTCCCAGATGCTGGCGTCGGTCCTCGGCACCTTCCCGCCAGGCCTCCAGGCTTGTCGGGTCCAGATGAATCTTGCCGTTGCTGAGGATGACCTGGCCACCGCCGCCTTGACGCCGCTGCAGTACCCTGAGGCGGGCCAGCAGCTCACTGCTGGCAAAGGGTTTGACGAGGTAGTCGTCGGCACCGCTGTCCAGTCCCTCGATACGCGTTTCCAGTGCATCGCGGGCGCTCAGGATGAGGACGGGCAGGGCACTGCCGCGGGCGCGCAGATCGCGCAGAAGATCCAGGCCCTCGCCATCGGGAAGGCCCAGATCCAAAAGGAGCACCTCGTGTTCGGGTGGGTTCAGGGCCGTCCGCGCCGTCCTGGCATTGCGCAGCCAGTCGACGGCGTGACCGCCCTCACGCAGGGCGATGACCAAGGCTTCGCCCAACATGGCATCGTCTTCGATCAACAAAAGCCGCATGAACTCCCACCCACCTATGGATTATCTTCACCGCGGCAAGGATGGACCTCAGTCCTTGCCGTCGTCCACGGAGTTTTCCAGCACCTTGCCGGTCACGGCATCGACGCCAACCTCGTGCACGACCTTACCCTTGCGGATATCGAAAGAATAGCGCAGGCCGCTGCCACCTGCCTCCTTCTCCAGCTCGACATCCTCGATCTGCCCGGGGAAGGTCTTCAGGGCAATGGCCTTGGCCTCTTCCACGGAGACCTTGGCCTCCTTGCTGAACTGCTCGCCCTTGAAGGCCATGGCCGTACCGCTGGCCACGAGGCTGGCGAGAAAAAGTCCCACGATAAGTTGTTTCTTCATGATAGACTCCTGCAATATCGAGAACGCCCCATGCGTCCACGAGAGCCAGTCTGCCGCTGAAGTCTTAGCGCAAAATTAGCGCCGCGAACCCGGGAAACATATCCCGCCCGACTCCAAGTAGCCATGGCTCGGAGGGTCGGGCGGTTCGAGATGCTCGTCCGTCCGACGGCAGAGCTTGGAGCCGTATCGTGGGATGGTGATTTTTACGGTAATGCCGCGCATTTCTGATTACCGCATATCCGGATACCAAGCAGTCTATTCTCCTCTCCTTACGAGCGAAAAATAAAACCTAATGTAAACTTACGGTAAAAGCTTTACTGGAAACTGTCATGATTCTGTAAAAAAAGTTTCATCATATTGTCACAATGCTCTGCTAGCCTACGCGCTTCGGTGTGCTCTTTATTCCTCTGAAGACTCGGCAAGGAGCTTTTATGTCTATGCATCGGACGGTGAGTATTTCGGTCTATCTGGCGCTTCTGGTAGCGCCATCGGTCTGGGCGGCGGATAATTCGACGGACGGCGGAGCGACGGCAGCAACAAGCAGTGCGTCGAATCCATCGGGCGGTTCGGTGCATGTGGGAGAAGTGAGTGCGAGTTCCAATACTGTGGAACAGAAGCGTACCCAGTTTGATTCCGGTGTGCTCAGTCCACAAGATATCTTCAAAAGCAGTCAGTCTGTAACTGCGGTAACACCCTCTGAATTACGTCTGTTCAATCCCGGGGCATCCGGTGTGCAGACACTTTCCATCAAGCCTGGAATTCAGATCAATGGCTATAACGCGACCAGCGGTACGGCACGCTCGACCATTTCCATGCGTGGTGTGAAGGTTGGTTGGAACAGTGTGCCTGGCGACCTCGAGACCAATGGTATAACCGCGGAGTTCGATGGCGTCCCGCTCAACAGTCTCATTCAGGGTACCGGATGGCACTCTGTGGAAATCCCTTTGGGTCCCCTCCTTTCTGGCGTCAATGTTCTCTATGGCCCGGGAAACCCACGGGACCGCTGGTACGACAGTATCGGCGGTACGATCAATTTCGTCCCGGTGCAACCCTCTGATCATCCAGAGGCTAGTGTTTCTGCAGGATATGGAAGCGACCAGTCTCAAGTCTACACGGCAATAGCATCTACGGGAGACCACGGCGGCTGGTCGGCGGTTTTAGCCACGGCCTACGCCCATAGCCACAGTTTTCGCATCAGCAACTTCAATACCCCAACTCGCGCCAACCAAGTGTTCTTGAAGTTGCGTAAGACCTTTTCCTTGGGAAGCTTCAGCGTTGGTGCCTACTGGCAGCGTAACGACGAGTATCGTCCCAACATGATCCCCGTCGATCCCATTCCCGGGGTCACCACCGCTGGTCTCGACCAGAACGCGCCCCTTTACAGCCAGAAGACCAGCGGTTTCTATTCTGCGCTCAACCCTAACGTCTGGTTCAAGAACAATATCATTGAAAACTATCTGGCGTATGCCAAGCTGCAGCTCAAGATCGCGGACAACGTCGAAATGCACGATCTGTTCTGGTACCGACACGGACGCATTCTCCACTATCGCATCAACACCGGTTTTGCCGGTGGCAGCAGTGAGTATTATTATCCCTTCTCCGAGACTTACGGCAACCGGTTGGTCTTCGACGCGAACTTGCCCTACCACAATCGTCTGAGTTTCGGTGGTTATGTGATTAACTCCAACACAGACAATCGGTTCAAGGGCTACAATGCCTTGCAGGGATCGACCATTGCCAATCCCTCTTTCATCAGTTATAACGATTACCGTAATACCTATCTGTCTGCATTCATCCAGGACGAGTTCCGGCCTCTGGAATCGGTGAAGATTGTACCCGGTCTGCAATACGTCCAGTACCAGACCACCTTTACCAACAACAATCTGTCGCAGGCGCTCAATTACCCCAACGCGGGATACAACACCAATCCCAATACCAGCAGAACCTTCGATCGGATCGCGCCCTCCGTGGGCATTACCTATTCCCCACGTCCCTGGTTGACGGCGTATGCCAATTATGCGATGACCTACCAGAACCCGACGGGTGGGAACTTCAACAACGCCCAGACAGACTTGCCGGCTTTGAAGCCGGTGAAGAGTACCGACTATGAGTTAGGGTTGCGTCTGCAGAAGGAGCACTGGCTGGGACTTCAGCGCATCTCCGGTGAGATAAACTACTACAGCGATGTACTCTCGAATGAGACTATACCGGTCTCTCTCGCCAGCAATCCCACGGTGATCACCTTTGGTTACGGCAAGGCGACGCTCAACGGCGTCAATCTGTCCGTGCATGCGGAAATTGATGACAACTGGTCGGCATATGTCAATGCGAGTTACCTGCATGGCTACTACAACAACTATTTTTCAACGACGACCAATCAGTCCTATGATGGTTATCCGGTCACCGATTCGCCCTATCTGACCACGGTGCTGGGTGCAAAGTATCGCACCTATATCTCTGGCAACGGTCTCGAGGTAAACCTCTGGGACCAGTATTACGGACACAGCTATCTCTTTGATAACAATGCCGGTGCTCCCACACGTCAATGGATACCGGGATACAATCTGGTGAACCTGTCCGTGACGCTGCGCAACACCCAGATCCGGCACGTGATCCCGGGAGTGAAAATGGCTACCCTTGCGCTATATCTCACCAACATTCTCAATCGGAAGTACAATGCGACGGAATACGTCACTGCCGGTGGTTATTTCAACGGCAACAGTACCGGCGCGGTGTTGGCCAATCCGGGCGCTCCGCGGGCATTCTTCCTGGATGCACGGCTGACCTTTTGAGCTACTCCGGTCCGTCCCGCCACGAATCCGGGAGCGTCTGACTCGAACCCGCCACCCACAAGCTGGGGGCGGCGGATCTTACCTCGGGGCCTCCTCAGTCCATGAACAGGGAGCTGACGGAGTCCTCTTCGGCGATACGACGGATGGTCTCGGCCAGCAGTTCGGCTACGGACAGAACCCGTATCTTGCTGCAGCTGGCAGACTCCTCCCGGAGGGGGATGGTGTCGGTGACCACCAGCTCGTCCAAGTCCGAGGCGGCGATGCGCGCCGTGGCGGAGCCGGAGAGCACGGGATGGGTGCAGTAGGCGGAAACGCGCAGGGCGCCTCGCTCCTTGAGGGCGTGGGCGGCTTCACAGAGGGTGTTGGCGGTGTCGACCATGTCGTCCACGAGCACGCAGCTGCGCCCACGGACATCACCGATGATGTTCATCACCACCGATTCGTTGGGCCGGGGACGGCGCTTGTCGATGATGGCCAAATCCACTTCCAGACGTTTGGCGATGGCCCGTGCCCGCACCACACCCCCCACGTCCGGCGAGACCACCATGAGATCGGGATAATTCTGACGCCAGATGTCGCCCAAGAGGATGGGTGAGGCGTAGATATTGTCTACCGGTACATCGAAGAAGCCTTGGATCTGGTCGGCGTGCAGGTCCATGGTGAGGACGCGGTTGGCACCGGCCCGGGTGATGAGATCGGCCACCAGTTTTGCGGTGATGGCAGTGCGGGAGCGGGATTTGCGATCCTGCCGGGCGTAGCCGTAGTAGGGAATCACCGCCGTGATGCGGTCGGCGGAGGCGCGCTTGAAAGCATCGATGAGGGTCAGAAGTTCCATCAGGTGATCGTTGGTGGGCGCGCAGGTAGGCTGGATGGCGAAGACATCCCGACCACGGACGTTCTCGAGAATCTCGACGAAGACCTCGCCATCGCTGAAGGTACTGACATCGGCGCGGCCCAGGGGGACCTGCAGGAAGCGCGCCACCTGGGTCGCGAGGCGGGGATTGGCATTCCCGCTGAAGACCATGAGATTACCGTGGGACATGCTGGAAGACTTCCTTTGACTCGGGCTCAGGGCGCGACGATGAAATTGGCTGGGGCGCCAGGATTCGAACCTGGGAATGCCGGAATCAAAATCCGGTGCCTTACCGCTTGGCTACGCCCCAAAAATCAATCCTTGACCAGATCGTGCAACGGGTGGCGGTTGCGGCCTTGGACCACCCAGGCCCGCCAGCCCTCGGGCAGCCCGGCCAGGAGGTTTTCCGGCTCCACCCCGTCACCGAGACGACCGAAACAACAGGCGCCACTGCCCGTGAGCATGGGTTCCACCAGACCGGCTGTCGCCATCCAGCGCAGGCAGTCATCCACCGCCGGATACAGCTGCCGCACCAGCTCCTCGAGCGTATTGGTCGGGGCTTCGGCCAAGAACGCCGATATTGTGATGGGGGGGTGTCGACGTGTCAATCGAGGATGCCGGAAGATTGCCGCGGTCTGCACGGAGACACCGGGATGGATCAAGAAAAAGCGGGGTTCCGATAGCTCCGGCAGGGCCTGCAAGCGTTCGCCGATGCCTTCGGCCCAGGCGCTGCGACCAAAGAGAAACACCGGGACGTCGGCACCGAGGCGCAGTCCGAGCTGCATGAGGTCCGGGCGCTTCAGGCCACAGCCCCAAAGCTGGTTGAGGACCATGAGGGTGGTAGCGGCATCGGACGACCCGCCCCCCAGACCACCGCCCATGGGCAGGGACTTGTGCAGGGTGATGGCCACACCTTCGCGACACCCCGTCTCGTCCGCCAGCAGGCGGGCCGCGCGCAGACAGAGATCCTGCTCCTCAGGAACGCCGGCGAGTTCGGGCGAACGGTGAAAATGCCCGGCGGAAAGGGAATGGAATTCCAGGGTATCGGCGAGATCGAGGTACTGGAATACCGTCTGCAGCAGATGGTAACCGTCTTCCCGTTGGCCGACGACGCGCAGCATGCGGTTGATCTTGGCTGGAGCGGGAAAGGCCTCGACAGCGCTCATGAGCCCGCCCCCAGTTGCCAACGGGTTACCGCCAGGCGCAGGCGCACGCCCTCGGGCCCGTCCGCCTGCAGCAGGCTCGGCATCTGCAATCCACCCACGGCGCCATAGCGGAGGTAATGGATGTCCCAGTCGCCGCTGTGCAGAGTTTCCGGCAGGCCCTCGGCATTGCGCTGCACGGCGCTGGCGCCGCTGGTGAGGCCCAGCATCCACAGAGGCAACTCCCGCGCCGGCAGCTGTACGTGCAGCACCTTGGCAAGGAGCGCTTCCAGGCTCTGCGCTTTTTCCCGCTTGCCATCGATGGTCTGCAGTTCGGCGCCATCGCTGTCCGCCGTCAAACGGGCGACCGTGCGTCCCAGGGGATCGTAGATGGAGAGTTCCTGGTGCGCAGGGCCTTCCCGCCAACGGTAGGAGAAGCTCTCGCTGCCACGGGCGGTCTGGATGGAGGCGGAACCACTCGCCTGCCACTCCTTGAGGCTGTACAGGACCTGGGCGCGCTCCTCACTGGGCAGGGTGAGAGGCGAGGCTGCGACATGCGGCGGCGGCACGCTGGCGCAGCCATCCAGAAAGCCAAGGAGCAACAGCGATAGCAGAAAGGCACGAGTCCGGCTCATCGTTGTAAGGCCTTTTTCAGTACGGCGCTATCTGGGTGGGCACGCAGGGCCTCGCGCCAGATCGCGCGCGCCTCGTCCTTGCGGCCGAGATCCCAAAGTACCTGCCCCAGATGTTCGCCCACCTCGGCATCGGGGCGCAGTTGCTGCCAGGCCTCCTGGAGGTAGGGCAGGGCCTGGCTGTCCTTGCCTTGGCGATGATAGAGCCAGCCGACGCTGTCCAGGATCGCCGGATCCTTGGGCGCGAGCTGCAGTGCCTTCTGCAGAAGACTCGCGGCACGCTCCAGGTGCTGGTTTCGCTCCAGGAGACTGTAGCCGAGGAAGTTATAGGCGGCAGCATCGTTGGGATCGAGGCGGATCACCTCGGTCATGGCCTGTTCCATGGCGGGATAATCCTTCGCCTGCTCCGCCTGTACCCCCGCCTCGAACCAAAGCTGGGCGTTCTGCGGATGCTTGGTCAAGGCCCCTTGCAGGACCTTGCGAGCTGCTGCGCGGGCACCAGAGTCCGCCAGCAGCTGGGCCTCGAAGAGGGCAATCTGGGCATTGTCCGGATGCTCCCGAGCGAGGCTGTCCAGATCTGCCAGAGCCTTTTCTCGCCGGCCCAGTCGATATTCTGCCTGGGCAATGTGTAGGCGCAGGTCTGTCGCCAGAGCCGGGTCCTGAATCCGCTGAAAATACTGCAGCGCGACGTTCCAGTGCGCTTGGGCTTCCGCTAGTAGTCCCAGATAATACAAAGGGATGGGAGACTGTGGCGCGAGCTCGCGGGCGCGCTCCAGTGCACCCTGCGCAACGCTCCACTGGGAGTTCTGCAGGGCGACGAGGCCCAGCGACACCCAGAGTTCTGGGTTTTCCGGATCTTCGCGGGTCAGTTTCTGCAGTACCCGCATGGCCTGCTCCTGCCCGCCTACCTGCAGATACAAGGCGGCAAGATAGCGCTGGGCATCGAGATCGCTGGGGTGGTGCGCGGTGAAGGCCTGGATGCTCTGCAAGGCCACCGTTGGGCCCTGCTGTTGGCGCAGGGCCTCTGCCAAGGCGACGGCGATGCGGCCATCGTCGGGCTGGAGGGCAGCCGCCTGACGCAGGGCGGTGACGGCCGCCTGCGGACGATTTTCGGCAAGGTAGATGCGACCGAGATTGAAGTAGGCGCTGGCGGAGTCGGGATGGCTCTGGACGAAGTTCTGGAGCAGCCGCTCAGCGTCGCCGCTACGCCCGTGTTCTGCCAGCAAAGCGGCCAGTTGCTCGGTCACGGTGGCGTCCTCGGGAAAACGTGCAAGGGTGGCTTGCAGGAGGGCGATGGCCTTCTGATCTTCTCCTTTGGCCAACAGGAGTGCTGCCTCATAACGGGCGGCCTCGGGATCGTCCGGTGCCGTCTGGCGCCACAGACGCGCCCAGCGCAGGGCGTCGCGCTGGTCACCGAAGCGCGCGGCCGCTTTGGTCGCGGCGGCCAGGACATTGGCCTGTGGCGCGAGCTCCACGGATTTCTGCCAAGCGGGCAGAGCTATCTCCGCACGCCCCTGGGTCGTCGCAAACTCCGCCGTGAGCAGGTAATAGAGTGTTTCGCCGCGGAGCTCCTCAGGGTCGGTGGCGGCACATCCGGACAGGGGCAGGAGCAGCGTCAGTCCCAAAGACAGCGTCCACCATCCCTTGCCCATGGTCCTCTATCCCCATCCTGTTCGATGGGCGCACGATAGCGCCTCCCTTGCCGGCTTGCAATCGGCCGGTGCCTTCGCGACAATCCACGGGTTAGTGAATCACGCAGCGGACGGATTCGGTCATTTACTGCTTCGGTATCAGTCATCACGGCGCACCCATCGAACTGCGCGAGAAAGTGGCCTTCTCTCCCGAGCAGTTGCCCGCGGCTCATCGCGATCTCCTGGACCGGCAGCTGGCACGAGAGGCGCTCATCCTCTCCACTTGCAACCGCACCGAAATATACGCCCATGGTCTCGCCGAGGGCGGCCCGGAGCTTCTGCGGAATTGGCTGTGCACCTTTCACGGCCTCGACCCCTCTATCCTTGCGGGGCAGGGCTTCCAGTATCGCGGTGCGGACGTCGCCCGGCACCTCTTCCGGGTGGCCTGCGGTCTGGATTCCATGATCATCGGTGAGCCGCAGATCCTCGGACAGATCAAGGATGCGTATCAGATCGCCGCCGATGTGGGGGCCACCGGTCCCGTGCTCAACCGACTTTTGCACTGGGCCTTTCGGGTGGCCAAGCGGGTGCGGACGGAGACGGCCATCGGCGCCGCTCCCGTCAGCGTGGCCTACGCGGCCGTGAGCTTGGCGAAGCAGGTGCTGGGGACGCTGGAGGGTCGACAGGTACTGCTCATCGGTGCCGGCGAGACCATAGAACTGGTTGCCACCCACCTGCGTGAGCACGAGGTGGGCGGCTTTCGGGTGGCGAATCGCAGCCGTGAGCGGGCAGATGCCCTGGCGGAAAAATTCGGCGGCAGTGCCCACGGCCTGCACGAGATCCCGGCCCTGTTGAAGGAAGCGGACCTGGTCGTCAGCTGTACGGCGAGTACGGAACCCATCCTGTCCGAGTCGCTGGTGCGCCAGGTACAGGGGGAGCGTGGCGGGCGCCACCTGCTGCTCCTCGACCTTGCGGTACCGCGCGACATCGCGGCTGGAGTCGGCCAGCTGGATGGCTGCTTCCTGTATACTCTGGACGATCTCAACGACATCACCCAGGCGGGCATCCAGGCGCGGCGCGAGGCGGCGGAGGCGGCCGAGGCGATCATCAACGACGAGGTGGCCGATTTTCAGCGCTGGCGCGACAGCCTCGACGTGGTCCCGGCCATTCGCCGTCTGCGCGAGCACGTCGAGCAGGCGCGTCAGGATGAATTGAAACGCTTCTACCACTATCTGGATCAAGGTCAGGATCCGCGAATGGTACTCGAGTCCTTCTCCAAGGCCCTGATGAACAAGGTTCTGCACGATCCCATTTCCACCTTGCGCCAGCCCTGTCAGGAAGCCACCAGCGAGGCCCTGGTCGCTTCCCTGGACATTCTTTTTCATCTCAGCGACGCCGAGGGATGAGTCTCAGTCCACGTCTGCAAGCTCAGCTGGAGCAGCTGGCCGAGCGCGCCGAAGAATTGCAGCAGGCCCTGGCGAGTCCCGAGGTGCTGCAGGACAACGCGCGCTTTCAGGCTTTTTCCCGCGAGCTGGGCGATATCCAGCCGGTGCTCGAACTCTTGCGTGCCCATGAGGATCAGCGGCGGCGCTGGGAAGAGGCCCAGGAGATCCTGCACGAGGAGCGCGACCCCGAACTGCGGGCCTTGGCCGAGGAGGATCGGCAGGATACCGAGGCGGAGCTCGCGCGTATCGAAGCCGCCCTCCAGCTGCGCCTCTTGCCCCGTGACCCCAACGACGAGCGCAACGTATTCCTGGAGATCCGGGCGGGCACGGGCGGCGAGGAGGCGGCGCTGTTCGCGGCCGATCTCGCGCGCATGTACACCCGCTACGCCGAGGCTCGGGGCTTTGGCGTGACGGTCCTGTCGAGCACCGAGTCCGAGCGGGGCGGATACAAGGAAATCGTGCTGGAGATCAGTGGACGTGGGGCCTATTCTCGGCTGAAGTTCGAGTCGGGTGGGCATCGTGTGCAGCGGGTGCCGGAGACGGAATCCCAAGGTCGCATCCACACCTCGGCCTGTACCGTCGCCGTCCTGCCGGAGGTGGACGCCGTCAACGAGATCAGCATCCAGCCCAGCGATCTGCGCATCGATACCTATCGGGCCAGCGGTGCGGGTGGGCAGCACGTCAACAAGACCGACTCGGCCATACGCATCACCCACCTGCCCTCGGGACTGGTGGTCGCCTGTCAGGAGGACCGCTCCCAGCACAAGAATCGCGCACGGGCCATGGCACTGCTGCAGGCGCGCCTGCTGGAGATGGCACGGGAGAAACAGCAGAGCTCCACGGCCGCCACGCGGCGTTCCCTGATTGGCTCCGGCGATCGTTCCGAGCGCATCCGCACCTACAATTTCCCCCAGGGGCGGATCACCGATCACCGTATCAACCTGACGATCTATCGTCTGGAGGCGGTGCTGGGGGGCGACCTGGATGCTCTCATCGACCCCCTCATCCAGGAACATCAGGCCGAGCTTCTGGCGCAGAGTGCTGACCTGAGCTGATGGCCGTGCCCGCTGATCCCGTGCCCATTGTCGAGGTTCAGCGCCGCCTGGCGCGGGCCCTTGCAGAGGTCAGCGACCAGCCGCAGGCAGAAGCGCGCTGGCTGCTGGAAGCCAGTCTGGCCTGGGATGCCGCCACCCTGCTGCGCCGCGCCGACGAGTCCCTGCCGACACAGCTCCAGACCCGGCTGCAGACGCTCCTTGCGCGCCGCCTGGCCGGTGAGCCCCTGGCCTACTGTCTGGGCCGCGCGCCCTTCCTGGATTTCGAGCTGGAGGTGTCACCGGCGGTGCTTATCCCGCGCGCCGATACGGAGGTACTGGTGGAAGCCGCCCTGGAGCGCATGCCCGTCGATGCCGCCACGCAAGTCCTCGATCTCGGAACGGGTTCTGGCGCCGTCGCCCTGGCCATTGCCCGCAGCCGACCTCGGGCGCGTGTCACCGCCGTCGACAAAAGTGCCGCGGCCCTCACCGTGGCCGAGCGCAACGGCCGGGCTCTGGGAGTTGAGGTCCAGTGGCAACTGGGGCATTGGTGTCGCGATCTGCCACCGGGACAGCGCTTCGATCTGGTGCTGAGTAACCCCCCCTACTTGGCCGCCGACGACCGGCACCTAGCGGATTTGAGCCACGAACCTACCCTTGCCCTGGTGGCTGGACCCACGGGCTACGAGGCTTTCACGGAAATCCTCCGGCAGATCGGCGGCCGCCTACGTGGTGGTGCCTGGCTGCTCTTCGAGCATGGCTGGGAGCAGGGGCCGGGCGTGCGCGAAAGACTGCGGGCAGCGGGTTTTACCGCGGTCTTCGCTCAGTATGACCAGGCGGGTCGGGAGCGGGTGAGCGGTGGTCGGTGGACGGGCATCCATGCCTGAATTGCCCGAAGTGGAAGTCACTCGCCTGGCACTGGCCCCCCATCTGGAGGGCCAGACCCTGACCGGCGCGGTGGTGCGTCAAGGAAGCTTGCGCTGGCCCGTGCCGGCAGAGCTGGGCACACTGCTGCGCGGACGCGTCGTGCTGCGTCTGCGCCGACGCGGCAAGTACCTGATGGTAGATTTCGCGACGGGCCAGCTCCTGCTGCATCTCGGCATGAGCGGGAGTCTGCGCCTGCTGCCCCAGGATCTCGCGCCCGCGATCCACGATCACGTCGATATCCTCCTTGCCGACGGTCGATGCCTGCGCTTTCGGGATCCTCGGCGCTTTGGGCTGATCCTGTGGAATGCCGAGGGTGCGACCCACCCGCTGCTGCGAGACCTTGGACCAGAGCCTTTGGCGCCGGATTTTTCCGGTGAAACGCTCTACCGACGCAGTCGCGGCCGACAGCAAGCGGTGAAGAGCTTTCTCATGGACGCGCACACGGTCGTGGGCGTGGGCAACATCTACGCCAATGAGAGTCTGTTCCGGGCGGGGATCGACCCCCGCCGCGCCGCCGGTCGCATCTCGGCCGCACGCTATGAAGTTCTGGTCACAGCCATTGGCGAAGTGCTGCGCGAGGCCATCGCCCAGGGCGGCACGACCTTGCGCGACTTTCTGCAGCCCGATGGCGGCAATGGCTATTTTCGACTATCTCTGCAGGCGTACGGAAGAGAGGGGGAGCCCTGCACACGCTGCGGTCGGACCCTGCGTGGCCTTCGCCTGGGCGGACGCGCCACGGTCTTCTGTCCGAATTGCCAACGTTAGTCGCACAGGAGCGTCCGGTGGACTCAAAACCCTTGCAACCCTCCCCTATGCTTCAGGGCCTCGAGGACCTCAACGCGTGGCGAAGTGCCGTAGTAGAGCACCTCCATGCGCTCTCCAACATGACGGGCGAACTGGGCCTGTTGCCGGGCAGTGTCATCCTGCGCCTGGAGACCCTGGCCTTCGAGATCGAACGGGACAGCCTGCGCCTCGCCTTGGTGGGGGAATTCTCGCGGGGTAAGACCGAGCTCATCAATGCTCTTTTCTTTGCCGACCAGGGAACCCGCCTGTTGCCCTCGGGTACGGGGCAGACCACGATGTGCCCGGTAGAGATTCGCGGAGCACCCCAGGGCCGTCCAGGACTGCAACTCCTGCCCATCGCCAGTCGTGCCATGGACGTCAGCATCGAAAAGCTGAAACGGGCCGGCAGTGCCTGGGTACGGCTCGCCTGCGACATGGCGCAGCCGGCGCATGAGCGCAGCGCCATACTCAAGAGCCTGACGGAGACCACCTGCGTGGCCATCGAAGAGGCGCGCCGATTGGGGCTCTGTCCGCCCCTCAACCGCACGCCCAAGGACCGAGAGCGAAGCATCTGCCCCTCCTGCGGCCTGGGCAAGGTGCTCATCCCGCGTTGGCGCCACGCTCAGCTGTTTCTGCCGCACCCGATCCTGGATGCTGGTCTGACCATACTCGACACCCCTGGTCTCAATGCCATTGGTGCCGAGCCCGAACTGACCTTCAGCATGCTCGCGGACGCCGATGCCGTGCTCTTCGTCCTCGGTATCGACACTGGCGTTACCCAGAGCGACCTGACCATCTGGGATCAGTACCTGCGGCGCAACCAGAATCAGCCGCAGCTGGTGTTGCTCAACAAGATCGACACGCTCTGGGACGAGCTGCGTGATCCCTTCGAGATCGACGATGAGGTGAGCGCGCAGATAGAGAAGACCGCGCAGCGGCTCGGTATTCCCGCCGAGCGGGTGCTACCCGTTTCCGGACAGAAGGCGCTGTTGGCTCGCATCCGTGGCGATGCCGATCTGTTGGAGAAGAGCGGCCTGCCCCAGCTGGAAGCCAGCATCGCCCGCCTACTCATCCCGGCCCGCCGCAAGGTGTTGGAAGAACGCTGTATCCATCTCGTGGAGCAGGTGGTCCGTGATCAGCGGCAGCTCCTGGTAGATCAGATCCGGGCCATCGTGGCGCAAGAGGACAGCATCCGCGGGCTCAAGGAACGCACCAGCGAGAAGGTGCCCCGCCTCGTGGCGCAGCACAAGGCCATGCTGGCCAACTTTGACCAAGACCGGCAGCGCTTCGAGGCACGCAAGGCGGTCTTCCGTGCCGCAGTGGATCGGGCCCTGCTGGAGCCCCTTTCTCCCGATCGCTTCGACGCCCGTATCGGTGCGGCGCGCAGCGAGATGCTGGCGGCCTGGACCACGGCCGGCATCGTCGAGCGTTTCCGCAGCTTCTTTGCCGAGGCCATCGCCCACTTCGATACCGCGCTGCAGGGCTCGGCGGAGATCAATGCGCAGATAGCCAGCGAGTACGCCACCCTTCAGGAGCGCTACCGGCTGCCCTCCCTCAGTGCCATTCCCTACGCCATCATGCCCCGTCGCGCCGAACTCCTGGCCATGGCGGAAAATTACGAACGCTTCGGCATGATGCTGGAGATCGCCGTCAATACTCAGAGTGCGGTGGTGCGCAAGGCCTTCCTCACCGTGGCTGGCAAGGTGCGCGATTTCATCGTCGAGACACGGCGCGACGCCGAGGGTTGGGTGGACGAGATGATGGCGGTGATGAACCGCCAGCTGGAACTCTATCGGCAGAAGGCCGAAGAAGAACTGGACGCCCTGGAGAACATCGCCGTGGCCATGGGCAATATCGACACCCGACTGCAGCAGCTGCAACAGAATCGTGAGGCCCTCGCAGAGCGGTCTGCTGCCTTGGAGCAGATTGCCGCCGAGCTGCGCCGGGCCTTGGAGGGAGACGCCAGGGCCTGAGGTCGGATCGGCGTCCGGGTCAGGTCTGACCCGTCAGGTGTAGAAACTTTTCACGCAGCTGTTCGGGGCTTTCGCGGTGTTCCGGGTCGAGATCGATGCAGTCCACTGGGCAGACCTCTCGACACTGGGGCGTGTCGTAGTGGCCGACACATTCGGTGCAGTGGTCCGGGTCGATGACGTAGATGGTCGGCCCCATGGCAATGGCGCCATTGGGGCACTCGGGCTCGCAAACATCGCAATTGATACAGTTCTCGTCAATGCGCAGGGACACGGCGCTCCCCTCGTGATTCGTTCATGGGACGCCCAGTCTACGACCTCTCGCCCCCGGCTTCCAATCCCCGATGCCGCTTCGCAAAGCGTTTTTGCAGAGCGGCCGCCACCGGCGCCTGCACGAAGGCACTGACGTCTCCACCCAGGCGGCTGATTTCGCGCACCAGGCTTGAAGAAAGAAAGGTGTAGGCGTCGGAGGTCATGAGAAACAGGGTTTCGATGTGGGCGTCCATGCGCCGATTGATGGAGGCGAGCTGAAACTCGTGCTCGAAATCCGAGATAGCCCGCAGCCCGCGCAGGAGGATAGGGGTCTGCTCCTCGGCCAGAAGGTGAACCAGCAGACCGTCGAAGGCGCGCACCCGTACCTTGGCGATTTGACCCAGGGTAGCCTCGGCCAGAGCGACACGCTCCGCCAGCGGGAAGATGGTCTGCTTGGGTGTCTCGGCCGCTACCGCTACGACCACCTCGTCGAAGAGCGCGGCGGCGCGGCGCGCCAGGTCCTCGTGGCCCAGGGTAACCGGGTCGAAGGTGCCGGGGTAGATGATGCGTCTGCTGGGGCAAGGATTCATAGGCTCAGGTTTGGCGGCGATAGAGGTGAAAGTGGCTGTCGCCGCAGTGACCGCAGCGATGCAGGGACCAGCCCTCGGGCAGGCTGTCTTCGGACCAGACCTCGTCTGCGGCACTCTCCAGATAGAGCCAGGAGGCCTCTGCAAGGACGGTGCTGACGCCAAGACTCTTCTGCAGGCGGCGCGGCCAGCCCTGGTGAAAAGGCGGGTCGAGCAGGACGATATCGAAGCTTTGCCGACACTGTACCAGAAAACTCAGGGCATCGTGGCCACAGAGGGCGGATTCGGGGCAGGCGCAGGCCGCCAGGTTGGCTCGCAGGAGATCTCGGTGGCGCGGCAGTTTTTCCACCAGGCACAGCTCTGCCGCGCCCCGGGACCAAGCCTCCAGGGCGAGGGCGCCGGTACCGGCAAAGAGATCCAGCACCCGAGCGCCCTGTACGGCAGAACCTAGCCAGTTGAAAAGGCGTTCCCGCACCACCCCGGGCGTCGGCCGCAGGGATGGCCCCGGCGGCGAGCGCAGCACGCGCCCCCGATGCTTCCCGGCGATGATGCGCAGGCTCAAGACTGGGCGCTGGCCGCCCACGGGCGGCTGCCTGGATTGTCGCGATCGCGACGACGGGGGATAATGCCCCACATGATTCCTTCACGTCCCCCTGGAAAATATGGTCTTCAACTGGTTCAAGCGTAACAAAGGCAAGGCGGAAGAGGAAAGCATCGACGCCGATGCCGCGGCGCCTGAACCGAAAGGGGAGTCAGCGGCGGACGCCCCGACCCGCGACGTATCGGGCACCACCGGCGAGCAAGGGACGGGATCGGGCGAGACCTCCGTAGCACCGCCCGGTACGGCCACCCCACCAAGCCGGCCGGCACCGCAGTCGAAGCCCGAGCCCGAGCAAGCACAAGACGAGGCGGTCGGCACTTCGGAGCCCGTCCTCGGGTCGCCGCTTGCGACCGAGACTCGGCGGCCCGGCCTGTTCGGACGTCTGCGCGAGGGGCTGCGCCGCAGTCGAGAGCAGCTCAGCAACAGTGTCGAGCAGCTGGTTCTGGGTAAAAAAGTCATCGACGATGCGCTGCTGGAGGATCTGGAGGCCATCCTCCTCCAGGCAGACATGGGAGTGGCCGCGACCCGCGAGATCATGGATCGGGTAACCCAGAGGGTGCGCCGCAACGAACTGAAGGACCCCACAGCCCTGCGCGCGGCCATCCGCCAGGCCCTGCTGGATATTCTCCAGCCGCGGGCGCAGGACTGGACGCCTCAGAAGGGACAGACGCAGGTATTGATGATGGTGGGCATCAATGGCGCCGGCAAGACCACCACCATCGGCAAGCTCTCGGCGCGTTGGAAGGCCGAGGGTTACTCCATCCTGCTGGGCGCGGGAGACACCTTCCGCGCGGCCGCCGTCGAGCAGCTGCAGGGCTGGGCGGAACGTGTCCAGGTGCCGGTCATCGCTCAGGGAGCTGGCGCCGACAGCGCCTCGGTCCTTTACGACGCCTACGCCGCCGCCCGTGCCCGGGGCGTCGACCTGCTCATTGCCGACACCGCCGGGCGCCTGCACACCCAGGCACACCTCATGGAAGAGCTGAAAAAGGTCAAACGGGTGCTGGCCAAGCAGGATCCCGCCGCGCCGCACCAGATCTGGTTGGTGCTCGATGCCGGCACCGGGCAGAACGCCCTGCAGCAGGTCCAGCAGTTCCATGAGGCGGTAGGTCTGACCGGCATCTGCATCACCAAGCTGGACGGCACTGCCAAAGGTGGTGTGGTGGCGGCGGTCGCCAAAGCCCTGCCTCTGCCCATCCGCTTCATCGGGGTTGGTGAAGGGGTGGAAGATTTGCGGCCTTTCTCGGCAGAGGCCTTCGTCGATGCCCTCTTTGCGGAGTCCGGATCGTGATCGAATTCATCAATGTCACCAAGCACTACCCAGGACGGCGGCACGTCCTGCGGGAGATCAACCTGCGTCTGCCCAAAGGCGAGATGGTCCTGCTGACCGGGCCATCGGGGGCCGGCAAGAGCACCCTGTTGAAGCTCCTTACCCGACTGGAGGATGTCAGCCATGGCACGCTGATGGTGGGCGGCGTGGATCTGGCCACCCTCAAACGCCGCCACATTCCCGCTTATCGCCGACGTGTCGGCGTGGTGTTCCAGGATCACAAGCTGCTCATGGACCGGGATGTCTACAATAACGTCGCGCTGACCCTGAAGGTGGCCGGAGTGCCGGCCCGACAGATCGAGAGCCGAGTGCGCGCGGCGCTGGAGAAAGTGGGCCTCGGCGACCGATTGCGGGAACTGCCGGCGACCCTGTCGGGCGGTGAGCAACAGCGCGTCGGCATCGCCCGCGCCATCGTCCACACCCCGGAAATACTGCTGGCGGATGAGCCTACGGGCAATCTCGACCCCGCCCTGAGCGACGAGATCCTCGACCTGTTCCGCGATTTCCACCGCCACGGCACGACGGTTCTCGTCGCCACCCACGATGCCCGGCAGATCGCGCGACTCGGCCTGCCGGCCCTGCATCTGGAGCAGGGACGACTGCACGCCCCCAAGGAGTTCTCATGAATCTGCACCTGCGTCTGGATGCTCTGCGCAATGCCCGGGACACGCTCCTGCAACAGCCCCTGGCGACATTGCTGACGGTGCTGGCCCTGGCCATCGTCCTGGCGCTGCCCGTCGGCCTCTTTACGGCACTCAACAACCTGCAGCTTCTGCTGGGGCAGTGGCGGGATCAGGCGCAGATTTCCCTGTATCTGCACAACGACGCCAGCGCCGCCGACGTCGCCAAGCTGCGGGCGCGGATCGAGCACAGTACGGGCGTGGTGGCCGTGCATTACATCAGCCGGGCACAGGCCCTGGCGGATTTCGAGCACAGCGCCGGCATGCAGGCGGCCGTCGATGTGTTGGGTGAAAATCCGCTGCCGGCCTCGCTGGTCGTGGAAATCAATCCGCTGGCCCAGAGCTCCGCCGATCTGGATGCCCAGGTGCAGTCCTGGGCCAAGGAACCCGTCGTCGCCAGCGCTCAGTCGGATCTGCACTGGGTCGCCCGTCTGCAAGCCATCCTGGCCTTGGGCACTCGCGCCGTGTGGATCCTCGCTCTGCTGCTCGCCCTCGGTGCCGTGCTGGTGATGGGTAATACCATCCGCCTGCATATCGCCCAGCGTCGGGATGAGATCGATATTGCGTCCCTGGTGGGGGCGACGCGCAGTTTCATTCGTCGCCCTTTTCTCTATCAGGGGCTGATTCAGGGCCTGCTGGCTGGAGCCCTCGCCTGGGCCGTGGTGGCCGTCGCCATCCTCAGCCTGCAAGGACCTGTGGACCGTCTCGCCGCTCTGTACGGAACCCATTTCACCCTGGTAGGACTGCGCCCAGAGCAAGGGTTGGCCCTCATCGCCATCAGTGCCTTCCTGGGATGGCTGGGCTCTCGCATTGCCGTGGGGCGCCACCTCGACCATACTTTCTCTTGAAAGATCGCAGCCCCGCCCACACATCAGAAAAAGTAGATATGCCTGCGGGTCGGGCTGTGCGCCGACGCCGAAAAACTATCGGCCGTGACGCGGGTCTAAGGGGCGTGAGACTTCGGGAGGTGCGGATTCATGAATGACTTGGTAACGATGCAGAAGGATCTGGCGACCGTCGATGGGATGGCCGCCTATCTGCGCTTCGTCCACGCGCAGCCTTTGCTGAGTGCCGAGGAGGAGCGTAGCCTGGCGCGGCGTCTGCGGGATGAAGGCGATGTCGATGCCGCGAAACAGCTGGTGCTCAGCCATCTGCGTTTCGTCGTGCGGGTAGCGCGGGCCTATCGCGGTTATGGTTTGCCCGAGGCCGACCTCATTCAGGAGGGCAACATCGGCCTCATGAAGGCGGTCAAGCGCTTCGACCCGGAGCAGGGGGTGCGCCTCGTCTCCTTTGCCGTGCACTGGATCAAGGCAGAGATGCACGAGTTCATCCTGCGCAATTGGCGGATCGTGAAGGTTGCCACCACCAAGGCGCAGCGCAAACTGTTCTTCAATCTTCGCTCGGCACGCCAGGGCAGCGGCTGGTTAGGGCAGGAGGAGAGTGCGGCCATAGCCGAAGACCTCGGAGTATCCCAGGAAGCCGTGCTGGAGATGGAAGGGCGTATGGCCGGTCAGGATTACTCCCTGCAGTATGAGAGCGATGATGAGGAGGGGCGCGGTCGTGTTCTGGAGCTGGAGGACCCGGCGGACTCCTCCGTCGATGCCCTCATCGATCGCGACTGGGACCGCCATCGTCAGCAGGGTCTGCGCGCCGCACTGCAGAGTCTGAGTGATCGAGATCGCTACATCATCCAGAACCGTTGGCTGAGCGACGAACCCAAGACACTGCAGGCCCTGGGCGACGAGCTGGGAGTATCGGCGGAGCGGGTACGCCAGTTGGAGAAGAGCGGAATGGAGAAACTCCGTAGCCGTCTGCTGGAGCACGCCCCGGCGTGAGTCAGCGTCTGCTCTTCCACATCGACGATCCGGGCCGCTGGCCTCTGCTTTATGGCAATCTGCGCAACGCTCAGGCAGCGGAGCCCGGTGTGTCCTTGCAGGTGGTCGCCAATGTGTCCGCGCCGGTGGCGGTCTGGGCGATGGGTCGCTGGCGGGAGGATTGCGAGGCCTTGGCACAGGGCGGAGTCGACTTTGCCTTTTGTCGAAACAGCCTCAACGCCCTCGGCCTGAACCCGGATTGCTTGCCTGCCGGTACCCGCATCGTTGCCGCGGGGGTGCTGGCCTTGGCGCATGCCCAGCAGCATGGCTGGAGCTATCTCAAGCCCTGATTCCCTCAGCTGTTCATTCTGCGCGCGGCTGGTAACGCAGCCGAATGTCGTACCCTGTCTGCACATCTCAGGCAAATTATTGGGGCTCCAGCGCGCTGTGGTTGGACAATAAAGTGCCGGACATGCTAGTATGTATCCCTGAAAAAACAGGGAGATAGTCGTTAATATGTCGATATCCTTGGTACAGTCGGGTATTATTGTCCTTGTTTCTGTCGCGCTGCTTGTGCTGATCCATTGGGGGATACGCAGACGCAGTGCGACCAAGATAGGGCGCTGGCTCGGTGGACTCTTACAGGTCGGGGTGCTGGTCGGGGCGGGTTTTGCCCTCGCTTTTGTCTCGCATTTGCTGCCTCAAAAGTTTCTGGGCCTAGCAGAACACTACTTTGTCGACGGTTTCTCGGTCAGCGGCGTGCGCATCAATCCGCTGCACGTCGTCGTCGCCGTCGTGCTGCTGGTGGTCCTGTTTCGGATCATCGATCGCCTGGTGGCGCGTCTCGAGAGCTTTCTCGGGATGTTCGCCCTCGATTCCGGCGCGCGTTACTCCCTGGTCATGCTCACCAAATACATCGCCATCATTCTCAGTGTGGCGATCGCTCTGGCCGTGGCTGGTATTCCTCTGGGCAAGTTCGCCCTCATCGCCAGCGCCTTGTCGGTGGGTGTGGGATTCGGTCTGCAGACCATGGTCAACAATTTCGTTTCGGGCATCATCCTCATCTTCGAGCGTCCCATCAAAGTGGGCGACTGGATCAAGGTGGGCAGCGCCGAAGGTTACGTGAAAAAGATCAGCATCCGCTACACCCTCATCATGAGCTTTGATCGCACCGAAGTCTTCGTTCCCAATTCGGAAATCATATCTGGGCAGGTGACGAACTGGATGTATTCCAACAGCGTCCTGCGCCTCATGCTGCCGTTCACGGTGAGGCACGACGCGGATCTGCCAAGGGTCAAGGAGATTCTGGTGGATGTGGCACGCAAGCATCCCGATGTGATGCAGGACGACCCCAGCATCATTCCGCCCTCTGCCCTGATACTGGACGTCAATACCAATGGCGTCATGGTATATCTGCGGGTATACATCCAGGACTGCAACAAGTCTTTCAATGTACAGACGGATCTGCGGGCGGCGGTGGTGGAGGCGCTGCTGGCACATGGGGTGCCCCTGGCCCACCAACAGCAGGATATCCACATGGTCAGCTCGCAGCTGGAGCCCTACCCGGGGCTGCAGGCGCCATCGGCCGCTGCCTGAGCATCCATCGCCCGCCAGGCGGGCACCCGCACCCGTAGTGGCGATCCGGTTCTCGGTGTCACCCGGACGAGGGGCAGCAGCGGGACGGGGTCACTTCCGCCGCACCATCACAGAATATATCGTGAGAGATCCTCGTTGGCGGCAAGATCGCCCAGGCGCGCGTTCACGTAATCGGTATCGATGGTGATATCGCCAATACTGGCGTCGGGCGCGCGAAAGGCAAGATCCTCCAGCAGACGCTCCATCACCGTGTGCAGGCGTCGGGCACCGATGTTTTCCACACCCTCGTTTACCTGCTGGGCGATCTCGGCGATGCGACGGATCCCGCCTTCGGTAAAGTTGAGCCGCACCCCATCCGCCGCCAACAGGGCGGTGTACTGGCGCACCAGGGCGTTTTCCGGCTCGCGCAGGATGCGCTCCAGATCGGCGGCGCCGAGGGGCTGCAGTTCCACGCGAATGGGCAAGCGACCCTGCAGTTCGGGAATGAGGTCCGAGGGTTTGCTCAGATGAAAAGCCCCGGAGGCGATGAAGAGGATGTGGTCGGTCTTGACCACACCGTAGCGGGTGCTGACATTGGACCCCTCCACCAGAGGCAGCAGATCCCGCTGCACCCCCTCGCGGGAGATGTCCGGGCCACTCTGGGCGTTGCTGCGGGAGGTGACCTTGTCGATCTCGTCGATGAAGACGATGCCGTCCGCCTGCAGGCGCTCCAGGGCGATACTGCGCACTTCGTCTTCGTTCACCAGTTTGGCGGCTTCCTCATCGCGCAGCAGGGGACGTGCCTCGGCCACCTTCAGCCTGCGGCTTTGCTGGTTCTGCGGCGCCATGCGGGCGAAGAGATCGCGCAACTGTGCGCCCATCTCCTCCATGCCAGGGGGTGCCATGAACTCCACGCCGGGACCCTTGCTGGCGCGGATCTCGATTTCGATCTCCTTGTCGTCCAGCTTGCCTTCGCGCAGCATCTTGCGAAACTTCTGCCGGGTGTTCTCGTCCTGCCGCGGCAGGCTCACGTCTCGTGGCCCCGGTAGGAGGGCGTCGAGGATGCGCTCTTCCGCCAGTTCCTCGGCGCGCAGGCTCACCGCCTGCTGGCGCTCACTGCGCACCAGATTGACGGCGATTTCGGCCAGGTCACGGATGATGGCCTCCACGTCCTTGCCGACGTAGCCCACTTCCGTGAACTTGGTGGCCTCCACCTTGATGAAAGGAGCTTTGGCCAGTTGCGCCAGACGGCGCGCGATCTCGGTCTTGCCGACCCCCGTCGGACCGATCATGAGGATGTTCTTGGGGGTGATCTCGGCGCGCAGGTCGCCGGCCACCTGCGCGCGCCGCCAGCGATTGCGCAGGGCAACGGCGACCGCCCGTTTTGCCTCGTCCTGGCCGACGATGAACTTGTCCAGCTCCTGGACGATCTCCCGTGGAGTCATTTCACGCATGCTCACGACAATTCCTCGACGCTGTGTTGCTGATTGGTGTAGATGCAGATGTCGGCGGCAATGGCCAAGGCGCGCTCGGCGATCTGCCGTGCCGAGAGCTCGCTGTGCTCCAGCAGGGCGCGAGCAGCGGCCAGGGCGTAGGGCCCGCCAGAGCCGATGGCGATGATGCCGTATTCCGGCTCGAGGACGTCGCCCTGGCCGGTCAGAATCAGGCTCTGCTGACGATCCGCCACGGCCAGCATGGCCTCCAGGCGACGCAGCACCCGATCCGTACGCCATTCTTTTGCGAGCTCCACCGCCGCTTTTGCCAGTTGTCCCGGATGCGCCTTGAGCTTGGCCTCGAAGCGTTCCAGCAGGGTGAAGGCATCGGCCGTGGCACCGGCAAAGCCCACCAGGACCTCCGCCTCCAGACGGCGCACCTTGCGTGCATTGGCCTTCATCACCGTATTGCCGAAGGTTACTTGGCCGTCGCCCGCCATCACTACGTTCTGCCCGCGGCGCACGGACAGAATGGTCGTACCGTGCAGATCCAGTACCTGAGACATCAGCAATCCTCCTTGGGGCTCTGCTTGGGCGATGTACGATGGGCGCGCGGGTGGGCGCTGTCGTAGACGGCGGCCAGATGTTGGTGGTCCAGGTGGGTATAGATGGCCGTGGTGGCGATGCCGGCGTGCCCCAGAAAATCCTGGACGGCGCGCAAGTCGCCACTGGACTGTAGCAGATGGCTGGCTGCACTGTGACGCAGGGCATGGGGGTGCAGCGCCTGACCGAGCCGGTCGCGTCCCCAGCGATCGACGATGCGTTGCACGCTGCGGACCGTCAGTCGCCCACCGCGCTGATTGAGAAAGAGCGCCGTGGTTCCGGTAGCCGCCAGCGTCGCGCGCAGGGGCAGGTATGCCCGCAGTGCGGCCCGTGCCGCCTGGCCTACCGGCACCATCCGCTCCTTGCCACCTTTGCCGGAGACCCGCAACCAGGCACCGGCAAGATCCAAGTGGTCCAGATCGATGGCGACCAGCTCCGACACACGCAGGGCGCTGGAATAGAGCAGTTCCAGCATGGCCCGATCGCGGGCTTGGGCGAGCCCCGCCTGCCGTTCAGGCGTTGTGGCAGCCTGCCCGGAGGGTGGGAGCGGTACGTTCAGCAACTGCTGCGCCTGGTCCACCGTGAGCCAGTCCGGAAAGTGCTGCTCGAGCTTCGGCAGGCGCAGGTGCTGGCTGGGATCGATTAGCGAAGGGTGCTGGCGCTGCAGGTAGCGATAGAGTGCGCGCAAGGCCGCAAAACGCCGCCGCAGACTGCGAATGGCTACCCCCCGCGCCCGCTCCCGCCGGAGGAAGTGGCGCAGATGCTCCGGCTGCACTGCCTCGATATCGACGATCCCTCGTTCCGCCAGGAAATCCCGCCACAGCTTGAGATCGGCGCGATAGGCAGCTGCACTGGCGGCGCGGTAGGCCTGGGTCAGATGCCCATCGAAGTCCGCAAGCACCCGATCTAGGCGCACGACGGTTCCTCGCCCTTTCCCCCAAGGGGTGGCAGCGTGCAGCGATCCAGGGCCGCGCTTACCAGTCGGCCGATCTGCTCCAACAGATCGCTGCCCGTGTCGGCCCCATAGCGGTCCGGGTGCTGACTGCCCAGCACGATGCCGCCGCTGAGACAGCTCCCCTCCAGCGGGATGATGGCAAAGGAGCGCAGGCCTGCACCGGGCGCCTCGAAGAGTTGTCGACGCAGGTCTGGGTGCAGTTCGAGTCCCGTGCGAGCGCCGGCAACGGCCATGGCCAGCAGTGGTCGACGCAGTTCCGGCTCCAGTTCTGCCGACTCCTGCACTGGGAAATCGCTGCGCGCCACCAGCCAGGCCTGCTGTTCCACCTGAAAGACCTCCCTCAGATGACGCCGCGTGAGCGCTACCACCTCGATACAGTCGCGGGCTCGCAGAAGGGCCATGGCCAGGTCGCCGAGGTGGCGCGCCAGCACCGCATTTTGCTGCGCCGCGCCCAAGAGTGCTGCGATGCGCTGCTGCAGCAAGGCCTTCTCCTGACGCAGGGCCTGCACTTGTCGCTCCAGCAGGGAACTCGCCGACCCCAGCCCCAGGTGGGGCAGGGTGATTTCCGTGAGCAAGGCCTCCTCGGTCCACAGGAACTCCGGGTGTTTGCGTAAAAAAGCCCGTACCTGCTCCGCTTCCTCGTCCTGCCGCGTTTCTGTCATATGGACTCCAAGCCCTGCCAAATGCCGTCGAAAAGCACCCGCGCAGGACCCGTCATCTGCAGGTGCTGCCCGGGGCCGGGCCAGCGAATCTCCAGGGAACCTCCCGGCAGGTCGACGCGCACCTCCTCCCCCAACGCGCCCCAGCCGCGCCCCGCCACTACCGCGGCACAGGCGTTGCTGCCACAGGCAAGCGTCTCGCCGGCGCCCCGCTCCCAGGTGCGCAGCCGGATCTCCCGCGGACTCACAATCTCCAGAAAGCCCACATTGGTGCGCTCCGGAAAGGCCGGATGACGCTCCAGGAGCGGCCCCAGTGCCGCCACCGGTGCTGCCTCCACGTCCGCGACCCGGATCAGAGCGTGGGGATTACCCATGCCGACGGCAGCGAACTCGACCCTGCCCGACTCCAACTCTAGGCAGTAGTCGGTGGCAGGTGCCGGCGCGGCAAAGGGGATACGCGCAGGATCCAGACGCGGTACGCCCATGTCCACGGTCACCAGACCGTCGTCGTGCACCTGCAGTTGCAGCGGCCCGGAGGCGGTCTCTACCCGGATGCTGCTTTTGTCCGTGAGCCCGGCTCGGCGAACGAAAACGGCAAAACAGCGGGCGCCATTGCCGCACTGTCCCACCTCGCTGCCGTCGGCGTTGAAGATGCGGTAGCGGAAATCGGCACCGGGGCTGGTTGCCGGCTCGACGAGCAGGATCTGATCGCAGCCTATCCCATAGTGACGGTCGGCAATGCGGCGACAACTCAGGGGGTCCAGAGAAAAGTCCTGGCGCACACCATCCAGGACCACGAAGTCATTGCCCAAACCCTCCATTTTGGTGAAGGGCCAGGTGCGTTGTAGCAGAGTCGGGTAGTCCTGGGGCATGATCGGAGTCTAGCAACGTCGCGCCAGTCTGCCCAGAGTCTGCCCAAAGTCTGCCGACTCCCCCCCACGCACGCTTGCAATCCTGAGGGCATACGGGCCCGCGGCAGTCCCGACACGTTCGGCCTTGAACCTGGTGGTGCTCTGTCCTATGGTTAAAACCGACCGGACGGTATCACAAGGGCTGTGGCAAGGGGGGTTGATCTTGAAACTGGGTTTTCTGGGACTGGGACGAATGGGTTCGGGAATGGCTGCACGCCTCTTGACGGTGGCGCCAGACCTGAAGGTCTACAACCGCAGTGCCACGGCGACACGGCCCCTGGCGGATCGGGGTGCGACCGTCGTCCAGAGCATTGCCGATTTTGGCGACTGCGATCTGGTTTTCACCATGGTGGCGGACGACAGCGCCGAACGCGACCTGAGCCTGGGATCGGGGGGCCTGGCGCAGACGCTGCCCGCCGGCGCCATCCATGTGGCCTGCAGCACCATCAGCGTGGACTGTGCGCGGGCTTTGGATGCGGCCCATCGCGAGCACGGCCAGTCCTACCTGTCCATGCCCGTCTTCGGTCGACCCGATGCGGCTGCGGCGGGCAAGCTCTTTCTGGTGGCGGCGGGGCCAGCCGAGATCTTTGCGGCCATCGCTCCCTATCGCGAGCGTTTGGGGCAGCGCAGTTTCCACCTCGGCGAGCGACCGGAGCAGGCCAATCTCGTAAAGCTGAGCGGCAACTACCTCATCGCCACGGTCATCGAATCCCTCGGCGAGGCCATGGCCTTGGTGGAGAAGGGCGGTATCGACCGCCATGCCTATCTGGAGTTGCTCACCGGCACGCTCTTCGACGCACCGGTCTATCGCAACTACGGCAAGCTCATCGCCGACCGCCAGCAGCGACCGGCGGGTTTCGCGCTTCCTCTGGCACAGAAAGATCTGCGCCTGGTCATGGCCGCGGCAGAGGATTTGGCCGTGCCCTTGCCCTTCAGTGGACCGTTGCGCGACCGCTTCTTGCAACTGGCTGCCCAGGGCCATGGAGATCTGGACTGGTCGGCGCTCGGGGTGGGTGCTGCGCAGGCGGCCGGCCTGCCTGTCGTTCTGGGCGGGGACGAGCGGGAACCGTGAGCGCCCAGAGCAGCCACAGGACGGAGAATTTTATCCCAGACGGAGGGTAGGGTTATGCAGATGCAGGATCTCAGAGGCAAGGTTGCCGTCGTTACCGGAGCATCCAGCGGTATCGGTGTGGCAGCTGCGCGTCTTCTGGCGGCGGAGGGGGTACGGGTGGTCCTGGCGGCGCGACGACGCGACCGACTGGAGGCCCTTGCCCATGAGCTTGGTGAAGCGGCGCTGGTGGTGCCCACGGACATGCGCGATCCGCAGGCCATAGCTCGGCTCTTCGCCGAGGTCCAAGGGCACTATGGCGGCCTCGATCTGCTCTTCAACAATGCTGGCCTCGGCTATCACGGTCCCTTTGCCGAGAGCGACCCCGATGAATGGCGCGAGACCATAGAGGTCAACCTCTACGGGGTACTGCACTGCACCCGGGCAGCGCTACCCCTCCTGCGCGGGCGCCCGGGCGCCATGATATCGACGGTGTCCAGCGTTGGCGGTCGCTACGGCCTGCCCGGCTGGTCTGTCTACAATGCCACCAAGTTCGCGGTGGTGGGCTTCCACGATGCCCTGCGCAAGGAGCTGGGACCCGAAGGCATTCGCGTCGCCCTCATCGAGCCCGGCGCGGTGTGGACGGAGTGGGGCTTCAAGGTGCCGGAGGAAGCCATGCGTCAACGGCGACAAGAGCTGGACGCCCTGCACCCGGAGGATGTAGCCCAGGCGCTGGTGTACAGCTTTGCCCAGCCGCCGCACGTGCTCGTCGAAGAAATCCTGGTGCGCCCGGTCAAGCAAGTCGTCCCCTGAGGGAGCAGCCGCTCAGTGGCCCTCGGCGAGGCTCGCCACGGCACCGTTGTGGGCGTACTGGCAGGACATCGTTTTCTCGCGCTCCGGTTTTTCCCGACACCAGGCCAGCTCCTTGGCCGTTTGTGCGGGGTGATTCTGGTACCAGCCCTGGGTCTTGCCGCCGTAGGGGCCCTGCTTGAAAAACATGGGTGCCAGCGAGAGGATCACCACCAGCAGAGCGATGGCCGCGTATATCCATTTTTTCATGGCCTAACCTCCCCAGATCGGGTTCCGTTTCCGCGTGTTCCAGTATAGTGGAACTCCCCCCGGTGAACCCAGGACCCAGACATCCACAGAAACAAAAGGCCCGGAGAGAACCGGGCCCGTTCGTGATCTTGGCTGGGGGACGTGGATTCGAACCACGGTTAGCGGAGTCAGAGTCCGCTGTCCTACCGCTAGACGATCCCCCAATGAGGGGCAGAGCATAGCCAGCGGTGCCCGGATCTGTCAATCCTATCCCACCTATCCCAGCACGCCCGAACTCATCCGTGGAGCCCGCGCTCGGGAGGCTGGCGGCAGCCCCGAGGATCGTTGTAAAACAGATGTTGTGAAAATGTTGCAAAAGGGTTTGGGCGGTGCTATAACTTTCACCGTTGTACTTTAACAACGGCTCATGAGGAGGAGCTTGTCATGAAGAAGAATCTCGTAGCTTTCGCGGTTGCGGCGGCCGTTCTGGTACCCGGCATGGCCATGGCGGCGGATAGTTCCAACGCCGACACCGGTCCGGTCCTCTACGGCTATGCCCAGATCACCGGCAGTAATCAGTTTGGTACCCACGGTCCCGAGGGCCTCATCTTTGGCGCCCACCGTATTCGTCTGGGCGTGAAGGGTGAGGCGGTACCCGGCGTCACCTATAATTTCCAGTACAAGTGGGACGGCGCCTATGTTACCAGTCCTCTCAATAAGACGCTGGGTGTGAGCAATGTCCCCGGTTCCAGTTCCGGTGTGCAGGAAGCGGAAATCAACTTCGGCTTCATCCCAGCCCTGCAGCTGGAGGTGGGCAAGTTCCGCGTGCCCGTCGGCATGGAGCGGACCCAGTATAGCGGCAATAACCTGTGGTTCATCCAGCGTTCCATGAACCAGTCCCTGGGCGCTAATCGGAGCGCGGGTGCGGCCTTCCACAGCCCCGATGTCATGGGCACGGGCCTTTACTACAAGCTCGGTATCTTCGACAACCACTCTCTGGACGGCAACAATGCTTTCAATTCCGGGAATGTAGCGATTCCCTTCGGTGCCGGGCAGAGCGGTGTGGGTATGGCTCCGGTGGGTGGTGTGCTCTCCAACGGCAGTGGTCACTACCTTTTCGCCGGTATGCTG
>NZ_JAGDWX010000001.1 GCF_023256195.1 Acidithiobacillus sp.
TAGTTCTGGGCGCCGATGGGGATGTGGTGCGCGTCCATGGCGTCGATCATGTCCTGGGCAAGATAATTGAAGGCTGCCGTCGTCACCTCCATGTGCTTGTGCGCCTCGACCATGGTCTGACCCGTGTATTTGCAGGGGCCACCCACGGCCATGCACACCTGCTGTACCAGCTCGTACTTGAGGTGCGGAATATTGGCGTGAGCAAAGTAGTAATTGATGTGGGGATCGTTGGCCACATTGCCGACAAAGGTGTCGATGAGGGCGGTGATACCCGCCTTGCCGCCAAACTGCGCGTAGTAATCCTGAGCCTGTGCCGGGGCGGTATAGAGCGCGCCAGCGGTAGCGATCCCCAGGGCCAGGACCGTGCTCTGGACGGGGCCAGAACGAAAGAAAGACCGTATTGTCATGACATACCTCCAAACAAACAGGGTGATAGCCCGCAGTATCTGCGTCGGAATCAGAAACTCGTGGTCAGGGACAGATACAGACCACTCTGGTTTTTCTCCGTGGCAATGGTCCCGAGATTGACATAAGCCGCGGTCAGAGACAGAGCCTTATAGGGGAACCAGGCCACGTAGACGTCCTTCCAGGCGCTCGTCTTGGAGACGGCATCGCCCAGCGGCTTCAAAGGACCGGCGTTGGCGATGAGCTGGTTCTGCGGCATGCTGCGGTACTCCGCGCCCAGTACCACGTGGCGGTTGAGGAAGACGCCGACGGACGCAGCGGGCTCGACCTTGTAGCCCATCCCATTGACGCCGCCAAAGCCCAGCAGCCCCTGCTGATTGGCGTTGGTGATATCGAGGTTGACGTTGGCCAGCGTCGTCAGACCAAAGAGACCATCCAGCCAGACCTTGGTCGCCGAGACGTAGTAACTCACCCCATTGCGCTTGACGCCCAGAGTGGCGGCGAGATTGGCCGGCATCTCGTTGTGGTGGAAATCGACGCCGACGGACACCTGCGGCTCCCACCAGTTCTGATCGTAGACGATGTCACCGAAGAGCCGGACCTTGAGGCCGACGATGTCCTGATTCAGTTGGTAGTTGTTGCCAAAGAAAGCAGGACCGGACAGACCCAGAGTCTGGGAGGCCGGGGCGTTCAACTGGCTCGCGCTCGGGTTCACACCCGCCAGCCCGTACGCATAAGCGTTGATGGCCTGATCCAGGGCCGTACCGGTATTTCCCAGACTGAAACTCTGCCGGGCGTAAGAAATCTCGATCCGATTGAAGATGCCCAGAGACGCACCGTAGGCGTCCATGTTGTAGTTGTTCAGCAAGACGTGGGAGTAGAAGGCGGTAGCCCCGATCTGCTGGTTGGTACCATAGCCGGAAATGACGGCCCAAGGGTTGATACCGCCACCGGCCGCACCATCCACCGCCGTCACCGCACCGGTGCCCAACAGCCGACCCTGGCCGAAGAGGCTGGCCTGACCGATGGCACCTTGTGCTGCGAAGGGAAGAGCCAGCCCGAGGGCGCAGACGACTGCGGAGATGCGACGACGCCGCGCCCATTTTCTTTTAGGAATATTCACAATGACCTCCTCATGGGTGTAAAGAGAAGAGCGAAATCTGCTCTGACGCTTCTTAGCAACACGCATTCCAAGCTGAAATATGATCTCGATCATCTTCTGTTGCGCTACGAAAAATCATATCTTATTGTTTTTAATGTATTTTGCTAAATTCCCATTTTTCCCGCCGGCGCTTGCGTCATGACCGTTGGTCATCTTGTCATGACTTGCAGAGTCATGACCCAGAGCTTTTTTCCATGCTTTTTCCCTTGAGTAGGACAGCGGCCGCCTTCCAGTCCAGCGCTCAGGACCGTACCGAGGCGAGGGGGTTGACAAAATACCGATTGGTCGGTATTAATATCGAACAATGGCGGAACCTATCAAGAAATCCCGAAACCCGGAACAGACGCGCAGCGATCTGCTGGCGGCGGCCTACGCCGAAATACTGGAGTGCGGCTTTCAGGCGGCGAGTCTCGAACGGATTCTGGCCAAGACCTCCGTGAGCAAGGGTGCGCTCTACCACCACTTTGGCACCAAGCAGGAGCTGGGTCTGGCGGTGGTGCAGGACGTGATCGCTCCCGATCTCGCGCGTCGATGGTTCGCGCCGCTCAGCGAGGGCAATGATCCTCTGGGGCAGCTGGACCGGATTCTCAGTGAGAAGATTGCCAGCGCGGATGAAAGGATCCTGCGCTACGGCTGCCCGCTCAATAACCTGATCCAGGAAATGAGCCCCCTGGATGAGCAATTTCGGCAGGCCCTGCAGCGCATTCTCGAGCGTTGGACGGAAGTGCTCGCGGAGGCTCTGGCACGCGGGCAGCAGGCGGGCCTCGTGCGCAGCGACGTCGCCGCTGCCGAGGCTGCTCTATTCATCGTCGCCGGGGTCGAAGGTTGCGTCGGTCTCGGCAAGAACGCTCAGTCGGTGGAAGCCTATCGACGCTGCCTCGGGCAGCTCCGTCTGTACCTGGGTTCTTTGCGCCCCTGATCCAGTATCTCAAATTCCTCGCTTGCGAGACTTTACGAAAGTACCGAGCGGTCGGTAGGATAATGCTGGAACCCCCCTCGAATGGCTAAAGGAGATCCCATGTCGGCAATACAATCCCAGTGGCTGGATCTGAATCCTTCTCTTCGCGCTTGGTACGCACACCCTACGAGCCCTGGCCCGCACCCTGCCGTGCTGGTTTTCATCGAGGCCTTTGGTGTCAACGAACACTTTCGGGAATTGGCAGAACGCCTCGCCAAGGCGGGTTACTGCGCCGTCGTCCCCGATATCTATCACGGCAAGGTCTACGACTACACGGACTTCGACGGTGCCATCGGGCATTTGCGCACGCTGAAGGACGATCAGGTCATGACGGAAGCGCAGACCGCAGTCGCGAGCATACTGCAGCGTCCCGAGGTGCGCGGTCCGCGGGTTGGTGTGCTGGGCTTCTGTATGGGAGGGCGGTACGCCTTCCTCGCCAACGCGGAACTCGGGGAGCGGGTAGCCGCAACGGTGGCCTTTTACGGTGGTGGCATCGCCCCCGATAAAGATCCCGCCGGACGTCCACCCCTCCTGGGTCACGTGGACAAGATGCAGGCGCCCCTACTCCTGCTCTACGGAGCCGAGGACCAGTCCATCGCGCCGGAGGAGCACGGGCGCATTGCCACGGCGCTCAGCACCGCCAGGAAGCGTTACACCCTGACGGTGTTCCCGGGCGCGCCGCATGGCTTCTTCAGTGATCGCCGCGACAGCTATCGCGCTGAGCCCGCGCGCGAAGCCTGGGAGATGACGCTGAATCATCTGCAGCGGGGGCTGGGGGTGCGAGCGTGACGCAGCGTCTGTTCACGCCCTGGCAGCTGCGCTCCGTAACCCTGCGCAACCGCATCGTGATGGCGCCGATGTGCCAGTACTCCACCCCCGACGGGGTGGCTGGCGACTGGCACCGCGTGCACCTGGGCAGCCGTGCCGTGGGCGGGGCAGGTCTCATACTGGTGGAGGCCTCGGCGGTGAGTCCAGAAGGGCGCATCTCGCCGCAAGATCTGGGCATCTGGAACGATGCGCAGGCGGAAGCCCTGAAACCTATCGTCCGATTTCTGCGCGAGCAGGGCAGCGTAGCCGGTATTCAAATCGCCCACGCTGGCCGCAAGGCCTCCACCGCGGCTCCTTTTCACGGTGGCCAGCCCATTCCGCCCCAGGCCGAGAAGGGTTGGCAGCCCGTGGCACCCAGTGCTCTGGCCTTCAGCCCCCGCCACACGGTGCCCCGCGCGCTGAGCACGTCGGATCTGGACAAGATTCGGGATGACTTCGTAGCCGCCGCGCAGCGGGCCCGGCAGGCCGGTTTCCAGGTGCTGGAGCTGCACATGGCCCACGGTTATCTCTTGCACAGCTTTCTCTCTCCCATCACGAACCACCGCGACGACGCCTACGGGGGCGACCTATCGGGACGGATGCGCTTTCCGCTGGAGGTCGCGGCGGCGGTGCGGACGGTCTGGCCCGACGATCTACCGCTGTGGGTGCGTATCTCGGCCACCGACTGGGTGGACGGAGGATGGGAGCTGGAGCAGTCCATCGCCTTCAGTCGAGAGCTCCACGCCCGTGGCGTGGATGTCATCCATTGCAGCAGCGGCGGTCTCACGCCCGATGCGCGGATTCCCGCCGGACCCGGTTTTCAGACCCCCTTCGCCGCCGCCATCCGCCAGGCCGTGGGTATCCCCACCGTCGCCGTTGGTCTCATCACCGAGGCCATGCAGGCGGAGCACATCCTGGTCACGGAGCAGGCAGACGCCGTTGCCTTGGGACGGGAGCTCCTGCGTAATCCCTATTGGCCCTTGCAGGCGGCCGCGCGGCTGGGGGTGGATTGGCCTTGGCCAGCGCCTTACGATCGCGCCAAAGGGCATCATTAAGCTATCCTGATGGACGATAGGCCGGGGCTGCATGGCTCTGGCGCACTTTGTCATCCAGCTCAGCGCCGCCCGCGGACTCCTATGCGCACATCATCTACAACCCCTGCTCCCTGGCTTCCTCTGGCCGCCATCGTCGCCATCGCTCTGATCTGGGGCTACAACTGGGTGGTCATGAAGGTCGCCATCGAAGACTGCCCTCCCCTGATTTTCGCTGCGCTGCGGGTGGGTCTGGGGGCGGTGGTGCTCCTACCCCTGCTGCTGCTCCTGAAACGCCCCCTGCGGCGACCGCCGCTGCGCTATATCCTGCCTTTCGGACTGCTGCAGAGCACCGGATTCGTCGGCTTTACCCTGTGGGCTCTGGAATACGGCGGCGCCGGCAAGACCGCCATCCTCGTCTACATGATGCCCATCTGGCTGATGCTGCTGGCCTGGCCTCTATTGGGGGAGCGTCTGCACGGACTGCACTGGCCAGCCCTGCTGCTCGCTCTGCTGGGTCTGCTGTGCATCTTGAGTCCCTGGAATTTTCACGGGGCTTGGCAGGGGCCGGTGTTTGCACTCCTGTCCGGCCTCCTGTGGGCAGGAGCCGCCATCTGGCAGAAACGCCACATGCCCCCGAGTCAGGATCTACTCAATGCCACCTTCTGGCAGACGGCCATGGGCGCAATCGGTCTCATCGCGGCCAGTCTCTGGATCGATCCCTTGCGGATCCAGTGGAGCCCGCTTTTCACTGCCGCCCTCCTCTACAACGTCATTCCCGGCACCGCCATCGCTTACCTGCTCTGGGCCTACGCACTCAAGCACTTGCCATCGGGCGTGGCGGGGATGGCCATGCTCCTGGCGCCTCTCATCGGGGTGCTCGCCGCCTGGTGGCAGCTGAACGAGGTGCCGGGCGGCTGGGAGAGCCTGGGCATGATCGCCATTTTCGCTGCACTCAGCCTGGTGAGCTGGCAGCACCTGCGACCCCGACCGAGCCCGGAAGTCCTGCCCACGCCTCAGGAGTAGTCAGGGGTAAGCAGACAGCGTCGCCTCGGTGTCCAGCAAGCGGCGCAGCTGCTGTGCATTGATCCGCTGCAGGGGCTTGCCGTCCACCGCCGACGCTGGCCGGCGCCGGTCCTCGTCCAGCGCAAAGATGACCAGACGCAGCTCGGCTCCCTGGTGGGTCAAGCGGATCTGCGGATACTCCTGGGGCGCCTCGTCGCCAAAATGCAGTCGCTGCCAGCCCTCCTCGTAGGCAACGTGCCGATCCATCAAGAAAAAGATCACACTTTCCGGTGTATCGGCAAAGAGATGCAGGACGATGGCGCTGTGGCGGGTAGCGGTGCCATTGAGCACGGCGCCCGCCAGCAGGGGCCGGAAATCCACGAGCCAAAGCATGGCGTCCAGGGCGATTTCGCGCAGGCGACGCAGCTCCACAGGTTGCGATTCACCGTGAAAGAGCTGCAGGCGCGCCTGCAGCTCGGCCTGGATCTCGGAATTGCTGGGCCAGTCCTGCTGACCGCCGCCGCTGCCCAGGCGACGGGCGGCTTTCTCTTTGGCGAAGCGATAGTCCGCGATGCCCTCCTCGGCCATGATACGCGCCGATTCCACGGCCAGGAGGCGGCGCAGGCGCGAGGGGGAGGATGACTTGGCCATGGGGGTCCTCGTCGTTGTGGAAAGAGCGAAGAGCCCTTAAGATACCGCAAAGGCGAAAGTGGCGGAATTGGTAGACGCACTGGATTTAGGTTCCAGCGCCGCAAGGCGTGGGAGTTCGAGTCTCCCCTTTCGCACCA
>NZ_JAGDWX010000008.1:0-38656 GCF_023256195.1 Acidithiobacillus sp.
AATTGATAGAGCAGCTCCAAGGCTGCGCGCGGGCTCAAGGTATCGGGGTCCAGATCCCGCAGGCGCTGCAGCGCAGGGTGCGGGCTTTCCGCAAAGAGCGACAGCTGGTTTTGGCGACCAGCATCGGCGGCCGGCGAGGGACGGGTAGGGTCCTCCAATTCCGCCAGATGGCGTCGGGCAGCTTCCAGTACTGTTTCCGGTAGCCCCGCCAGGCGGGCCACGGCGATGCCGAAGCTCTGGGTGGCAGGGCCGGGCTCTACCCGGTGCAGAAAGACGATGTCCTGCTGCTGCGGCAGGGCGCTCAGGTGGGCGTTGCGCACACCCGGCAGGTGCAGCTCCGTCAACTCGAAGTAGTGCGTGGCGAAGAGGGTGAGACAGCGTTTTGCCGCAAGGCTCTCGAGGCAGGCCCAGGCGATGGCCAGGCCATCGTAGGTGGAGGTGCCGCGACCGATTTCGTCCAGCAGGATGAGGCTGCGGTCCGTGGCCAGGGTCAGGATTCTGGCGGTCTCCTGCATTTCCACCAGAAAGGTCGAGCGTCCTCCGGCAAGATCATCGCTGGCGCCGATGCGGGTGAAGATCCGATCGATGGGCCCGAAACGCGCCCGGCGCGCGGGAACCCAGCTGCCCACGTGGGCCAGCAGGACGATGATGGCCGTCTGCCGCATGTAGGTGGATTTACCGCCCATGTTCGGGCCGGTGATGAGCATAAGCCGCTGCGCTTCGTCGAAGTGCAGGTCGTTGGGGACGAAGCCTGCGCCCAGCTGCATCTCTACCACCGGGTGCCTGCCTTCTTCAATCTCCAGCACGGGCTCGTCGCAAAAACTGGGGGCGGACCAGCGCAGGGCCAAGGCGCGCTCGGCCAGATTGGCGCTGACGTCCCACTGCGCCACGCGCTGACACAAGCATTGCAGCTCCGTAATGCGCTGCGCAAGTTGTGTGAGAATATCGCCAAAGCGTTCCCGCTCCAGAGTCTTGGCACGACTCTCGGCGGCCAGGCTCTGCGTCTCCAGCTCTTTCAGGCGTGGATTGCTGAAACGTTCGGCATGCTTGGTGCTCTGCCGACGCTGATAATCCGCGGGCAAGGGTCCGGCGTAGCTGCGCGGGATCTCGATGAAGAGTCCGTGCACGCGGTTGTACTGCAGCCGCAGTTGCGGGATACCGCTGCGCTCTCGTTCGCTCTGTTCGAGCTCCGCCAGAACCTGCTGCAGGTTATCGCTCAATTGTCGATAGTGATCGAGATCGGCGTCGAAGCCGGGGCGCAGATAGCCGCCATCGCGCAGGGTCGCCGGCAAATCGTCTTGCAGAGCTCGCTCCAGAAGGGCGCACTCTGCGGAGAGGTCGGGCCAGGGGAACTCACCCAGTTCGGTATCCGCCTCCAGCAATGACTTCAGTACCCTCTGCAGCTCGGGCAGTGACTGCAGAAACTGGCGCAGTTGCCCCAGATCCCGTGGACTGGCACTGCCGAGGGCGATGCGGGTGACGATGCGTTCGGCATCGGGTAGACCCTTCAGTTGCTCCTGCAGGAGCGTGTAGCCGCGCTGGGCGATGAGCGCCGACAGCGCCCGCTGGCGACGCTCCAGGATCGGTCCAGGCCGCAGGGGCCGCGCCAGTTGCGCACGCAAGAGCCGGGCACCCATGGCGGTACGGCAGTGCTGCAGAATCTGGTAGAGGCACGGGCCACCCTGGCGTCCCTCCAGGATCTCCAGAGCAGCGAGGCTCTCGCCGTCGAGGCCGAGCTCCTCCTCATCGTTCTCCGGCAGGATCTGGCGCACCTGATGCAGGGGGCTTTTCAGACGACTTTCGGCATAGTCCAGCAAGACGGCGGCGGCGCGCAGGGCGAGGGGATGCCGCTCGCCATCGATGATCTGCCCCGGTTGTGGAAAATAGCGCTGTAGGACGGACGCAGTCTGTCGGTGCTGGAAGCGTTCCGGCTCCAGGTAGCTGGGGGTTGGCAGACTGCGTGACAAGGCCTGTGGCAGGGAGCAGCCCGCCGGTAACAGTATCTCTACCACCTGACGCCGCATGAGCGCCTCCAGCAGCCGATCCTCACTGAGGTCACGGATACCGAGGCGTCCCCCGGCGACGTCGAGGCTGGCAAGACCCCAGCGGCTTTTCTCCGGCAAGAGGGCCAGGAGCAGGGCCTCTCGGTCGGCGCTGAGGAGCGACGCATCCACCAGTGTCCCCGGCGTGATGACCCGGCGAATCTCCCGTTCCACCGGCCCCTTGGCGAGACTTGGGTCGCCTACCTGTTCGGCGATGGCGACCCGTTCGCCAGCCTGGATGAGGCGGGCCAGGTAATTGTCGACGCTGTGCACTGGTACGCCGGCCATGGGCACCGGTGCGCCAGCGCTCTGGCCGCGATGGGTCAGGGCGATACCGAGGATGGCGGCAGCGCGCTCGGCATCCTCGTAAAAGAGCTCGTAAAAGTCGCCCATGCGGAAGAAGAGCAGGGCATCGGGGTGCTGCGCTTTGAGATCGTGGAATTGCCGCATCACCGGGGTGTGGGCGGCGGAGGCTTCAGCTTTGACGGTAGGCATGGAAAAGCATTGTCACAAAAAGACGAAGGGGCAAGGAAGACCCTTGCCCCCTGGCGTGCGCGGATAGTTCGCTACTGGCGATTGCCCCCGAAGATTTCCAGCAATGCCATGAACAGGTTGATGATGTCGAGATAGAGTCCGACCACCAGCAGCACGGGTTCCTGGATGCCACCGTGGATCATCCGCTGGGTATCGAAAATGATCAGTCCACTGAAGACCAGGACCAGCACGCCGGCAATGGCCATCTGCAGCGCCGGAATGTGCAGCAGGAATATGTTCAGTAAAGAAACCACGATGGCAACGATCAGACCCGTCAGCAGAAAGCCGCCGATGTGGCTGAAATCCCGTCGCGTGCGCATGGCATAGAGGGATAGGCCGACGAACATGGCCGCCGTCGTCCCAAGGGCCTCCGCGATGATGGTGGGACCGCCGGGCATCTTGAGGTATACGGCAATGGCCGGCCCCATCATCATGCCCATGCCCGCGGCAAAGAGGAAGACCAGAGGCACGGCAAAGGGACTGCGGTGGGCGCCGGTATATTGCACGGCAAAGAGCAGCGCAAAGGAACCGATCATCAAAAGAATGGGGTGTTGGTAGGCAAAGGGGGAGGTCATGCCCACGAGGGACCCGATGGTGGATACCACCAGGGTGGCGGCCAGCAGGGCATAAGTCTTGCCCATCAGTGCGCCGATGGGCGTTACTGCGTTCTGCCCGGCGGGGTTCATGCCGTCGGGAAACTGGTAGGGATTCTGATTGAAGTCCATGAAACGCTCCCGCAATGAAAAACTCTGACTCTACTATGGGGACCCGGACCTGGTTTTGCAAGGCCCCGTTTTTTCAGGACCGAGAGCCTTCGTATCGGGCCCGCAGTGCTCGTTTCTGTGCTTTTTCCACAACGCTCCTTTTGACCACTCGTGTATGCCGTCGTTCCCCGCGGCGTAGTCCGTGGTCCCGCCTTGGTACGCAAGAAGCTTTCCCTTACTCTCAGTCCAAATTGGAAAACGATGGGGGCGAGCGTGGCGATGTGGCGTGGTGCGCTTTTTTGTTGCTGCAGCCCGTGCCCGGGCCTTGGGTGCGCAGCCATACCGGAGCGCTCGGGCCGTCGAATGCAGTACGCTGGCGACCTTGCAGCTCGTGCCCGCGCTCCACGTTCTCAGGTTTGGCATCGACGCACCCGCGCGCTGGGCCCAGCTTAGGGCAGGTTCGCCCGGACAGCGTGGCTGCGGATAGTTGCCGCCGACCCGGCGAAGCATTACCCTTCAGGCCTTGCTCTGGGCGGGGGTTGGGTGTTTATGGCGGCTTTGATTTTTGATACGGAAACCACCGGACGGATTGCTCCGGAACTCATCGAGGCTGCCTGGTTGCGTATCGGCGATCTGCGCACACTTACCGTCGAGGAGGAGTTCGTGCGCCGCTACCGTCCCAACAAGCCCATCGAGATGGGGGCCATGGCCGTGCACCACATCCTCGACGAGGATCTCGAGGCTTGTCCGCCGGCGGCGGAGTTTGCCTTGCCAGCCGACACGGAATACCTCATTGGTCACAGCATCGACTACGACTGGGAGGTGATCGGCAAACCCGAGGTCAAGCGCATCTGTACCTTTGCCATGAGTCGCAAACTCTGGCCGGAGGTGGACAGTCATTCTCAGTCGGCGCTGCTGTTCTACTTCAGCAAGGATCGGCGAAAAACTCGGGATAACCTGAAGAATGCCCATTCGGCCCTGGCCGATGTCAAGTTCTGCCGCATCATTCTCAATCGCATCCTGCTGGCGGTGCGGCCTGCCAATTGGGAGGCACTCTGGGAGTTCAGCGAGCGGGCACGCATCCCCGACACCATGCCCTTTGGCAAGCATCGGGGGGTCCGCATCATCGATCTGCCCGACGATTATCGCCGCTGGGCGCTCGCCAACCTGACGGAGATCGATCCCTACCTGCGCAAGGCTCTGGAGGGCTGAGCCGGGATCTCGGCGGCGGCCATGGCCATGGCCCGAAGCAGGGCGCTGCCGGTGCTGGCTGCCGTCGCTCCCACGGCCAGGATGCCGTCCTCGTGGCCGCGCATCTGCAAGACGCAGGGCAAGGCTGCTGGCGCGACAATAGCGGCAACGGCCTCGGCCATGGCCGGCGTACCGTAGGCAATGTCGGCAGCCGTTGCAGGCAGACCCAGGTGGGTCGCCGCTCGCCATAACTCCGGCGCATGTACGTGGAAGACCCAGGCTGCCTCGGGGCGACGGTCGTAGGCGGCGGCATGGCTCATGGCCTCGGAGGAGGGCTGCGCTGGTCCCGTGGCCCAGACCGCATTGGCCGCAAGATCCCAGGATTCTACCCGGCTATAGCCTTCGGGCCCCAACTGTCGCAGGGCTCCGCTCTGGGTTGCGGTGATCCAGAAGCCCGCACCACTGCGGCGGCTGAGATTGCCGAAGCCTACCCCGCCATAGCGACCCGGCTCCTGCCCCAGCACTCCCAGGGCCCGGAAACGCCGACGCCAGGATTCGAGCTCGGCAATCTCCGCCGCGCCAGGAGCCGGTCCGGGCCGCCAGTGCAACTGAAATTTGACGACCCCTTCCACTTCCGTCATTTTTGCCCTCCTAGAAATATGCGCTGCAGGATGCGAAACCAGAGCGGGGGCGGCCCCCGATGTTCAAGCTCTGGCCTCGTGGTTGCGCGTACCGGTGGCGTGACCTCGGGCGGGTAGAGTTCGACCAGGGTGGCACCCCAGGAGCTGCGGTCGGAGGCCAAGCGGAAACCTTTGACGATGGGCTCCCCGGCCAGAATGGTGTGCACGGTGCGGCGCAGCACGCCCTTGCCTTTGCCGTGGATGATGCGCAGCTGCAGTACGTGTTCATCGCGGCAGGCGCGCAGATATTCGCGCACGAGATCCGGCACCTCCCGCGGCGCGAAAGCGTGCAGGTCGAGGACGCCATCCAGCTTCAGCCGCTTGGGAGGTTCCTGATGCGCAGGCATAGCGTCACAGCAGGACGCGCTCGATGCCGCCGCTACGTGCCGCGTCGATGAAGCGCTTCTGCCAATCCTCTCCCAGGTGGTGGCGGGCGATCTCCACGACGATATAGTCCGTATCGAGGCCCGTATCCAGGCGGTAGCGTTCCAGACCCTGCTGACAGGCGGGGCAACTGGTGAGGAGCTTGACGTTCCCATCCTGAGCCTTGTCCGCGCCCGTAAGGGCACGGATCCCTTCGTGCAGCACCTCTTCCTTGCGATAGCGCAGCTGCGTGGCGATGTCCGGACGGCTGGTGGCCAGGGTGCCTGCCTCGCCGCAGCAACGATCCGAGGCCTGCACCGTCTGTCCCAGCAGCTGGGCGGCCACGTCCAGCGGCTTATAGGTCTTCATGGGGCTATGGCAGGGATCGTGGTAGAGATACTGGACGCCCTCGACGCCCTCCAGGGCCACGCCCTTCTCCATCAGGAACTCGTGGATATCCAGCAGGCGGCAACCGGGAAAAATCTGCTGGAACTGATACTTGAGCAGCTGGTCCATGCAGGTGCCGCAGGACAGGATGACGGTCTGGATGTCCAGATAGTTGAGGGTATTGGCCACGCGGTGAAAGAGCACCTGATTGCGGACGGAGATCTCCTGTCCTTTGTCGTCCTGTCCAGCGGCGGACTGGGGATAGCCACAGCACAGATAACCGGGCGGCAGGACGGTCTGCACGCCCACCTCGTAGAGCATGGCCAGGGTAGCGAGGCCAATCTTGCTGAAGAGGCGCTCGCTGCCACAGCCTGGGAAGTAGAATACCGCCTCGCTGTCTTCCGAGGTTTTCGCCGGATCGCGGATGATCGGCACCGTGCCCGGGTCCACCAGTCCCAGTAGTTGGCGCATGGTCTGCGCGCCCATGTCGGTAGGGAGGGGTTTGCGCAGGAAGTGGATGACCTCCGCGCGCAGGCTCGATTTGCCCGTGGTGGCCGGGGGCGGGGTCTTGGGGATCAGCGGCTGCGCCAGTTCGCTGGCCAGTGCCTGCAGTCCGTAAGCCGTCTGCAGCACGCCGCGCCGCAGGAAATGCACGGTCCGCGCATCGGAGGTATTGAGGTAGGCCATGGCAAGCTGGGTACCGGGGCTGCTGTGCTTGTCACCGCGGGCGCGAAGAATGTTGCGCATATGCACCGAGACCTCACCGAAGTCGATATCGACGGGGCAGGGGGTCAGACACTTGTGGCAGGTGGTGCAGTGCTCCGCCACGTCCTCCAGCGCCGCAAAGTGCTGCTGGGACACACCTCGGCGGGTCTGCTCCTCGTACAGGAAGGCCTCGATGAGGAGACCCGTGGCGAGGATCTTGTTGCGTGGCGAGTAGAGCAGATTGGCTCGCGGAATGTGGGTCATGCACACCGGCTTGCACTTGCCGCACCGCAGGCAGTCCTTGATCTCGCGATTGAGAGCGCCGAGCTCGCTGGCCTCCAGCAGCAGCGCCTCCTGCTCCACCAGTTGCAGCGACGGAGTATAGGCCTGCTCCAGACCGGAGCCCGCCTGCAGTTTGCCCGGGTTGAAGAAGTCCGTGGGATCCACGCGCTGCTTGTAGGCGGCAAAAGCGGCGACCTTCTCGGGCTCGAGCCAGCGCATCTTGGTGATGCCGATGCCGTGCTCGCCGGAGATGACCCCACCCAGGTCCTTGGCAATGCCCATGACCCGATCGACTACCCGGTCGGCCTCGCTGAGCATGGCGCGGTCCGAGGACAGCACGGGGATGTTGGTGTGGACATTGCCGTCGCCGGCGTGCATGTGCAGCGCGACGAAAATCCGGCGACGACGGATCTCGGCGTGGCGGCGGCGGATCTCTGCCAAGACGCCCGTGAACCTTTCACCGGCGAAAAGCTCCTCCAGAGGTTTGCCCACCGACTCGCGATAGCTGATGCGCAGATCGCGCTGCAGCAGCAGCTTGAGCAGGCTGTCGTCCAGATCGACACTTTCGGCTTCGGCGTCGGACAGGTGTGTCCGTAGGGCCCGGGTGGGAGCGTCCAACAGATCCAGGCAGGCCTGCCAGCGGGCGCGAACCGTGTCCAGCAGGTCCAGGGCCGCTTTCCGCTTGGAAGCGACGATGGCCTGCTCCTCGCTGCTGTCCTCGTAGTCCTTGGCGCGCTTGAGTTCGGGCAGATCCCCCCGGAGGTAATCCACCAAGGCGTCGACGATGGCGATCTTGTTGGCGATGGACTGTTCGATGTTGATGCGTTCGATGGCGCGGCTATACTCCCCCAGGCGGTCCAGGGGGATGACCACGTCCTCGTTGATCTTGAAAGCGTTGGTGTGGGCGGCGATGGCCGCCGTGCGGCTGCGGTCCGCCCAGAAGCGACGGCGTGACTCCGGGGTGGTGGCGATGAAACCCTCGGCGCCGCGGGCGTTGGCCAGGCGGACGATGGCCGAGGCCATGGCGCCCACGGCATCGCTGTCGTCGCTGGCGATATCCGCCATTAACAGCATCTTGGGACGCTCGCGCCGGGGCGCCTTGTTGCTGTACTGGATCGCCTTGAGATAACGCTCGTCCAGATGCTCGAGCCCCGTCAGCAGGACTTCTGGGTGAGCCTCCACCTGCTCCTTGACCTCGACGATGGCGGCTACGGCCTGATCCAGATCCTTGCCATAGAACTCCAGGCAAACCGTACGCAGGTGTGTGGGCATCCGATGCAGGAGAAAGCGCGCGGAGGTGATGATGCCGTCGCTGCCTTCTTTCTGGATGCCCGGCAGACCACCCAGAAACTTGTCCGTGACATCCTTGCCGAGCCCTGGATGGCGCAGGCTCTGGCCCGGCATCTCCAGAAATTCCGGCGCTCCCAGCAGGGTGTGTCCATCCGCGGCATAACGGCTGAGACGGAAACGTACGGTTTCCTGCTCGTGAATCTTGCCGAGGTTGTGGTCGATGCGTTCCACCTCCAGCCAGTCGCCAGCGGCCGTGAACATTCGCCAAGAAAGCAGATTATCCAGAGCCGTGCCCCAGAGCACCGCCTTCTTGCCGCCTGCGTTCATGGCGACGTTGCCGCCGATGGTGGAGGCGTCCATGGAGGTGGGATCCACGGCAAAGACCAGGCCCGCGGCCTCGGCGCGCTCGGCCACGGCCTTGGTCACCACCCCGGCACCCGCCACCACGCTGGGCACGGCGTGGTCGAGACCGGCGGGCACGTATTCCTCGATGGGCGACAGGTACTCGAGCTTCTCGGTGTTGATGACCGCGCACCGGGGTCGCAACGGAACCGCACCGCCGGTGTAGCCGGTGCCACCCCCCCGCGGAATGACGGACAGGCCGAGCTCTCGGCAGGCCTGGACCATGGCGGCGAGTTCCTCCTCCGAGGCCGGATAGAGGACTACGAAAGGCAGCTCCACCCGCCAGTCGGAGGCGTCTGTCACGTGGGCGACGCGGGCATAGGGACTGAAGTCCACGTTGTCCTTGGGGCAGACCTTGAGCAGTCGCTTTTCGGCGCGTGCGCGTAGCACCCGCTGCGCGTCGAAATCGGCGATGAAATCGTGCACGGCCCGCCGGGCCTGTTCCATCAGGCGCTCCACCAGCCGATTGCCCTGGGCGCGGCTGGCGATGTCGTGCAGGCGGTGTTCCAGTGCATCCCAGAGGGCATGGCGGCGCTTGGGATGCAGAGCCAGATCCTCCTGGATGTAGGGGTTGCGGGAAACGACCCAGAGATCGCCCAACACCTCGAAGAGCATGCGCGCCGAGCGACCCGTGACCCGCTGCTCGCGCAGATCTTCCAGGATGCGCCAGGCTTCGCGTCCCAGTAGCCGCTGGACGATTTCGCCATCGGAAAAAGAGGTGTAGTTGTAAGGGATTTCCCGCACGTTAGCTGCCATGATCACACCCCGACGTTGTCGATGAGGCGGGTATTGCCAAGACGCGCCGCGATGAACCAGCGACCGCCTGCCTGCACATGCTCCAGCGCGCGCAGATCTTCCTCGGCCCGAAACTCCAGGTAGTCTAGCGAGAAGCCCGCGTTTTCCAGATCTTTCCGGGCTGCTGCCGCGAGGTTTGCCGCGACTGCCCCGCGCTGCCCTGCGAGTTCGCGCAGGGTGGCAAAGATCCGAGGCGCCAGCTGCCGCTCTTGCGGCGTGAGATAGCGGTTGCGCGAACTCAGGGCCAGGCCATCCTCGGCTCGCTGGGTGGGGCCAGCCACGACCTGGACCGGCAGATCGAGGTCCGCCGCCATGCGCTGCAGTACCCGGTACTGCTGATAGTCCTTTTCACCCAGCACCAGAAGTTGCGGCTGGGCCATGTGCAGCAGCTTGGCGACGACGGTACAGACCCCGGCAAAGTGGCCGGGCCGGTGGGCGCCGCAGAGGACCTTGCTGAGGCTATGGGCGGGCATGACGAGACTGAGGTCGCGTTTGCCCCGCGGGTACATGACGGCGTCATCCGGAGTGAAGACGGCGGTGCAGCCGGCCTCCTGGAGTCTGGCCAAGTCCTGGTCCAGGGTGCGTGGGTAACCGGCAAAATCCTCGCCCCGACCGAACTGCAGTGGGTTTACGTAGATGCTGACCAGAACCTGGTCGGCCCGGGTCTGGGCCAGGCGGACGAGGGAAAGGTGTCCGTCGTGCAGGTTGCCCATGGTGGGTACCAGGGCCAGCGAGCCCCGTAGACCCTGGCGCCAGTGGCGCAGGGCGGCGAGATCGCGAAAAACGGCCATCAGTCCGTCGCTCCGGCATCGGGCGGGAAGTGCCCCAGGCGCACGGCGTCGGCATAATTGCGCAGGGCGTCGGTGACGATCTCCGCCCCCTGCATGAAGGCGCGAGCAAAGCGGGGTGTGCGTTCCGAAAGGCCGAGCACATCGTGCAGGACCAGTACTTGGGCATCGGTGTCCGGACCGGCGCCGATGCCGATCACCGGCACGGGGCTGTTGCGGGTGATACGAGCGGCCAGCTCCTGCGGTACGGCCTCCAGGAGTAGAAAAGCGGCGCCAGCCTGCGCCAGCCGTGCCGCATCCGCCTCCAGTTGGGCCGCCTCATCCGCCGTCTTGCCGGCACGCCGGAACCTTCCCCACTGACGTACCCGTTGCGGAGTCAACCCCAGATGCGCGCAGACATTGATGCCCCGTTGGGCGCAGAAGGCAACACTGTCGGCCATTTCCGCACCGCCTTCCAGCTTGACGACGTCGGCTCCCGCCTTGAGCAGGGCCACCGAGGACTCCCAGGCCTGGGTCGGACTTCCTTCGTAACTGCCCAAGGGCAGATCCGCAAACACCAGACAATCGCCAGCCGCGCGCGCTACCATGGCCGTGTGGTAACACATGGTGTGCAGATCGACGCCCACGGTATCGGCCTGTCCCTGCACTACCATGGCCAGGGAGTCGCCCACCAGCAGGCCGTCCAAGCCCGCCTGCGCCGCCAAGTGTGCAAAGGCGTAGTCGTAGGCCGTCACCAAGGAAAGCTTCCTGCCCTCGGCTTTGTATCGCCGCCACACATCCAGTTTCTTGCTCACCAGTCCCCGCCTAATTCCGAGATTCTATTCTTGACCATTTCAGTCAGGATTTTAGCATGTTCGCCATCGGCCACAAAGTCACCCTCCAGGCCGGACAGATCGAGGATCGGCCCCGGATAGTGCTGCAACCATTGCCGGTAGGCTTCCTGTACACGCAGCAGATAGGCCCGTTGTATCTCGGTTTCCCAGGGATCTCGACGGGCGCGGATGCGCTCCAGGAGCAGATCCACCGGGCGATCCAGATAGATCAGCAGCAGCACCGGCGGAGGATTATACGATAATGCGGCGCGAATCTCCCGAAATAGCCGCAAGGTCTCGGCTTCCAGGGTCAGCGGCGTGAAGATCCGATCCTTTTCCGGGCCGTGATCGGCAATGTAGAGACGACCGCCCTCCAGATGGTCGAAGATCTGCCGCCGCTGGAGCAGGAATTGCAGTTCCGTAGCCAGGACGTGCTGCTGGTGGCGGTAAAAATCGCCGAGAAAGGGATTGTCGGCGGGCCGTTCCAGCAGAGCCGGGATATCCAGGGCCGTGCTCAGGAGACGCGCGAGACTGGTCTTGCCCGCGCCCATGGGTCCTTCCACCACGATGAGTCCCGCCGTCGTCACCGTTCCGCATCCCCACAGGGTGCGCGCAGACGGATGCCCGCAAGATCCCGATCGTCCCCGGGACGGAGGCGCAGAATCGGCTGATCCGCCACCTCCGGCAGAAAATGCGACAAGGGGCCCTTGCCTGGGATATTCCAGTCGGGGTCGTATTCGCTGAGGGGCAGGAGCACGAAGGCGCGTTCGTGTAGACGAGGGTGGGGGAGGGTGAGATCGGGACGCGCGAGCTCCCGCGCACCGTGGCTCAGCAGATCCAGATCGAGGATACGCGGTCCCCAATACGATTCCTCGGCGCGTCGGCGTCCGGCATTGTGTTCCAAGGTATGCAGACTGGCGAGGAGTTCCTCGGCAGCAAGCCGGGTCCATAGAGCGGCCACGGCATTGATGAATGGCGGCTGTGCCACGCCGCCGACGGGTGCGCTGAGATACAGGGACGATTGCCAGATCAGGCGACAGGCCGGCAATTGCGCCAGGGCACCGAGAGCACACTCCACCTGCCGTCTGGGGTTGTGAAGATTGCTGCCCAGCGCGACGAAGGCAAGGACTGCGCCCGGGTGCATGGCGTTGCGTGGGGCGGTGGCCCGCCGCCGGACACCCTCCGGGCCGACTTCATTCTCCGACTCCGACGGCAGGAGATGGGCAGACTGCTCAGTGAACGCGGCGGGCATGAGCGGTGGACGTGGGGATGACGCTGCTTCGCAACTAGCCCGTGGTTCCGTTTCCGGAATCGTCGTCCGCAGCGTGGCTACGCGTCAGTCGCGAGGGCTTGCGCCGTCGCCGACGCGGACGACGGCGAAGACCGTTGCTGGGCAGAGGCCCCAAGGCGGTCTCGGGCGCGGCGTCTTCGCTGCGGGCCCGTTCCATGAGGGTTTTGCGTCCCTCACTGTCGGCTTCCTGGAACTCCGTCCACCAGGTACCGAGCCCGGCCAGCTGCGGGTCGTTCGCGAACTCACCGGACTGCTGGCGCAGCAGAAGAAAATCGAAAGCGGCGCGAAAGCGCGGATGAGCCAAGAGCGCGTAGGGCCGACGCCCACCGCGGCGGGTAAAGCGCGGCTGCAGGTCCCAGATTTCGCGCATGGGCAGGGCAAAGCGCCGTGGTATGGCGACGCGTCCGCGGCTCTCTTCCAAAAGCTCTGCGGCCGCCTGCTGCTGGGCCACCGCCGACGGCTTGCCCTGTGCTTCCAGTTGCTGCCGTTGCGCCTGCAGCGCCGGCCAGAGAAGTGCCGCAAAGAGGAAGGCCGGGGTGACGGATTTGCCTTGGGCCACTCGCTGATCCGTTCCATCCAGGGCCAGACGCAGGAGTTCGCGTGCGCTCTCGGCGTCGGCGGCGTTGAGGACGCTATCCAGCTGCGGGAAGAGCGCTGCGAACAGGCCCGTGCGCCGCAGCAGGTCGTAACTGGACTGGGCGAAGCCGGCGAGAAAGAGCTTGATGGTCTCTTCGAAGAGGCGGGCAGAGGGAACCTCCAGCAAGAGCTCGCGGCAAGGAGCGATGGCCGCCTCCACAGCAGGATCCATCTGGAATCCGAGCTTGGCCGCAAAGCGCACGGCTCGCAGCATGCGCACTGGGTCTTCGCGATAGCGCTGCTCGGGGTCGCCGATCATGCGCAGTCGTCCGGCCTGCAGATCGCTCAGGCCGTCGGCAAAATCCAGGATGCTCCGGTCGGCGATGTTGTAGTAGAGAGCGTTGGCCGTAAAGTCACGTCGCCCCGCGTCCTCCTCGAGGGTGCCGTAGACGTTATCGGCGAGTATGCGGCCGCTGGCGCTGCGTTCACTGGCCTCTTCGGCAGATTCGCCCGGTCCGCGGAAGGTTGCCACCTCGACGATCTCTTGACCGAACTGTACGTGCACCAGGATGAAGCGCCTACCGATCAGGCGAGCATTGCGGCGGAACAGTTTGCGTACCTGCTCCGGGCGTGCGTCGGTGGCCACATCGTAGTCCTTGGGCTCGCGTCCCAGCAGAAGATCGCGCACGCTGCCACCTACCAGATAGGCCTGATGTCCCGCCTGGTGCAGGGTATTGAGCACCTGCAGCGCGCCGCTGCTGATCTGCCGGCGGGACAGACAATGTTCGCTCCGCGGCACGCAGCGCGCCCCCGCGGGCACGGACTGTGTGGGTGTCGCGGTGGGTGCAGGATCGCGTTGCGGCGTCTCGATGGGAGACTGCAGAACCTCGTCCGTGAAGCGCTTCAAAGAAACCAAGGATCTTCTCGTGTAGATGCGGAGCGAATGGGCGCTAGTCTAACCGAAAGTCCTACCACATTGCAGCCAAAATTGCCGCCGATGTCTGATTCCATCCATTTTGCGGATGACTGGTCAGGCCGCGCACTTGCAGTTATCATTGGGGATGCCTTCATGAGACGGGGCTGGGCGGCTTTCCCGGCCCCTTTTTGCTTTGATGGACGACACCTATGCAGCTGATTGGCGAAGCCTTGACCTTTGACGATGTCCTATTGGTGCCGGCACACTCTGCCGTTCTGCCGCGCGAGGTGGCCATCGGCACGCGCCTCAGCCGCCACCTGAGCCTCAATGTTCCGCTGGTGTCTGCCGCCATGGATACCGTGACCGAAGCGGCCATGGCCATCTGTATGGCCCAGGAGGGTGGGATCGGCATCATCCACAAGAACATGACGACGGAAGAGCAGGCCAATGCCGTACGTCGGGTGAAAAAATTCGAGGCCGGGGTCATCAAGGACCCCATCACCACCAAGGCCGACGTGAGCATTCGCGAAGTGCTGCTGCTGATGGCCCAGCACGGTATCTCCGGTGTGCCGGTGGTGGACGGCAACCGCCTCGAGGGGATCGTCACCCACCGCGATCTGCGCTTCGAGACGCGCATGGACGCACCCGTGCGCAGCGTCATGACACCGCGCGAGCGTCTCGTGACGGTGCCTGAGGGGACCAGCCTCGAGGCGACCAAGGCCCTCCTGCACCAGCATCGCATCGAAAAGATCCTCGTCGTCAACGACGGCTTCGAACTGCGCGGCCTCATCACCGTCAAGGATATCCGTAAGGCAACAGAGCATCCGCTGGCCTGCCGCGACAGCCAGGGGCGCCTGCTGGTGGGCGCCGCCGTCGGAGTGGGGGCAGGCACGGAAGAGCGGGTGCGGGCCTTGGTAGGGGCGGGCGTCGACGTGCTGATCGTGGACACCGCCCATGGCCACAGCCAGGGCGTTCTGGAGCGAGTGCGCTGGATCAAGGAGCAGTTTCCGGGAGTCGATGTCATCGGCGGTAATATCGCCACGGCCGAAGCTGCGCTGGATCTCGTGGCGGCGGGTGCAGACGGGGTCAAGGTCGGGATTGGACCGGGATCCATTTGCACCACGCGCATCGTTGCCGGCGTCGGTGTGCCCCAGATCACCGCCATCAGCGATGTCGCCAAGGCTCTGGCGGACACCGATGTGCCCGTGATCGCCGACGGTGGCGTGCGCTTTTCCGGCGACTTCGCCAAGGCCCTGGCGGCGGGTGCCCACACCGTCATGGTGGGGGGTCTTTTGGCCGGCACCGATGAGGCTCCCGGTGAGATCGAGCTCTATCAGGGGCGCTCCTTCAAGGCCTATCGCGGCATGGGCTCCCTGGGCGCGATGCAGCAGGGCTCGGCGGATCGCTACTTTCAGGAGAACAGTGCCAATCCCGAGGGCCCGAAGCTTGTCCCGGAAGGTGTGGAGGGCAGGGTACCGTACAAGGGCCCGGCGGCTGGCGTCATCCATCAGCTGCTGGGTGGGCTGCGGGCCAGCATGGGCTACCTGGGCGCGGCGGATCTGCCGACCCTGCGGCAGAAAGCGCGCTTCATCAAGATCACCCAGGCCGGAGTGCGGGAAAGCCACGTGCACGATGTCCATATCACCAAAGAAGCGCCCAATTACCGGGTAGAGTGAGCTCCCTGCATGTCTGAACGTATCCTGATCCTGGATTTTGGCTCTCAGTTCACCCAACTCATCGCCCGGCGCATTCGCGAGGCCCAGGTATACTGTGAGATTCATCCCTATAACCTGAGCCTGGCGGCCATTCGGGCCTGGCAGCCCAGCGGCATCGTTCTCTCCGGTGGGCCGAGCTCTGTGGCGGAGCCCGATGCACCACAGGTGGATGCGGAGCTTTTTGACATGGGCGTACCGGTGCTGGGCATTTGCTACGGCTTACAGCTCATGACCCACCTCTTGGGCGGTCGGGTGGGCAAGGCCGAGCATCGGGAGTATGGGCGCGCCCGCCTGGAGATCCTGCACGCCGTGGGTCCGTTTCAGTCTCTGGTCGCCGGTGGCAGCGAGGACGTGTGGATGAGTCACGGCGACCGTATCGAAGCCCTGCCTGAGGGCTTCGAGGCCATCGGTCGCAGCCCCGGATCGCCCTTGGCCGCCATTGCCGACCGGCGCCGCCAACTTTATGGCGTGCAGTTTCACCTGGAGGTGGTCCACACCCCTTCTGGCGCGCAGATGTTGACGGATTTTGTTCGTGGCGTCTGCCATTGCAGCGGCCAGTGGACCATGCATTCCTACTCTGAGACGGCCATCGCCGCCGTGCGAGCCCAAGTAGGAAGTGGGCGGGTCATCTCTGCTCTTTCCGGGGGGGTGGATTCCGCCGTGGCTTCGATACTGGTGCACCGTGCCGTGGGAGAACAGCTGCACTGTATCTTTGTGGACAACGGTCTGCTGCGTTTTGGTGAGGTGGAGCAGGTCAGTCAGGTCTTTCGCCAATACTTTCACATCCCCTTGCAGGTGGTGGATGCGCGAGAGCGTTTCCTCGAGGCTTTGGCGGGCGTCACCGATCCGGAACGTAAACGCAAGATCATCGGCAATCTCTTCATCGAGGTTTTCGATGAGGAAGCCAAGGCCCTGGGTGGCGCGGATTTTCTGGTACAGGGCACGCTCTATCCCGATGTGATCGAGTCCGTCTCATTCAAAGGCCCCAGTGCCACCATCAAATCCCACCACAATGTCGGCGGTCTGCCGGAGCGTATGCGTCTGCAACTGGTAGAACCCCTGCGTGAGCTCTTCAAGGACGAAGTCCGCGAGCTGGGACGCGAGCTCGGCATGCCCGAGGAAATCATCCGGCGTCAGCCCTTTCCCGGGCCAGGGCTTGCCATCCGCTGCCTGGGTGAGGTCACCGCGCCCCGACTCGATGTTCTGCGCCGCGCCGATCGCATCGTTCAGGAAGAGATCCGCGAGGCCGGGTACTATGACCGCGTGTGGCAGGCCTTTGCCGTGCTGCTGCCCGTGCGCAGCGTGGGCGTGATGGGGGACAGCCGCACCTACGAAGAAACCATCGCCATCCGCGCGGTCGAGTCCAGCGACGGCATGACCGCCGACTGGGCGCACTTGCCACACGAACTCCTCGCCCGTATGTCCACCCGCATCATCAACGAGGTCTCGGGCGTCAACCGGGTGGTCTACGATATCTCCAGCAAACCGCCAGCGACCATCGAGTGGGAGTGATCAGCCAGCGCCGTCACCGCGAAGTGTGCTCCGTGAAGGTGTCCTGACGATTACGAGCTCGGTCAACATCAAGAACTGCTTTCGTCTTCGGAACTTTACCACGCACGCGCAAATCCGTTCGCCTGCGAAAAGATTATCGCTTATCCACTACGGCGCACGGTTTCTCCGTCAGGTATCGTTGATATAAGTTCTCGGGTATCCCCTGGCCAGCGCGTGTCAAGGGCAAAGTAAAATAGCTGTCGGTCAGAAAATGCCGCCGCAGCAGATAGGCGGAGGTGGCGGCAAGCAGGGTAGGCAGTACCAGGCCAAAGTTGCCGGTGATCTCCAGTACCATCGCAGCAGCGCTCAGGGTTCCGCCAGATGTCGCCGCTATCAGCCCCGCCATGGCGCAGAGAGAAGCGAGTGCACCGAGGTGTAGGCTAGGGTCCAAGATCTGGACCAGCGTTGCCACCAGGCTACCCAAAGCCGCGCCGACGAAAAGCGCGGGAGAAAAAATCCCGCCCGATCCGCCGCTGCCCAAGGTGAGGGCAGTAGCGGCGATCTTCAGGATCAGTAGGGTACATAGCAGCACGACACCGTGTATCTGTCCCTGCAGTAAAGCCGAGGAGCCGGCATAGCTCCCTGCCACCAGATAGTAGTGGCCGCTCCAGTGGTAGGTCGTGATGAGAATCACGCCCAGCAGCAGCATGGCCAGCACGTGACCTTGCCAGGCTCGAGGGGTGAGCGCCCGGATAAGCCGTTCGACCCAAGCGATGCTGTGGATGAAGAGCAAGGCCGTGGCACCGGCAAGGGCGCCTACCAACAACGCGATGGGTACCCAGTGGGGCCAGGAGGCCAGCGGGGTATGGGGAGACACCAGTAGAGGGGCGCTACCGTCGAGAGACGCTGCACACCAGCTTCCAGCCGCCACCGCCATGAGCGTGACCAAAGCCGCCCGCAGCCGCCATGGCCACAGCAAGAGCTCCAGAACCAGTAGCCAGGCACCAATGGGCGCGTGAAACATGGCACCAATTCCGGCACCGGATCCGCAGGCCATGAGGAGTGTTCGATGCTGCGAAAAATCTGCACGCCGACCCAGCACCGAGGCCATCGCAGCGCCAAACTGCATGGCGGGGCCTTCGTCTCCCGCCGAACCGCCCGTGCCCAGGGTAATGGCCGTCGCCAGAGGGCGCCAGAAGGCAAGGCGTGGACGGATCCGGGATTGGTGACCGAAGATCTCCTCAAGAACCTCCGTTACACCGCCGCCCACGGCCGCCGGTTCGGAGCGACCGATGACTCGACCCACCAACAATGCGCCGAGTGCCGGAACCAGCACGATTCCCCAGCCCCATGGCGATGGCGGACCAAAGCGTGTATTGCTCCAGTGCCACGAGAGTCTGCCGTAGAAGCTCAGGTTGTGGACCAGAGCGATGAGGTAGGTGAAGGCGACGGCACCCGCTCCTGCAAGCACTCCCACGAGCAGAGCGAGGACGAGGAGCCCTGGGGTGAGGCGAAGCTCGGTGGATGGATCGCCGGAGCCCGTCCCTGCCAAGGCGCGCATCCTTCCGGGTATCATGGACAGAGCGCGAGTACGAGCCATCGCCGAGCGAGTACCATCTCGGGGATCCTACTGGCTGGAGCGCAGCGTATCGATGCCGCTCTCGTCCTCCAGTGTGCTGATGTCCTGGGTAATTTCCTCGCCCCGGGCGATGGCGCGTAGAATGCGGCGCATGATCTTGCCGGAGCGGGTCTTCGGTAGCGCATCGATGAAATGGATGTCGTCCGGGCGGGCGATGGGGCCGATGAGCTCCGTCACTTGGGCGCGCAGCGCAGATCCCAGTTCATCGCGGTCGTCGCCCGCGTGTTGGTGCTTGAGGATGACGAAGGCGCAGACGGCCTCGCCCTTGATATCGTGGGGTATCCCCACCACGGCCGCCTCGGCGACGGCCGGATGGGCCACGAGCGCCGACTCGATCTCGGCCGTACCCAGACGGTGGCCAGAGACATTGAGGACATCGTCGATGCGGCCCATGACCCAGAAATAGCCATCGGCATCGCGGCGGGCACTGTCGCCGGCGATGTAGTAGCGTTCGCCAAACTTCTGCCAATAGGCGCTGCGATAACGTTCGGGATTGCCCCAGACGCCGCGGAGCATGCCGGGCCAGGGCTGGTCGATGACCAGATATCCGCCTTGATCCGGAGTCTGGATCTCGTTGCCCTGCTCGTCGACGATGCGCGCCGAAATACCCGGCAGGGGTAGAGCGCACGAGCCGGGTTTGTTGGCGGTGACGCCGGGGAGTGGCACGATCATGTGCCCGCCCGTTTCCGTCTGCCACCAGGTATCGGCAATGGGACAGCGGCCGCCGCCGATTTTCTCTCGATACCAGACCCAGGCCTCCGGGTTCAGGGGCTCGCCGACGCTGCCCAGCAGACGCAGGCTGGACAGATCGTGGCGGGCCGGCCACTCATCGCCCATCTTCATGAAGGCGCGTACTGCTGTAGGGGCGGTGTAGAGCACGCTGATGCCGTGTCGAGCAATCATTTCCCAGAAGCGGTCGGGGCGGGGATACATGGGCGCTCCCTCGTAGAGGAAAACCGTGGCACCGCAGGCGAGGGGCCCATAGACCACGTAGCTATGACCCGTGATCCAGCCCACATCGGCGGTACACCAGTAGACGTCCTCGGGCTTGAGATCGAAACTCCAGAGCGTCGTCAGTTTGGCCCAGAGCAGGTAGCCGGCGCTGGAGTGGACGATGCCCTTGGGTTTGCCCGTGCTGCCGGAGGTATAGAGGATGAAGAGGGTTTGCTCTGCCGGAAAGGGTTCGGCAGGGCAGTCTGCCGACTGATCCGCGATGGCGTCCTCCCAGCGGATGTCGCGGCCGTCCTGCATGTCCACGTCCTCGCCGGTGCGCGTCAGGACGATGACCCGGCGGACCTGGTGTTCGTGCTCCCGCAGCAGGGCCTGATCGGCGTGACGCTTGAGGGGAACGAGCTTGCCGCCGCGCCAGGCGCCGTCGGCGGTGATAAGGAGTACAGCGCCGGTATCCTCGAGCCGATCCTTGAGCGCTTCGGCAGAAAAACCGCCGAAGACGACGCTGTGGATGGCGCCGATACGGGCGCAGGCGAGCATGGCGACGACGGTCTCGGGCACCATGGGCATGTAGATGGCGACGCGATCGCCGGCGCGCACGCCCTGATGTTTCAGGGTGTTGGCAAAGACCGATACGGCACGGTGGAGCTGGGCATAGGTAAGGGTGCGGATCTCGCCCTTTTCGCCTTCAAAGATCAGGGCGGCCTTGTGCCGCTGCGGGCCGTGCAGGTGCACGTCCAGGCAGTTGGCGCTGACATTCAGTGTGCCATCGGCAAACCAGCGATAGAAGGGCGCCTCGGAGTCGTCCAGGCCCTGTGAAAAGGGGGTCGACCAATGCAGGTGCTCCCGCGCAAGCCGCATCCAGAAGCCTTCGCGGTCCTGCTCCGCCTCTCGCTTCAGGGCCGCAAAGCGCGCCTCGTCGATGTTGGCTTGAGCGGCGAATTCCGCCGGGACCGGAAAGGTTCGATTTTCGAGGAGGTGAGAATCGATGGATGAAGAGGACATGTCGGCTCCCTGGCGATGGTATCGGATGTGCAAGGGGTCATATTACAAAAAGCCGCCATTCCCCGCACCTCATCGGTACCAGAGTATCTGCTGATTCTCCAGCGGCACGCGCACCAGAGGGTGCCTGGGGATGATTCGGGGCGTGTAGTCCTCGGCGGGACGCCGACTTGTCACATCGCAGAAATAGGTGAAACTGTTGATGGCGCCGGTCAGCGCTTCGCCCCGTTCCATGGCGTGGATTTCCGGATCGGCGGTGCCATCGCCATTGGCAAAGAGCTGCACCTCGATGGAATCGGCCTCCAGATCGTCCAAGTAGATGTGCACCTGAAAGTGGTGGACACCATCCCGAGACTGGTAGTGCAGCTCACCAAAACGTAGACCTTGCCAATGGGCGGCGATCTGGTCTTGCCAGCGGCAGATGCTCTCCGTCCGATCCCGCGCCTGGCGCGTCTTGAGGTATTCCGCGGCGGGCAGATAGAGCCTCTCGACGTATTCCTGCAGCATGCGGTTACTGCTGAAACGGGGCGAGAGCTGGGCCATGCTTTGGCGCATGCGCGCGACCCAGCCACAGGGGCAGCCGCTGTCGTCACGCCCGTGGTAAAAGAGCGGAACGATCTCCTCTTCCAGAAGGCGGTAAAGCTCCTCGGCCTCGCGTCGGTCCCATTCCGGATCGCTGTCGTGTTCGTTGCGATCTCCCAGGGCCCAGCCCACCTCCGGCGTGTAGGCCTCGGCCCACCAACCGTCCAGTTCCGACAGGTTGAGCCCGCCGTTGACCAGTACCTTCATGCCGCTGGTACCGCTGGCCTCCCAGGGGCGACGCGGGGTATTGATCCACAGATCCACACCCTGAACCAGGTGGCCGGCCACCAGCATGTCGTAGTCGGCAATGAAAATGACCCGGCCGAAGAGGTCCGGGTGCTGGCGCAGAAAGCGGGTCCACTCCTGAATCATGGCTTTACCGGCGCCATCGCGGGGGTGGGCCTTGCCTGCGATGAGGAGCTGCACGGGATAGCGGGGATTGCGCAGGATGCGATACAGGCGATCGGGATCCGTCAGCAGAAGATTGGGGCGCTTGTAGGCGGTAAAGCGGCGGGCGAAGCCCAGGGTCAAGGTATTGGGATCCAAGGCGGTACGCGCCGCCTGATACTCTTCGGCAGGCCGGTGGGCGGCCGCCAACTGCCGTTGCAGGGCTTCGCGGGCAAAGTGGATCACCCGCTGACGGGCGACGCTGCGCAGCTGCCACAGCTCGGCATCCGAGGCTTGCTGGAAACGCTCCGGCAGGTCGCCCAGATCACCGCGCCAACGGTTCTTGCCGCATTGCCGGGTCCATAGGGCATCTGCCTCCGCGGAATCCCAAGAGGGCACGTGCACCCCGTTGGTAACGTGGGTCACGGGCACCTCCGCCTCCGGCCAGCGAGGGAACAGCGGTTGAAAAAGGCGACGGCTCACGGCGCCGTGCAGGGCGCTGACTCCGTTCACCAGAATGCTGCCGCGAATGGCGAGCCAGGCCATGTTGAAGGGCTCGTGCGGATCCTCAGGCTGCTCCCGTCCCAGCGCCAGGATGGTCTGGAGATCGATACCAAAGGCCTCCGGCGCACCCTCCACGTAGCGCGCCAGCAGTTCTGGAGCAAAACGGTCGAATCCTGCGGCCACCGGGGTGTGGGTGGTGAAGACATTGCCGGCGCGAGTGGCGTTCAGGGCGCAACGAAAATCGGTGCCGTGATCGTGCATATGACTGTAGGCGCGGGCGAGGATGGCAAAGGCCGCGTGCCCTTCGTTGAGGTGGCAGATCTCCGGCTGTATCCCGAGCCGACGTAACAGAAACCAGCCGCCCACACCCAGACAGATCTCCTGCTCCAGGCGCATCTCGGCGCCGCCGCCGTAGAGCTCGGCGGTGATGCCGCGGTCTGCCGGACTGTTGAGGGGATCGTTGCTGTCCAGCAGATACAGGGTCACTCGTCCTACCTGGGCCTGCCAGGCCCGCAGGATCACGCGCCGACCGGGGAAGGGCAGATCCAGACGCAACCACTCGCCATCGGCATCGCGCACGGGCGTCACCGGCAGTTGGGTCGGATCGTTGTAGGGATACAGTTCCAACTGCTGGCCACAGTCGTCGAGACTCTGACGAAAATAGCCCTGTTGCCAGAGCATGCCGATACCCACCATGGGTACACCCAAGTCGCTCGCGGTTTTCAGGCAGTCCCCGGCAAGGATGCCGAGCCCACCGGAGTAGATGGGCAGGGCCTCGGAAAGTCCGAATTCCATGCTGAAATAGGCGACCTTCTGGAACGGGGCCCTGGGATATTTCTGATCAAACCAGCTGGGGGCCGTCAGCTCTTCGCGGTGGCGCTGCAGATATCCTTCCAGCAGCGCCAGAAAAGCAGGATCCTGGGCCAGGTTCTGCAAGGTCTCGCCAGAGATGTTCTGCAGGATCAGCCAGGGATTACGCGTACGTGTCCACAGCTCCGGAGCCACTTTTTGCCAGACCACATCGGCGGCATAGCTCCAGGACCAGCGCAGGTCCAGTGCCAGTTCGGCAAGACCGGCCAGGGATTCCGGCAACTGCGGCAAGAGATAGCAGGGGGCGATGCTCATGGATACCTCGGCTCGTCAGTGGCTCGTCAGTGGCCGGCGAAAACCGCCCGCCCCCGCAAAGGTGGCGGCCGTACCCAGATCTTCCTCAATGCGCAGCAGTTGATTGTACTTGGCCAGTCGTTCGCCACGACAGGGTGCGCCCGCCTTGAGGTGGCCGCTGTCCAGGGCGACGGCGAGATCGGCAATGAAATCGTCGCAGGTCTCACCGGAGCGATGCGACACGAAGGCACCCCAGCCGTGGAACTGGGCCAGGCGTGCCGCCTCCAGGGTTTCGCTGACGGTGCCGATCTGGTTGAGCTTGATCAGGGCCGCATTGGCAATATCTTCGTGGATGGCGCGGGCAATGATCTTGGGATTGGTGCAGAAGATATCGTCGCCCACGATCTCGATCCGGGATCCCAAACGCGCGTTGAGTTCCTTCCAATGCGACCAGTCGTCCTGAGCGAGTCCATCCTCGAGGAGCAGGATGGGATAGTGCCGCAGCAGGTCCTCGTGCTCTGCGATCATCTGCTCGCTGCTGAGAACCCGATGTTCGCAGCGCAGGTGATAGCTTCCGTCGCGATAGAACTCGGAAGACGCACAATCGATGGCGATGGCGCAGTCCCGCCCCGGTTCGAAACCGGCCATTCGGATGGCTTCCAGGAGGAGGTCCAGGGGCTCCCGGTTGGACTGTACCGTGGGCGCAAAGCCGCCCTCGTCGCCCACACCGACGGTGAGATGCCTATCCAGCAGCACCTGCTGCAGGGCGTGATAGATTTCGGCCCCCCAGCGCAGGGCCTCGCGGAAGCTGTCGGCGGCGAAGGGAATGAGCATGTACTCCTGAAAATCGGCACCTTGTCCGTGTGCGTGCACGCCACCGTTGAGCACATTGAAGCAGGGCACCGGCAGTCGGGTGGCCGCTGGGCCTCCCAGATAGGCATACAGAGGCAGATCCGCTGCTTCAGCGGCGGCGCGGGCGCAGGCCATGGATACCGCAAGCATGGCATTGGCCCCCAGTCGACTCTTGTTGTCGGTGCCATCCAAGCGGATGAGGATGTCGTCGATGGTGCGCTGTTCACGGGCATCCAGATCTTCCAGATCCGCGGCGATGCGCTCCTCGATGTGCTGGATGGCCTGGCGTACGCCTTTGCCGCCATAGCGTTTGGCGTCGCCATCGCGCAGCTCCAGGGCCTCGCGACTGCCGGTGGAGGCCCCGGAGGGGACGCTTGCGCGGGCGTGGCTGCCATCGCTGAGATACACCTCCACCTCTACGGTAGGGTTCCCGCGGGAGTCCAGAATTTCTCTGGCAACGATATCTTCAATCAAGGCGTTCATGAGGAGCTCCGGGTAGATCTAGTGCGGTGGATTCGAGGTCGATGATCTCCAGACGATTGGTGCCGCCCGGATGCCCCCGACTGGGTCCCTGGGTGAGCAGCATGCGCCCCCGGGTCTTGCCCTGCTGCTGCAGCCAGCTGCGTGCCGCCCGCTCCCAGCCGCCGCTGGGGGAAGGCATGTGCACCGCGTGGACGCCGTAGCTGAAGGCCAGCTCCTGGCAGACTTTTTCGTGTGGACTGAGAGCGATGACCCAGGGCCGCAGACGGTAGCGGGCGACGCGACGGGCGCTTGCCCCCGATTCCGTCGGCGTGACGATGCACAGAGGTTTCAAGGCTCGCGCCGAATTGGCGGCCTGTAGGGCGATCACCGACTCCACCTCCGGCGCCGTGGGCAAATCTTCGCGGTCCCCCGAGCCATAGAGCGCCCGAGTATCCTCCACGGCCTGGGCGATGCGTGCCAGCATGCGTACGGCGAGTACCGGGTGATCGCCCATGGCCGACTCCTCGGAGAGCATGACTGCGTCGGTGCCGTCGAGGATGGCATTGGCGACATCGGTGGCTTCGGCGCGGGTGGGACGGGGTTGCTGCACCATGGATTCCAGCATCTGCGTTGCCGTGATCACCGGCTTGCCGCGGGCACGGGCTTTGCGGATGAGGCGCTTCTGCAGGATGGCGATACCTTCGATGGGCGTCTCCACCCCAAGATCCCCCCGCGCTACCATGATGGCGTCGGCGGCCTCGAGAATCTCGTCGATGTGCCGGCAGGCCCGCTCCCGCTCGATCTTGGCAACGATGAAGGGATCGTGCCCCAGTTGCCGACAATAGCTGCGCGCGGCGTCGATATCCTCCCGCTTTTCCACGAAGGAAAGGCTCAGGGCATCCACCCCGGCCGCCAGAGCAAAGGCCGCCAGGTCGCGATCGTGGGGAGTGAAGGCGCCATCTTGCAGATGCACGGCGGGAAGATTGACCCCCTTGTGCGACAGCAGCACACCACCATTCTGTACCCGGCAGAGCCAATATCCGTTCTGTGCCGACTCTACCGTTAGAACGATGAAGCCGTCGCTGAGAAATACGCTGTCGCCGCGACGCAATGGGCGTGCCAGCGGCGGCAACTCGAGGGGGACGTGCAGCGGGGCGCCGCTGCCTGCTCCTTGGGCGGTGGTGGCGGCGTCACGGTCGTCGCCGTTGTCCAAACGAAGCTCAGGTGGCGCCAGCAGGACCCGATCGCCGCGCTTCAGGCGCATGGGTTCGGGCAGCACGCCGATCCGGATCTTGGGACCAGGCAGATCGGCGAGGATGGCCAGGCGACAGGACTCGGCGGCTGCAGCCCGACGAATGCGTTGGATACGCGCCCCATGTTCATCCGTCGTGCCGTGGGCGAGATTGATCCGCGCCACCCGCATGCCTGCCTGGATCATCTTGCGCAAAGTCGACTCCTTGTCCGAGGCGGGACCGATGGTGCAGACGATCTTGCTGCGACAGCCGGCCCAGCGCATCACGCGGAGTGAACCAGCAGCTTCACCGCACTGTCCACGTCCTGATTGCCGACGACGATGGCGTGGATGGCTTTGCAGAAGGCCACGGCCTCGGGCTGACTGCGCTGGTGGACGTTGCGCCCCGTCGCACAGCCGGCGGTGTTGCCGTCGTGGATCTGCCCATACAGGCGCGTGAGAAACTCCTCGGCGGAGGTCTCGGCACCGCCGGCACAGACGACCTGGGTGCGTCCCGCCGCAGCCACCGCCTCACCCAACAGTCTGGGATCCTGCACGCCCTGGCTGTCGCGAGGTGGGTTGATCTTGACGAAATCGGCGCCCAGACAGGCAGCGAGCCCCGTAGCGCCGGCGGTGAGGTGCGGATCGTGCTCGCGGTCGCCCACCGCCTGGCCCCGGGGATAGGCCCAGATGACGGCGAGCAGGCCCAAGGCGTGGGCATCGGTGACGAGCCGCGCCGCCTCTGCCAGCATCTGCGGCTCGTGGCGCGAGCCCGGGTAGATGGTGTAGCCCACCCCCACCACGTCCAGGCCGGAGTAGCGGATGAAGTCGGCAACCTGATCCATGGTCTGCCATTGCCTGCTCAGAGGATCGTGCTCGGGGCCTTTGAGCAGGTGGGTCTTGCTGTTGAGCTTGATGAGGTAGGGCACCTCCGGATAGTCGGTGCCATAGCGCGCGAGCAGACCCATTTGTGTTGCAAAACAGCCCACAGGGGCGGCGCTGGCAATGCGGAAGAGGTGCTCCGGATCGGCATCGTCGCTAGCAACATGGCCGCCGACGAAGTCGTCGTTGAGGTGCTCCACCTTCTGGTCACCGGCCATGAGGAACAGTCGACCACTCCCTTGGGTGACACGTTCGTAGTGGGCTTGCCAGCGTTTGGCGCTCTCGGCGGAAATGCCCGCCGGGGCAGAGGGTTTACTGGGATGCATGGGAATCTCCAGGAAGGCAGGGATGTTGATGGGCATAGTGCCGGCGCAAGGCATCGCCCGTTGCCGCCACCATGGGATGCAGAGAGGGGGTCAGGCGCGGTTGGCTGCCGAACTGCATGCTGGCCAGGTCCGGTGCCGTCGCATGCATCTGGATGGCAAGGCCCATGGTGTTGAGGAGCTCGCCGGTGGTAGCGCCACCCAGCACCTGCGCGCCCAGTAGCTGCAGGGTGTTGGCGGAGAATATGAGGCGACAGTAGACCTCGGTGGTGTCGGGCATGGCCGCCGGATGGTGGTCCGGCATGCGTGCCTCGCCCACCAGAATGGGAAAGCCTTCGGCACTTGCCTGCGCCTGCGTCAGCCCCGCCACGCCAAAGGCCAGACCGTCGATCTCACTGGCATAGATGCTGACGGAGCCGGCGTTGTAGCGCAGCTCGCGCAGGCCATAGAGGTTCATCCCAGCAATACGGCCTTCGGCGGCGGCCTGCGAGGCAATCATGGCGTGGTTGGCCTTGCGGGTGAAATAGTCCTGCTTGTGAGCGCAATCGCCCACGGCAAAGATGGCCGGGTCTTCCCGACTGCGCTGGAAGGCATCGACCCACACGCCGCCGGAGCGACTCAGGGTCAGCCCCATGTCCTTGGCCAGGGCGACATTCGGACGCACGCCGATGGCAATGAGTACGGCATCCACCGCCAGAGGCTCCTGGCCCGAGATCTGCACCTGTCCCACCCGCTGCCCGTCCGGCCCTGCGAGCAAAGCTTCCACCCGAGCCCCGGTGTGGATGTGCACACCGTGGTTGCGCAGCTGTTTTTCCACGGCCTCGCAGGCATCGAGGTCAAAGGCTGCCTGCATGAGGTGGGGGAGCATCTCCACGATGTGCACCTCGATTCCGCGTTTGCGAATCTCGTCGGCGAATTCCACGCCGATGAAACCGCCGCCGATGATGGCAAGACGATGGACGTCGGGGATGACCTGACTGAAGAGCTGGTCGAGGTAGTCGTAGTCCTTGCGGATCGTGAAAACACCCTGGAGATCGGTGCCCGGAATGGGAGGGATGAAGTTTTCTCCGCCGGTGGCCAGCACCAGGCGTTCCCAGGTAATGCTGCGGCCATCCTGAAGCTGGGCCTGCCGCCGGTCCCGATCGACACTCTGGACGAAGCCGTGGACGAGCTTGCCGCCGGCCGCGAGCAGGGGCGCGCGACCGGCCATGTCTTCCTCGGTGCCGCCCAGGGTGCCAAAAATATACGGGATGCCGCAGGGGATGACCGCATCCGTTTCCGGGCGCAGCACGGTGACTTCCTTGTGGGGCCAGAACTGGGCTGCGGTGATGCCCGTCATCATCCCCGCGGGACCCCCGCCGATGATGAGAATATCGGTCTTGCTGCTGTCCATGATCTACCCTCGTGACCCAAGCGTGTTCTCAGTATAGACGGATTCAGATATCCAGAAGCGTGACCTCTGTCTGGCGCAGAAGTTCGTTCAGCGCGTTGTAGGAAAATAGGGCCGTGCCCGGTTGTGTTGCGGTGCCCGAGCCGCAGGCAACGGCGAGGCGCAAGGCCTCTTCCGGTCGCTGGCCGCGGGCAAAGGCGGCGACCAGCCCCGCGACCATGGAATCGCCGGAGCCTACCGTCGAGCGCACGGTAATGGCCGGAGCGCGGGCATAGAAGCTCCCCGTAGGACCCACCAGAAGCGCGCCGTCACCACCCAGGGACACGCAGACATACTCCACGCCCTGGCGCTGCAGTCTCCGGCCTTCCTGCGCCACGTCTTCCAAGCGCGGCAACTCACGTCCGCAGAGGAGCCCCAGTTCGTAACGGTTGGGTTTGATGAGAAAGGGTCGCTCGGCTATGGCCAGGTGCAGGAGCGGGCCATGGGCATCGACCACACCAAAGCCGCCCTGGGCGCGAATCTGCCGTAGAAGATCGGCATAGATGTGTTCTTCCACTCCGGGTGGCACCGAACCCGTTAGTACCCCGAAGCCGTCCTTGCACAGGCCGAGAAAGCGCTCGCGGATGGCGGCCAGGGCCAGCGACGATACCCGTGGCCCGATACCCGTCACTTCGTACTGCACCGCCGGTTCGGATTGGAGGATGGTGGCATTGATGCGCGTTTCTCCCTCCACATCGATACAGTGTGGGTCGTCCAGGTGATGCTGCAGCAGACGCTGCAGCAGTGCGCCCACATTACCCGCCACGATACAGCAGCTGTGTGCACAGACCATGAGTTCCTTGAGCGCCCGCGCCACATTGATACCGTTGCCGCCGGGATCGTAGCGAGTGACTCGGGCGTGGGTTTTCTGATCGGCCACCAGCCGATCCACCTCATAAGCGATATCCACCGCCGGATTGAGGGTCAGGGTGGCGATGGGCTGGCAGTGGCCGTCGGTGCCGGTAGTCTCAGGCATGGTCCGATTCCTGGGAGTGATGCACCAAGGCCGCCAAGGCAGCGGAGACCAGACGGGCTCGGGCCGGGTCGGCGCGCGAGGTGAGTATGATGGGCACCCTCGCGCCGTAGACGATACCGCCTAGCGTGGCGCCGCCCAGATACTCCAGATCCTTGGCCAGGATATTGCCGGAGACGAGGTCAGGCACCAGCAGGATATCGACGTCGCCGGACACCGAACTGCGAATCCCCTTGATACGCGCCGATTCCGCCGATATGGCATTGTCGAAGGCCAGCGGACCGTCCACGAGGACACCTGCTATCTGGCCGCGATCGGCCATTTTGGCAAGACAAGCCGCGTCCACCGTCGATGGAATGGCGGGGTTCACCACTTCCACAGCCGACAGGGCCGCCACTTTGGGCGTCTCTACCTCCAGAATACGGGCGATGGCCGCGGCGTTATCGATGATCGCGGCCTTGGTCATCAGATCGGGCGTGATATTGATGGCGGCGTCGGTGATGAGCAGAAGCTTGTGATAGGACTGCAACTCACAGACAAAGATGTGGGAGAGGCGACCCGGGCCGCGCAGTTTGGCCAAGATGGGGTGGAGAAAGGCGTCGCTGTGGATATGCCCTTTCATCAGCGCTACGGCTTCGCCCTGGAGCGCGAGATCCACGCCTTTTTCTGCGGAGGCGTCGGCGCTGTCACAGTGGATGATCCGAAAGCTCGGGCACTGCCCGGAGTCCGCGCCCAGGGCGCGCAAGAGACTGCGGATCTGCTCGCCGTCGCCGATGAGGATCGGATCGATGATGTTGCGGGACTTGGCCTCACAGGCGCCGCGCAGAACAAACTCTTCGCCGGCATCCACCACGGCTACGGGAATGGCACCCAACGGCTCCACACGTTGCAGTAGTTCTTCGAAATGAGCAAAAGCCATCTTCCTCTCCTCGGAGGCGCACGGGGTCACTGTCAGTGTAGGCAAGCCCCCGGGGTCTCGCCAGGACGACGCCAGCTCTGCGGGTCCGTTCAAGCTCGGTGCGGACAGCACGGACAGGTGCTCTGAGGTTTGACAGCGCCCCGGCCGCATGTTAGGTTCTGGCCACCTAAATTGGCGGGAGGTTCTACCGAACTTGGACAGTAGCCCTGGTTCAGCGCTCATCATCTGACTGGGTGTCCTTCGGCAGCCTTTGCCTCGGTCACCCGGTCCTCGGGTGGTCGCCTTTACTTCCTGTTATCGCAGTTTGATCGTTCGCTGCACGAACTTGTGTCCGTTTCGGTTGGCCGGAACTTGGACGTGAGCTATGCAGCGTGTGGAGAGAATGTCGGTGGATCCTGATCCGGAACCGGAACCGGTAGTGGTCGCATTTGCGGCCGCGGTTCCTTTGGTCAACGTTATGTAGCCCCATCGGCGGCTCGCGACCGCGCATGCCGATGGGGGCGTGAGGAGGCACGATGCGCGGGTACGGTTGGGTACTGAGCTGGGTTCTGTTCTACGCCACGCTGTCACCGGCAGCCGCGGCAGCGAGCTTCTGGGGGGCATTTACCCCCCATGCGCACTTCGAGGGCGAATTCGTCGGCAACTTTGCCGGTGGGCTTGCGCGCGGCGGCACGGGAACGGCCTATTTCGAGGGCGGTTTCGATTGGGACAGTGAGGTCGCCGGCGCTTATCCCGGCGGCAAGGTCGTCGCCCGTTATCTGGCCGTGGACACGGGCCAGCCCGACCAGCTCTATGTGGGCGACGCGCAGGGGGTGAGCAATCTCACCACCGATTACAACATCAGTCGCCTGTACAAGCTCTATTACCGACAGAGCCTGGGTTCGTTCACCGCCCGCGTGGGGCTGCTCAATGCCAACGATTATTTCGACACGGTCGACACGGCCAGCTATCTGCTCTGCCCGTCCTATGGCATCTTTCCGGTTTGGAGCAGCAACCTGCCGGGCTCCAGCACCTATCCCTTTTCAAGCCTCGGCGCCATGGTGGCCATCGGCGGCGATCACCACCTGCTGGAGGCTGGGGTGTTCGGTGCCGATGCCATGCACCCCTACCGTCGGCCCCTCACTCACGGTGCGCTGATGCTGTTGCAATATACCCAGGCCGGCACACTCGGGGCCGGGGACTATACCGTCAAGCTGGGTGCCTTTCGCAACCGCCAGACCGCGGCATTGGCGGCCCAGCTCGGACCGCAGACCAGCGGCTTCTTTGGCGCGACGGAGTACCGCTTCCACGCCCTCGGTCTCGACTGGGGTGCCTTTCTGGTGGGCGGTGGTGCGCCCAAATCGGTCAATGCCGTACCCTGGTACGCGGGTGGAGGTCTACGTCTGAAGCACTGGTTTCCGGGCCGTCCCGAGGACGTGCTCTCCGCGGGTTTTTCCCGGGTGAGCCTGCGTGGTTTGCCCCACGCCGAAACCAACTACGAACTCACCGGTATCTTCGCGATCGGCCCAGGGGTGACCCTGCAGCCGGACATGCAGGTGATCGTCCACCCCGGTGGCAAACTGCCCACCGCTCTGGTGGGTATCCTACGGCTGGACATCGACCTGGTTTCATTGGTCAAAAGCCAAGGAGTGGCCTTATGAGCACCGTGCTGAAGGATACGCCACAAGCCCTTCCCATCGGTCCGCAGCGTCTTATGGCGGCGGGCTGGATCTGGCTCTACCAGCCCGATGCTGCCAGCCTCCAGAAGCTTGCGGCCGAGCTGGACGTGGATGAGGATTTTCTCTTCGACATCCTGGACCCTGACGAGAATCCTCGCCTGCAGCGGGAGGATGACCACCTTCTGGGAATCCTGCCGGTCCCGGTCCGCCGTGACGACGACGATGGCTGGCTACTCCGCCCCCTGGGTTTCGTCCTGCAAGGGGAGACTCTGGTGACCATCAGCACCGTACAATGGACCTTCCTCCACGAGCTTTTTGCCACGGCGGGCAAGGATACAGCGTCCGCAGGGGCACAACGGCGCAACCTGCTGCGTATCGTCCAGGCTATCACCGAAATTTACGAGCAGGCCCTGGACGATCTGGTCCAGCGCATGGTGCGGCTGGAGGAGCTGCTGGACAGCACCCAGAGCAACGACGATATGTTCCGCTTGCTGGAGGTGGGCAAGGCGGCCCTGCAGATGCACGCCGCCCTGGCGGGGAACGTGGCCGTCGTTTTCAAGCTGTCGCGCCACCGCCAGTTGGCCTGGGAAAAAGATGAAAAGCGTCGTCTGAATCTCCTGGTGGCCGACCTGCAGGCCGTACACGAGCGTGCCGAGGTGCTCTCGCGCACCATGAACAGCACCATGGACGCTTACGGTGGTATGGTGCAGAACAATATCAACCATGGCCTGAAGGTGCTGACGACTTTGGCGTTGGTCCTCTACATCCCGGCCTTGTTGGCTACACTCTACGGTGTCAATCCGCCCATTCCCTTGCAGGACAAGCCCTGGATTTTCTGGGTCATTGTGATCGGCAGCTTCAGCCTGTCCGGTCTCATGGCGGCCGTCTTCCGCTACCGTCTCCGCTGGATCTGAACCACGGGAGGAACTCGTATGTCGGAATCCCTCAAACTCGTCGTCAGCCGCAGCGGCAGCGCCGACCCCTGCGCCACTTGGCAGCACCGGACCGTGGCCGACGATGCCGCGCTCGCCGCCACGGCCAGCGAGATGGGCCTGAGTGAAGCATTCCTGCGCCAATGTCTGGACCCCGATGAGATTCCCCACATCGATCGTGAGGGCGAGCAGATCCTGCTGCTGCTCCAGGCGCCATGGACGCACGAGGAGGCCACGGCCCCGCTTTTCATGGACACGGTTCCTCTGGGAATCCTCTTACGTCCGGCGGGGGTCGTCACCATCAGCGCCAAGCCCCTGCCGCTGTGGGATCGTCTGCACCGGGAGCTGTGCGGGGAGGGCGCCCGTAGCCTGCAGCGGGAAGCCTTTCTCGCGCGATTCTTCACGGAGCTCGCGCATGATTTCCTGGGCGCCATCGATCGCCTGGAGGCACAATTGGAAGTCGCCAAGGAGCAACTGCGTCGCTCCCAGAGCAATGCCGAGTTCTTTCGCCTGCTCTCCCTGCAGAAGAGCCTGATCTATCTGACAGCGGCACTGCGCGGCAATCTAGCCACGGGCGAGCGCTTGCTGCACTCGCCGCGCTGGCAGGGCAATGCCGAGGAACAGGAGCAATTGCGCGATGCCTTGGAGGATCTGCGTCAGGCTCGGGATACCGCCGAACTCATGACCAGCACCACCACCAACGCCATGGACGCCTTTGCCGGCACCTTGCAGAACAATATCACCGTCGCCATCCGCGTCGTCACGGCCTGGACCGTGGTCATCACCGTTCCCATCGCCGTGATTTCCATCATGGCCATGAACACACCCCTGCCGCTGCACGACTGGCCTTATGCCTGGCCGGTACTCATGGGCGGCTCATTCGTGGCATCGGGGCTGCTCTATCTGGCCCTGCGTCGCAGTCAATGGTTGTGAGTGAAGCCATTCTGGAGCGCGATATATGAAAGAAGCAATGCTCGAAGGCCTCGGCGCCGGCGCCGAAATTCCGCTCAGCCCCGATCCGCAAGGCAAGGAACGGCGTTGGCTCAGCATCCCGCAGATGGAACCGGCGGAGCTTCCTTCGCTCGGTCGGCAGTTGGGGGTAGATCCCGGTTTCCTGGGCGACGCCCTGGATCGACACGAACGCCCCAGCCTGCACCGGGAGGGTGAGACCACCATCATCCTGCTGCGCGTACCGCTGCTTTCGGCCGAGCAGCCTGGCCCTTCCTGGGTAACGGTGCCGCTGGGCATCCTCCTGCAAAAGTGGCAACTGGTGACCATCGAGACCCAAGCCTTCGGCTTTCTCGAGCAGCTGCGGGCCCGGCTCGGCAAGCGGGCCCGGCGCATCCGCCTGCGCGAGGCGCTGGCAGAGCTGCTGCAGGCCATGGCACAGGAATACCTGCGCTCGCTGCGCCAGGTAAAGAAGGAAATGGACGCGGTGGAACACGATCTGCGCGCATCGCAGAACAACGACGATTTCTACCGCATGGTGTCCCTGCAGAATACCCTGACGCATTTTGCCGCCGCCCTGCGCGGCAACATCGGTGTGCTGCAGCGGCTCCTGCAAATGCCCGTCTTCCTCGACGACAAGGAGGATCTCGAGGACGTTGCCGACGCCCTCGTGGATCTGCAGCAGGCGCGGGAAATGGCGGAGCTCTATGCCGCTACCCTGACGGATCTGCTGGACGCCTATGTGGGTGTGCTGCAGAACAACATCGCCAATCGCGTCAAGAAACTCACGGCCTGGACGGTGGTATTGGCGGTATCGCTGATGTCCACGAGTCTCTATGGCATGAACGTCCCTTTGCCCTGGCAACACTGGCGGTACATCACTCCCACCCTGGTGGGCGGCGGTTTCCTCATCGCGGCGGCGATCTACGTCTACTTCCGTCGGCACGACTGGATCTGAGGAGGACGGTCATGAGCGCGTGGTTCTTCAAGAACGATCAAGGCTGGCTGGATGTCGACCACTACGCGGGCCCGGGCATCTATCTGCTCGAGCCTGCCGACACCGGCATGGTCGCCGCCCTGGACGCCGCCCTCGGCGCTCAGCTGCCGCAACTGGCCTTGCCGGCACAAGCGCCACGGCAGATACCGCGCCTGGTCTTGGATGCCAATGGTGTGCTGGCATTGCGCCTCAATGTCGTCGTTCCGCGGCGCGAGCCGGAACTGCGGCGCAGCGAGGAGGAGCTGCTGCAGGCGCGCCTGATCTGGGCGCGAGACCATCTGATTCTGGTAGCCCCGCAGCAGCACTGGCGGCGCATCGTTCGCGACAGCCTCGAACTGGATCCCCATGCGCCCCAGGACAAAATCCTGCAGCGCATTCTGCTGACGGCCATCTACAGCCACGAGAGTGCGACCCAGCGCATCGTCGCGGAACTACGCGAACTGCGCAGTGCCCTGCGTAGCTCACTCAATAACCGAGAGATGCGTCGCATCGTGGTCCTGAACCGTCGCCTTGGCGAGCTCGTGGTATCCATTCGCGATCTCGGCCTCACCCTGCGCAGTCTGCGCGCCGAATTGGACGACGATGACCCCCTGCGCAATCGTATCGACGAGATCTACGACGAGCAAAGGCGCATCGAGGAGATTCTGACCCTGATCTGGGATCGTTATCTTGGCGTGACCAACGCCTACGCCGGCATCATCCAGAACAACGCCCACACCATCATGAAGGTCATGACCGCCTACCTGGCCTTTCTCATGGTACCCATAGCCTTGATCATGCCCTTTCACATGAACACCGTCTTGCCCATGCAGCACTTCCACTACGCCTGGTATGTGCTCCTGCTCTACAGCTTCGGTACCTCGGGCTGGTTCTTTTTCCAGTGGGGACGCAAGCGCGGTTTTTTTCACCTTTGAGGAGGGGGATATGCTGCAGATCATTCGCAATGCTTTTCTGACGGGCAACGATCGGGCGCGCGACTGGATGAAAATCGCGGCACCCTCGCCCATGGAGCTCAGCCAGGCCGCCACCACCATCCAGGCGGAAGAAAGTTTCCTCCGTCGCCGTCTCCAGGGCGGACCGGTGCGCCCCGTGGTGGAGGACTCCGGTTTTTTGACCTTTCAGATGTTGGTGCCGACCCATCAGGCCAAGGCGGGGCAGGTGGATTTTCACCTCGTCCCTCTCAATATCTTTCTGGTGCCTCACTATTTCGTGACCCTGAGCGCGGAACCTCTGGGCTTTCTCGACACCATTATCCGCCCCGAAGCGCCCATCCGCCGTTGGGAGCTGATTCTACGCATCGCCAAGGAGATCGCGCTGCGCTACGTGCACATGGCCAGGGACGTGGCCAAGGAGACAGAGAGCATCGAGGCGGAGCTCAAGGTGGCTCAGCGCCACCACGTCATCTATCGGGCGCTGGAAATCAACGACCGTCTGTTGCAGCTGGATATGGGGCTGCTGCAGCTGGAATACGTCATCGACGAGATGCGCGAACGTATGCCCAAGGATTCACCGAGCTTCATGGAGGAGTTCACGGATGCCCGCATCGAGATCCGTCAGGCGCGGGAGCAGGTGGATCTGGAGCAGCAGACCCTCAACGAGATCATGGATGCCTATACCTACATCATCCACAACAACGTCAACCACATCTTCAAATTCATGGCGGCCTTGATCATCCTGGCGTCCATCCCCATCATCGTCTGCGATTCGGCCTCCATGAACGTCCCGTTGGGCGCCTTTCGGACCTCGCCCTGGGGTTTCCCCCTGGATGTGGGCTTCCTGCTGGTGGTAGAGGCCGTCACCGCCTGGGTTTTTTATCGCAAGGGATGGCTCACCCTCGGCTGAGCGAGCTGAGCTGCAGCGCCTTCACCAGCCGGGAACGCTGGTAATGCCGCCGTAGACGCCGAGGCCCGCGGTGAGAAGGCTGACCCCGACTACCAGCCAGAGGTACCAGCCCCGCAAGCGGTGCTCGGGCGGCAGGGCGTGGATGGCCAGAGCCACCAGAAAACCCAGCACCAGAGGCAGCAGCAGCGCGTTCATCACCTCCACGGCAATATCCAGGGCGACCAGATTGGGGATCAGGGCAACGGCCAGGGCACCCGCAAGGACGATGAAGGTGTAGGTCCCGTAGAACCAAGGCGCCTCACGCGGATGATACTCCAGCGAATGGCGAAACCCCGTTACCTCACCCCAGCCCCAGGCACCGGCCAGAGAGGCGACGATGGCCGCCACCATGCCGGCGCCCACAATGCCTACGGAAAAGATCAAATAGCCCCAGGTGCTGCCCAGGAAAGGAACGATGGCCTCCGATAGTTGCTGCACGGTATTGAGGGGAGCGTTGGGATTGCGCAGGGCGATGGTGGCGGCAACGGCCACGAGCACCGCGGCCATGATGGACTGGGTGACGATGGCGCCAAAAGCGGTGTCCCAGCGCGCCTCTCGATACTGTTCCGGCTGCAGACCCTTATCGGCGACGGCCGACTGTTGGTAGAAGACCATCCAGGGCATGATCACGGCACCGATGTTGGCTGCCACCAACATCATATAATGGCGATTGCCTACCGGGATCTCGAGGAAATCCCGCCCCATCTGGCCGAGATTGGGATGGCTGACGATGGCAATAGCGAAGAAGACCAGTTCAAAGAGACCCAGGATGAGCGCGATGCGCTCCACCCGTCGGTAGGAGCCGGTCCACACGATGAGCAGCAGCGCCGCTGCTGCCAGGGCAATGCCCACGCCTCGCGGTAAACCGTAGAGCTCGCTGACGCCGGCCATACCCGAGAACTCCGTGAGCAGTGCACCGGTGGTGGCGATGCTCAGCCCAGCCACGGAAAGATAGGCCCAGCCGCCGCCGAAACGCTCCCGGATCAATTCTCCGTGACCCTTTCCCGTGAAAATGCCCAGACGTACCGTCAGTTCCTGGACGATGAACAAGATCGGCATGAGGATGAACTGCAGCAGCAATAGCCGATATCCCCACTGGGCCCCGCTCTGCGCCGCTGTGATGATGCTGCCGACGTCGGTATCGGCGAGCATGACCACAAGACCTGGACCGAGCACGGCCAGAAAGGTTTTCCAGTGCCGACGGGGCAGGGAGCTTGTGGGGTGTTTGGCGGCAAGAACCATGGGCTGGGGCTCGAATGAGTCAGATGAGAATGCGAATGATTAACGAATGAGCGTGCGCTGTCAAGCCGCGACCACCCGGATTCTGGTGGAGATACCTGCCGGGTCGACGGGCAGCGCATGCCTTTCCTCCGCACATGGGATACACCGGGCATGGAAGGGTGGGAAGGCCGCCGCGAGATAGGGACCGCAAGGTGACTGAATCATCCGCCGCCAGGATTCTGATTCCAGAAAATCTGCTGCACGCCGGGGATCTGCTCCAGGGCATGGATGGCTCGATCCAGTTCCTCTTCCGAAATGTGGCTGGGCAGCAGGGTGGCCCGCATTTCCGTCTCCACCGAACCGAAGGGGCGCATGCTGAATTCGCGCACCGGGTAGCCCGCGGCATCCAGGATGTCCGAGGCTTGCTCCTGGATACCGCCCTCCAGACCCCGGCGAACGATAAGAAAGACCGTGGCTGTGGTTTCGGTACTGTCACCCGTGGGTAGACGATTGATCTGGTTGGCGACGGGGCGCAAAAGAGTATTGGCCGCAAGGACGAAAGCTGCGGCGATGATGGCCGGCGCCCATTGCCCCGAGCCAGCGCAGGCACCCACCGCCGCCGAACCCCAGATGGTGGCGGCAGTATTCAGGCCGCGCACATTCACCCCCTCCTTCATGATGGTGCCCGCGCCCAGGAAGCCGATGCCTGAGATGACATAAGCGACGATGCGCGCAAGCTCCGGATCGCCACCGATTCGCCAACCCAAATTCACGAATATGGCAGCGCCAACGGCTACCAGAGTGTTGGTGCGCAA
>NZ_JAGDWX010000008.1:38666-39265 GCF_023256195.1 Acidithiobacillus sp.
GGTGCGCAAGCCTGCTGTGCGCTGCCGCCACTGCCGCTCGACGCCGATGAGGGCACCCAGGACGAAGGCCAAGGCGAGGTCGGCGGTGGTTGCCAGAAGTTCCTGCTGCGCTGCCATCAACATAGGGGGACCTCGGATGAATGGGCGACATTATGGCATGGCGAGCGTCGAAGCAAAGCCAGGATTACTAAAGTCCGGCCCATAGGGCCACACCGAGGCCTATGAGCAGGATAGGGCTCAGGATCTCTCCGTGTCGGTCCAGCCAGGCAAGGCGCCAACGCAAGCCCAGCAGGGTCGCGAGGCCGACGAAGGTGATGATCAGTCCGATGGTAGCCAGCGAATAGACTACCAGTACCGATGCCACGGCAAGGCTGCCCAAGGGCAGGGCGGCGATGAGTACCGGCACGAAGGCGCCGTCTGGCGACGCGGCGACGCCCGCCGCCATGAGCGTGAGCCAGGATTCGCGCCGAGCCTTGTCGCCGGCGCGGGCTGGATGATGATCCGGCAAGCCTATCGCGGCAGGCACCGCTGGGTTTTTGCTGTCGGGCTCGGCATGCGCGTGTTCGTGTTCGTCATCAGGTTCATGGGAGTGTTCGTGA
>NZ_JAGDWX010000008.1:39365-40317 GCF_023256195.1 Acidithiobacillus sp.
GGATGAGGATGAGGATGAGGATGAGGATGAGGATGAGGATGAGGATGAGGATGAGGATGAGCGTGTGGGCCGCGAAGTAGCTGCCAGATCCCGAGGCCGAGCCCTGTGAGTATCAGGATCGTACCGAGGATCTGATCCTGATAGTGAGCAAATCGTGCGAAATTCTGCTCCAGGCCCAGACCCAAGAGCATGAGCACCCCACCCAGCAGCAAAGAGCCGCCGATGTGGCCAAAGCCAGCCCAGGCTGCCACACGCAAGCTGCGGCGCAGAGGCCAACCCTGGGTGCGCGCCAGGAGCGCTATGGGCATCCAATGGTCGGGCAAAATGGCGTGCAGCAGCGCGACCGTGAAAGCCGCGAACAGAAGCAGCAAGAAAGGCGTGGACATGGATAGGTCTCTCAAGGAGTAAAATAACGAGCGAAAGCCGCTTTAATGGCCACGATGGAATCCTCGGCATCGCCCCGTTGCACCGCATCCAGCAGACAATGGTCGAGATGGTCCTCAAACACTAGCCGCGCAATCTTATCCAGGGCGGCTCGGGCGGCGGCCATCTGATTCAGGACTTCCGGACAGTCTCTATCGCTCTCCAGCATTTGCCGTATGCCCCTGAGCTGACCTTCGAGCCTTGCAAAGCGGTTGAGGATGGCGCGGCGATCGTGCGTCGACATGGATACCCCCAGTGGGTATTAAAGGAAGCCGCATTCGACCGGAAAGAGAGCCGCTTGTCAAGAACGCAAGGAAATTGGCGGCTCTCAAAGCATGGTTGCCGCGAATTCCGCGGTGGGGGTCCGCAAATTCTCTACCCACGTCGCCATACCGCGCCCTTGCGCGCCAGTGCGTCCTGCATTATAGTTCGACGCTCGCTACAAAGTGCACGCTCCCATCGTCTAGTGGTCCAGGACACCGGCCTCTCACGTCGGTAACAGGGGTTCGAACCCCCTTGGGAGCGCCAA
>NZ_JAGDWX010000007.1 GCF_023256195.1 Acidithiobacillus sp.
CGAAACTTTTCCCGTAGTCGAGGCATTGCGAGGACTATTCGCCCTGCTTCTCCAGCCAGTCCTCGTAGTCCTCGCGCTTCTCGTCGATGAAATCCTCGATCACGTCGAAAAGGTTTTCGTCCATGGTCTCCAGGGACTTCAGTACACCCGTCATTTCCCAGATGGTGTACATCTCGACGGAGGTCTTCAGAGAAACTTCCCAGGCCGTCTCCACGGTCTGCAGCGTCCGGACCGGGATGGCCTTGCGCAGGACGCGCAGATCACCCTCGACCTTCTGAATGTTTGGACCCCAGTCCGGGAAGTGATCGGGCTGAATCATGTCCGGCGAGAGCTGGTTGCCGGTGGTGATGAGCTTCAGCATCACGCGCCCGAAGGGCCGGAGGACGTCCTTGGCAGACTGCATGCCGTGCCGAATCGACACTTCACGCATGATCATCACCAGACCGCCCGGGGAATTCTTGAAGGGGCAGCGCGCGGCACAGGTCATGCACTGCGCACAGGCCCAGATCTTTTCCTGCATGGCGTCGTAGATCTGCTCGACGTTTTCGGTCCAGAGTAGCTGCACGATCTCCCGCGGGCTGTAGTCGTAGAACTGCGCCGAGGGACAGGTGGCGGTACAGATGCCACAGTTGAGACAGCCGTTGAGTTCGTGGTCGTAACGAAAATCCGCCCGGATCTCGTCGAACATCTCTTTCATTTCAGCATACGTAGCCATTCACTCGCTCCTCGCTCGTCAATTCATTAGCGGATACTGATTACGACCACAGTACCGCGGATGGGTTCAAATGAAAAGAGTGATGTCGGCTTCGCCCGCGAACTCGAAGAAGGCCGCTGCACCACCCAACTCGATACCATCGATGAAGTCGGCGGTATCAAACTCAAAGAGGTCCACCGTCATTTGACAGGCGATCATGCGAACTTCCGCCTCCACGCAGAGCTCCCGCAGTTCTTCGAGACTCGCCACTCCCTTCGCCTTCATCTTGCTTTTCATCATGCTGGTGGCCATTCCTTCCATGCCCGGAAGAATCATGGCCAGGGTCGGCATGGGTACGGGCATGGGCATGGCAGGGTTGCCCAGAGGACTCACGCGCAGGTGCCCCAGATCTTTCTTCAACAGCTGCAGACCATAGAAGGTGAAGAAAATCTCCACCGAATAGCCTAAGGCTGCCGCAGTCGAGGCCAGAATGAAGGGAGGGTAGCCCCAGTCCAGGGTTCCCTTGGTTGCGATGATCGCCAGTTTTTTCTCGTCCATGTTGATTCTCCCGAGGCCGCGGCTTCAGCCCGCGGCGCCTCGCTGTGGGCTGTGTACGGATTCAGGCCTTCTGAATGAAAAAGACGAACTCGCCGCCGGCCTCTGCCTGCTCCAGGAGCGGATTCTTGGTCTGCTTGGAGAAAGCCTCGAAATCTTTCACAGCGCCTGGATCGGTGGCAACGACCTTCAGGACCTGGCCGGAGTTCAGCTCTCCCAAGGCCTTCTTGGTGCGCAGGATGGGCAAGGGGCAGTTGAGACCACGGGCATCCAGGACCTTATCTTCTTGTACCATCTCTCGTTCTCCTAAGTTGACTGATAAACCGCCGAGCGTCCACTCTAGCAGGAACCCTCTAGGGAGCAAGGCAAAATTTTTGATTTGTTGATTAAGCCCCCATATTTTAGTCTTTACTTATATTTACTCCGGGGCGACTACGGGGAAGCCACGCCCGGCCCAGGCGGATATGCCGCCCCGCAGATTCAGAACCTCGCCCATCCCCTGCGCGGCCGCAAAGGCCGCCGCCTGCGCGGAGCGACCACCACTCAGGCAGTAGAACACCACGGGCCGGTCTCGCTCCAGATCCTGGATCGACATGGGCAGCAGGTGTAGCGGAATGTGACGGGCACCGGCGATGACACCGCGCGCCACTTCCGCCGGCGAGCGCACATCGATGAGGTGAAAGTTCTGCCCCGAGTCCTGCAGACTCTTCAGCTGGTCTGCGGTGATTTCTTTGAAGCCATACATGTGGTATCACCTATATAAGCAAATACGCGGATAGTATACCACTGCCTGACCGCCCCTCACCACGGCCGGTCAGCCACCGAGGCGCATCATGAACACCCGCGCCGAGCGTTCCCGGTTGTCCAAAAATTCGTGACGCTCGGGCTTGTCGTGCCAGATACCGTCGTGGATCCGGGCGCAGATGGCCGCGTCGGAACTACCGTCGCGCAGGAGCCCGCGCAGGTCGAGCCCAACCTCCTGGCCGAGGCAATAGACCAGACGCCCGTGGGCCGTCAGGCGTACCCGATTGCAGTTGGCGCAGAAATTTTCACTGATCGGCGTGATGAAGCCGATGCGTGCGGACGCCTGCCCCACCTGAAACAGTTTGGCCGGTCCCTGATCCCGCGCCGAGGCGACGGGGTAGAGGGGCCCAAAATGGGCCTCGATGATGGCCCGCGCTTCCACTGCCGGCATGTACTGACCGTCACGTGCAGCACTGCCCGCGCTGCCCAGGGGCATCGTCTCGATGAAACGGAGATCGAGTCCATGATGCAGGGCGTATTCCGTTAGCGGCAGAATCTGGTCGCGATTGTCCTTGCCGAGGAGCACGGCATTGAGCTTGATACGTGGAATGCCAACGTCCTGCGCGGCACGGATGCCACGCAGCACGCGGGCCAAGTCGCCGCCGCGCGTGATGGACCGGAAGACATCGGGATCCAGCGCATCCAGACTGACATTGAGATTGTTCAGGCCAGCTTCGCGCAGGGCCGGGGCGAGTTTTTCCAGGAGCAGGCCATTGCTGCTGATACTGATCTTGCCGATACCCATGGCCCTCGCCGCGCGCACGTAGTCGACAACGTGGGGGTGGATCAGCGGCTCGCCGCCCGTCAGACGCAGGTGCTGCAAGCCCATATCGGCAAAGAGCCGCAGCAGACGGAGCAATTCGTCCTGCTGCAGGTGCTCTGCGCGGTCAAAATACGGAGTGCCCTCTTCGGGGCTGCAGTACTGACAGCGGAAATTACAGTGTTCGGTCAGGGACACACGCAGATAGGTGATCTGGCGACCGTAGCGATCCACGAGCCCGCCCGCTGGCGGGTCCACCTCTTGCCCCGCCGAGCCAAGCTGTTGACCACGAGTCACGGACCGCTCACCCATCTGCAGCCATGCCTTCCCACCCAAGATGCCCGAAAGAGTCTCGCCACATCTTGGGGATGCTAACGCCATACCTGTGGTCGATCAACAGGATGGACGCCCGTGGTATAGGTTGACCACGTGCTGCGCCTCGACAAAGAAGAGCCAGCGCTCGATGCCGATACCCACGACCACCGCCGCCGCCGCAATCAGCGCCGCCGCCGCGGAACCGGTGCCGAGGGCGAAGGCCAGGGCGGCAATGGGAATGACGAAGGCGACGAGGTACATGAGCAGTTTGACATTGCGCGCCCGCGCCGCCGGCAGGGTGTGACCAAATTCTTCCGTCAGGAAGGTGCCAAAAGTGTGCCCCTGATCCAGGATCCGCACGGTCAAGCGATTGAAGCCCGTGGCCGTGCGTATGGTCGGCCCGCCTGGGCGGGAAATCCAGAAGTAATAGATGCCCTTCAGGACGGCCGCGGCCACCAGCAAAGCGACGGCGAGGGCCACGAAAGCCGTTGCCGGCGCTCCGAAGACGATACGCTCGGCGGCAAGGATGGTGGCCCCGATACCTAGCCCCATGAAGTAGAAATTGGCCGGTACCAGGGGCGTGTTCCACTGGCGGATGGTGCGCAGGACCGCGTAGATCATCCCCTGACAGAAGATGGTGACCAGGCCGATGAGGCCGGCGAGATTGGCAAGCACCAGGCCCACGCTATCCGCGGGTGCCTGCGTGAAATAGACCCAGAGCAGATAGAGGCCGGCGAAGGGATAGAAGAGCACCGCAAAGATGCCCTCCCGCGCGAGCCAGGAGGTCCGCCAACGGGTGAAGGCGCGCCAGGCATTCTTGGGGTTGGCCAGGTGCGCCGTGGACGAGAGCATGCCGATGGTCACGAACACCAAGGAAATCAGGACGGCGACAAGGGTCTGCAGGGGATTGAGACCCCCCTCGATGTGGAAATCGTTGACGACGGCCACCAGGGCCATGAGGCCAAAGCCGCCGCCCGAGAACAGGGTAAGAAAAATGACTGCCAGTGCCGGATGCATGGGCGTTCTCCTCAGCGCTCGACGACGCGGTTGACCCAGGCCTTGACCTTGGCCGCCGCCTTCTTGCGCATGCCCTCCGTGGGGATGGGCGCGTGCACGCGCGGGGGCAGGTAGTGGTTGCTGGGGTTGTAGTTCAGTTCGGGCATGAGCTGATAGCCGCCGCGCTCCCGCACGGCGCGGCTGACCGGGCTCTCGGGATCGTCGAAGTCGCCGAACATGCGGGCGTGGGCCGGACAGGTCAGAACGCAGGCGGGCTGACGCTCTTCTTCGGGGATCTCCATGTCGTAGATACGGTCGATGCACAAGGTGCACTTCTTCATGGTGCCGGAGGCCCGGTCCAGCTCACGAGCGCCGTAGGGGCAGGCCCAGGAGCAGTAATTGCAGCCCATGCACTTGTTCTGATCGACAAGGACGATACCGTCCTCGGCGCGCTTGTAGCTGGCGCCGGTGGGACAGACCGTGACGCATTCGGCGTTCTCGCAGTGCATGCAGGACATCGGGAAGTTGACAGTCTTGTTGTAGGGATACTCGCCAATCTCGTAGTGACGGATGCGATTGAACCACACGCCCGAGGGCTTGGCGCCGTAGGGCTGATAATCCGTCAGAGCACCCGTGGTGCCACTGGTATTCCATTCCTTGCAGGCCACGGCGCAGGCGTGACAGCCCACGCAGGTGTCCAAATCGATAACCAATCCAAGTCTCATGCTGAACTCCTTGATTCAGTCCGGCCCCGTTTCCGGTGGCCGGGTCTTCTCAGGTCCCGACTTCAGGACTTGAGGTTGACGGGTTCGTGGGTGTGGTAGCGCAGCTGATCCGGAGCCGGTGCCATGCCGGGCAAAGGCTTGATGGTCTCAAAGGTGGGCCATACCCCTTCCTCGCCCGGGGCGGCCGGGGTGATCTTGACCATGAGGTCGTACCAAGCCGCCTGGCCGGTGATGGGGTCGGAGTTGGTCAGCCGACGTTCTCCTCGCTTGGGTGGTAGCAGTTCCGAAATCAGGTGATTCATGAGGAAGCCGCGGGTCGCCTCGGCGGCCTCGGGCTTGAGGCCCCAGGCGCCGGACTGCTTGCCGATGGCATTCCAGGTCCACACCGTGTCTTCCTGGCAACCTTCGATGAGCTTGACCTGAACCCGGATCTTGCCGTTGTGGCTCTCCACCCAGACCCAGGATTTGTCGGCGATGCCCATCTGTTCTCCGCGCTTGCGGTTCATGTAGAGGTAATTCTGGGCGATGATCTGGCGCAGCCAGGCATTCTGACTGTCCCAGGAGTGATACATCATCATCGGTCGCTGATTGACGGCAAAGAAGGGATACTCCTTCTTGTCGATGCGCTGCTGCTCCAGGGGCTCGTACCAGTCCGGCAGCGGGTCGAAATAGGTGGCCAGTCGCTCGCGATCCACGGGATCCTTGGGCTGCGGACCGTCGTAGAGCCCCATACCGGCCAGCCGGAAGCGCTGGAAGGTTTCGGAGTAGAGCTCGATGAGGATGGGATCGGCCGTAGGATTGAAGCCGATCTTCTGGGCCAGATCCAGGTACTCCCGATTGGCAAAGCGATAAAAGGCCGCCGACTTGGGCAGGTGGTATTGGAAGAAGCCCTGATTCTCGATATAGCGATCCCACTGCTCCGGATTGGGCTCGCCGCGCAGGTGGGACTTGCCGTCCTTGCCCCGCCAACCAGCCAGGAAGCCGATCCCGGGAGCGCGCTCGAAGTTGACGATGAAGTCCTTGTAGTCCTTGAAACGCGGCTCGCCGTTCTCTTTGGTAAAGGCCGGGAACTTGAGGCGCGTGGCCAGCTCCACCATCACGTCCTGCCAGGGCCGGACGTTACGGTCGGGCTTCAGGATGGGGTGGCGGATGGAGTCGCAGATGGCATCGGGCTCCGAAATGGGCCGATCCAACAGCGAAATACAATCGTAGCGCTCGAGGTAGGTGGTATCGGGCAGGATGAGATCGCCGAAATTGACCATCTCGGAGTGATAGGCGTCGATGACCACGAGGAAGGGGATCTTGTACTCGCCGTTGTCGTCCTTGGCCTTGAGCATCTCCTGCACATTGGCCGTATTCATGGTGGAGTTCCAGCTCATGTTGGCCATGAAGAAGATCAGGGTATCGATGCCGTAGGGGTCCTTGTTGACGGCATTGGTGATGACCATGTGCATGAGTCCGTGGTTGGCGATGGGCGCCTCCCAGGAATAGGCCTTGTCGATACGCTTGGGCCGACCCTCCTCATCGATCACGAGGTCCTCCGGCGCCGTCGGGAAACCGAGCGGCGGCGACTTCAGTGGGGTGTTCGGCGCGCTGTGCTGTGCCGGCTTGACGGGCGGTGGCACGGGTTTCGGGTAAGGGGCCTTGGAGCGGAAACCACCGGGACAGTCGATGGTCCCCAGCAGCACCTGGAGCAGGTGGATGGCGCGCGCTGCCTGCATCCCATTGGAGTGCGCCGAGATGCCGCGCATGGCGTGCATGGACACCGGCCGACCGATGAAGCGGTCGTGCTTGCGTCCCGCCCAGTCGGTCCACTCCACCTCGACCTCGATACTTTCCTTGAAGGCCACGTGGGCCATCTCCAGAGCCAGACGCTCGATGGTCTCCGCCGGCACACCGGTGATGCGGGCAGCGTTGGCGGGACTGAAGCGCTCGTCCAGATAGCGGTCGGCGAGGATGCTCATGACCGTGCGCAGAGGCCGGCCATCGGGGCTCTGGAAGTCGCCGAAGAGAGCCGCCTTGACGCCGGCATCCATGCCATTGACGAAGGCTTCCTTCTCGAGATCCCAGACCATGGGGTGCCCCGCCTCATCGCGGTAGATGAGTCCATCGCCCTTCTGCCCCGGCGTGTGCACGACGAGGAAGGGCGCGTTGGTGTATCGGAGCAGAAAATCCCAGTCGAACTGTTCGTTCTGGAGCAGGACCTGCACCATGGACAAGGCCAGCATGCCGTCGGTACCGGGACGGATCGGCACCCACTCATCGGCGATGGCCTGGTAGCCGGTGCGCGCGGGATTGATACCCACGAACTTGCCGCCGTTGCGCTTGAGCTTTTCCAGCCCGATCTTCATGGGGTTGGAAGAGTGGTCCTCGGCAACGCCCCAGAGCATGAAGTACTTGGTACGATCCCAGTCGGGGTCACCGAACTCCCAGAAGGCGTGGCCCAGCATGTACAGGCCGGCGGTGGCCATGTTGACGGAACAGAAGCCGCCGTGGGCCGACCAGTTCAGGGTGCCGAACTGCTGCGCCCAGAGCCCGGTGAGGGCCTGCATCTGGTCACGGCCGGTGAAATAGGCGAGTTTGTTGGGGTCCGTGGCGCGGATGTGCTGCAGACGCTGGGTGAGGATGTCGATGGCCTCATCCCAGGAGATCTCCTCAAACTCGCCGGCGCCGCGCTCGGTCCCGGGTTTGCGGCGCAGCGGGTTGCGCAGCTTGGCCGGGGACTGTTGCTTCATGATCCCAGCCGAACCCTTGGCGCAGAGCACCCCTTGGTTGATGGGGTGATTGCGGTTACCCTGGATGAAGCGTACCTGGTTGTTTTCCACCGTCACCTTGATGCCGCAGCGACAGGCGCACATGTAGCAGGTGCTGTATTTGATCTCCTGCTTGCCGTGATCCTCGAATTCCATGACCGTAGCCATCGTCTACCTCGCTCGTGGAGAGTGGCCGGGCGGGCCCCTCTAACATGTGTCGGATGGTCGCCGAGGGTCGGTGATAAAGCAACTCAGCGTTTTTGATTTTGTAATAAGCAGCCCTTATTTGCTTTGGCGCCCAGAGCGCAGGTACTTTGACTCGGCCCATTCCATGGAGAATCAGCGATGAACCGAAACGATTTCAAAGAGCACTCCCGCATCACGGTCACCTGGCGGGACAAGGAAGGCAAGCTGCGTCCGGGGAATTTCTACGTCTACGCCCTCTTGAAGGACGCCATGATCGTGCGCGCGACGGACAAGGACGGATTGCTGCGCAAACTTCCTTACGCCGATGTGCTGCGCATCGTCAAGGCCAAGGAAGTGGCTCCCCAGGATCGTTACCTGATCCCTGAAGAGGTCCTCAAGGAGGCCAACTGGAAGGACCGGGACGTGATGATGCGCTACAGCTCCTCGCCCCATCGCGGCAAGTGAATCTGGGCCGGTGTGAGCCCCGCTCTCAGAGCGGGGCTTCGTTTTAAGGCTCTCGACGCCAATGACCGCTGCGTCCGCCGCTTTTCTCCAGCAGGCGTACGGAGCTGATCTCCATGCCGCGGTCGATGGCCTTGCACATATCATAGACCGTGAGTAGAGCCACACTGACGGCCGTCAACGCCTCCATCTCCACCCCCGTCTGACCACTGCAACGCAGATCTACCCGGCACAGCAGTTGCGCCGGATCATCCTGGTCCGCAAACTCCACGTCGACGGCGCTGAGGGCCAGGGGGTGTGCCAAAGGGATCAGGTCGGCCGTCTTCTTGGCGGCCTGGATGGCCGCAATGCGGGCGACGGCAAGCACGTCGCCCTTGCCGACGCTACCCTCGCGCAGGCGCTCCAAGGTGCTCGTCTGCATGCGGATGGCGCCTTCGGCCCGGGCGCGGCGTTCGGTGACGGGCTTGTCCGTGACGGCCACCATGTGCGCTTCGCCACGCGCGTTGAAGTGGGTAAGAGGCCGATTCGGGCTGGGCTCTTGGGACATGGAATCTGGCACTCCTTTTGCTTGAATCACGCAGGTCAGAAGGGTGGGGTGTTGGGGATGTCACTGCTGAAGAAGATTCTGATCGCGTGGATTCTGAGCCTATTCTGCCTCTCGGCACAAGGGGACCTGCGCTTTCTGCTGCCACCGGTGAGCAGTCCTGCGGTGATGTACGCGGCATTCACGCCCCTGGCCCAGTACCTCAGCCGGGTGAGCGGAGAGCCGGTGCACCTGAGCTTCAGTGGGAATCTCCAGAGCTTCTATCTCGAGGCCAACAAACCGGTGGCGCAGATCGCCCTGTTCTGCCCCATCTCCTACCTGCGCGTCGCCCACGAGAGCCCCTATCTCCCGCTCGTGGGTATCGACGGCGGGCCCGGCAGCAACCATAGTGTCATCCTCGTCCGCGCCGACTCCCCGGTGCACAGTGTACTGCAGCTGCGGGGCAAGAGCTTCGTCATGGGGGATCCCGCCTGTGCCGCCTCGGCCCTACTGCCGTTGTCCCTGCTCAGCAGCGTCGGCATCGGCACCAAGGACTTCAGCACCTTGCGCCAAAGCGGCTCGGATCAGAGCGCCTTGATGGATGTCGCCGCGCGCTTCTACGATGCCACGGCAGTAGCCGAGAACGTGGCCATGCCCTACATCCAGGAGGGGACACTACGGGTGGTGGCACGCATGGACGTGGGCCCCGGTGACCTCATTGCCGCCAGCGCCGAGGTGCCGCCGGCACTGCGCGAGAAGCTTCGAACCGCCCTCCTCGAGACCGCCCGTGCCGACCCTGCGGCCCTGCACGCGCTGGGTGGCCTCGCTCGCGGCTTTCATCCTCTGGCCGACGGCGCCTACGCGCCTTTGCGCGCCCTCTACCGCGATCTCTACGGCGCCCGCCTCGATCCCAAGTATCGCAGCAGACATCTGGTGCTGGGGATCCCACCGGCTTTTTCGCCAGTGACCGCGGCGCGGCTCTTCGCCCCCCTGTTACAGGCACTGCGCGAGGCTACGGGCGAACCGGTGGAAGTGTTGATTCCACCCAGCGAGACGGACTACGTGCGCGATCTGCGGGCGGGACGCTATTCGTTTGCCCTCTTGAGTCCGCTCATGCAGCAGGCGGCCAAGGATCGGCTGCAGGTGCTGGCGCGCCTCGATCCGCCCGATACCGATAAGGGCCTGGCGGTGGTGAGCCTCCTGCACGCCCCGGCCACCCCGGAAGCGGCCGCCCGCGAGGGGCTGACCATTGCCTACAGCAGCCCTTACTGCAGTGCCGCGGGCATCCTGCGTCCCTGGATAAAGGAGCACGCCCACGGGCGTGCGCTGCATTGGCTGGGAGTGGCATCGGAGCGCGCGGTTTTTGCGGCCTTGGCTACGCACAAGGCAGACTGGGGTGTGCTGCGTGCCGCCACGGTGAAGAATCTCATGCGGGAAACCCCCGATACCTGGAGGGTACTGACCATGGCCGGACCTGCGCCAGCCTGGGTCCTGACCTCCGGCACTGCACTGCGGGGCGATCAGCTGGCGAAGATTCGGCAAGCCTTGGCGGCCATCCCGACGCAGGAACTGCAGGCTGCGGGTTTCGCCAGGATCCGTCCGGTTTCATGAGCCGCGAACTGGTGGAGCTACCGGGTATCGACCAGCCCTCCGAAGCTTCCGCAGTATCGTCTGCGCCGAGGCCCGCCGGGACACGGATCTTTCGCTCCTGGCCCTACCTCTGGCAGCGGCTCAGCTGGCGCAGCAAGAGCATGGCCTTCGTCCTGCTGCTCGTGGCACTCGTCTACGCGCTCATCGCTGTCTTCCTCTACACCTCGGTGCGCGCCGACCTCACCAGTCAGGTGCAGAACGAGCTGGCACGCCTTACCGAGAACATCGCTCGGGATGCCGCCAATCCCATCCTGCTCAAGGATGGCGGCAAGCTGGCGCAGCTGGCCCACCCGGGCAATCCTCTGGTCCGCTCCGTCGAGATCGTCGACCGCAGTGGGGTCGTCGTCGCCAGTACTCAGCTCAGCCAGCTCGGCGAGCCGGCACGGCTGCCGCCGCGCTCTGTCAGTCAAGCCGATCTGTTCCGGGCGGCCATCGCCGCGGGCTCCTACGATCTGGGCACGGTCTGGCTACAGGGCAACCGTCAGAAGATCAACGCGCTGGTGGATGAGCGTCTCAACCGCACCACCAGCCGCCTCCTGATCCTGGGAGCCATCACCGCCCTCCTCGGACTGCTGGGGGCGTATCTGGTGAGCCTGGCCATCACCCGGCCGGTGCTGCGGCTGCTGCACGACATCGAGGGTATGGAACAACGCCTGGGTCTGGAGGACCGCCGCGATCCGCAAGCCCCCGATCGTCACGGCGACGAACTCCATCGTCTGGAGCGAGCTTTTCGCATGACCGAGGTGCGACTGCACGAGCACCTCCAGGAACTGCAACGCCTGCATCAGCGCCAGCAGGATATGCAGTGCATGGCGACCATCGGCGAGATGTCTTCCCAGGTCGCCCACGAGATTCGCAATGCCTTGTCCTCTCTGCGCGGTGCGGCGCGCTACCTGGTCCGCTACGGCGGCCAGGACGCTGGCAAGGGCAACCTGGTGCCCGAAGACTTTCTGTCGATCATCGAAGAAGAGGTACAGAGACTCTACGACATGACCCAGGGTTTTCTCGACTTTGGTCGCTCCTACCGACCCGAGTACGTCGACACTGCGCTGTGTACCTTGCTGCAGCGCTGCGTCGAACGCCACCGTCCGGATTTCGAGGGACATGGTGTCGAGGTAGAGTTGGACTGTCCCGGCGATCTGCACGCCATCGTCGACCCCTCGCTCATTGCTCAGGCGCTCAGCAACCTGCTGCTCAACGCCATCGACGCAGTGCCGCAGCCGGGCGGGCGAATCGCGCTGCGTGCCCGTCCGGAAACACCGGGGATGGTGTGTATCGCCGTCCGCGACAACGGCCCCGGGGTACCTGCCGACAAAAGGTCGGCGATCTTCAAACCCTACGTGACCACCAAGACCAAGGGCAGCGGTCTGGGTCTGGCCATGGTGGCAAAGATCATGATGGTGCACGAGGGTCGCGTAGAACTGAAAGATGCCGATCAGGGCGCCGAATTTGTCCTGCACATTCCCGATCGCCTATCCTCAGACGCCGTGTAACGCCATCCACCCCGGCGCCCTTGTGAGGATTCCATGGAAGCACCCATACTTATCGTTGAGGACGAACGCAATCTGCGCCGCGTACTGGCCGCAGTGCTGGCGGCGGAGGGTTTTGCCACCCGTGAGGCGGAAAGCGCCGAAGCGGCCCTGGAGTCCATCCGCCAGCAGCCCCCGGCCTTGATTCTGACCGACCAGCGCCTGCCCGGTCGATCCGGTACCGATCTCCTGCGGGAAGTGAAGAGCACACATCCGGAGATCCCTGTCATCATCACCACCGCCTACGGCGAGATCGAGCATGCGGTGGACGCTATCAAGGCCGGCGCGGAGCACTACCTGACCAAACCGGTGGACGAGGGGGAGCTTATCGCCCTCCTGCGCCAGGTACTGGGGCAGCGGGGGCGGGTCCTGCCGCCCTTGCGCCAGGAGCCGCGCCGGCACGGTCTGATCGGGGTCAGCCGTGCCATCGAAACCCTTCTGGAAACCATCGATCTGGTGGCTCCGGCGCCCTCCAACGTGCTGATCACCGGCGAATCCGGTACCGGCAAGGAACTGGTGGCAAAAGCTCTGCACGACGCCTCGCCGCGCGCCGGCCAACCCTTCATCGCCTTCAACTGCGGTGCCATCCCCTTGGAGCTGGTGGAAAGCGAGATTTTTGGTTTCGAGCGGGGCGCTTTTACCGGCGCGACCCGCTCCCAGGCCGGCAAGCTGGAGATGGCCGCCAGCGGGACGCTCTTTCTGGACGAGGTGGGAGACATGCCCCTGCCCATGCAGGTGAAGCTGCTCAGAGCTCTGCAGGAGCGGGAGTTCACCCGTCTCGGTACGCATCAGACGGTGCCGCTGCAGGCCCGTATCGTGGCCGCGACCCACATCGATCTGGCGCAGGCCGTCAGCGACGGGCGATTCCGGGAGGACCTCTACTATCGCCTCAACGTCATCCCTCTGCACATTCCTCCGCTGCGGGAGCGCCGCGCCGACATTGCCCCCCTGGTGCGCCATTTCTTGACGAAGATCAGCGCGGACATCGGCCGGACACCGCCCATCGCCATCAGCAGTGAGGCCCTGGCGACTCTGGAGGCCTACGACTGGCCCGGAAACATCCGACAGCTGGAAAATCTCCTGGAGCGCATGATCGTCCTCAGCCGCGGGCCCGAGATCCGCCGTCAGGATCTGCCGGCAGAACTCTTGGGCAAGACGGGCACCGACCATGGCCCCATGAGTCCCTTCGATCTTCCTTCCCTGGAACGACAGACGGTGTTGAGCGCCCTGGAAAAAACCCGCTTCAATCAGAGTCAGGCAGCGGTGCTCCTGGGTATCAGCCGCAAGCAGCTGCGCACCAAGATGAAGAATCTGGGACTGTTGGGCGATCACGAAAGCGACGACGAACTTGGCGAGGGCGAGTGATTGGCCGGCTCTGTCCCGTTTGGGACAAGGAGTCCCTGTCGAACAGAGCCATGCGCAGGACGCGGCTTCGGCAAACCGCCGCGCAGAGGCTGAGCCGCTGCCCGAGCGTACTCGCCCACCCGCGCCGGCGCCCGCGCAAAGCCCATCCTTTAGGGCATTTGTGCACCTAAACGGGCGAATTTTTCTCTCCGCAAGACTCTACAATTTATAGTAGGTTAATGCTATAGGACGTTTTGGCACGAATTCTGCTCCTGTTTTTTTGCCCATGTTACGAAAGGGCAGCACCACAGGAGTACGATATGAAACTCGATACCATCGTTCGCGCGGGAATGCTCAGCAGTCTCCTCGGTACCCTTTTATTCCTGGGCGCTGTAGATCGTGTCCAGGCCGCCGAGAATGCGGCGGCGCAGAGCAACATCGAAGCGGGCCGAGCCATTGCCTTCGATCGGGAAAAGGGGAACTGTCTTGCCTGCCACGCGCTTCCAGGCGGCTCCCAAGCCGGCAACGTCGCTCCGGCCCTTCCCATGAAGGGAGTGACCTTCCAGCAGATGTTCCAGACCAAAGAAAAACTGGTGGCTTTTTTGGCAGACCCGGAAAAGTTGTTTCCCTATGCCAATATGCCGCAATTTGGAAAAAATGACGTTCTGACACCGAAAGAATTACAGCAGGTGGCGGATTACCTCTGGTCCTTGAATTAAGCCCGTTATTTAGGAGTAGACCATCCATGAAGAAAACTATCCAGCGTCGCCAGTTTCTTGGCACCAGCCTTGTCGCGGGAGCTGCGGTTACCCTGGCTGGCGGCACCCTGCTCCGCTCCGGCGCAGCTCTCGCCGACAACGTCGCCGGTTGGCCGGCCAAGGCCTTTGACGCCAAGGCCCTCGATCAGGCCATGGCCGCCAGTGTGGGCAAGAGCAACGTTCCGGTCTCGCCCAAGGTGAAGCTCACGGCCCCCACCATCGCCGAGAACGGCGGTGCCGTGCCCGTTACCATCGAAATCGACTCGCCCATGACTGCAGACGATTACGTCAGCACGGTCTGGCTCTTCGTCGACCATAACCCGACTCCCTTGGCCAGTCAGTTCGACCTGACGCCGGCCCTGGGCGCCGCCTATTTCCAGCAACGCATCAAGATGGCCAAGACCGACAACGTACGGGTCATTGCCAAGACCAACAAGGGTGAGCTGATGGCCTCCGCCCCCCGTGAGGTCAAGGTCACCATTGGCGGCTGTGGCGGTTGAGTACGGCAACACCCGATTACTTGAGACTTCGAGAGGAACGACAGCATGGCAGACAATATCGGTAACCCCATGATCCGCATGGCTAACAGTGCCAAGAAGGGGGAGGTGGTGGAGGTCCGTTCCCTGATCATGAATCCCATGACCACGGGCCTGACCAAAGACAAGGAGGGCAAGCCCATCCCGGCCCACTTCATCCAGACGGTCAGCGTGACCTTCGACAACGCCAAGTTGCTGGACATCGACTGGAGCACGGCGGTCAGCGCCAATCCCTACCTCGCCTTCAAGATGCGGGCAGAGAAGAGCGGTACGCTGAAGATGGTCTGGAAGGACAATCAGAATGGAGTCTGGAGCGCAGAATCCAAGCTGACGGTGAGTTGATGAAGACGGTACTGCGACCGCCGCGGTACCCGAATCGAGGAGGAAACAGACAATGAAGCAATGGTTTTTGACCCTGTCTCTAGGAGCCCTCGTGGGCGTCGCCGGCAGTGCGCAGGCCGTCAACTGGTGGGATATCGGCAACCTCAAGACCTCGCCGGCGCAGACCCTGAAGGAATCTCACGAGCTCTTCAAACAGCAGCATCCCGACCTGCCTTTCGACAAGTATGCTCTGGGCGCCTACGCCTTCAGTCCCGAGCTGTACAGTCAGTACCAGGAGGCCATGCAGTTCAACCCGGGCGATCTCACGCTCTCCACCGGGAAAGCACTCTGGGACAAACCCTTCAAGAACGGCAAGACCTACGCCAGTTGCTATCCCGACGGCGGCAAGGGGGTGGCAGCACACTACCCCATGTACGACAGCAAGACCCACGAGGTGGAAACCATCGGCACCAGCATCAATGCCTGCCGGGTTGCCAATGGTGAGGCGCCCTTGAAGTACGGCAGCGCAGATATGATCGCCCTGCAGACCTATCTGACCTCGCTCTCCAACGGCATGCCCGTGGCGGTCAAGGTGGACGGTCCGGGGGCGACCAAGGCCTTCCAGGAAGGCAAGGCTTATTACTTCATGAAGCGCGGCCAGCTGGGCTTTTCCTGCGCATCCTGCCACATGGCCTACGATGGCAAGTATCTACGGGACCAGATCATTTCTCCGGCGCAGGGGGAGACGGCGCACTTCCCCACCTACCGTGCAGCCTGGTCGGCGGTGAATACGCTGCAAAAACGGATCCAAGGTTGCAACAAGAATGTCGGCGCGCAGCCGCAGCCCCTGGAAAGCAAGGATTATCGTAACGTCGAGTATTTCATGGCCTATCTCAGTAATGGCATAAAGATCAATGTGCCGGGATATCGCCCCTGATCGGCCGTACGATCCGTCCCTGCTATCCGCCCATATCTGAAGGAAGGTCACCATGCCGAGTCGTCTGACAACAAGCCTTGCGGCCGTCGTTTTTAGCTGCGTCCTGACGCTGCCCCTGGCTGCCGCCGCGGGAACCATTCCGGCTCCCGTAGCCGGGATGCCCCCTATAAACACCGATTCTCCGATCTACGTTATTCCCGTGCAGAAGGGCGTTACTCCTGCCCAGGTACAGATGGGTATCCAAAGTGGCGCCGAAGCGGAGAACATGAATGTCGTCGGCACCCTGGATGTCCAGAAGGGACTGCAGGAGCGCGGCATTCCGAGCAAGAGCCCCTATGTGATCTACGAGGTCTGTAATCTCGTGCTGGGCTCCAAGATCCTCGATACCGATCCCGAATTCGGAGCTTTTGCCCCTTGTAAGATCGTGCTGTATGAAAAGCATGGAAAACTCCTGTTGCTGACCTACCTGCCGACCTATGCGCTAAAATACTTTCCCGCCAATCCCGCAGCCAAACGGGTCGCCGAGGAATTGAACAAGCAGATCATCTCAGTCATGAAACAGGCAGCCGCTGGCGGTCTGTAACCCGGGGAGGACATTTCATGCATCTCGATCGACGCGATTTTTTACAACTTCTGGGTGTGGCTGGTGCCGCCAGCTTTTTTGCTCCCGGAGCGATACAGGCCAGTTGGGGTAGTGACAAGGATCCCTACACCATCCCCGACTATGGCAACGTGACACTGCTGCACATGACGGATTCTCACGCCCAGCTCCTGCCGGTTTGGTGGCGTGAACCGGACACCAATATCGGCGTGGGTCCCGCTCTGAATCAGACCCCCCATCTCTGCGGCAAGTGGATGTTGGATTATTACCAGGTAGGCAAGAATCCGCGCGACGAATACGCGTATTCCTGTCTGGATTACGATACCCTGGCGCATAAATACGGCAAGATCGGCGGCTACGCGCACATTGCCGCCTTGGTGAAGCGTTTTCGGCAGGAGCGCGGCGACAAGGTGTTGCTGCTGGACGGCGGCGACACTTGGCAAGGTTCGGCCACAAGCCTATGGACCAATGGTTCCGATATGGTGGGCGCGCAGAATCTGCTGGGGGTGGACGATTTCGTCGGGCACTGGGAGTTCACCTTTGGTCAGGACCGCGTCGAGCACTTGGTAAAAAACGAGCTGAAGGCCGCCTTCCTCGCGCAGAATGTCTTCAGCAATACCTGGCAGGAACTGGTATTCAAGCCCTATCGTATCCATGAGATCAGTGGCCGGAAGATAGCGGTCATCGGTCAGGCCTTCCCCTTCACACCCATCGCCAATCCCGCCTACATGATTCCCGATTGGGGGTTTGGCATTCATACCGAGCACATGCAGAAAATGGTGGACGAGGTGCGCCAGCAGCATCAGGCCGACCTCGTCGTCGTGCTGTCGCACAATGGCGCCGATGTCGACAAGAAGATGGCGGCCATGGTCAAGGGGATCGATATCATTCTTGGCGGCCACACCCACGATATCATGGGGCCGAAGCCTTTCATGGTGAATCAGACCTTGATCATCAATACCAGCACCAACGGCAAGATCCTGGCCCGCTTTGACCTGGACGTGGGCAAAGGCAAGCTCAAAGGCTGGCGTTTCCACTATCTCCCGGTCTTTTCCAACCTCATCAAGCCCGACGCCGAAATGGCGGCATACATCGAGAAAGTCCGCGCGCCCTACCAGGCCAAGCTCAGCCAGCCGCTTGCGACGACCGCCAGTCTCTTGTATCGGCGGGACAACTTCAATGGCACCTTCGATCAGCTGCTGTGCGACGCACTACGTGAAGAGATGGATTGCGAGGCATCCTTCTCGCCAGGTTTCCGCTGGGGCTACTGCAAGCTTCCGGGAGAGACCATCACCATGGAAGACGTCATGGGGCAGACCGCCATTACCTATCCGCAGGTGACCATCAACGAATATACCGGTGAGCAGATCAAGAACATCATGGAGCAGGTGGCCGACAATATCTTCAACCCGAATCCCTATTATCAACAGGGCGGCGATATGATCCGCGTCGGTAATATCCAGTACGATTTCAATCCTGATGAAAAGATCTACCATCGTATCAGCAATCTGCGTATCGGTGGCAAGGCAGTTTCTGCAGGAAAGAAATACAAGGTGGCGGGATGGGCTTCCATGCAGAAGGTGGAAGGTAAACCGGTGTGGGAGATCTTCTCTCATTGGCTGCAGAGCAAAAAGCACGTGGAAGTCAAAAAGCTGGATTTACCAGTACTCAACAAGGATATGCGGAACAATCACGGCATTGCTTTTCCGAAGGAGTATAAACTCTAGGCGTTCTTGCAGCAGTTGTCCGTAACGAGCCCTCAGCCGGTGTTTTATGCCGGCTTTTTTTGTATCCGCGGTGCCGGTACGAGGCCACTGTAGCCAAAACTCCGCAGTTACGGGCGCTTGGGCTTTGCGCAAGGCTCGTGCTAGACTGCGCGTCTTACGCCCGGGGCCTTGCAGATCTTGCCTGCGCAGACCTCCGCTGGCTCATGGACCAGTCAACCCGTAGGACTCGCATCCCGATGATACTCAAAAGATTCCTAGGACTTTTCTCCAGCGATCTGGCTGTAGATCTGGGGACGGCCAATACCCTGATCTACGTGCGCGGCAAGGGCATCGTGCTTTCCGAGCCCTCGGTCGTCGCCATCCGCACCGGTCGCCACGGCGCCAATCGCCGTATCCAGGCCGTCGGTGAGGAGGCCAAGCGCATGCTCGGCCGTACCCCCGCCAACATCACCGCCATCCGGCCCCTGAAGGACGGCGTCATCGCCGACTTCCAGATCACCGAGGCCATGCTCAAGCACTTCATCAAGCGAGTGCATCCTCAGCGTTTTTTCACGCCCAGTCCGCGCATCATCGTCTGCGTGCCCTTCGGCGCCACCCAGGTGGAGCGTCGTGCCATTCGCGAATCGGCTCAGAGCGCCGGCGCTCGTGAGGTTCACCTGATCGAGGAACCCATGGCGGCGGCCATCGGTGCCGGCTTGCCGGTGGCAGAGCCGACGGCCTCCATGGTCGTGGACATCGGCGGCGGCACCACGGAGGTCGGGGTCATCGCCCTGGGGGGGGTGGTCTATTCCCAGAGTGTGCGTGTCGGCGGCGACAAGATGGACGAGGCCATCGTCAACTACATCCGGCGTAACTACGGCATGCTCATCGGCGAAAGCACCGCCGAGGAGATCAAGAAGACCGTGGGCTGCGCTTACCCCGGCCAGGAGGTGACGACCATGGAGGTGCGTGGCCGCAATCTTGCCGAGGGGGTGCCCCGGACCTTCACCATCACCAGCGCCGAAATCCTGGAGGCCCTGCAGGAACCCCTCGGAGCCATCGTCGGTGCCATCAAGTTGGCCCTGGAGCAGACACCGCCGGAACTGGCCGGGGACATTGCCGAGCGCGGCATGGTGCTCACCGGTGGCGGCGCCTTGGTGCGTGACCTGGATCGCCTCATCATGGAAGAGACGGGTCTGCCGGTCATCGTGGCCGAAGAGCCCCTCACCTGCGTGGCACGGGGAGGCGGGCGAGCCCTGGAGGAACTGGAGCGGCTTGGAGAGGTCTTTGCGGACGATTGATACCTACCGGATGTAATGGGTCATGGTCGGTCTGTTCTTTCGCCGTCCCTTACCGTCCCTACTGCGCGTCGGCATACTCGCGGCGCTGAGCCTCGCCCTGACTTTCTACAGTACCACGCACCCGCAGAGTCGGAGTATGGGGCTTTTCCTGGCGAGCCCCGTACTGGCCGCCGACCAGGCCCTTGTCCGTCTGTGGGGAGAGGGTCAGGACTACCTGCGCAGTCGCGACCAGCTCCTGCGGGAGAATGCACGCCTGCGCGCAGAGCTCCTTCAGGCGCAACAGGAACTCGTGAAGCTCCCCTTGATCCGTAGTGAAAATCGGCAGCTGCTGGCTCTGCTCGACAGTTTTCCGGTTCCTCCCGGGCGGGTGACCGTGGCCGGCGTGGTGGCCCAGGATCTCAGTCCGAGCAATCAGAGCATCATCATCGATCTGGGTAGCCGACAAGGCATTCGCGTCGGTCAGCCGGTACTGGCCCCGGGGGGAGTGGTGGGACAGGTGGTGGCGGTCAGCACCTGGAATGCGCGGGTCGCGCTGCTGTCGGACCTCGACAGCAGTCTGCCGGTCCGACCGGAACACAGCAATACCCCTCTGCTGCTGGATGGGACCGGAAATCTGCGGGAACTGCGCGTACCTTTCCAGGCGCGGGATACGGATCTCAAACCGGGTACCCTGCTGGTCACCTCGGGCCTCGGCGGACGCTTTCCCGCCGGTCTGCCGGTGGGGCGCATCACTGCCGTGGAGCGCCCGACGGACGCGGCCTTTGCGGTGGTGCGCGTGCGCCCCCTGGCCCAGCTGGGCCAACTCAATACCGTGCTCCTGCTCTGGCCCGGCACGCGTCCTTCGGAACCGTGATCGTCCTGACCTGGATTCTCGCCTTCCTCGCAGCCTTCGTAGCAACGAATCTGCCCCTGGGACCCGTCTACGCCAGCCTGCATCCCGATTTCGTGGCCTTGCTGGTACTGTACTGGGCCATCGGCGGCAACGGTAGTCTGGGTTACACTCTGGTGTGGGGAATTGGCCTGCTTCAGGATCTGATCCTCGGCGATCTCTTGGGGGCACACGCCATGGGACTGGTGCTCATGCTCTTCCTGCTCTACCTTGGGCTGGCGCGGGTACGCCGCCTGCCACCCTGGGAGCAGCTCTTTTTCATCTTCCTGCTGCTTCTGGCGGAGCGCTTCGTGGTGTGGCTGTGGCAGGGATGGACGACGCCGGTGCGTTGGCACTGGGCGCTGCTGGTGGCCCCGGCTTTCGGCGCTGCTCTCTGGCCGCTGTGGACCAGCCTGCTCGACCGCGTCTTTCAGCGGCAGACGAGACGAGGCTGAGCGTGCAGATCCGTCGACGTGAGCGCGCCTTCTTCACCTCGCGGCTACTGTTCATCGCCGCACTCATCGGCGTAATGAGTTTGGTGCTGCTGGCACGCATCCTGTACCTTCAGGTACAGGCCCACGAGCGTTATGTCCTGCAGTCGGACCGCAACACCCTGGCAGTGCTGCCGCTGGCGCCGGTGCGCGGCAAGATCCTGGATCGTCAGGGGCGGGTGCTGGCGGACAATCGTCTGGAGTACGTTCTGACGCTGACTCCCGATAGCGTTGCGGACATTGGTGAGACCATCGCTGCACTGCGGACGGTGTTGCCCATCTCGGACGAGGACTACCGGGCTTTTCTGCGCAATCGCCGCGGCACCCACGCCTACCAGGCCGTGGTGCTGCGACGCAACCTGAACGCGACGGAACTGGCGCGCTTTGCGCTGGTGAAGGGGTCCTTTCCCGGGGTTCAGATCGAGACGCACTGGCAGCGGGTGTATCCCTACGGTCCGAGCTTTGCCCACGTAGTTGGCTATGTCGGTCGTCCCGACTCGCGCGATCTGGAACAGGATCCGACGCTGGCGCGCTCGGGCCTGGATCAGGTGGGTAAGAGCGGTCTGGAAGCGCAGTACGAGGATCTTTTGCGCGGGGTATCGGGAGTACAGGAGGTGGAGGTCAACGCCCGCGGCCAGAGTGTCGGCAGTTTCGAGGAGCGACCAGCCCGCGCCGGTACCGATCTGCATACGACCCTGGACCTGGACCTGCAAACCGCAGCCGCCGCCGCCATGGCCGGCCACTCCGGTGCCGTGGTAGCGGTCGATCCCCGCAACGGTGCGGTGCTGGCCGCCTACTCAGCGCCCAGCTACGATCCCAACGACTTCGTCAAGGGCCTCGATGGCGCCCAATGGCAAAGTCTGCGGGACGATCCTCTGCACCCCTTGAACAACCGCTTCGCCGCCGGCAACTATCCGCCGGGCTCCACCATCAAACCCTTTGTGGCGTTGGTGGCGCTGAGGGATGGCGCGATCCAGCCCGAAGAGACTCTGGCCGGGGGCGGGTATTTCCAGATCCCTGGCACGCAGCATCGTTATTACGATTGGCGCCCGGGCGGACACGGTCGCCAGGATCTGCGAGCGGCGATCCGCGATTCCAACGACGTCTTCTTCTATCAGCTCGCCCTGCGCTTGGGCCCCACCCGCCTTGCGCAAGGACTCGAGGACCTGGGTTTTGGGAACTCCACGGCCATCGACCTGCCCGGTGAGGCTCGCGGTCTGGTGCCGAGCCCGGCCTGGATGCGCACTCGGCGCGGACAATCGCACTGGCACACGGGGCAGACAGTGATGATGGGTATCGGCCAGGGCTATCTGCTGGCCACACCGCTGCAGCTGGTCCGGGCAACGGCAGCCATCGCCGCCGACGGTCAGCTGCCGGACCTGCATCTGCGCGCCGACCGACCGATACGGACGCGAACCGTAGAGGCTTCGCCGCGGCACATGCAGCTCGTGGAGGAGGCCATGCGCGCCGTAGTGCAGCATGGCACCGCCCACATCCTTGCCAGCGATCCGCACGATATTGCCGGCAAGACCGGCACGGCGCAGGTCCGTCGCGCCGAGCGCGATGCCGTTGGTCGAGTGCGCAAGGGCAGCGACAGCCGCCATCTGCGCGATCACGCACTCTTCATCGCCTACGCGCCGGCCAGTCATCCGCAGATCGCAGTGGCCGTGATCGTCGAGCACGGCGGCCACGGTGGCAGCGCCGCCGCGCCGGTCGCCCAGGCCGTCATCGACCGATATCTGGACCGCGATTCCACCGCCCAACCATGAACCTCCACAGCTTCTCTTTACGTCGCGCGCTCGGCCATCTGGACCCTGCCCTCATGACCGGAATCTTCCTACTCATGGGGATCAGCCTTGCGGTCCTCTACAGCGGCAGTCAGGAGAGTATCCGCGTGGTTCTGGCGCAGTTGCTGCGATTCGCCATCGGTCTCGTGGTGCTGGTGGGCGTGGCCAACATCCCACCGGAACGACTGCGAGCCTGGGCACCGTTCCTCTATGGTCTGGGACTCGTGCTTCTGGCCGTCACTCTGGTCGCGGGCAGGACCTATCTGGGTGCCAAGCGCTGGCTGGGCGTCGGTCCCCTCAGCTTTCAACCCTCGGAGCTCGTCAAGCTCGCACTGCCGCTGATGCTTGCCTACTACTACTCCCAGGCGGAAAACGTGCAGAGCTGGAAAGCAGCCCTGAGCGGCTTTGCACTCATTTCCGTACCCTTTCTGCTCATTGCCAAGGAGCCGGACCTGGGCACTGCAGCCCAGATCGGAGCAGCGGGAATCTTCACCATGTGGCTGGCCGGAGTACGCCGGCGCTGGTTCATCGGCCTCATTCTCCTGGCCGTGATCAGCGGCCCCATCCTCTGGCACTTTCTCCACGGCTACCAAAAAGAGCGCATCCTGACCTTTCTCGATCCGCAACGAGACCCTCTGGGAGCGGGCTATCACATCATCCAGAGCATGATCGCCATCGGCTCCGGGGGGGTCTTTGGCAAGGGTTGGTTCAACGGCACCCAGGTGAATCTGGATTTTCTGCCCGAAGCGCAGACGGATTTCGTTTTCGCCGGTTTCGCCGAGGAGTTTGGACTGGTGGGCGTGCTCTTTCTCATGGCCACCTACCTGCTCATTGTCCTGCGCGGGCTCATCATCGCCTACGAGTGCCGCGACCGCTTCGGTCGTCTCATCGCCGGCACCTTGAGCCTGACCTTCTTCCTGTACATATTCATCAACATGGGAATGACGACGGGGATCCTGCCGGTGGTGGGGGTACCACTGCCGCTGGTGAGCTACGGAGGTACCGCCATGCTGACCTTTCTCATCGGCTTGGGTATCCTCATGTCTGTGCATTCCCATCCGCGTTTCCACGAATAATCCGTTCCTACGTCGAGGTCCACCGAGGAATCCCATGTCCGTTCCCTTCTTGCGCGCAGTCCTTGCGCTCTGCACCGTCGGTATCACGCTTTTCACCCAGTTGTCTCTGGCGGCAACGCCAACGCCGCAGATTCCCATCCCTCCGGCTCCAGCCCTGCCCTCCGTAGCGACTTACGTGCTCATGGATTACGATAGCGGCCAGATCATCGCTGCCAAAGGGGAGAACCTGCACCGCGCGCCGGCCAGTCTCACCAAACTGATGACGGCCTACCTGACCTACCAAGCCATGGGCAACGGTAGCCTGCGTCCCGATGAAGCGGTGAATGTGTCCAACACCGCGTGGAAGACCGGGGGTTCGCGGATGTTCATCCAGCCTGGGCTGCCGGTGACGGTGGATCAGTTGCTGCACGGTCTGCTCATCGATTCCGGCAACGATGCCGCCGTGGCGCTGGCCGAGACCGTCGGCGGCAGCCAGAGCGGCTTCGTCACCCTCATGAACGATGCCGCTCGCCGTCTGCAGCTGGACAACACCCACTACAGCAACGTCAATGGCCTGCCCGACAGCGGGCTCTACACCACGGCACTGGATGTGGCCAAGCTCAGTCGCGCCCTGATCCACCAGTATCCCCAGGTGCTCGATATCACCAAGCAGAAATCCTACACCTACAACAAGATCACGCAGCGCAGCTGGAATCCGGTACTTTTTCGCGACCCCAGCGTCGACGGTCTGAAAACCGGTCTGACCGATGAATCCGGCTACTGTATCGACGCCACAGCCCTGCGCAATGGCCGACGCCTCATCGCGGTAGTCATGGGCGGGCCCAGCTGGCCCGGCAGCACCAACGCGGTGGAGTCCCTCCTCAATTACGGCTACCGCTTCTTCGAGGACCACGAGCTCTACAAGGCGATGACCAAGGTCGGTGAAATCCACGACCCCATGCTGTCGCCCATGCGTATTCCCGTCGCCGTGGCTTCCAAGGTGACCGTCACCGTGCCGCGTGGGCGGCTGGACGAACTCCAAACGCGCCTCGTCTGGAAGCCCGCGGGGCCCCTGCCCGTAGCCAAGGGTGGCGTCGTGGGCGAGATGATCATCTCCCTGCACGGCCAGACGCTGCAGACCGTACCGCTGGTCAGCATGGTCGCGGTGGATCGGGCCGGCTGGCTGACGCGGCAGTGGCACCATCTGCAGAACGCCCTCTGATGGGGCCAGGGCTTCACCCCCGGACTGCGAAGCTCTACCATGGGGGTATACATGTGGCCCCGATGCCTTGTGGGCCGCGCACAGGTCCACGAGGAGGGCATATGACTGCCATAGGTTCGCAATCCGGGGGGGGTGCGGGCGAGGATTTTCCCCACCTGCACCACGTCAAGGTCATCGGCCAGAGCGACGATCTCCTCGCCGCGGTGCGCGCAGCCGTGGCGCCGCACGCCCCCAGCCTTCCGGAATCCGCCTTTTCCGTGCGTCCCAGCCGGCGCGGCAACTACCACGCCGTGACCTGCTCTCTGGTCGTCGAGAGTGAGCTTCAGCTGCGGGCAGTCTACGCGGCCGTGAGCCGCATCGAGGGAGTCATCCTGTGTCTGTAGAATCCCCCATCGCCTTGCGTTGCTGGCCGGGCCTGCTCCCCTACTTCACGGTACTCGACGCCATGCGCGAATTCACGCGCCAGCGCGATGCGCAGACGAGTGACCAGATCTGGCTCCTGCAGCACCCGCCGGTGATCACCTTGGGCAGCAATGCCGATCCGACGGATGTTCTCGATCCCGGCCCAATCCCGGTCATCCGCAGCGATCGCGGCGGCCAGGCTACCTACCATGGACCTGGGCAATGGCTGGTCTACACCTTGCTGGATCTTGGGCGCATGGGCATCGGTGTACGGGATCTGATCTCCGCCCTGGAGAATGCCGTGATCGATCTACTGGCGAGCCGCGACGTCGCCGCCGTGGCCCGCAGCGAGGCCCCAGGCGTCTACGTGAACGGCGCCAAGATCGCGTCCGTCGGCCTGAAAGTGCACAAGGGCTGCAGCTACCACGGTCTGAGCCTCAATGTGCATATGGATCTCGAGCCCTTCAGACGGATCACACCCTGCGGACAGAAAGGCCTGGCGGTGACTCAGGTACACGATCTCGTGCCCGACTGGGATGAGGCGAGCATTCCCGGGGCACTGATGGAAGCCTTGGCCCAGCGACTAGGGCGCCCCATACAGCGAGGTGGCGCATGAGCGATCCCCAGAGTGCGCGCGAGACCAGAAAGGTGCAACGTGGCCACGACAAGGTGGCCCGCAACCCCATACCCATCGTTGCCCAAGAACTGCCTCGACAACGCAAGCCTGCCTGGTTTCGCGTGGCCTCGCCCCTCTCGCCGGAAGTAGACCGCCTCAAGGGCATCCTGCGGGAAGCGAAGCTGCACACGGTCTGTGAGGAAGCCTCCTGCCCCAATCTCGGGGAGTGTTTCGGCTCCGGTACGGCGACCTTCATGATCCTCGGCGATCTCTGTACACGCCGTTGCCCCTTCTGCGATGTGGCCCACGGTCGTCCCGAGGCGCCGGATCCGGAGGAGCCCGATCATCTGGCGGATACGGTGGCCCGCATGGGTCTGCGCTTCGTGGTAGTCACCTCGGTGGATCGCGATGATCTGAGGGACGGGGGTGCCGCGCACTTTGCCGCCGTCATCGCGGCCCTGCGTACCCGCTGCCCGGAGCTGCACATCGAGATCCTGGTACCCGACTTCCGTGGGCGGGCAGCCGTGGCCCTGGACCTCCTTGCCGCTACCCCTCCGGACGTCTTCAACCACAATCTCGAAACGGTGCCGCGCCTGTATCCCCGCGCTCGCCCCGGTGCCGACTACCGACACTCCCTACAGCTGCTCCGGGACTTCAAGGTCCGGCAGCCCGGCGTACCGAGCAAATCCGGTCTCATGCTCGGCCTTGGCGAAAGCCTGGACGAGATCCGCGCCGTGCTCCGGGACCTGCGGGAGGCCGACTGTGAGCTGCTGACTCTGGGGCAGTATCTGGCACCCTCGCGGCATCATCTGCCGGTGGAACGCTATGTACCACCGGAGGAGTTCGCCGAGCTCAAGCGCGAGGCTCTGGCCCTCGGCTTCCGCCAGGTGGCCGCTGGTCCGCTGGTGCGTTCCTCCTATCACGCCGAGCACAGCTTCCGCGAGCTGCGGACGGCAGACTAGGGCACGCGTCTTGCCACACACGATGCTTCTGACCCTGGCATCGGCGCTGCTGCAACCGCCGGGCTTCTTTCTGGCGCTCGTCCTGGTGAGTCTGGTACTGCTCGTCCTGGGCCTGCGGACGCTGGGTTGGTCGCTACTGCTTGCCGCCTGTTTCGGACTCTATCTCAGCGCCACCGGCGCCGGCGCACGCTGGCTGGTAATGCCCTTGGAGAACCGCTACCCCCCTTTGCCGCATCTGCAGCCCGGAGTGGGCGCCATCGTCGTTCTGGGAGGTGGCGAGGTGGCCAGACCGCCGGGGGATGGTGGTGACATGGCCAACGCGCGCACGCTGATGCGCCTGCAGGCGGCGGCCAAACTGGCCAAACTGAGCGGTCTGCCCATCGTCCCGAGCGGAGGCGCGCCGCGCTATGGTGCGCCCCCGGAGGCGGCTACCATGGCAAGGCTCCTGCGACAGAGCTTTGCCGTCGACAACCCCATCTGGATCGAGGGCAAATCCTTCAATACCGCCGCCAATGCCTACGACAGCAAAAAACTCTTGGCAGGCCACGGCATCCAGCGCGTCTATCTGGTCACCTCCGCTCTGCACATGCCGCGGGCCATGGCCTGGTTCCGTCGCGCCGGCCTTGATCCCATACCCGTACCCTGCGATTACCGACTCGATCGCAACCTCGGTTCCGGTTACGAGAGCTGGCTGCCGCGCGCCATTTACCTCGAGGCCAGCAGCGAAGCCATTCACGAATATCTGGGTCTGTTCTGGCTCCATCTGCAGGAGCGCGGCTGGGTCCGAGGCCGCGCCAACTCCCGTCAGTGATCTCGCTGGGCGTCGGGGAGCGTGACCTGCACCTGAACCTGGTCTTCCGGCTTGGCCAGGGGCAAGGGTGGCGGTACCGCCGCGCCATTGGCCGAGGGACCGTAGGGCGCGTAGGCATAGGGCTTGGCCGGCAAGGCGGCTGCCAGGGTCTCATAGCTCGGCGTATCGACGCTGATGGGCAGGGCAACGGTATTGTGCTCCGCCACAATGCGCCGCACCCTGGCCCAGTCGATGGCCTCGTGGATATGGTGCGCTGCCAGGAAGCGCTTGATGTCCACCACGGCACGCTGCAGATCGCTGGGACCCGCCTTGTGATAGGCGTGGAGGGGCTTGAAGGCTTGCAGATAGACCTGCCCATCGCGCCAGCCCACCAGGTAGGGTTGATCGATGAGGCGCACCGGCGTACCCACGGGCACCATGGGGAAAAGCTGGGCAATGTTTTCCGGATACATCTGGAAGCAGCCTTGGCTGGCCCGCATCCCCACACCCCAGGGATGATAGGTACCGTGGATGAAGATGCCCGAAAGCCCGGTCTCCATGGCCAACTCGCCCATAGGGTTCTCGGCACCCGGCGGCCAGTACCAGGGGATGTCCATGTGGAATTTCTTCTCGAACCAGCGGTGAATGTTTTTGGGGACATTCCAAGCCGGCATCTTGAACTTCTGGATAATGGAGGTCGTGGTCAGAGACTCCTTCCAGCCCGGCAGGAAAACGCCCACGGGATAGGTGAAGACCACGTGACGATCCGCCGGAAAATAGTAGAGTCGTCGGGCCGGAATATCGACGACGATGCCGGTCCAAGGTTTGGGCGGCAGGATATACTCCGAAGGAATCACCACCTTGCTGGCCTGACCCGGCAACCAGGGATTCACGCCTGGGTTTGCGCCGACGATCTCGTCGTAGCCAACGTCGTAGAAACGGCCGATGTCCAACAGAGTATCGTCGCGATGGGTGGTCACCGCCATCAAGTGGCCGACGATATTGCCGTGCTGCGGCAAAGAGAAGACACTGGCCTCCGCCAGCGAGGCGAAGAGCCCGGCACCTAGCGTAGCCATCAACAGACGTAGCATCTTTATAAGCATTCTTGACCTCGGTCTTGCGGCAACAGCGCAAAGCGCAAACGCGGCGAGCGTTGGCAGATCTGGCACTGAGGTCGACGATTGTAGCGAAAAAGAGGAAGACAATGGAATCACCATTTTTGCTGGAACTGCAGGAACATCTGAGGGGTAAGCCCTTGACCACGGAGCAGCTGCGCGATGCCCTGGGTCGGCTGGAACACCTCGTCGGACAGATTGCTCTGGACCTGCAGATCCCTTATCTGGGCCCTAGTGTAGGGATCGGCCGTCAAGAAGATTCCCACCGCCTCTGCGTGGCGGAGCACCACTGGACCGGCTCCCTGCGCGCTTGGGGGGTTGCGGTCTGCTCTACTTCGGCGGGCATGCTGCGCGCCGATTGGCACCTGGCCAAGGTCAGTCGTGAGCGTCTGCCACGAGTAGCTGCGGCCCTTCCCCGCTTTTTTGAGGAATATGCGGCCCTTGCCGCCGCGCAGGCGGGCGAGCGTGCCAGCAGCCAGCGCCTGCAGCGCATCGCCGAGCTGTTGGGCGGGAACGGCTGAATCGACCCGCTCCGTTGACAGGGCGATGAAAGCAACTAACTAAAGCCCTGACGAGAGCCACCCACGACGGAATCCTGCGGTCCCGACCATGTCCTTACCCCTCAGCAGCCAGATCCTGATCCTCCTCCTCGGCGCCATGCTCGTCGCGGCTGTGCTGTGGAAGTGGCGGCAGAGTCGGGCTCTGAAGCGGTCTGGAAATAGCCTCCCGACCGCTCGCGAGACAAGGGTCCAGAAGCCGGTGGCGCGCACCACCCCGCCGGAGGCACCCAAACCTTCGGCGAGCAAGAAGGCGATGGGCGCCGCCCGGGTCGAAGAGGTCTCGCTCTTTGATGAAGTGGAGATCTACCTGTCCTATGGCCACCTGGAACAAGCGGCAACGGCTTTGCGCTGGTACGTGGACCACCATCCCGAGGATGTCGCACAGAGACGGCGACTGCTGGACGTGTATCTGGAAATTCCCGATATCGACGCCTATGCCGAGGTTCTGGAAAACAGTGTCCAAGCCAAGGCCACCCCGCTGGACGAAGCGCGCGAGCGGATTTTTCTGGGCCTCGAGCGTGATCCGCAGAACCTCGGCCTGCGCGTCCTGGGCGAATCCGCACTGGGGCTGGATCCGGCTGACATCGATCGAGAGCTCAACCGACGCCGGCCCGAGGACCGTCGCCCACAGGCCGCAGCCCGCGCCGACGGCGCACCGCTCCTCGCCGATACGCAACGCAACCTGGAGCAGATCATCGTCCATCCCGAGCCCCTGTCTCTGCAGGACATCCACCTGGATGGCTTTGCCCGAAAGGAGCCCAGCCACGGCGAGAATCGATCTGTGCCGCTCGACGCCACGCAGCTCGTACATGGTCCGGCAGAGGCGCTGCCCCTGGACGATGCCCAGGTGGAGATCATCGCCGCCATGGAATCGCCCCAGAGAGCCGTGGCGCTCCTGCTGGAGGCAGGCCAGGCGGCAAAGGCCGAGGCCCTGCTGTGGCGCTGGGTACTGTTGCGGCCGCGGCAGATTGGTCTCCAGGTGCAGCTGCTCGAGCTCATCTACCGACAGCGCCGGGCCGAGGATTACGGGCGGGCTCTGGTATTTCTCTATGTGACCCTGTGGGGGGCCGGTCAGGCCCTGCGGCAGCGTCTGCTCAAGCTGGGACGCAGTCTCGCGGATCTGCCCCTCTGGGACGCCCTTGCCGAGACGGACGCAGCCCCGGCGCGACTCGCCGCGCTCGCCGACGAGGACGGTATCTACCTGCCGATCACGGCCATCCCCCTGAGCAGTCCCGCCCTCGTCCAGGAAAGGCTGCGTCGCGATCATCAGATGCTCGGGGACGATACCCAGAAAGACGGCATCCTCGCGGAATTCAATGGACTACTGGAATATGGTCAGGTGGAAGAGGCCGTCGCTTTGCTCGAGGGCGCCATTCTGGCCAAACCCGAACGCGAGCTGTACTACCCCCTGTTACTGGAGATGTACGAGCGCATGCAGACAGCGGAACGATTTGCCCAATTCACCCAGAAAGTTCTTGCAAGTCCACATCCACCGGGGGAAACCGTCGTGCGTCAGATGTATCACCTTGCCGAGCGTCTGCAGCGCCGGCAACGCCACAACGTCTAGGAAGCTCGGGTCATGAATCCACAGACAGCCAAAAAGAACCTGAAAGTACAGGCCATCGGCATGGACGAACGCAAGTCGGCGGTTTTCCGGATGGCGTTCAAGATGTACAGCAAACGCCAGTTCACCCTGCTGGAAAAGGGCGATACTGCCCCCGCGGACCTTGCCGTTGCCGATCTGGACAGTCCGGACGCATTGGCGCAGGTGCAGGCCTTCGCCCAAGCACATCCGGCGGTTCCCATACTGTGCACCAGCGTCGAGCCGTCAAGCACTCAGCCTTGGCCGGTACTGCGCAAGCCCATCCGTATGGAAACGCTGTTTCCGGCACTGGAGTCGCTGCTGTCCCCAAGCGCGACGACGGAAACCCGCCAGGCACAGCCGGCTCCTGCACCCGATTCGGCGGCGGTGGTCCTGGGGGAGTCCACCCCGCCCGCCCCTGCCGAAACCGTCCCGCAACGGCCCACAGCAGCCGTCGGGCCCAGGGCTACGCAGACGCAGACGCAGACGCAGACGCAGACACCGCAGGACATCGCGGCCAATGAAGTCGCACCAAAGCGCAGTCCGCCACCCGTGGTCACCCTACTGCCGGAGAGCGTACGCAGCTTTGATCCGGAAAGTGGTCTGCTGGGTCTCCTCGCCCGTGTACGCCGGGACAAGATCCCGGCCACCATCACCCGCGGTCGCGATCGGCTGATCTTTATCCTCGACCCGGAAGCGGATCGCGTCCGCACCGAACTGACGGATGCAGAAATTGAGACGCTCTGCCGCGAGGACGAGGCCCTGCAACTGCGCGCCTTCAAGGTTGAGGATCGGCTGGACCCAGACCGCGAGCGGGAGATCACCCTGCAGGCACTCACCTGGCAGGTGGCGGCGTGGTCGGCCCAGGGACGTTTGAGCCACAACATCCCCCTCAACGGCGTCGTGCAGTTGCGCCAGTGGCCCAACCTGACCCGCCTGCGTCCCCTGCCGGAGTCGCTGCGTCTGTCCGCCTTCTTTGCCCGCTCCCCTGCCTCCCCCATCCTCACCGTCAAGATCTTGCAGGTGCAGCCGGCCGATCTTTTCAACTTCCTGGCGGCGGCCGACAGCCTGGGTCTGCTGCGTTACGGCAAGGAAAGCACCGCCAACACCAGCGATAAAAGGGCAGACGACGACCATGCAAGCCGTGAAGAAAGCGCCAAGGCCACGCCTCGACGCGGCTTCCTCGGAAGGATTCTCGCCAGGATCGCGGGACTATGAGTCCGGCACAGGAAATTGGAGCGATGACAGAAAGGAGCTCCCATGAAGGAAGATAACAAGATCGTCTTTACCGGTCCCGTCGGAGTCGGCAAGACCTCAGCCATCGCGGCACTGTCCGACGTTCCCATCATCTCCACCGACGCCAAGGCCTCGGACATGACCGTCAACCGCAAGGGCCATACCACGGTGGCCATGGATTATGGCATCCTGAACCTCGAGGGTGGCGGCAAGGTCCACCTCTATGGTACACCGGGACAGGAGCGCTTCGACTTCATGTGGGATATCCTCACCACCGGCGGCCTCGGCCTCATCCTGATGCTCGACAATACCCGCCCTAACCCCAAAAAGGACATGCATTTCTTCCTCCACGCCTTCCGCGACTACATCGTCGATGTGCCGGTGGTCATCGGCATCTCCAAGACCGACCTGCAGACCCGCCCCGGTCCCCGCGACTACGCCGACATGCTGCCGGAGGTAACGGCAGATCTGCGCATGCTCAACCCCGTCCCGCCTATCTTCGAGGTGGACGGCCGCAACAAGGAAGACGTCAAGAACCTCGTACTGGCCCTGCTCTACTCCATCGATCCGGGAATCGGGGCTGGCAGATGAGCATCGAACTGGCCGTGAGCGAGGAGCGCCTGTTTGCCGAGATTACCCCCGCCGGGGCTTTCTATGCCGTTTCCAGCCCCGAGCCCGGCGGCAACCGCAGCATTCTACTCAACATCCTCCGCGAGGGCAGCAGCGCTCCCTTCGCCGTGGCACTGGCCCAACGCTGGACTCAGCTGGCCGACGAGGAAGATGCCCTGCGCAGCGTCTTTCGTCTACAGCGTCTCGGTCTGATTCGCGGCAACCCCGAGGCCCGACAGTCGCCGCGGGAACGCCTCGAGGATCTTCTCCCACCCCTGCTGGCGCAGCTATCGGACCACGGCAAGGCCCTGCTGGCGGACGAGAATGGTTTCTACCTTGCCGCCGCGGGCTTTCCCCACGAATCCGCGGAGGAACTGGCGGGACTCTCCGCCGACCTCATCAGTCTCCAGTCGCGCCACGGGCGCCTGCTGCGCAACAATCTGCGCGTCAACAGCGAAAGTTGGGCCCTGGTAGACCCCGCGGGTAATGCGGAACTGGGTTTCTGGCCGCTCTTCATCGGTCAACAGCGCTTCATGCTCATCATCGGTGGAACGCCCCGACTGCAGGATCAGTCCTTCGTGTATCTCGTTCAGGCCCTCGACACCCGCTATCGCTGACCGCCTCATTCTAATTCGATTTTTCAAGGAGTTACCCCATGCGTGAAGAAATGCTCAAATCCATCCTCAGCGACCTCAATGGCTCTTCTGCGGACATCGAGGCTTCAGCGGTGATCTCTACCGACGGCCTGACCATCGCCTCCCTGCTCGCTGCCAACATGGACGAGGATCGCGTCGGCGCCATGGCCGCCGCCATGCTCTCTTTGGGCGACCGTACCGCCGCGGAACTGGCTCGGGGCGAGCTGGAACAGGTCATGATCAAGGGCGACAACGGCTACGTTCTGCTCATCCACGCCGGGCACGACGCCGTCCTCACCGTCATCGCCCGCAAGGAAGCCAAGCTCGGTCTCGTCTTTCTGGACGCCAAGCGCGCCGCCGCGGGGATCGCCGAGCTGCTCTGAGGGTCGCAGCTTTCCAAAAGGCTCGACCGTGCGTCATAATCGGCCCCATTCGCCGCATGGGGTGGTCATGACTTTTCAGGAAATCCTCCGCCGACTGCAAGACTTCTGGGCGCGTCAAGGCTGCGTGATCCTGCAGCCCCTGGACATGCCCGTGGGTGCAGGAACCTTCCACCCGGCCACTTTTCTACGCGCCATCGGCCCCGAACCCTGGCGGGCTGCCTACGTCCAGCCATCACGCCGGCCCACCGACGGCCGCTACGGCGACAATCCCAATCGACTCCAGCATTACTACCAGTTTCAGGCGGTCCTCAAACCCAATCCCGACGATCTCCAGGACCTCTACCTGCAGTCCTTGGCGGAGCTCGGCATCGACCCTGCCCTGCAGGACATCCGCTTTGTCGAGGACGACTGGGAGTCGCCCACCCTCGGCGCCTGGGGGCTGGGCTGGGAAGTCTGGCTGAACGGTATGGAGGTCACCCAGTTCACCTATTTTCAGCAGGTCGGAGGCCTGGAGTGTCGGCCGGTCATGGGTGAAGTAACCTACGGCGTGGAGCGCCTGGCCATGTATCTGCAGGGCGTGGAGAGCGTCTACCAGCTGGAGTGGACGCCCGGCGTGAGCTACGGCGACGTCTACCACCAGAATGAGGTGGAACAATCCCGCTACAACTTCGAGTTGGCACCGGTGGAGGATCTCCTGCTGCGCTTCGATCGCAGCGAGGCGGACTGCCGCGCCCTGGTAGCGCAGCGTCTGCCTCTGCCCGCCTACGAACGGGTACTGGAGTGCTCACACACCTTCAACCTGCTGGACGCCCGCCACGCCATCGCCGTCAATGAGCGCGCCCGATACATAGGCCGGGTGCGCAATCTGGCACGGGCCGTAGCGGAGGTCTACGCCGATGCCCGGGCTGAGCTGGGACACCCCTTGTTGCGGAGAGCCGATGCGTCCGTCTGAGGATTTTCTGCTGGAAATCGGCTGTGAGGAATTACCAGCCCGGGAACAACCCCGCCTGCTGCAGGCGGCGCCGGAAATTTTCCAGGCGCTTCTGGATGAAGCGGGCATCGGCTTCGGAGCCATCCACACCTATGCTGGACCACGCCGCCTGGCCCTGCTGGTGGAAGACCTGGCCCTCGAGACCAGCGCCCGCGAGGAATGGCGCCGTGGCCCCAGTCTGGAGCGCGCCTACGATACGAACGGTCAGCCCACCGCCGCCGCCATGGGCTTTGCCCGCTCCTGCGGCGTCGCTCCCTCGGAACTTCAACAACTGGAAACGGACAAGGGTCCGGTGCTCGCCTGGCGCAGTGTCACGCCGCCCCAGTCCAGCGCAAAACACCTGCCGGAGCTCGCCCAACGCTGGCTGCAGGCACTGCCGCTGCGCAAACGCATGCGTTGGGGCGAACGCGAAGACAGCTTCGCCCGTCCAGTCCGCTGGCTGGTCCTGCGCCTCGGGGCCGAGGTCCTGCCATGGCAGAGTTATGGCCTTACGGCCGGAGGCGCCAGTCGCGGCCATCGCGTGCACCACCCCGAGGCCGTGCCCCTGCCGGTCCTGCGCCAATACCCGTCGGTGCTCCGGCACGCCAAGGTACGGGCAGACTGGCGGGAACGGCGCGAGGCCATCGTGCGGGACCTCACACAGCTCGCCGGGGAGCTAGGGGCACAGGCGCTCCTCGACGACGCCCTCGCCGATGAGATCACCGGACTCAATGAGTGGCCCGTTGCCCTCGCGGGCCGCTTCGACCCCAGCTATCTGCGGGTGCCCGAGGCTGTGCTGCGCACGGTAATGGTACAGCATCAGCGCTACGTGCCCCTGCGTGGCAGCGACGGACGACTCTTGCCGCACTATCTCTTCGTTGCCAATATCGCGAGTCGGGATCCCCGGGTCGTCGTGGAAGGCAACGACCGGGTCCTGCGGGCGCGTCTCGCGGACGCCGCCTTCTTCTGGGATCAGGACCGCCGCCAGTCCCTTGCCAGTCGGGTGCCCGAGCTGCGTGCCCTGCTTTTCCAGGATGGCCTGGGGAGCATGGCGGAAAAGGCTCGTCGCCTGGAAGACCTCGCGCGCCGGCTGGCCGCACGGACCGGAGTGGATGCCGGTGCCGCAGAGCAGGCGGCGCGGCTGTGCAAAGCCGATCTGCTGACGGGCATGGTCGGCGAATTCCCGGAGCTGCAAGGCATCATGGGTGGACATTATGCCCGCCACGACGGTGAGGACGAGGCCATCGCCACCGCCATTGCCGAGCATTATCGTCCCGCCGGCCGTGATGACCCCTTGCCGGAATCCCCTCTGGGACGCATTCTCGCCCTGGCGGACAAGGCGGACACCCTGTGGGGCTTCTTTGCCATCGGCCAGATCCCCAGCGGCGATCGCGACCCCTTCGGACTGCGCCGCGCGGCTCTGGGAATACTGCGCATCGCCCTGGACGGCGCTGGTCTGTCCCTGCGCCAGCTCCTCCAAGATGCGGCACAGGCCTATGGTGCGTCCCTCGGGCACGCCGATCCCCAGGCGGTGACCGAGGCCAGTTGGGCCTTCATACAGGAGCGTCTGCGCGTGCTCCTGCGGGACGAGGGCTTTGCGCCGGACCAGATCCAAGCCGTTCTGGCCGTAGCTGGCGACGATCCACGCGCGGCACGGCTACGCCTGGAGAGTCTCGCCGAATTCCTGCGCCTGCACGTCGCCGCCGATGCCCTCACTGCCCTGATCAAGCGCATCAACAATCTGCTGCGCAAGGAAGATCTGCAGAGCCTGCCCAAGCTCGAGCCCGAGCATCTGCTGGAGCCCGCCGAAATCGCGCTGTGGCAGGAGTACGCGGCCTTGGAACAAGCGCTGCGGCCCCTACTTGCCGCCGCCGATTTTGCCGCTGCTCTGGATCTGCTGGGCGGCCTGCAATCGGCAGTAGACCGATTCTTCCGGGAAATCCTGGTCCACTGCGAGGATGCGCGCCTGCGTGGCAATCGTCTCGCCCTCCTGGAGCGAATCCAGAGCAGCTTTCTGGAGATTGCCGACTTCTCTCTGCTGCAGGGTCGCTCGTGAGCCAGCTCATCGTTCTGGATCGCGACGGCGTCATCAACGAGGACAGCGACGCCTACATCAAGTCGCCGGCGGAGTGGCGCCCCATCCCTGGGAGCCTGGAGGCCATCGCCCGACTCAAGCGCGCCGGCTATCTGGTGGCTGTGGCCAGCAATCAGTCGGGGCTGGGTCGACGACTTTTCGACATCCGCGCCCTGAATGCCATCCACGCTCGCATGCGGCGGGAGCTGGCGGCAGTGGGGGGACGCATCGATGCCATCTTCTACTGTCCCCACCATCCCGAAGCCGGCTGCAGCTGCCGCAAACCCCTGCCGGGCCTCTTCTTGGAAATTGCGGAGCGCTTCCAGATCTCTCTGGGGCAAGTCCCGGCCGTCGGCGACAGTCTGCGCGATCTGCACGCGGCACGCGCGGCCGGCGCTCGTCCCCTACTGGTCCTGACCGGCAAGGGACAGGGAGCCCGCAACGAAGCCGAGGCCATGGGCGTACCCGTATATGCCAACCTCGCCGAGGCCGTCGAGTCCATCCTGGGCCACTGAGAGCGGTCGGCGTGCCTATCCTGCTGCGCAGCACCCTCTTCTACGCCGGCTTTTTCCTCTGGACCCTTGCCTACGCGCTTCCGGCACCCCTCGCCTGGCTCCTGCCTCGCCGCCGACGCATCGCCTTCTGCGGCGGCTGGGCGCGGGGCAGCATCCGCTGGTTGTCGTGGAGCTGCGGTATCGATTTCGAGATCCGCGGTGCGGCACCGGCCCGCGATGTCCCGGTGGTGCTCGTCTGCAATCATCAGTCGGCCCTGGAGACGCTGCTGCTTTGGCGCTACTTCCCGCACATGGCCGTGGTGCTGAAGGCCGAACTCCTGCGCCTGCCCCTCATCGGCTGGGCACTGCCTCTGGCCTGGCCCATCGCCATCGATCGCCGTGCCGGACGCGAGGCACTGGCAAAGGTCCTCAGCGAGGGACGCAAACGCCTGGAGGCGGGTCTGCCCGTCCTGATATTCCCTGAGGGTACCCGCCAAGGCTGCGGCGAGGTAGGCCGCTTTCACCAAAGCGCGGTCCAGCTCGCCCGCGCCTGCAACGTGTCCATCCAGACCATCGCCATCAACAGCGGCTGCTTCTGGCCCAAGGGACAGTGGCGCAAGTACCCGGGGACGGTCCAGATCGAATTCGGTACGCCCATTCCGGTCAGCGACTCCAACGCGCGCTTCACGGCGCTTCTCGAGACCCAGATCCGCAGCGCCGTGGCCGCTATGCCGCGCGGCCCCGCTCTTCCACCCGCAGACGCAGCCAACTCGCAATAGCAGCAGCGATATCCACCCCGGTAGCTGTCTCGATCCCTTCCAGACTCGGTACCGGATTCACCTCCAATACCCGCAGGCTTCCATCCTCGGCACGCATCAGATCGACGCCGGCAAGCTCGAGACCCAGAGCCGCGCTGGCACGCCGGGCCAACTCCTGTGCCGTTTCGTCCAGCGCCTCCAGATCCCAGGCCCGGGCCTGCCCGCCACAGTGGAGATTGCTGCGAAAGTCCCGCGTCGAAGCCCGACGTTCCATGGCCGCCAGCACTCTGCCACCCAGGACGATGATGCGCAGGTCACTGCGACCGGGCAGATACTCCTGTACCATGGCCTCATGCTGCAGGTGCAGGAGCGTATCCAGGAGTGCGCTGGCCGCTTCCCGCGACTCGGCAAGGTTCACTCCCACCCCCTGAGATCCCGACAGCAGCTTGATGACCACCGGCGGTGGCAGGGCATCCAGAAGCGTATCCCTCTGGCTTGGGTGCGCAAAATAGGCGGTTCGCGGAACCGGCAGGCCGGCACCACGCAGGATCTGCAGGGAGCCGAACTTGTCCCGGGCGGCCAGCAGGGCATCCGCGCCGTTCAGACAGTAGGCCCCCTGGGCAGCAAAATGGCGCAGGATACGTGCGCCCAGCTGGGTCAGTGGGCTGCCCACCCGCGGCAGCACCGCCGCCACCTCAGTCCCCTCGGCCTCGCGATGACGCCAGGCAAAACCGCCGTCGAGATCGAGTATGAACTCCTCCGGAGCAAGCCGCACGACATGCAGGCCACACTCCGCCAAGGCCTGCTGCAGACGCCGCGTCGAGTAGAGTTCCGGCTGGCGCGACAGCAGGGCGACCTGAGCCATCGACCTCACACAGAAGCGCTGCTGGCCGCGCGAAAGCGCAGCAGCGGCAGCTCGCCGTGGGCGATGGAGCGACGGATGAAGGCCGCCCGCCCTGGCTCCCGGGCTTCCAGTTCGGCCTCCCCCGCGGCTGCACGGCCGAGCAAGGCCGCGAACAGCACCTCCAGCTCCAGCGCATCGACGCGCAGAGACTCCGGTTCGCGTCCATGGCTGCGCCAAAAAAGATTGCTGGCCCAGCCCTTGGCACGGATGGCGGGCTCCTCATACCAACGAGCGCAGCGCTGCGCAATGGCAGGGAAATCGGCGGAATCCTGGACGTCCATGGGGCGAGCTCCTGAGTGCATTGGAAGAACGAGAGCATAGAGGATCGGGTTTGGCAAGGAAACATAAGTGGAGCATAATGATCAACTATAAAGAGAACCATGGAACCGGTAACGACGATTCGCGACCCGAGGGGTCCGC
>NZ_JAGDWX010000017.1 GCF_023256195.1 Acidithiobacillus sp.
CACCGAGGCGATCTTTGATCTGCCGCCGATGTCGCAGTGGGATCAGAACGCAAGCATCTTCCACGGGATCTGGACGGACCATCCGAACTTTGCGCCCACGCCCAAACCGATCCCCATCCAGATTCCCGTAGCTTTCAACCGGGGCAAGTGCACGAACGTCAAATTGCTGCGCCGAGAGGTGGGTATGACGGGCCACTCTCTGAGCGGTCAATGGTTCCGCGAGCATGAGGATGCGCTCGAGGCGCATTTACCGCCCTTAGCAAAGGATGTCCGTTACAGTCCCACCACACTTCTCAAGGTACCTGGACCGGAACAGATGAAACAGGAATGGATCGCCAGCAAGGGCAAAGCTTCCTACGAGCGGGTCATGGCCTATATCCATCATCTGGCCGCGAGCCATGGTGCGCCGGTAGCGGCGTATCGCGCTGGCGAGGACGAGTAGCGCGTGGGTGACGGTGGAGCCGTGCTTGGCGCGGCGCCCATCGTCGGCGCTCATAGAGCCGCGAGCCTGGCCGGCGAAGACTGGATTTTGCGCCGGTTTGGCGCCATTGCCAGCCAGGGCGTGCTGGGATACACTCGCCGGCCATGGAGAGGTGACCGAGCGGCCGAAGGTGCAGCACTGGAAATGCTGTGTACTCCAAAAGGGTACCGTGGGTTCGAATCCCACCCTCTCCGCCAATGTCCATCCCGTTTCACTTCTTAGCGATCCCCAAGTCCGTCCTGCCGTGTAGCTCTTGTCGCGTTCGTGGTATCGCTTGTGGACGATTCACCCGAGTTTCAGGCCCCCATGGCCTTGTCTTCCTCGCCTTCCTCGCTTTGTGCGCGTCGGAGCAGAAAGGCCTTGAGATAGCGTGCCTCAGGGACGGCGGGCGGGTAGGGGTGATCCAGATCCTGTCCGGCCTCGGCCAAGACTCGGTAGCTGCCGCGCGCCGCGCCGCGGGCGATGGCCTGGAGCAGGGCGTCGCGGCTCAGATGATAGGAGCAGGAGGCGGTAAAGAGCAGCCCGCCCGGACGCAGCAGGCGCAGGGCTAGATCGTTGAGGCGCGCGTAGGCAGCGGTGCCCTCCCGCACATCCTTGCGCGATTTGATGAGGGCTGGCGGGTCGAGGACGATGAGGTCGAAGGACTCGCCGCGATCTCGCAGCACACGCAAGCTCTCCAGCGCCTCGCCCTCCTGACTGCGAATCTGGCTCAGCCCATTGCGGCGTGCATTTTGGTCCAGCAGGGCCAGGGCCGGCGCGGAGCGATCCACCGCCAGCACCTCGACGGCCCCTGCACGTGCCAGGGGCAGGGCGAATCCGCCCAGGTAGCTGAACAGGTCCAGCACCCGCCGCCCTGGGGCAAACTGCATGAGTCGCTGACGGTTGCTACGGTGATCGTAGAACCAGCCGGTCTTTTGTCCCTGTCTGGGGTCGAGGACGAAGCTGCAACCGTTTTCGAAGACCTCCAGATGCTCCGGGACCACACCGGCGAGCACCTCGATGCGTTCCGGCAGGCCCTCGACGCTGCGGGCCACACCGCTGCCCTTGAGGAGGATTCCGCGCGGTTGCAGCAGTTCCGTGAGAGCGGCAACGATCAGGGCCAGGTCCTGCTCCATGCCCGCACTGCCCGTCTGCATCACCAGATGATCGCCATAGCGATCTACCACGAGACCCGGCAAGCCGTCTCCTTCGCCGTGGACCAGGCGGTAGAAGGGTGCGTCGAACATGGCCGCGCGCAGCTCCAGGGCATCCCGCAAGCGGCGTGCGTAGAAGGCGAGATCGATGGCTTCCTCAGGATTGCGCGTCAGGAGGCGGGCGCAGAGGAGGGCGTGGGGATTGACGTGGGCGAGTCCCAGGGGCTGGCCACGATGATCCTCGACCCGACAGACACTGCCCGGGGTGAGACCGGAAAGGGGTGTGCGGCCGACATCCACCTCATTGCTGTAGATCCAGGGGTGGCCGATCCGCAGCCGCCGGTCCTCGTTCTTCTTGAGTCGTAAAGGGGGGATGGGGTGGGCCATGGTTGTTCCTGTAATGGTTGTATTGCGTACATTTTACAGTTTGTGGGGCCTTCCGTATATTGCCTGCAAGCCCATGTCCACCGGAGAAAGCCATGTCCCCCGCCGACCAGATCCGTCCCATACGCTGGCAAAATGAAGCCCTGGAGCTCCTGGATCAGCGTCGTCTACCCGCTGAGGAGTGCTATCTGCGCCTGGAGGAGCCGGAGGCGGTGGCGACGGCCATTGCCGACATGGTCGTGCGTGGTGCACCGGCCATCGGCATCACCGCGGCCTTTGGCATGGCCCTGGCGGCGCGGCGGGTCGCGGGTAAGGTCGACTGGCGCGAGTCCCTGAATCGCAGCGCCGATTTGCTGCGCCGGGCGCGGCCGACGGCGGTGAATCTGGGCTGGGCCGTAGAGCAGCAGCTGCACAACGCCGGACTCTGCGACGATGCCACTACCGCCGGCGAGCAGCTGCTGCACTGGGCCCTCGATCTCCTGGCGCAAGATATCCGCGACAATCAGCGCATGGGCGCCCTGGGAGCCGAGGTTCTGCCGCCGGAGGGCGGTATCCTCACCCACTGCAACACCGGCAGTCTGGCCACCGGCGGCTTCGGCACCGCCTTGGGGGTGATCCGCGCCGGCATCGCTGCGGGCCGCAATTGGCGCATCTATGCCGATGAGACCCGCCCATGGCTCCAGGGCGCCCGACTCACCGCCTGGGAACTGCAAAAAGACGGCATTCCCTTTTCTGTGAATGTCGACGGCGCGGCGGGACACCTCATGGCCCGGGGCGAGATCCAGGCAGTGATCGTCGGCGCCGACCGCATCGCCGCCAATGGCGACACGGCCAACAAGATTGGTACCTATACGCTGGCGGTGCTGGCCCGTCACCATCAGATTCCCTTCTTTGTGGCGGCGCCCTTGTCGACGGTGGATTTTGCCATGAGCGATGGCAGCAGTATCGTCATCGAGGAACGGCCCGCTGCGGAAGTACGCCAGTGCGGCGGACGGGAAATGACCCCCGCCGGTGTCTCCGTGCGCAATCCTGCCTTTGATGTCACGCCGGCGGCGCTCATCGCCGCTATCATCACCGAGAAGGGTGTGGTTCGCCCGCCCTTTCTCGAGGGCCTCGCCGCCCTGGGCAAGTGATTCCGGATCCGCTCCGCGACGGCGTCTGGCCCCGTGGCGCTCGAGGAGCACTTGGCCAGAACTCATAGACGCCGTATATTGAGCCCATAAAGAATCCGGATGTGTAGGGAGCGTGGATATGGGCGTGGGACGTAGATTGCTCGGGGTAGTGCTGCTCGCTTCGGCCGTGGCGGGTTGTGCGCACACGGGCGCACCAAAAGGTCCGGAGCAGCCCGGTCCCATGGCCTATGCCCAGCCCCTGGCGGCGACAGCAGCCGCGGTCTCGGCGCAGCCACTTGGCCAGCGTCTGCCCACGGGGCAGGTAGTCCGTCCTGCCGGTGAAGCTTTGATCTGGGGTGACAAGGCCCTGGAGAATCACGCCATCGACCTCGCTCTCTCGCCCGATGGCAAGCGAGTGGCGATACTTGGGCGCTTCGATGTCGCCCTTTTCGATGTGGCGAGTCGTGAGATGCTTGCGAGCTACGCCTTCGCCACGGATGTGCAGGGTCTGGGGACCTACGGTGGTGTCGCCTGGAGTGCTGACGGCCGAGAATTCTATGTGCCGGTGTCGCAGACCGACCGCAAGTTCAAGACGCCCAGCGATGGCGCGATTCTAGGCTTTCGCCCCGAGCGTGACGCCCAAGGACGCTGGCACTTGCCGCTGCCACGCTTTGTGGCCGTGTTTGCGCCGGAGCGCGATCGCCCCGCCTTGCCTACCGCCCTGACCCCGGCGGCCGATGGACGTCACCTGCTGGTGGCCCTCAATGGTCAGACCGCCATCGCCCGGATCGACCCCGAATCGGGTCGAATCCAGCGACTGCCTCTGCGGGAAGGGCGCTGGCCCAGCAGCCTCACGGAAAAGGATGGCAGGATCTTCGTGACCGAGTGGGCGGGGCTACCGCCCAAGGATCTGCGCTCGGCCGGCTTTGGCGGCTGGAACGATTACGCTCTCAAACTGCAGGAGTCGGTACGCGTGGACGGGACCACCGACGTGGCGCGGGAGGGTTTCGTGGAGGTTCTGGGTGCCGACGGGCAGAGCCTGAAGCGTTTGCAGGTGGGGCTCTCACCCATCGGCCTCACCCAGCATCCGGAGCGTCCCTTCGTCTACGTGGCCGATGCCGGCAGTGACACGGTCTCGGTCATCGATACCCAGCGCCTGGAGGTCGTCGAGCGCATTCCGATGGGTCTGCCCGGGACGGCCTACGGCGTGGTACCCACGGCCATCCTGGCCAGTCCTGATGGCGAACATGTCCTGGTGGCACTGGGGCGGCTCAATGCCCTGGCCTGGGTTCGTCTGGGCCGGGACAGCGGTGGGAGCGGTGCTGTCCCCCGTAGTCGGGTGGAGGGTTACGTCCCCGTGGGCGAGTACCCCACAGGCCTCGCCTGGGCGGATGCAGGACGGTCGCTTTGGGTAACCAACCTGGAAGGCTTCGGCCCCTACGCCACCGTGCCCAGCGGCTTCGACAAGGCCTTTCGCAGCGATTATCCACGCCCCGGCGAGCTTGAGGGTTTCGGTACCGACGGCAGCTACAATGCCCACCGTCAACAGAATGTACTCTCGGTCGTGCCTTGGCCGCCAAGCTCTGCTCAGCTGCTCCGTTGGACCCAGCAGGTGACGGCCGACCGTTTCCTAAGCGCCGCCCGCAGCCATGCCGCAGCCCTGCAGCAGCTGCCGCGTCCGGGAGTAAAGCCTCGGCCCATTCCGGAGCGGCTGGGCGAGCCATCGGTCTTTCACCACGTGGTCTACATCATCAAGGAAAATCGCACCTACGATCAGGTGCTGGGCGATCTGTCCCAGGGGCAGGGAGACCCGCAGCTGACGGTGTTTGGGCGCAGCATAACTCCCAACCACCACGCTCTGGCCGAAGAGTTTGCGCTGCTGGACCAATACTTTCTGCCGGCCAAGAGTTCCGCCGAGGGGCACCCCTGGGCCACCACGGCCTTCCTCAGCGATTACGTCCAGCGCAATGTACGTGCCTGGTTCCGCGGCTATCCCCACACCATCCTCGACGCGCTGGTGCCGCCCAAGACGGGGTACCTGTGGGACGCGGCACTGGCGCGTGGTCTGTCGGTGCGAATCTACGGTGAGGCGACTCTGCCGGTGATGGCGCAGAAGCATCTCACCTGGCTCGACCTCTGGCAGTTGCGAGAGGAGGGCCGCCTGCCGGAAGCATTGGGCGTCGAGGGCACTATCCCTGCCGTACTGCAGCATGGCCATCCGCTCTATCCCGGCGAGGATTATCGCTTTTCCGATCAGTTTCGTGCCGATCTCTTGCTCCAGGATCTCGCCCGCTTCGAGGCCCAAGGTCAGATGCCGAATCTGCTCATCGTCGCGCTCCCCAACGATCACACCGCCGGCATGAAGCCCTACTTTCCGCAACCGCAGGCGATGATGGCGGACAATGACCTGGCTCTGGGGCGCATCGTCGAGGCCTTGTCGCGCTCGCGTTTCTGGTCCGATACGGTGATTTTCGTGACCGAGGACGATGCCCAGGATGGCTGGGATCACCTCTCGCCCTTTCGCAGCCTTGGCTACGTCATCAGTCCGTATTCACGGCTGGGGCGGGTCGAGCACCATTTCTACAGCCAACTGGACATGTTGCGCACCATGGAACAGATCCTGGGGATTGCGCCCATGAATCTCATGGATCTGGCGGCGCGACCCATGATGGAGCTCTTTGGCGACCGTGCCGATCTGCGGCCTTATCAGCTGCGTCCCGCCACCCTCGCTCTGGATACCATGAATCCCGTCGCACCCCTGGCGGGTCGTGCTCCCTACCGCGATCCTTTGGGCCGGGAGCTCTATGCCAAGGCCCTGGCTATGGCAGCGCGCATCGACGACCCCGACCAGGACGAGCTCATGAACCGGATGATCTGGTACGCAGTCAAGGGCACGGCCCCCTACCCGGTGCAGGAACGGCGGATCTCCGCCAAGGACGACTGAAGCCCGCTCTCGCGAAGCCTGCGGTTCGACGGAGGGGAGCAGTCGCGCCCCAAAGGCGAACATGGCATAATGTCGGGATGCTCTGTGTAGAAGGATAAGCAGCGTCCATGGTGGACTTCGCCAAAGAAACCATCCCCGTCAGTCTCGAAAAGGAAATGCGCCAGTCCTACCTCGATTACGCCATGAGCGTCATCGTCGGTCGGGCTCTGCCGGACGCCCGGGATGGTCTGAAGCCTGTGCACCGGCGGGTGCTCTACGCCATGCACGAGATGGGCAACGATTGGAACAAGCCCTACAAGAAGTCCGCCCGTGTGGTGGGCGATGTGATCGGCAAGTATCACCCCCACGGTGATGTAGCGGTCTACGACACCATCGTGCGCATGGCCCAGGACTTTTCCATGCGTTATCCCCTCATCGACGGCCAGGGCAACTTCGGCTCCGTGGATGGTGACAGCCCGGCGGCCATGCGTTACACCGAAGTGCGCATGTCCCGCATCGCCCACGAGATGCTCGCCGATATCGAGCGCGAGACCGTGGATTTTGGCCCCAACTACGACGAGAAGGAAGTGGAGCCGCAGGTGCTGCCGGCGCGCATACCCAACCTGCTCATCAACGGTTCGGCGGGTATTGCCGTGGGTATGGCCACCAATATCCCGCCCCACAATCTCAGCGAAGTCCTGAGCGCCTGCATTGCCCTGGTGGACGACGACGATCTGCCCGATAGCGAGCTGTTCCGGCTGGTGCCGGCGCCGGACTTCCCCACGGCGGGGATCCTTCTGGGTAACGAAGGAGCCATCGAGGCCTACCGTAGTGGGCGCGGGCGCGTGGTCATGCGGGCGCGGGCGGAGATCGAGACCGATGCCAAAAGCGGGCGGCAGACCATTGCCGTCAGCGAGCTGCCCTATCAGGTCAACAAGGCCAAGCTCATCGAGCGCATCGCCGAGATGGTCAAGGAAAAGCGCCTGGAGGGTATCAGCGACCTGCGCGACGAGTCGGATAAGTCCGGCATGCGTATCGCCATCGAACTCAAGCGCGATGCCAACGCCGAGGTGGTGCTCAACAACCTCTATCAGCACACCGCCTTGCAGAGCGTCTTCAACATCAACATGGTCGCCCTGTTGGACGGCGCGCCTCAGACCCTGGGCCTGCGCGACGCCCTGAAGGCCTTCTTGCGCCATCGGCGGGAGGTGGTGACCCGGCGCAGTATCTTTGAACTCAAAAAGGCCAGGGACCGTGCCCACATCCTGGAAGGTCTGGCCGTGGCCCTGGTCAATCTCGACCCCCTTATCGCCCTCATCCGGGCCGCCGCCAGTCCCGCCGAAGCCAAGGCGCAGATGCTTGCACGGGTGTGGGAGCCGGGTCTGGTGGCCGCATTGCTGGCCGAGCGCGGTGAGCCCTCGGCGGGGCTGCAGGCGGACGGCTATCACCTGTCCGAGGCCCAGGCCCAGGCCATCCTCGATCTGCGTCTGCACCGCCTGACGGGGCTGGAGCAGGACAAGATCCGCGAGGAATATCTGGGCTTGCTGGAGCGGATCCGCGAGCTTCTGGAGATTCTGGGCTCCGATGCCCGGCTCATGGCCGTGATCCGGGCCGAGCTCGTGGCTATCCGCGACCAGTACGGGGATGCGCGCCGCAGCGAGATCATCGCCGACACCGGTGCCATCGCCACCGAGGACCTCATCGCCGAAGAGAACATGGTGGTGACCTTCACGCACGCTGGCTACATCAAGGCCCAGCCCGTCACCACCTTCAACGCGCAGCGGCGGGGCGGGCGGGGCAAGGTGGCCACGACCACCAAGGAAGAGGATTTCGTTGAGCGGATGTTCTGCGCCTCTACCCACGCCACGGTGCTGTTCTTCAGCAATCTTGGCAAGGTTTTCTGGCAGAAGGTCTACCAGCTTCCGCAAAGCGGCCGTAGTGCGCGGGGCAAGCCCATCGTCAATCTGTTGTCCTTGGCCCCCAGCGAAGGCATCACCACCGTGCTGCCGGTGCGGGAGTTCCAGGAGGGCCAGTTCGTCTGCATGGTCACCGCCCACGGCGTGGTCAAGAAGACGCCGCTCATGGAGTATTCCCGTCCCCGCAGTCAGGGAATCAATGCCATCAACCTGGACCCAGGCGACCGTCTGGTGGCCGTCTGTCTGTCCGATGGTCAGCGCGAGTTCATGCTCTTCACGCGCAAAGGTATGGCCGTGCGCTTCCCCGAAGACAAGGTCCGACCCATGGGGCGGACGGCGCGCGGGGTGCGTGGAATCTCCCTGGATGCCGACGATCGCGTCATATCGGCGCAGATCGTCGATCCCCGTCAGGTCATCCTCACCGCTACCGCCCGTGGCTACGGCAAGCTGACCAATGTCGAGGAGTACCGCCGTACCAACCGCGGCGGCAAAGGCGTCATCGCCATTCAGACCAATGCCCGCAACGGTCCGGTGGTGGGTGCACTGGCCGTCACGGAGTCGGACGAACTCATGCTGGTATCCAACAGCGGCACCCTCATCCGCATTGCCGTGCAGGGGATCCGCCGCACCGGACGCAATGCGCAGGGGGTACGCCTCATCCATCTGGCCGCAGACGAGCAGTTGGCGGGTCTCGCCCTCATTGCCGATGCTCAGGAAGATGCGGGTCAGTGCGATTTTGACCTGGAGACCGAATGAGTCGGACGATCTACAATTTTGGCGCGGGACCGGCGCTCCTGCCGGCGCCGGTCATGGCGCGGGTGCAGGAAGAATTTCGCGATTGGCACGGCAGCGGTATGTCGGTGCTGGAAATGAGCCATCGTGGCAAGGAATATCAAGGCATCATCCAACAGGCGGAGCAGGATCTGCGGGACCTGCTGGCCATCCCCGACCACTATCGGGTGCTCTTTCTGCAGGGCGGAGCCAGTCTCCAGTTTGCCATGGTCCCCCTCAATCTGCTGGCGGGCCGGACAGCGGCCTACGTCGAGACGGGTGTGTGGTCGCGCAAGGCCAGTCAGGAGGCGCGGCGGTTTGGCGAGGTGGCCATTGCCGCCAGCAATGCCGAGGGCGCGCGCGAGGTGCCGCCGCAGAAGGAGTGGCAGTTACCCGAGGACTGCGCCTATCTGCACATAGCCGGTAACGAGACCATCGACGGTATCGAGTTCGACTTTATCCCGGAGCTGGGGGAGGTGCCCTTGGTGAGCGATGCCTCCTCGCACCTACTGTCGCGGCCGCTGCCGGTGGAACGTTTCGGTCTCATCTACGCCGGCGCCCAGAAGAACATCGGGCCGGCGGGCCTTACCTTGGTCATCGTGCGTGAGGATCTGCTGGGGCGGGCCGACTCCCGCACCCCCACCATGCTGGATTATGCCGTGCACGCCCGCGAGCACTCCATGTATAACACTCCGGCTACCTTCGCCATTTACGTTGCCGGTCTGGTATTCCAGTGGCTCAAGGATCTGGGCGGTCTGTCGGCCATGGAAAAGATCAACCGGACCAAGGCAGAGCTCCTCTACAGGGCCATCGACGACTCCGGCGGCTATTACCGCAATACCGTGACGCCGCGCAATCGCTCGCGCATGAATGTGCCTTTCTTTCTGCACGACAGTGCCCTGGATGCCCGCTTTCTGGAGGAGTCCCAGGCTGCCGGGCTGCTGCAGCTCAAGGGCCATCGCCTGCTGGGGGGCATGCGCGCCTCCATCTACAACGCCATGCCCCTGGAGGGGGTGGAGGCGCTGGTGGCCTTCCTGCGCGATTTCGCTGCCCGCCATGGCTGAAGGCCTTCCCAGCCTCCCCGCAGAGCTTGCATCGCTACGCGCCGAGATCGATCGGGTCGACTCGGAGATCCTGAAGCTTCTGGGAGAGCGCGGACGGCTGACGGCGGAAGTCGGAAAGCGCAAGCACGCCGCCGGGACCACCCAATACTATCATCCGGATCGGGAGGCCGAGATCCTGCACCGCGTCATGGCGGACAACCCCGGTCCTTTCAGCGACCAGCAGGTGGCCCGGATATTTCGGGAGATCATCTCGGCAGGTCTGGCGCTGGAGGAGCCGCTGAGGGTGGCCTACCTCGGCCCCGAGGGTACCTTCTCGCAGATGGCGGCAGAAAAGCATTTCGGTCGCTCCGCGCAATTTCATCCCGTCACCAGCATTGCCGAGATCTTTCGCGAGGTGGATGGTGGACAGGTACCTTTTGGCGTGGTGCCGGTGGAAAACAGCACCGAAGGCTCCGTCAACCTCAGTCTCGATCTCATGCTCGATCACCCGCTGCAGATCTGTGGCGAGGTGCAACTACGCATCGTCCATAATCTGGTCGGGCGCGGTCCGCGCAGCGCCATCCGCCGAGTCCACGTCCACTACCAGACGCGGGCCCAGTGTCGTCTGTGGCTGGCGGAACACCTGCCGCAGGTGGAGCTCTGCGACGCCCCCAGCAATGCCGAGGCGGCCCGACGTGCCGCCGTCGATCCGGAAAGTGCGGCCATCTCCACACAGCGGGCAGCGGAACTGGCGGGAGTGGACATCCTGGTGCCCGGCATCGAGGATCAGCCGGACAACACCACCCGGTTCTGGGTCATCGGCGGCATCAGCACCCGCCCGACGGGCGCCGACAAGACCAGTCTCGTGGTGGCGGGTGCGCATCGGGCCGGCAGTCTGCACCACCTGCTGTCGCCCTTTGCCGAGGCCGAGCTCAACCTGACGCGTATCGAATCGCGGCCGGCCCGCGCCAATATCTGGGAATACGTCTTCTACCTCGACTTCCTCGGCCATCGTCTGGAACCGCGGGTGGCCGCAGTCCTCCAGCGTATCGAGGCCCAGGCGTCTTTCTATCGGTGTTTGGGGAGCTATCCCCGGGCGGTGTTCTGATGCAGGACAATCCTTATCTGGAATGGGCCGTGCCGGCCCTGGCGCAGCTACGTCCCTACCAACCCGGCAAGCCCCTGGCCGAGCTGGAACGCGAGCTGGGTATTCGCGGGGCCATCAAGCTTGCTTCCAACGAGAATCCCCTGGGGCCAAGCCCCAAGGCCCTGGCCGCTATCAGCGAGGCCCTGCCGACACTCGCCCTCTATCCCGAAGGCGCAGTCCCGCAGCTACGACAGGCCTTGGCGGAAGCTCTCCAGCTGGATCCCCGGCAGCTGATCTTTGGCAACGGGTCGGACCAGATCATCGAGCTCCTGTGCCGTGCCTTTGCCGGTCCGGGGCGTGAGGTCATCCTGTCCCAGTACGCCTTTGCCGCTTACGGTATTGCGGCGCGATCCGTCGGAGCGACGGTGCGGGAGGCTCCGGCACAGGCCTTTGCCCACGATCTCGACGCCATGGCCGGCCTCATCAACGGCCACACCCGTCTCATCTTCATCGCCAACCCCAACAATCCCACGGGCACCTGGTGGCGAGCGGCGGAGCTGGAACGGTTCCTGGCCAGCGTGCCGGCTCACGCCCTGGTGGTCATCGACGAGGCCTACGCGGAACTCATGGAAGATCCGCAATATCCCGATGCCCTGGCCTTTCTGTCGCGCTTCGAGAACGTGGTAGTGCTGCGCACCTTCTCCAAGGCCTACGGTCTGGCGGGTCTGCGCTGCGGCTATGGTGTCGCGCGGGCGGGGCTCATCGCGCTTCTGGAACGCATGCGTCAGCCCTTCAACGTCAATACCCTGGCGCAGGTGGCTGCGCTGGCTGCCCTGGGCGACCAGACCCACCTCGCGGCCACTCGGGACAACAACCGCCTCGGTCTGCAGCAGCTGCAGCGTGGGCTGCTCGCCCTGGGATTGACAACCCTGCCGGCGGCAGGCAACTTTATCACCTTTTTTGCGCCCGGGGGCGGGCGGCAGGTCTACGAAGCCCTGCTGCGGCGCGGTGTCATCGTCCGTCCCCTCGAGCCCTATGGTCTGTCCGAATACCTTCGGGTCAGTGTCGGCACGCCAGAGGAAAATCAACGCTTCTTGCAGAGCTTGGGCGAGGTGCTTTCGTCATGATCGTCATTGTCAAACCCGATGCCACGGCGGCGCAGTTGGAGCAGCTGCTGGGTCGGATCCGTGAGCTGGGTCTCACCCCCATGGTCAGTCAGGGGGCCGAGCGCACCGTGGTGGGCCTTATCGGTGACGAGCGCCTGGTCAGCGACGGCGTCCTCGAGTCCTTGCCCGCGGTAGAACAGGTCATGCCCATCTTGAAACCCTATAAACTGGTCAGCCGAGAATTCAAAAAGACCGACAGTATCGTCGAGGTGCGAGGCATTCCCTTCGGTGGGCCCGAGATCCAGGTCATCGCCGGTCCCTGCTCGGTGGAGACGGCCGAACAGATGCGCAAGGCGGCGGAGGCGGTGCGGGCGGCGGGCTGCCGCCTCATGCGCGGCGGTGCCTTCAAGCCGCGCACCAGTCCCTATACCTTCCAAGGCGTCGGCGATGAAGGTCTGGACTTTTTCCGCGAGGCGGCCGATGCCTACGACCTGCCCATCGTCACCGAGCTCATGGACGTCCGCAAGATCGACGTCTTTTTGGAAAAGAAGGTGGATGTCATCCAGATCGGCACCCGCAACATGCAGAACTTCGATCTGCTCAAAGAGGTGGGACGCCTGAACGTGCCCGTCATCCTCAAGCGGGGCATGAGCGCCACCATCAAGGAATGGCTGATGGCGGCGGAGTACATCGCCGCCCACGGCAACCACCGGATCATCTTTGCCGAGCGCGGCATCCGTACCTTTGAGACCCAGTACCGCAATGTGCTGGATGTCACCGCCATCCCGGTGCTCAAAAAGGAGACCCACCTGCCCGTCATCGTCGATCCCAGCCACGCGGGCGGCAAGGCGGCGCTGGTGGCACCGCTGGCCAAGGCGGCCATTGCCGCCGGTGCCGATGGTCTGCTCATCGAGTCCCACCCCTGTCCCGAGGAGGCTTGGTGCGATGCCGATCAGGCACTGAGTCCCGAGCAGTTGACGCAGCTGATGGGGGAACTGCGACGGGTAGCCGAGGCCATCGGGCGCACGCTGTAGGGTCGGGAGCACACCATTTCCACCTCGTGGCCGTTTCGTACCGTCGCCGTCCTCGGCCTTGGCCTCATGGGCGGAAGCCTGGCCTTGGCCTTGCGCCGGAGCGGCTATGTCGGTGTGCTGCTGGGGGCCGGCGGCAGTCCGGAGGATCTAGGTCTTGCCGCTGCGGCAAGGTACCCGGCGGCGGATGGAACGGCGCCGGTATTCGATCGCTGCAGCGATGATCCGGCGCAGCTGCCCTGGGCCACGGTGGATCTCGTGGTACTGGCGACGCCGCCGGCGGCACTCCCCGAGATGTTCCGACGCCTGCGGGAGTGGATTCCGGCGACGACGGTGGTGACGGATCTGGCCAGCGTCAAGGGCGAAATCGTCGCCACCGGCGCCGCGTTGCTGGGCAGGCGCTATCTCAGCGCGCACCCCTTGGTAGGCGGCGAACGCCACGGTTTTGCGGCGGCCACGGGAGACCTTTATGCCGAAGCTCTGGTCCTGCTCACGCCGGGTGCAGCGGGCGCCGACGAGCGGGCGCTGGGCTTGGTACCGTTCTGGGAAGGCCTTGGTTGCCGAGTGCGGACGATGTCGCCGGCGGAGCACGACGATGCTCTGGCGGCCACTAGCCACCTGCCGCACCTGCTGGCTTATGCCTTCATGGCCAGCCTGGGTGACAGCGACGCCCTGCGTGACCTGGGCGGCAGTGGCCTGAGGGATTTCAGCCGAATCGCCGAGAGCGACCCCGCGCTCTGGACCGACATCCTCCTGCACAACCGGGAAGCCGTACGGCGGCGCCTGCAGGCCTTGCGCCACACCCTGGATGATCTCGACGCGGCACTGGCCGAGGCGCGCGCGCCAGCCCTGGAAGAGGTCCTTGCCAGAGCGCGAAGCCGTCGGCAACAATTTCATTTTCCACCTCGTACGTGAGATTTATGGACTATAAGGTCAATGCCGGTGGCTGCCTGCGCGGCCAGATCACCGTCCCCGGCGACAAATCGATTTCCCACCGCGTCGTCATGCTGGGCGCCATAGCCGAGGGTGTGACCGAAGCCGATGGATTGCTCGAGGGCGCGGACGTTCTGGCCACCATCGCCGCGTTCCGCAGCATGGGGGTCCGCATCGATGGACCCCGACAGGGGCATCTGCGCATCGAGGGGGTCGGTCTGCACGGCCTGCGGGCCCCCGCCGACACCATCGACTGCGGCAACTCCGGTACGGCCATGCGACTACTCACGGGTTTGTTGGCGGGGCAGAGCTTCGACTCGACCCTGACCGGCGATGACAGCCTGCGGCGGCGACCCATGGGGCGGGTGCTTACGCCGCTGGCGCAGATGGGTGCCGAGATCCACGCTCAGGACGGGCGCGCGCCCCTTCACATCCACGGCCGTCCCCTGCGTGGTATCCACTACGATCTGCCCGTGGCCAGCGCCCAGGTCAAGTCGGCGGTCCTGCTTGCGGGTCTCTACGCTACCGGCGACACCTGCGTGCGCGAACCGGCGCCTACCCGCGACCATAGCGAACGCATGCTCCAGGGCTTCGGCCAGTCGCTGCGCGTGGATGGTGCGCAGCGCTGCCTGAGCCCGGGCGCGCATCTGCGGGGACAGAGCCTGCGGGTGCCCGGGGATATTTCCTCCGCGGCCTTCTTCCTGCTGGGTGCCAGTATCGCAGCGAAATCCGATCTCTTGCTGGAAGGGGTAGGTATCAACCCCACCCGCACCGGCATCGTCGAGATCCTCACGCGGATGGGAGCGCGTATCGATCTCCTGCGTCTGCGTGAGGTGGGCGGGGAGCCGGTTGCCGACCTGCGCGTGCGTCACGCACCTTTGCGCGGAATCGACATCCCCGCCCGTCTGGTACCTCTGGCCATCGATGAGTTTCCGGCCATTTTCATCGCCGCCGCTGCCGCCGATGGCGTGACCCGCATCCGCGGGGCCGAAGAACTCCGGGTCAAGGAGAGCGATCGCATCGCCGTCATGGCCGCCGGTCTGCGCAGCCTGGGAATCGTGGTGGAAGAACTCGCCGACGGCGCCATCATCCACGGCGGTGCCTTGGGCGCCGGCGAGGTGGACAGCCACGGTGACCATCGCATCGCCATGGCCTTTGCCATGGCCGGGCTCATCGCCCGCGGACCCATCCACATCCGCGATTGCGCCAACGTCGCCACGTCTTTCCCGAATTTTCCGGAACTGGCCCGCGCCGCCGGCCTCGATCTCGAGGTACAGTCCTCGTGACGGCATCGGTGCCGGTCATTACCCTGGACGGGCCGGGAGGCGTCGGCAAGGGTACCCTTGGTCGCCACCTGGCACGCCGACTGGGCTGGCACCTCCTGGACAGCGGCGCCATCTACCGCGCGACGGCTCTGGCCGCGGCACGGGCGCAGGTAGATCTGGAGGATGTCCAGGGCTTGGTGGCCCTCGCTCGGGATCTGCCCTTGCGCTTTGTCGAGGCGGGCGATGAAACCCAGATCTGGCTCGGCGACGAACGCATCGATATCGCCATCCGCAGCTCGGACGTGGGGCAGTGGGCCTCGCGCATCGCGGCATTGGCACCTCTGCGCGCTGCACTGTTGCAGCGGCAGCGGGATTTTCGCCAGCCCCCGGGTCTGGTGGCGGATGGTCGCGACATGGGTACGGTGGTGTTCCCCGATGCGGGACTCAAGGTTTTTCTCACCGCCAGTGTCGAGGTACGCGCCGCGAGGCGGCTAAAACAGTTGATGGAACAGGGAAGTAGTGCTAATCTGGCGACCATCGCAGCAGAGATCGCCGAGCGGGATCGTCGGGATCGTGAGCGCAGTGTCGCCCCTTTGGTGGCGGCCACGGATGCACGGGTCCTGGACACCAGCCAGCTGAGTGTTGCAGAAAGTTTTCGGGTCCTTGAAGGTTGGGTGGTTGACGCCTTCGGGGAGATTTTCGTCCGCCAGTCCGCTGGCATATGAGCAGTCCGTGGGGCAGCGGAAGCTGCCCCGGCACATGAGGCCTATCGAATTTTATGACCACCCCACAAGCAGAAGTCCTGTCCGAACCCAGTTTTGCCGAGTTGTTTGAAGAGAGTCAGAGCACCCAGGGTATCAAGCCCGGAGATCTCCTCACGGGTGTCGTCACCCGCGTCGACAACGATTTCGTCATCATCGACGTAGGTCTCAAGTCCGAAGGCCCGGTGCCCGCGGAGCAGTTCCGCAACAGCGAAGGCGAACTCGAGGTGAAGGTGGGCGACCGGGTGGAGGTGTGCCTGGAGTCCGTCGAAGACGGCATGGGCGAGACCAAGCTGTCCCGGGAGAAGGCGCGTCGCGCCAAGACCTGGGAAGAACTGGAGAAGGCCTTTGAAGAGGGCGCCGTGGTGCACGGTTTCCTCACCGGCAAGGTCAAGGGCGGGTTCACCGTCAGCATCGATGGCGTACGCGCCTTCCTGCCGGGTTCGCTGGTGGACGTGCGCCCCGTGCGCGATGTGGCCTATCTCGAGGGCAAGGATCTCGAGATGAAGATCATCAAGCTCGATCGCAAGCGCAACAACGTCGTGGTGTCTCGTCGCGCAGTGGTGGAGCAGGAGCAGAGCGCCGAGCGTGGAGCGCTGCTGGAGAGCATTCAGGAAGGAGCCATCCTTGAGGGTGTGGTTAAGAATCTCACGGATTACGGCGCCTTCATCGACCTGGGTGGTATCGACGGGCTGCTGCACATCACCGATATGGGCTGGCGCCGTGTCAAGCATCCCAGCGAAGTCGTCAGTGCGGGCGACGAGGTGCGCGTCATGGTGCTCAAGTTCGATCGCGAGCGCGGCCGTATCTCCCTGGGCATGAAGCAGCTGGGCGAGGATCCCTGGCAGGACATCTCCCGCCGTTACCCCGAGGGCACGCGGATCTTCGGTAAGGTCACCAACATCACGGACTACGGTGCCTTCGTCGAGATCGAAGAGGGAGTCGAAGGTCTCGTGCACGTTTCCGAGATCGACTGGACCAACAAGAATCTCAATCCGGCCAAGGCCTTGCACCTGGGGCAGGAAGTGGAGGTCATGGTTCTCGACATCGACGAAGAGCGTCGTCGCATCTCTTTGGGCATCAAGCAATGTCTGCCGAACCCCTGGGAAGAGTTTGCCCAGAATTATCAGAAGGGCGACCGGGTATCCGGGCAGATCAAGAGCATCACCGACTTCGGCGTGTTCATCGGCCTCGAGGGTGGCATCGATGGTCTCATTCACCTGTCCGATCTGTCCTGGGATCGCCCCGGCGAAGAGGCGGTTCGGGACTTCAAGAAGGGCGACGACCTGGAGGCCGTGGTGCTCAGCATCGACCCCGAGCGCGAGCGTATCTCCCTGGGCATCAAGCAGATGGAAACCGATCCCTTCATCCAGTTCGTGGTCGCCAACGACAAGGGCAGCCTGACCGAGGGAGAGGTCGTCTCCGTGGACGGTAAAGGTGCGGTCATCAAGGTCGCGGAGGGTGTGGAAGGCTTCCTGCCGGCACGGGAATTTGCGCGCGGCAATGCACCTGAGGTGGGAGACCGCATCGATGTGGCCATTGCCAGCATCGACCGCAAGAACCGTACCCTGACCCTGAGCACCAAGGCCCAGACCGTGCGCGAGAGCGGCGGCCACGGCGGCGGTGGCCATGAGGACAACTCGGCGCTGAATCAGCAGTACGCTCGCAGCGCGGCCACCGGAACGACCAGCCTCGGAGATCTGATCAAGGAACAGCTCAAGCGCAAGCAGGAAGAAGAAAGCTGATCCCACGCCGCACTCTCTGCCCCGCGCCGCCAGCACGTCGGCGCGTGGGCGGGGTTGCCGTTCAGAAGAGAGTTCATAATCATGACAAAATCGGAACTGATCAAGCTCATGAGTGCCCAGTATCCTCACGTCAGTATCCGTGACATCGAACTGGCGACGCGCCACATGCTCGACTACCTGAGCGATGCCCTGCGCGAGAATGAGCGCATCGAGATTCGTGGTTTCGGCAGCTTTTCCCTGCACATCCGTCCCGAAAAACAGGGGCGCAATCCCAAGACGGGAGAGCCGGTCTGGGTCCCGGAAAAGCGCGTGCCCCATTTCAAGCCGGGCAAGGAATTGCGAGAGCAGGTGGACTATGCCCGTGCTGATGTGCAGGGCTGAGTCCCGGTTCTGAGCGACGCTGTCGTGACCGCGTCCTGGTGGCTCGTCCTGTCGGCCGGGGTGCTGGGCGTGGGTCTCGGGTTGGCTTTTGCCTATTTCAGAGCGCCGCGACGCGGGCGGCTGGTTCCCGAAGTCTACGTCCAGGGCCTCAATCATCTCCTCAGCGATCGTAGCGATGAGGCGGTGGAGGCCTTTCTGGAGGCGTTGCGCCAGCACCCGGAGAGCTCGGACATCCTCATGGCCCTCGGCCGCCTGTTTCGTCGCAGGGGAGAACTGGAGCGGGCCCTGCGGGTGCACCAGTACTTACTCGAGCAGCCTGGGCTCAGTCTTTCGCTGCGGCAAGAGGTGCTTCTGGAGATTGCCCGAGACTATCTCAAGTCCGGCATTCTCAACCGCGCCGAGAGCATACTGAAGGAGTTGCTGCATCGCGACGACCGCTATGTGGACGGGCTCTTGGCGCTGGCCGAGCTTTATGAGCTGGGCGCTGATTGGCCTCAGGCGGTGGCGGTACGTCGACGCCTCGAAACGCTGGGACAAGGAGGACAAAAGGCGGTCATCGCCCTGATCTACGGTGAGATGGCCGAGGCATCCATCGCTCGCGGTGATGTGACGGCGGCGGAGCGGTATCTGGCCGAGGCCCGACAGGCAGATCCGGACGGTCCGCGCACGGCCCTCATCGAGGGCCGCCTGGCTTTCGCACAGGGTGCCTGGGAGCGGGCAGCGGGGATCTGGGCGACACTGTTGGAGAGCGGCGCCTACCCGGTGCTGCTGCTGGTGGTGCAGCCCTTTCTCGAGGCGCTGAAGCGCTGTCAGGACCAGCCCGCCTGTCGTGTCTGGCGGGCGCATCTGCTGGAGCGCTGTGACGATACCCTGACCGTCTTCCGCGTCGCGCAGGCGCTGGTGGAGGTGGAGGGCGTGGACGCGGCGCGTGCCTATCTGCACCGCGCCCTGAGTCAACGCAAGGCGCTACCGGTTCTGCAGTTGTTGCTGCGTCTGGAAACACCGGCGCCAGACCTGCTGCCGCAGATGGTCGAGGTCATTGGCGCCCTGCCCATGCCCAATCCACAGTTCCAGTGCGCACAGTGTGGTTATCGTACCAGTGAACACCATTGGCGGTGCCCCAGCTGCCGAAGCTGGGGCACCTTTACGGGCGGAGCCCTATGGACATGACACCCCTCATCGTTGCTCTGGATTGCGCCAGCGCCCGCGAGGCTCTGGATCTCGCGGCGCAGCTCGACCCCCGGCGTTGTCGCGTCAAAGTCGGCAAGGAGTTGTTCACCAGTGCCGGACCGGCTCTGGTAGAGGCGCTTCAAGACCGAGGCTTTCAGGTCTTTCTGGACCTCAAGTTCCACGACATACCGCAGACCGTCGGCAAGGCCTGCGCCGCCGCCACCCGTCTGGGGGTATGGATGCTCAATGTCCATGCCGGCGGCGGCCTCGCCATGCTGTGTGCCGCGCGCGAGGGCGTGGAAGCGGCGGCGGGTCCACAGCGACCCCGACTCATCGCTGTGACCGTCCTTACCAGTCTGGACGACGCAGCCCTGGCCGAGCTGGGCTGCCGGGACGGTGTGGAGGCGCAGGTGGAACGACTCGCCGCCCTGACCGCCAAGGCAGGCCTGGATGGCGTGGTCTGTTCCGCCCGCGAAGCGGCACGGCTCAAAAGGTTGCAGCCAGGGCTGCTGCGGGTGACGCCGGGGATACGCCCGGCACAGGCCGCGGGCGACGATCAGAAGCGGATCATGACACCGGCACAGGCCCTGTCCGCCGGCGCTGACTACCTGGTGGTGGGCAGACCCATCACGGCGGCGAGCGATCCGGCGCAGGCCCTGGCGGCAGTGCTCGCGGAAATCGATGGTGCCCTAGCCAGCAGCGACGCTTCTTCCACAGTCCACTTCAGCGAGGAATCCTCATGAGCCACGATGTTCCGGCCGCCGATGCCGTACTGGCGCTCTACGAGGAGGACGGTGCCCTGCTCCACGGGCATTTCCTCCTCTCGTCCGGCCTTCACAGCGACACCTACTTGCAATCGGCGCGGGTTTTGCAGCACCCTGCTCACGGCGCGCGCCTGGCCGACGCCATGGTGGCGGGAATTCCCGATGCCATTCGCGGCCAACTGCAGGTCGTCGTGGGTCCCGCCATGGGCGCGGTGCTGGTATCCTACGAGTGTGCCCGCAGTCTTGGGCGTCGCAGTCTGTTCACGGAGCGCGAAAACGGCCAGATGCGGCTGCGTCGGGGTTTTGCACTCGAGCCCGGTGAGCCGGTCCTGGTGGTCGAGGACATCACCACCACCGGCGGTTCCACCCGCGAATGCATCGACGCTGTCACCGCCGCCGGCGGTCGGGTGCTGGCGGTATCGGCCATCATCGACCGCAGTCCTGCTGGGATTGCGGACTTTGACGGTATACCCTATTTTCCCTTGGTGCGCCTGCCGGTGCAGACCTGGCGCCCGGAGGATTGCCCCCTCTGCGTCGCCGGTACACCGGCGGTAAAGCCCGGTAGCCGCGCCTTGCGTTGAGCTGGACCGATCCTTTCCTCTGTTAAGATCCATATCAAGGTTTGAACCGAATGCAAAAAAAGGATGAGCATATGACCCTGCGCACCCCGGAAGGGGCCCCCCTGGAGCGTCAGATCCAGATCACCGTCCCCGCCGCTGAAGTCGATGCCGAGGTCACCCAGCGTTTGCGACAAAAGGCGCGCAACGCTCGCCTGCCGGGCTTCCGCCCCGGCAAGGTACCGCCTGCCGTCATCGAGCGGCAGTTCGGCTCGGAGGCCCTCATGGAGGCCTTCGATCATCTGATCAACCAGTATTATGTCGAGGCCCTGCAGCAACATGCCCTGCGCCCGGTGGCACGCCCTGAGGTGCAAGTGGACCAGGGTGGGCGCGGCCAGGATCTGGTCTTCACCGCCACCGTCGAAGTGTACCCCGACTTCACCCCGGCCGTGCCCGAGGCGGTGGTGACGCGCAAGACCGCGGAGATCCTCGACAGCGATGTGGATGCGACTCTGGACATCATGCGACAGCAGCGGCGTGACTTCGTCGCGGTGGAGCGGGCAGCGCAAAGTGGCGATCGCGTGACGGTGGATTTTACCGGTCGGCAGGACGGCGAGGTGCTCCCCGGTGGCGATGTCAGCGATTACGCCGTGGTGCTCGGCAGTGGCCGACTGCTGCCGGAAATCGAGACAGCGCTGGAGGGAATGCGGGCCGGGGACGAGAAGCAGGTAGAAGTGACCTTCCCGGCAGATTACCCCAATGCCGAGCTGGCCGGTCAGAAGGCGGAATTTCAGCTGAAGGTCAAGGAAGTGGCGGAGCCGCGCTTACCGGAACTGGATGCCGAGTTTGCCCGTGCCCTGGGTATCGAGGACGGCGATGTCGCCACCCTGCGCCAGGAAGTGCGGGAGAACCTCGAACGGGAGGCACAGCGCATCAGCCGGGTGCAGGTCAAGGCCCAGTTACTCGATCTGCTGGTGGAGGCCAACCAGCCAGAGCTGCCCAAGCAACTGCTGGCCCAGGAACAGGAGCGCCTGAAACAGGAACGGAAGGTAGAGGAGCTGGACAGCGAAGGCGAGGCCTTGGCCCGCCGGCGTGTGATCCTGGGGCTCGTTCTTTCGGAGATCGCCCGGCAGCAGCAACTGCGCGCCAGTACGGCCGAGATGGACCGCATGCTGCGGGAGATGGCCGAACAGTACGAAGACCCCGAGCAGTTCATCCGCTGGTATCGGCAGGATTCGCAGCGTCTCGCGGAGCTGGAGGCCATGGTGTTGGAAGATCGGGTGGTGGAATGGTTGCTCGAGCGTGTTAAAGTGTCGGATGTCCCCGTCAGCTTCAATCGCCTGATCGGGCGTGAGCCGGAGCCCGCCGAAGCCAACGCGTGACGGGCGGCGAGCATAACAGCGAGAAGGAGCAGCACATGAAGCAGTCCATGCAGGAACTCCGTGCCGCCGAGATCCAGAATCTCGGCTACGTGCCCATGGTCATCGAGCAGACCGGCCGTGGTGAACGTGCCTTCGACATCTACTCGCGCCTGCTCAAGGAACGGGTGATCTTTCTGGTGGGTCCGGTGGAAGACATGATGGCCAACCTGGTGGTGGCGCAGCTCCTCTTCCTGGAAGCCGAGAACCCGGACAAGGATATCGCCCTCTATATCAATAGCCCGGGCGGTTCGGTGACGGCAGGGCTGGCCATCTATGACACCATGCAGTTCATCCGTCCTGCGGTAAGTACCGTATGTATAGGACAGGCAGCGAGCATGGGTGCGGTGCTGCTGGCAGCGGGTGCGGCCGGCAAGCGTTATGCCCTGCCCAATGCTCGCATCATGCTGCACCAGCCCTCGGGTGGGTACCAGGGCGTGGCGCACGATATCGAGATTCACGCCAAGGAGATCCTGCGCATCCGGCAGCGCCTCAACGAGATCCTGGTGGAACACACCGGGCAGTCGCAGCAGCGCATCGAGCAGGATCTGGATCGAGATTTTTTCATGTCCGCCCAGGAGGCCAAGGACTATCACTTGGTGGACTCCGTGATCACGCACCGGGGCGACAACGAAGGCGCCTGAAGACAGGCAGGAGTATAACGATGGCAGGTAAAAACGAAGGCAGCGGCGAGAAGACCCTCTACTGTTCATTTTGCGGCAAGAGTCAGCACGAAGTACGCAAGCTCATTGCCGGTCCCTCGGTCTTCATCTGTGACGAATGCATCGAACTCTGCAACGACATCGTCAAGGACGAAGTCCTGGATGCCCAGGACGAAACGGGCGGCAACAAGCTCCCCAAGCCCATGGAAATCCGCAAGACCCTGGACGAGTACGTCATCGGTCAGGAGGCGGCCAAGAAGGTACTGTCCGTGGCCGTCTACAACCACTACAAGCGTCTGGAACACGGCGGCAAGGGTGGGCGTGACAACGATGTGGAGCTGGACAAGAGCAACATCCTGCTCATCGGGCCCACGGGTTCCGGCAAGACCCTGCTGGCCCAGACCCTGGCGCGGCTGCTCAATGTTCCCTTTGCCATGGCCGACGCCACGACCCTGACGGAAGCAGGCTATGTGGGTGAGGATGTCGAGAACATCATCCAGAAGCTCCTGCAAAAGTGCGACTACGACGTCGAAAAGGCGCAGACGGGCATCGTGTACATCGACGAGATCGACAAGATATCGCGCAAGTCCGAAAACCCCTCCATCACCCGCGATGTCTCCGGTGAGGGCGTGCAGCAGGCGCTGCTGAAGCTCATCGAGGGGACCGTGGCCTCGGTGCCCCCCCAGGGTGGCCGCAAGCATCCGCAGCAGGAGTTCCTGCAGGTGGACACCCGCCACATCCTGTTCATCTGCGGCGGCGCCTTTGCCGGACTGGAGAAGGCCGTTGCCAGCCGGGTGGAGAAGGGCGGCATGGGCTTCAACGCCGAGATCAAGCGTACGGACAAGCAGAGCAGCACCAACCTCATGATGGAGAATCTGGAGCCGGAGGATCTCGTCCGTTATGGTCTGATCCCCGAGTTCGTCGGTCGTCTCCCCGTCATTGCCCTGCTGGAGGAACTGGACGAGGACGCCTTGGTCTCCATCCTGACGGAGCCGCGCAACTCCCTGGTCAAGCAGTACCAGAAGCTCTTCGCTCTGGAAGGTGTGACCCTGGAGTTCCGCCCCGAGGCGCTGCGCGCCATTGCCAAGAAGGCCCTGACGCGCAAGACCGGCGCCCGCGGTCTGCGTTCCATCTTGGAGCAGATTCTGCTGGATAGCATGTACGAGCTACCCTCCCTGGTGGGCGTCAAAAAAGTGGTGGTGGACGCCGCGGTCGTGGAGAGTGGGGGCAAGCCTCTGCTGGTCTACGACGACGCCAGCAAGAAAGATATGTCTCACCCGGCCTGACCAGACTGTGGCCGACATTGAAAAGTTCAGGTGTCGGCCACATCTATAACGAGTCTGGGGATGTCCTGTCCCCACCCAATGAATGGAGTGAGCCATGGCGGATATAGAAAATCGCGGCCTCGAAGGCCTTACGGAAGGAGATTCCCTGTTGGTACCGGTCCTGCCTCTGCGGGACGTGGTGGTGTTTCCCTTCATGGTGATTCCCCTGTTCGTCGGCAGGCCCAAGTCCATTCGCGCCCTGGAAGATGCCATGGCGGGCGAGAAGCAGGTACTTCTGGTGGCGCAGAAGAATGCCGCGGACGACGATCCACAGCCCGACAAGATCTATCGCATCGGCACCCTGGCGACCATCCTGCAGCTGCTGAAGCTGCCGGACGGCACCGTCAAGGTCCTGGTGGAGGGTACGGAGCGGGCCAAGATTCAGTCTTTCATCCCCGTCGATGACTTCCTGCGCGCGCAGGTACAGATCATCCGCAGCGGCACCAGCAGCGATCGCGAGCTGGAGGCCCTGATGCGTTCCGTCAGCGCCCAGTTCGAGTCCTACGTCAAGCTGAACAAGAAGATCCCGCCGGAGATCCTGGCGACCCTGGCCAGTATCGACGACCCCAATCGTCTGGCCGACACCGTCGCCGCTCACCTGGGGCTCAAGCTCGAGGAAAAGCAGGAGATCCTGGAAAAGGCCGACACCCGCAGTCGTCTGGAGCACCTGCTCGGCATGATGGAGTCGGAAATCGACCTCCTGCAGGTGGAAAAGCGCATCCGTGGCCGGGTCAAGCGGCAGATGGAAAAGAGCCAGCGGGAGTACTACCTCAACGAGCAGATGAAAGCCATCCAGAAGGAACTGGGCGACCTCGGCGAGGAGGGTGCTGGCGAGGCCGATGAGCTGGCGCGCAAGATTCAAAAGGCCGGCATGCCCAAGGAAGTGCGTGCCAAAGCCGAGGCGGAGCTCAAGAAGTTGCGGATGATGAGCCCCATGTCCGCCGAAGCCACGGTGGTGCGCAACTACATCGACTGGCTGGTGGCCGTGCCCTGGAAGCGGCGCAGCCGTATCACCAAGGACCTGGCCCGAGCCAAGGCCATTCTCGATGCCGACCACTACGGTCTCGAGGACGTCAAGGAGCGGATCCTCGAGTATCTGGCGGTGCAGGAGCGGGTCGGCAACAGCCGCGGCCCCATCCTCTGCCTGGTGGGCCCGCCCGGCGTCGGCAAGACCAGTCTTGGACGCTCCATCGCCCAGGCCACTGGCCGCAAGTTCGTGCGCATGTCCTTGGGCGGCGTGCGCGATGAGGCCGAGATCCGTGGACACCGGCGCACCTACATCGGCGCGTTGCCGGGCAAGATCATCCAGAGCCTGGCCAAGGTGCAGACCCGCAACCCCCTCATGCTCCTGGACGAGGTGGACAAGATGGCCATGGACTTCCGTGGCGACCCCGCCTCGGCCCTGCTGGAGGTGCTGGATCCGGAGCAGAACGCCACCTTCAACGACCACTATCTGGAGGTGGATTTCAACCTCTCCGATACGATGTTCGTGACCACGGCCAACACCCTCAACATCCCGGCACCGTTGCTGGACCGTATGGAAGTGATCCGCATCTCGGGCTACACCGAGGATGAGAAGACCCACATCGCCATGCAGTACCTGCTGCCCAAGCAGATGGAAAAGACCGGTCTGAAGCCGGAGGAAATCTCCATCTCGCAGACGGTGATCCGCGACATCATCCGCTATTACACACGGGAAGCGGGGGTGCGCAATCTGGAGCGGGAGCTGGCCCGGATCTGCCGCAAGGTGGTCAAGGAGCTGCTACTGGACAAGAAGCGCAAGAAGGTGCAGGTCAGCGAGCGCAATCTCGACAAGTACTTGGGCGTGCGGCGCTTCGATTTCGGCAAGGCCGAGAAGGAAAACCGGGTCGGCGAAGTCACCGGCCTGGCCTGGACCGAGGTGGGCGGCGAGCTCCTCAGTATCGAAGCGGTGGTGGTGCCAGGGCGGGGCAAGCTGCTCATTACCGGCAAGCTCGGCGATGTCATGCAGGAGTCCATCCAGGCGGCCATGAGCGTGGTGCGTGCCCGCTCGTCCGTGCTGGGTATCGCGGCCGACTTCTACCAGAGTCGGGATGTGCACATCCACGTCCCCGAGGGAGCCACACCCAAGGACGGTCCCAGCGCCGGTATCGGCATGGCGACGGCCTTGGTCTCGGCCCTGACGGGCATCCCGGTGCACGCCAGTGTGGCCATGACCGGCGAGATCACGCTGCGCGGTGAGGTATTGCCCATCGGTGGTCTCAAGGAAAAGCTCCTGGCAGCACACCGGGGTGGTATCGCGACGGTGGTGATACCTGCGGACAATGAAAAAGATCTGCAGGATATACCCAAAAACGTCCGCGACGCGCTGACCATCAAACCCGTGCGTTGGATCGATGAGGTTTTCAGCATCGCGCTGGAGCGTATGCCCACGCCTTTGCCGGAGGGTAACGAGCCGGGAGCTCTGGTAGGTACGGTCAACCCCGTAGGCGATAAAAAAGGCGAGGGTTCAGCGACTACCGCCCACTGATTCGATGCGCGGGGCAGACTCTCTCCGATCGTCGGATCGGAGGGAGTTTTTTTGTGAAGCTGCCAGTATTCGTGTGGAATAAAAAGCGTTTCCTGTCCGCCTTTTTTTGCGCGGACTTTCTTGACAGGGCTTTTTTTTGCCTGCTATAACGTCAAGCACCTTGTGCAGTAACCCGTCTCGAAGCGTACCGTGGCCCATAACAGGAGAAAGGAATATGAACAAATCCGAATTGATCGAAAAAATCGCAGAACACGCCGACCTGAGTCGCGCGGCGGCCGGCCATGCCCTCGATGCCGCCCTGAAGGCCATCACCGAAGCGCTCAAGGAAGGCGATCAGGTTACCCTGGTCGGTTTCGGTTCCTTTCTGGTAGCCGAGCGGGAAGCGCGCAAGGGACGCAATCCGGCGACGGGTCAGGAGATCATGATCGCGGCAAGCCGCACCCCCAAATTCAAGGCTGGTAAAGCGCTGCGGGATGCCGTAAACTAGCGCGTCTGGTTGGGGCGGTTAGCTCAGTTGGTAGAGCGTCGGCTTTACACGCCGAATGTCGGGGGTTCGAGCCCCTCATCGCCCACCAAAAACATCGCGGGGTGGTAGTTCAGTCGGTCAGAATGCCGGCCTGTCACGCCGGAGGTCGCGGGTTCGAGCCCCGTCCACCCCGCCATATCCCTAAGGCGACCCTCGTGAGGGGCGCCTTTTTTCTTGTCGTGCTTGGCGCTACCATGGCCGGGACCGCAGGGCTGTGGGTCTGCGGTCGGCGTGGAGATCAATGATGCTGGATGCCTTTCGAAAGCTGAGTCAATCCTGGGCAGCGAAGGTCGTGCTCGCTGTCATCGCGCTGTCCTTCGTACTCTGGGGGGTGAGCGGTTACCTGTTTTCCAACGATTCCGGGGAACAGGTGGTGGCCAAGGTGGACGGCGAGAAGATCAGTGCGGCGCTCTTTCAGCAGCGCCTGCACGATGCCAAGGAGCATTACGCCCAGGTCTTTGGGCCCCAGGCGGCCGCCGAGATGGCCAAGGATCCGGGCTTTGCTCGCGATGTCTTGAACGGACTCATCGACAACCTGCTCCTCGCCCACGAGGCGCGCAAGCTTGGCCTGCAGGTGCCGGATTCCGCCCTGGCGCAGAAGATCGAGGGCATATCGGCCTTCGCCGACAAGGGCAAGTTCTCCCGCGCCAAGTATCAAGAAGTGTTGCGCGCCAATGGTCTGACGCCGGTGAAGTTCGAGGCCATGTTGCGCGACAGCATGCTTCTGGAACAACTGCAGGCCGTGCCGCAGATCCTGGCCGAGGCAAGCACCAAGGATGCCGAATCCGCCTGGTCCTGGTCGCAGGAATATCGCGATGCGCGCGTCGTACAGATCCCCGTCAGCAACTTCCTGAAGGCCGCAGAGCCTACCGACGCCGAGATTCGGGCCTACTACGAAAGCCACAAGTCGAGCTACCAGCTCCCCGCCGAGGTAGAGGTTCAGTACGTGACCCTGGGGCCCAGTGACTTCGGTCAGCAAGGCGGATCGGCCACGGCCACGGCGGCGAGCACCTCATCCGTCGCAACCGACCACGGCTCGCCCCAGCTCGCCTTCGAGAGCCAGATCGAGAACTTCAAGGACAAGCTGTTCAGCGACTCCGGCAGCCTCGCCGGCGTGGCCAAGGCCTACGGTCTGAAGATCCATGACAGCGGCCCGCTCGTCGCCGGCAAGGTGGCGTCCAGTGGCGTCTTTGCGGACCCAAAGGCCCTCGACCTCGCCTTCAGCAAGGCGGTACTGGCGGGCAAGAACAGCAGCGCCCTGAGTTTATCCAACGGCGATCTGCTGGCGGTGCATCTGGTCCACTACACGCCGCCCCGGACTCAGGATCTGCAGGCGGTGCGCCAGGATATCGCTACCAGCTTGGCAGAGCAGAAGGCGCGTCAGCTGGCCAAGGAACGGGCCCGTGAACTTCTGGCCGCTGCCCAAAAGAGCAAGGATCCCAAGGATCTGGATCCCAACGGCAGCTACCCCGAAAAGCGCTACAGCGATCTGGCGCGCCATTCCTCCGTTGGTCTGGACCCTGCCCTCATGAATGCCATTTTTTTGGCACCGGCCCCCGAAGGGCAGGGTGCTCCCTCCTTCGGCATGGTGGATCAGAAGGACGGCTATGCGCTTTACGCCCTGACCCGGGTCATCCTGCCCAACCGAGCGCTGCTCAATCCCTCGGTCACCCAAGAAATCCAGCGCTCGCTGGAGGAGCAGCGAGCCCGGCTGCTGACGACGGGTTACCTGCAGGCGCTGCGGCAGAAAGCACGCATCCGCATCCATGACGACGTGCTCAAACGTTTCGAGTAGGGCAGCGCTCTCGGCCCCAAGCACGAGGTCGAGGCGCGTCCAGTGCGCGCGACCGCTATTAACCCTATGGAGCCGGATCAGCCTGCTCGTGCAGCTGGATCTGGACCAGCAGATCCCGCCGCAACTCTATCGGGCCGTGGCCGAGGTCCTGGCCTGGGTGTACCGTCTGGAAGAGCAACAGCGTGGGCCGGCAGAGCCACCGGCGTGAGAGCCAAGTGGACACTGCGCGGGCTGGATTGTTGCGGCACCACCCGATAGGTCCAATGCAGGCTGGGCAGCGCCGAGACCGACTTCTGCGCTTGCGGTTTTGGCGCGCCACCGGCTGAAGCGGGGGCGTTCCAGGGCCCTGGGGCGCTGTGTACCACGGTGACGGGCGTGCCGTAGTGGAGGATGCCGAAGGCCTGCTGTGCCGCCTTGAGCGGCAGCTCCACGCAGCCTGCGCTCTGGGGAAAGCCATAGGCCGCGCGGGGATAGAAATGGACGGCGCGGCCACGGTCGAAGTAGTTCACCCAGCGGATGTCTGGGTCGTCGTAGGGCTGATAGCGCACCCAGTGGTGGTGATAGCGGCCAAAGTCGATATCCGCCACGTGAAAACCCGCCGCCTTGGCGGCATCGTAGAGACGTACCTGCCGCGCCGGCACCGGTATGGGAAAACTGCCCACCATGCTGGTATGGCGATCGCGCGCGTAGACGGGCCAGGTGCCGTCGGGCGTGCCGTGCAGTACGCCGGTGTTGCAATCGCTCTGCAGCACCCAGCCCTTGCCGGCGACGAAGACGTGGATGCGCTCGGGCCGCGGAAACTTGGTCACGAGCACCCAGGTCCAGGGCAGGGGATCGGGCTTGTGGGCCGCCAGCAGGGCCAGTTCCACCGCGGCCGGCAGGTCGCGGATACCGACCTTGCCCGGCTCTACGGGCAAGCCGTGCACACGCTCAAACTGATAGAGCGCGCCCAGGACCAGGGGATTCCACGGATCCTGCCAGGAATCGCGGCGGCTGAGGGCAAGCAGCGCCCGCGGCGGTACGAAATTCCAGGTGTATTGGCGGTGCACCCCACCGTGCGGTCCCAGATAATTTTCTGCCGTGAGGGGAAGGTAGCCCAGGCGGATCAGCAGATGGCGCGTCTTTTGGGCCGTCAGCAAGGGCTTGCTCACAGCGGCAGGCGCAGAAAGAGCCGCTGCGGTAACGGCTGGTGGCGGCAGGCTGTTCATGAGCGAAGTTTAACACTCCCGCGCGATCATCGCCTAGCTGGGGCCGGACGGCGGCCGCCATCGGCAGCGCGGCGGGAGCAGGGCCATCGTCATGACAAAGGGTGGTGCTATACTCCACCCGATGTAGACCAATGTGGGCAGAGCCATCTCGCCCCATCGCAGAGAGCGCAACGCCACCCATGACCGTTCCTCCTCCAGATCACCCGCCCGACGGGCAACGCCCGCGACGCAGCCTCTTTTCTTGGCGGGAAGGGCAGGCCAACGCCGCGATCCAGCGGCAACAGCAGCTCATGAATCTGCGCGGGGCACTGGCGCTCGCGCTGCAGAGGGCAGCGCCCCTGCGCGACCTGGATATCCTCCACCAGTTCTGTGAGCTGGTGCTGCACCACAGAGTCGCACAGCACGCCTGGATCGGCCGCCCCGATGCGGAAGGAAACTTCCACACCCTCGCCCTGGCCGGTTCCCGCAGCATCCTGGCAACGCTGTGTGGCTCCCTCGATGCCGATCAATCCCGGGACCGCTCGCCCCTGGCCCTGGTCTGGCACGACCAGAAGCCCTACTACTCTCCGGCCCTCCCCCCCACCGGGGCCTTTGCGGACTGGTACCTGCAGCTGCGCCAGGTCAAGCTGCAGTCGGCGGCGGTCTTGCCCGTGCCGCGCGGGCAGCAGGATTGGGCGCTGCTGCTTCTGCTGCACCGGGACCCCGAAGCCTGGACCGGCGACAGTCAGATGCTCCTGGAGGGCATCGTGCGCAACCTGTGCGACCTGCTGGAAGACTGGGACACCCAGCAACGCCAGATGATCCTGGGGGCCGCCCTGAAATCGGCGCTGGAAGGCGTGGTGCTCTGCGATGCGCAGCGCCGGGTGCTCTACGTCAATCAGAGCTCCTTTCTGATGACGGGCTACCATCAGGACGAGCTGCAGCGCCATGGCATGTCCGTGCTCCAGGGTCCCAAGACGGACGTGCAGGAACTGGCGCGCATCGATCGCGCCCTGGCCGAGGGCAATTTCTACGACGGTCGGCTCATCAATTACCGGCGCGACGGCGAGACCTTCTGGAATCACCTCAGCATCGTCCCCATCCGTAACCGGGCCGGCGAGCTGACCCACTTCGTCGGTATCCAACGCGACATCAGCCGCGAGATCCAGCTCATGGAGCAGCTGGAGTACGAATCGCGCCACGACCGCCTCACGGGCCTGGCCAACCGTCGCGCCCTGGACGACGAACTGGAGGTCGCCATGGCTCGGGCCGGACGCAACTCGTCGCAGCTGGCCCTGTGCATGATCGACCTGGATCGCTTCAAGCCCGTCAACGACCTCTACGGCCACGAGGCCGGGGACGTGGTCCTGAAGGTGATCGGTCGGCGGCTGCGCGACGCCCTGCGCCGTACCGACTACGTGGCGCGTCTGGGGGGCGACGAGTTTGTGCTGCTCATCGAGGGCTACCACAACATGGAAGAACTGGGCCTGATCCTGGCCAAGGTCGAGGCGGTAGTGAACGAGCCCATACAGATCCGTGCCGATACGGTGGTGGGTGTGCGCCTCAGCATGGGGGTGTGCATCTACCCACACCCCAAGGTCCAGGATATGGCCGACCTCCTGCGTTTTGCCGATCAGGCCCTGTACGCCAGCAAGGCGCGGAAAACCACGCGCCCGCGCTACTGGATGCTGTTTGACGAAGCCTTGACAGCGGTGCCCGGTGCCCAAACGCCGCCCAAACGCAGCAGGAAAACGCATCGCGACCCTAAGCCCTGAGGCGGACTGTCCCTTTCCATGGCTTTTCGGCGGAGATTCTTGCCGATTTCAGAGAGCCTGGATCTTCTGCAGCGCCAGGGTGTGGCCTCGCGCCGCCGCCTCGCCCAGCCACCTCAGGCCCAGCGCGACATTGCTCTCTACGCCGACGCCCTGGAAGTAGCAGCGGGAGAGCCAGTCCATGGCATCGCTGTCGCCCTTGGCGGCGGCGGCTTCCAGCCAGAGCAGGGCGGTGGCGGCCTGATCTTCGGCCAGAAAATAGAGCCCCACTTCGCGCAGGGCGTCGGCGGCGCCGGTATCGGCGGCGACGATGATGGCCATGCGTTCGGCATCCAGGGCCAGGCTCAGGTGGGGGATGAGGCTCGGCAGTTCGATGAGCAGCTTGACGCCGCCGGCGCCGCGCCGCTCGCCGTCCTTTTCCACACCGCGGATGTGCCCTTCGTCGGCCCAGCGCTGCAGGGTGCGCACGCTCTTGCCCGTGAGCAGGGCGGCGGTCTGGGTGCTGATGAGGTACTGCTCTGGGCCCGCTTTGCTCGGCATCCTGCGATTCCACGCCATCGACGTCATCACTATAGCATGTCGCCCTGCAAGCGCGACAAACGGTGCCTGAAAAAACGCAGTAAAAGGGGACGTTTGGCCACGATGACGCTCAAAATGGGCGACAACCCCTCGTCTTGTCGCCCTTGAAAGGCGTCATCCATAGGTGGTGGGGGTTTTTGGCGATGGCGGATAGGGGGCCGTCTGCGCCTTTTCCCGCCCGGACGTTCCAAATAAAACTATTGTAAATCAATTGGTAATGAATATGCGCCGCCGATTCTGGTGGGTTGTCCTCGCGGTTGGCACGAACTGTGCTTTGAGCTTAGCGACCCCGGCATGGTGCCTGGGGCTAGCTTTCGCAACACCGAAGGAGACATCTCATGAGCATGTTGGTCAAGAAGGCGCAGGCCAGCGCCGAAGCGGGTTTCACCCTTATCGAACTGATGATCGTCATCGCCATCATCGGCATCCTGGCGGCCATCGCCATTCCGCAGTACGAGCAGTACATCGCCACCTCCAAGGCGACCACCATCACCCAGGATTTCCATCAGGCTGTGACGCAGGCGACGGCGGCCATAGCTGCAGCGCAGGCTGGTCAGACCACCTCTGTTCCCACGTATCCGAATCTACCCAATGGTTTCCAGCTGACGGTTACCCCAGATACCGGTACTAGTATTACCCCAACAACTCAAACGATATCGGTTGTTCTGACAGCCGGGACCGGCATTAATAGTCAGGTTGCCTCTGCACTCTCTGCTATGAATATGCAGGGAACGAGCGGCAACACCAGCACCATAACCTGTGCTCAAAATGACAACGGCGGTTGCACAGCCACCATCGATAATAATGGCGGAGTGTCCTACCAGTAAGGTCTTCCTCAGGAGACTATCGGCACCCCTCGGGGTGCCCCTTTCGGACAGGGCTTTGCTCAAGCAGAGCTCTCTCGGAAAGGGTAGGCAGGATAGACCGCACGGGTTCGCAAGGATGTGCGCAGGGGCCGACATGGGATCGAACGCCGAAGGATTCACCCTCATCGAAGTGATGATCGTCGTTGCCATCATCGGGATCCTGGCGGCCATCGCACTGCCTCAGTATTTTCAGTATATCCAGACGGCCAAGGCCCAGGCGGTGACGGCCAACTTCAAGATGGCGGTGGATGCGGTGACCAATGCTTACGCTGCCACCAACAACGGAGTGGTCAGCAATGTCTACACCACCCTGAATGGTCAAAGTGCCAAGGATATCGCCGACCCGGTGTATGGTCGGGGCACGCCGGCCTTTCTGGTGACGGGTGGGGCGCCCGTCTGCGGGCAGGTGGCCATCACCAGCTCCGTCATCAGTGCCGCAGGCCCCGCCAGCGTCACCCTGACGGTGGGCACCTCCGGCTGCAGTGGCAGCCTTGGCCATAGTATCTCCGCGGCCTTTTCCGCCGCCCAGTTTCCGCACGCCGCCAGCACCGGCGTGGTTGTCCAGCAAAACGGTAGGGTTCAGAACTAGCTTCACCAAAGGAGTCCACGTCATGAATACGCAAGACCGCATCCACAACCTGCAACAACGCCGCCGTCACCTCCTGGCCCGGCGGGAGTGCCGCGGCGCGCCCATCGCCGCCCTGGATCTGGAACTCACCGTGGTGCGCAGCGAACTCTTGGCCCTCTATGCCAGTCAACGGGCCAGCCATGCCGCCATTCCTCTCGCGCAGACCAACTGAGCCTGAGGCCCGGCCCAGCCGCGTAAGGTACACGAGGCGGCGGCGGAGCTTTGCTTGCGATGCGTACGTCCGATTCCAACAGCCGCCGACGGGGCAGTTCGCTGCGGCGCTTTCTGGGCCTTGCCCCACGGTCTGGGGAGGAGGCCCTGGATCGCCAGAGTCGTCTGCGTGCGCTGCGCGATGCCATGGAAGGGTTCATGGCGCCGCCCTTGTCGGAGTCGGAGGTGTTGCAACGGTTCTGTCAACTGATGCGCACCCATGGGCTGGCACAATGGGTCGCGGTTGTTCGGCCCGAGCTCGAGGATCGCTTGGACGTGTTGGCTCTGGCGGGCTCTCACGCTGTCCTGGCGGGACTGTCCTGGTCCTTCGACCCCGACGGGGACGGAGGCGGTGCACCCCTGGCCCTCGTCTGGCGCGAGCAGCGGCCATTTTATTCCGATCCACTTTTCCCCAGCGCCGCCCTGCGGCCCTGGCGGCAGCGCATGGCAGGTCACGGTCTGCACTCCACGGCAGTCCTGCCCCTTACGCGCCGTGGGCAGCCCTGGGCACTCCTGGTTCTGCTCCACCACGACGAGATCTACTGGTCCAGCGACAGCCAGATGCTGCTGGAGAGCATCGTGCGTTGGTTGTGTCAGACGCTGGAATACCGAGACCAGGAGTCGTTTCAGAATCTGCTCGGTCGCGGCCTTGCGGTCGCCAACGAAAGCGTGGTACTGACGGACGCGCAGCGGCGGGTACTCTATGTCAATCCGAGTTTTGAGCGCATGACCGGTTACAGGCTGGAAGACCTGAATGATGGCAGCTTGCGGGTGCTGCAGGGGCCCGATACGGATATCCACGAGCTCGCCGTCATCGACCAGACCTTGCGCGCCGGCCTTCCCTATAGCGGTACGCTCCTGAACTATCGCCGCGATGGCGAACCCTACTGGAACCAGCTCAGCATCGTGCCGGTGCGGGATCCGAACGGAGATATCCGCCATTATCTGGGCATTCAGCGGGATGTCAGTGCCGAGAAGAAGCTGGTGAGCCAATTGGAGTACGAATCCCGCCACGACCGTCTGACGGGGTTGGCCAATCGTCGTGCTCTCGACGATGAGCTGGAGATGGCCATGGCGCGAGCGGACCGTTATGGTACGCGCCTCGCGGCCTGCATGATCGATCTGGACGGGTTCAAGCCCATCAACGACTGCTACGGTCACGACGCCGGTGATCAGGTGTTACAGGTAATTGCGCGCCGATTACGGAACAGCGTGCGGCGCTACGACTATGTGGCTCGCTTGGGTGGCGATGAATTCGTCCTGTTGCTGGAAAGAGTCAGCCACCCGGCAGAGCTGGAGCAGATTTTCATCAAGCTGGAGTGCAACGTCAACGAAGCCATCACCTTGCGTAATTACCAGCAGATCGGGGTACGCCTGACCATGGGGGTGTGTCTCTATCCCGAGCACGGTGCACGGGATGCTGGTGAACTACTGCGTTTTGCCGATCAGGCCCTGTACCATGGTAAGGCGCATAAAGAGACGCGCGAGCGCTATTGGACCTACTATACTGAAACCATAGGTGCCCCAAGCCAAACCAATCCCCAGCTATCGGGAACGGATAAAGGATGGTACCGATGAATACCGGCAACCGCCTTTCGCAATCCCCATCCCATGGCCCCAACCTACAGCGGCTTTTGCTACCGCGAACGGGGTTAAGTATAGCCGACTATCATCAGCTGTTATTGGGGGATTTTGAGCGACAGCGGGTGGATGTGCTGCCGAGCGATTTGTGTACGGCAAGAGACGTGCAGGCGCTTGTCTTCGCCACGGATCCGGACGACGATGGCCACCGCTTCCGACTGTTGGGCTGTGATGCGGAGAGTCTTCGCCTTCGCCCGGTCGGCTCTGAGCCCTGGCCCAGCTATGGCAAGAGCCTCATCTTTGTGGAGTTGCCGGAGCATA